>NZ_JBVHUJ010000011.1:274113-339624 GCF_055565415.1 Streptomyces sp. NPDC028711 | reverse complement strand
CCCGCTACGACAAACGAGCCCGGCACTACCAAGCCATGGTCACCCTCGCCTGCCTTCGCCTCTGGCTGCCATGACTTTCCGGACACCCCCTAGGGCGTCCACCATCGCCTCGCCGACGGCCGTGTCAGTGGGGCGTGCGACGATCCAGACCATGATCGCCTCGTATGAAGCCCTGCTGCCCGCCGACGGCGGGACGCACGTCTCGACCACGTACGCCGACTGGGCCGCCGCCCACGACCCCGGCGCGGCCGGGGCGGCGCGCGACCTCGTCGACGGCATGGGAGCCGAGCTCGGCCGGACCTGGACCAAACCCGGCGCGTTCGTCGACACGATGGCGTGGCGGGCGCGGCAGCTCCCGCCGGCCCACCTGCCCTGGTTCTGGGACACCGTGGGGCACCGGCTGATCGGGTACGGGAGCCGACCGGGCGGCAGGGCGTACGGGGCGGCGCGGGCCGCCGAGGCCGAACACGGACTGCCCGTGGACCCCGCCTACCGCCGGGCCAACGGACTGCTGTTCGCCAAGGGCGGCGCCATGCCCGCCAAGGAGTTCGGCGCCCACCAGCGGTTCCTCGCCGAGACCCTGGAACCCGCCGAGGCGTACGCGGCCCTGGGCACGTTCCTGACCGCGTGGGCGGCCTCGAAGGCCGACCTGCCGGCGGACCTGGTCCGTCGGGTGCGGGCCTCCGCCAGGGCGGCCGGGCACGGCGACGACGAGGTCGCGCGGGTGGTCGGAGAGATCGTCTCGCTCACCCGGAACAAGTCCGTCCCCGACGCGCTCCTCACCGCCGCCGCACCGCTTCTGACGGCCCACCCGCCGACCGACGAGGTCGTGGCCGGGCTCGTCGAGGTCTTCCCGGAGGGCGTCACCGACGGCGGCGCCTGGCTGCGCCTCCTCATCGGCTGCGGCGCGACCGAGGCGATGGAGGCCGGCCGGGTCGTGCCGGAGCGCGGACTGCCGTACTGGGTCGGGCACTTCGTCCACATGTACCAGTACGCGCGGCAGTCCGGCGGCGGAGTCGGACGGCAGCAGCTGCCGCCGGAGTTCCTCGACCTCGTGGGGCGCCTCGGACCGCGCCTGCGGGCGGCCGGTGACGCCGTGACCGCGCACACCACCCGGCACCACTACCGGGGCTTCGACGCGGACGTGCTCGACGCCTGCCTCGCGGCCGGGGTCGCCGTCGTCGACCCGGGCCCGGAGACCCGGATGCGCTTCTGGGGCGAGCGGTCCCGCCGGGACCTCGCCGCGCTCGCCGCCGACCCGGTGTTCGGACCCCGCCTGGAAGGGACCGTGCACGCCGGCCTCATGCCGGACGGGTTCCGGTCGCGCGGACGCAAGGCCGGGTCGGCGGTGACGCTGCTCCCGGGCAACGAGGGCATCGCGCAGGAGGTGGCGGGCCGGGTCGGCAGACTCGTCGACACCGTCGGGGGCGGGGGCATGGCGGGGGCGGAGGAGGCCGTCGCCGAACTGGAGGACCTGCTCGACCGACCCACGGTGACGGCCCTCGGCGGAGTCGGCGACGCCCTCGCGGAGGTGTCCGCGGCGGGCGCGCTGCGCCGCTCGCTCACGGCCGGGCTGCCGGAGGAGCTGGCGTGGCCGGCCCTGGAAGCCGTGTACGAGGAGTTCGCGGCGGCCTCTGTCCGGGAGGCGACGGAGGGATCCGCGGCCGACGGTCCGGATACTGCCGGTGTCGGGGGCGTCGCCGGCGCCCCCGACTCCGCCGGCGTCGCCGGGCTGCTCGGTGTGGCCGGACTGCCGGGCGTGGTCGGCGTGACCTCCACCTGGCCGGTCCTGACAGTCTTCGGAAGCGACCGGGCCGTCGCCGTCGCGCCCGACGGGGTGCGCGGCTCATGCCGGTTCACCGTGCCGGAGGACGCGACCATGCTCGCCGTCCACTACGTGGGCGGCTCCTTCCTGGTGAGCTGGAGCCTCAAGCCGCGCCCGTACTACTGCGACACCGCCGCATGGGCCGACCGCCCCGAGGAGCCGTTCACCCCGGTCGAGCTGGGCGGTCTCGCGCCGTTCGGCGGCAGCCTGGACGGGGCCTACGGCTTCCAGTTCGAGACCGCCGACGGGGGCGGCCGGCACGGCGGCTTCCGGGTGACGCGTCCCGGCGACACCCAGGGGATCGACCGGGACGAGCTGCAGCTCGGTGACGGCTCCCGGATCTGGACCAACGCCGTGTACCGGGGGAAGCCCTGGGAGGTCGTGGACCCCGTCACGGGCGAGCGGCTCGGCGCGACACCGCTGCCGGACTTCCCCGGCCGCGCCCCGAGCGCCGATCCGGCCGTGGAACCGTCCGAGGCGGGCATGTCCCTGGCGCGCGAGGCCCTGCAACTGGCCCCCCTGCCCGCGGGTCTGACCGATTCCCCGCTGGGCAGCCGGGACGGACTGGTCGGTACACGGGTGCTGTTCCGCACCCGGTACCGCGACAACGCGCCCGACCACTTCCTGGTGGAGAGCATCGACGGGCGCAAGGCCCGGTTCGACATCGACCGGCAGGGCCAGGAGCCCTGGGGGCTCTGGGCGCCGCCGGAGGGTGCGGTGGAGGACGTGGTCCTCGCCGAGGCGGAGACCCGCACGGGCGTGCGCGCGTACACCGCGGACGGCGCCCTGCTGTGGGAGCTCGACGGGCACCACTCGCCCCGGAACGGCCGGACGAAGCGGAACCGCCGGGTCACCGTGTCTCGTGGCGTGGCCCTGCCCCCGGCCTTCTGGTACCTGCTGCGGACACGGGACACGGCAGGCTCCCGGGCCCTGCGGACCGTGGGAGGACCGGCGGCCGACGCGCTCCTGGCCGCCGCCTTCGAAGGCACCGACGCACTGCGCGCCGGCCTGGCACGCGAGTTGCCGGAGATCACCGACCCCGTTCTCGTCGAGGCCGTCGTGGCGGTGGCCGGGCGCGCCGCCCGGGTGGAGGAGAGGCGCCGGGCCCTGCACCGGCGGGTCACCCTGCTCGCCCAGGCACCGCCCGCCGCGCCGCGCCGGACCGCGCCGGACACCGAGCTGATGCCCGTGCTGTCCGGTCTTCTCGTGGACGGGCCACGCGACACCTGGCGGCGGACCTCGGACGTGGCCCTGCCGGCGACGCTGAGCGCCCTTGCCGCCGACGGCGCCTGCCTGGCCGGGACGACAGGGGAGGAGGTGCGGCGGCTCTCCCCGCCCGCCGCGCCGCACGACTGGTCCCAGCTGCTCGGCGCGATCGACGCCGTCGCCTGGAGGGCGGTGGCGGCGCCGACCCCGGAACCGGGGCGGGCCGCTCTGCTCGCGCTCCTGGACACCTGGGCCGACCAGCCGTTCGCCCGTGCGGGCAGCCGGTGGTGGGTCGGCCGCACATCCGAGGCCGCGACGCTCGACGGCATGCGGCAGGCCGGGACGGCCGTGGCGTCCGCCGTGGTGTGGGACGACGGACCGGCCTGCTGGTTCGTCGCGCCCGCAGCCGAGGACACCGACGGTGACCCGGTGCCGGCGGCCGTCCCCGAGGCCCGCCTCGTACGGGTGGAGCGGGACGACGCCGTCCGACTGCGGGCCCTGCTCGCGGCGATCGACGCGCAGGGACCCCTGCCGTTGCCCGAGTCGGCCGCGGCGCGATTCGCGGAACTGACGGGGGTCCGCCGGGCGGTGGCCAGGCTCGTGGTCGCGGGTCTTGCGGGCGGCTCCGACCGGGAGGCGGACCGCGCCCTCGCACGCAAGGCCCCGTACAAGGCGAGCCCGAAGACGGTCGAGTCCTACGAAGAGCTGTGGGGACGGCTCGGAGCCGGCGGCCGCAGCGCCGTCCTGGCCGCCGCCGTCCCCGACGACCCGGCCGAACTGTGGCGGCCCGGCGGCGTCGAGGCGGCCGTGGAGCGGATGGCCGGGGTGTGGTGCGGGCTGCTCGGCACCCTGCCCGCCGTGCACGACGAGGCCGCCGACGCCCTGGAGAGCGACCTGGGCCTCGACGAGGTCTGGGCCCGGCGCCTCGCGGGTGGTTACGAGGCCGCCGAGGACAGGACCGTGCCCGCGGCCGACTGGGACCTCGCGGCGCCCTCGTACGGCCTGGGCGTGGAGGTACGGGCCCTGCCGCCGGCGGGACCCGAGCTGCCCTACGGCACCCCGGTCGGCCTCCCGCTCCGGCGGATCGCGAGCGCGCTCGTGTGGGCGTGGACCGACCGGCCCGTCGGCGACCCCGCGACGGCCGGTGCCACCGCCCTGTACGAGCGCCTGCGGTCCGAACTGGCGCGACCCGAACTGCTCCTGGAGCTGCGCGACGCACGGGTCGAGGACACCCCGGAGTCGATCGCCGAGCGGTTCGGTCCCGCACGGCTGCCCGTGTCGCTGGACCGGCGCAAGGAGAAGGGCGAACTGCCCGCCATCACCGCGTACGACTCGGGACCGCTCGTCGTGTGCGTACCAAGGGGTGACGCGTTCCTGAGGCCCGCGGAGGCCGCCGACCCCGAGGTGTGGCGACAGCTCCGCGAGGTCACCGGTCTCGCCGAGGAACTGGACAGGGTGGCGCCGCTCCTCGCCGGCGGGGGCCTCGACCGGATGATGCGCCGGGCGGTCTCGGGCGCGGTGCCGGCCGGTGCGTACGAGGCGGATCCCCGGCAGTCCTGCCCGGACCTCGTGGCCCGCGCGGCGGAGGAGCTCGGCGTGGGGACGGCCGCGGCCGCGCTGTACCTCCAGGTGGCGACGCTGGCCGCACCCACCGACCGGAACGTACGCCGGTGGAACGGCTGGACGACCAAGCGGCACGCCGAGGTCCGTGCGGAACTCCTCGCCACCGGCGCGGTCCTGGAGGCCAAGCGGCCGCGGGCCGGCCGGACGCTGTTCCTGCACGGGGAGTGGACCGAGCTGAAGGCCCCGCATCTGCCGCTGGAGACCGTGAAGCTGGCGAGCCACCGGGTGCGCCCGCTGTGGGGCAACCAGATCCGGTCTCCGTTCGGACGGGTGCTGCCGACGGCCCCGCTCCACGAGATGTTCGCCGAGGCGTGGGAGCGCGGCCGGTGACACCGCCTCCGGCGAGACGGGGACGGGGACGTGCCGACACCGGCTCCCGCAGGGCGGGAACCTGCCGCCGGCCCCCTCCCCTCACTGGGCACGTGCCCGCACGAGGCAGGAGCCGTCTGCAGAGGTGTCAGACGGGCAGCGCGTGCAGCTTCTTGCCGTGCAGGGCGAACACGAGCTTCCCGTCCGTGGCCACCAGCCACGCGTGGTAGTCACCGGACTTGTCGTTGAAGGTCCAGCGCACGTCACCGGTCTTCGCGTCGATGGCGATCACGCCGCCCCGCTCGTCCAGGTCCGTGGCCGCGTACAGGACACCGCCCACCTTCACGTACTGCCGCGGCACCGTCAGATTCGCCTCGGCGAGCGCCTCCGACTGCCAGATCGTCTTGCCGGAACGGGGGTCGAGGGCACGCATCGTACGGTCGCTGTCGGCGATGTACAGCACGTCGTCCAGGACGGCCGGCTCCTTGAAGGCGACGTAGCTCTCGGCCGCCTCCACCGACCACTTCACCGAGCCGTCGGCCAGGCTGAAGGCCTGCAGCCTCGGCCCCTGCGGAACAATCACCAGATCCTCGTACACGGCGAAGAAGCCGTAGTTGGTCTTGGTGGTCTTGTGCGTCCACACCTGCTTGCCGGTGGCGGCGTCGCGCACCGTGAGGTTCTTCTTGAAGTCGGTGTAGACGAGGTGGCGGCCCTCGGCATGCGCGTGGATGCCGTTCTGCTCGGTGCCGACGTCGCGCTGTTCCTTCCACGTCACTCTGCCCGTACGGCTGTCCAGCGCGGCGATCACATTGGTCTTGGAGGAGCCGTCGTCCTCGAGGATCTCGGCGATGACGTACACCTGCTTGTCGTCCACGGCGATCGGTCTCGGCTGCCGGTAGTCCTTGCCCAGGTGGCTGCGCCAGGTCTCCTTGCCCGAAGCCGGGTCGTAGCCGACGACGCTGCCGTCGTACGTGGCGCTGGACAGGTACAGCGTGCCGTTGCCGAGCAGCATCGGTGCTCCGGGGGCCGCGCCTTCCTCCAGCGACCACTGTTCCTTGCCCGACGCCGTGTCCAGCGCGGCCAGTGGTTCACCGCTGGCGATCACCACCCCGCCCACGGCCACGAGTTCGTCGTTGTCGCCGTAGGTCTGCGCGGATGTCGCCTTCGTCCACAGCGGTTCGGGAGCCCGGCCCTCCTTGCCGGCGCCGCCTCCGGCGGGCTTGTCGCCGCCGACCGGCTTGGCGCTGCCGGATCCCCCGGAGCCGCCGGCGTCGGAGCCGTTCTCGCGGCAGCCGGCCGCGCCCACCGTCAGCACCGCCAGCGTGAGACCGCCGCCGGCCAGCCGCAGTGCACGCCGCCGGGAGAACCTGTCGCCCGGCACGCCGTCTCGTCGCATGGTCATGTCGCCGTACCCCCGTGGAGTCGTCTGAGCAGAAATGTGCACGGGCCGGCACCGTACAGACGTGCGACCCTGCGGTCAGGAACGTTATCCGTCGCCATACGACGCGCGGGCGCCCAGGTTCCAACCGCGACAGCTTTGTGAACCAATCGGGACACCGCCTCCCGAGCAGGCACGCCGGCGCGAGCCTTGGTGGGCCGGACTGAGGGCGCGAGGCTGCCCGTGAATGCGCGGGCGCACTTCCCGTTACCTCCTCTGGGTGCTCGCGTACGAGTCCCGGACCAGGCATTATCACTTTCAGTGAGCTCGCCATGGTGTCTCGTGATGGTGCCGGCACGGTCTTCGGTTTGCGCTGGACGTCGCCGGCCGGGCGCCGCAGGACGGGCGAGTCACCATGGCGCGCCCGGGCCTTCTGGCTCGGGGCGCCGCAGCCACCCCCCGGTCACCCGAAGAAGGGAGTCGTGCCGTGCCTTTGTCCGCTCAGTACGTTGCGCAGGAGATGGAGGCCGCGAGCCATGCAGGTGATCCTGAGGCCGACGAGCTCGTGTCCGGCTTGATCGACAACAAGGAGATCGACGACGTCAACCAGCTGTTCCGCACCATCAACACGCTCCAGCCGGGCATGGACTATTCCACGCTGCCGCCGCGGCTGGCCGAGTTCCTCAAGGCAGCCTCGGCCGAGCCGCCGGGCTGGAGCGAGGCGGACATCAAGGCCGCGGAAGGCTTCTTCCGCAACCATCACGGCGAGGCGTCCATGCTCCAGGGCACCGTCGGCCTGATCGGCACCTACCTGTCCCCGACCGGGGCGTTCACGCTGCGCTCCACCGGCCGTCTCGGCCATGTCGAGGGCCCGGGCCGGCGCCTGTCGCAGTCTTCCCGCCTGTTCATCGACATGGGCAAGGAGAACGCCATGCGTGACGGGACCCTCAAGGCGAACGTGACCAAGGTGCGTCTGGTCCACGCCTCCGTGCGGCAGCTGCACAAGAAGAGCGGGGTGTGGGACTACGAGAAGTGGGGCGAGCCCGTCTCGCAGAAGTACACCACCGGCGCCGCCTGCGTCTTCTCCACGCAGATCCTGCAGGCCATGAAGAACCTCGGCATCCACGTCTCCAAGGACGACCAGCACGGCTTCATGTGTGCCTGGCACTACGTCAACCACTACCTCGGCACACCGGAGAAGTGGCTCCTGCCCAAGGACGCCGCCGAGGTCGAGCGCCTGTGGAACTCCGAACGCGACAAGGAGTGGAAGAAGACCGATGACGGCGTCTACATGACCAAGCAGGCGGTCAAGTTCTACGCCGACTTCCTCCAGCCCTCCACCGTCGCCACCCACGACGCGTTCGTCGCGATGATCCGTGTCGCGCTCACCGACAAGTACGCCGACATGGCCGGTCTGGACAAGACCCCCCTCGCCGAGGGCGGCAAGCTCCTCGCCTCCGGCCACAAGGCCGTCAGTGGCATCGGCGGCGGCCTGTTCGGCGACAACGCCAAGAAGGCAACCGGCGTCAACCCCTACGACAACATCCTCGGCATCGCCTCGAAGGCGTTCAACGAGGTCGAGAAGTACGCCCTGACCCACGACAAGGACGACCAGCCCCAGATGCACCAGGAACTCGGCGACAACCGCTGACCCCGAGCCGCCGGCCGCGGGCGGCCTGCCTGGAGCGCCAAGTTGGCCGTGTCGGAGGACGGGGTGGGCGGCCAGGGCCGGTTGCGTCGGTCCTGGCCGCCCTTTCCCGCGACGGTTCGGTGTCGGTGCCGCCCGCACCTGCCGTCCGCCCGCCCGTCACCTCCGACCGGGCGGCCTGAGGGCAGCGCGGGCCGCCCGGTAGGCCGTCGCCGGGTCCGGAGACGGCTCGGCGGCCGGGTGCCAGGTGCCGTACCGCTCGACGTACGGGTGCCAGCGGAGGTCGGGGCCGTACCGCAGCTGGACGCGGGCGGGCGGGTCGGTGAGACGGTTGTGGTGGCGTTCCACGGGGGCGGTGGGGGAGGGGCGGAGCGGCTGGACGGCGTGCTCGGCCGCGGCGAGGACGTCGGGTTCGGCTGGCTGCGGCGCGAGGCAGGTGGCGACGGCGGGCCGCCCCCCGAACCGGTGCGCCATCACGAGCAGTCTCAGCTGCCCTGCGGAGACGCCGAGTTGCGTGGCGGCGCGCTCCAGATGGATGTCTCCGCTCCGGGCGACGAAGCGCACGACATCGGCGGTGACGTCGTCGACGTCCCCGGCGTCGGGAGGGAGGGCGCCGGGGCACGCGGAGCCGTCGAGGAGGGCGGCCGCGCGGTCGGCGGCGTCGGCGACCAGCGCGCGCAGCGCGTCGAGGGCGGGGAGCGGCGGCGGGGGCGCATCGCCGAGGCCGTCCAGTACGGAACCGATGCCGGGAGGGTCCCCGTCGGGGAGCGGTCCTGCCGCAGAGGAAGTCATTCCCGGCCTCCGAGGCTTACGAGGTCCGCGAGCTCGCGGTCGCTGAGCCGGGCGAGTCCGGTGTCCCCGGCGCCGAGCACGGTGTCCTGCAAGGCCCGCTTGTGTGTGAGGAGTTGGTCGATCCGGTCCTCGATCGTGCCGCGTGTGATGAGTCGGTGGACGGTGACCGTCCGCCGCTGTCCGATCCGGTGGGCGCGGTCGGTCGCCTGGTCCTCGACCGCCGCGTTCCAGCTGCGGTCGAAGTGGACGACATGGCTCGCCCTGGTCAGGGTGAGGCCGGTGCCGCCCGCCTTGACCGAGAGCACGAACAGCGGTGAGCGGCCCGCCTGGAAGGTGTCGACGAGCTCCTGCCGCTGCCGGGTGTCCAGACCGCCGTGGAGGAACAGCGGGCGATGGCCGAGGTGGGTGAGGTGCTCGGTGAGCAGCCGGCCCATGGTGACGTAACTGGTGAAGACGAGCGCCGCCTCGCCCCGGCCGGTGATCGTCTCGACGAGCTCGGCGAGCGCCTCCAGCTTGGCCGAGCGGGCGGTGAACTCCGCCGTGCGGGAGGGCCCGGGGTGCTCCTCGCCCCAGTAGTGGGCGGGATGGTTGGTGATCTGCTTCAGTGCGGTGATCAGTTTGAACACCAGTCCGGAGCGGGCGAGGGAGGGGCGGTCCGCGAGCTGTTCCATCGTCTCGCGGACGACGGCCTCGTAGAGGGCGACCTGCTCGGCGGTGAGTTCGACGATCCGTCGGGTCTCGACCTTCGCGGGCAGCTCGGGGGCGACCTGCGGGTCGGTCTTCCGGCGGCGCAGCAGGAACGGCGCGATCAGCCGGGCGAGAGCCCGGGCGGCAGGACCGTCGGGGTCGCGTTCGGCGGCGGCCGCGTACCGGGACCGGAAGTTCTTCAGGGGCCCGAAGAGGCCCGGGTTGACCCAGTCGAGCAGGGTCCACAGCTCCGACAGGTTGTTCTCCACCGGCGTCCCGGTCAGGGCGAGCCGGGTGGCCGAGGCCAGGGCGTGCAGACGCCGGGCGGTGGACGAGGCGTGGTTCTTGGCGTGCTGCGCCTCGTCCGCGATCACCAGGTCCCAGTCGCGGGAGGCGAGCGCGGTGTCGCGGCGCAGCACGCCGTACGTGGTGAGGACGACGGTCCGGTCCCCGGCGGCGTCGAGGCTCCGCCGGGTGCCGTGGTAGACGGTCACGTCGAAGTGCGGGGCGAACCTGCGGTACTCCCGCTCCCAGTTGGTCACGAGCGACGACGGGCACACCACGAGGACCGGGCCGCGGTGCCCGTTCTCGTACCGGTGCAGGGTGTACGCGATCGCGGTGAGGGTCTTGCCGAGCCCCATGTCGTCGGCGAGGACCGCGCCGAATCCGGTCCCGCCGGTGTGCGAGAGCCAGGCCAGCGCCCGTTGCTGATAGGCGCGGAGCACGGCGCGGAGGCCGTCCGGCGCGGGAACCGGGGGCGCGTGCTCGCCCCGGCGCAGGACCTCGACGACACCGGCGAGGTCGCCGCCCGCCCGGCACGGCACCGTACGGCCGTCGACGTCCACGGTGCCGGTGAGGGCGGCGGTGAGCGCGTCGATGCCGGCGAGCGGACCGAGCTCCCTGCGGCGCACGCGCGCGACCGTGAGCGGATCGAGGAGCACCCAGCGGCCCCGCACCCGGACGAGGGGGCGGGCCGCCTCGGCGAGCGCGTCCATCTCGGCCTCGCTCAGCACGTCGCCGCCGAGGGCCAGTTGCCAGCGGAAGTCGAGGAGCGCCTGGAGGCTGAAACGGGGGGCGCCGCTGGTGAGGGCCGTTTCAGGGGGCTGGGGTCCACCGTCCGCGCCGACGCCGGTCTCCGGGTTGACACCGGTTTTCGGGCTGAGTCGGGTCTCTGGGCCGGCACCGGCCCCGGCGCCGGTCGCCGGGTTGAGTCGGGTCCCCGCGCCGGCACCGGTCCCCGCGCCGGCACCGGTCCCCGTGCCGGCACCGATCCCCGCGCTGGCACCGGTCTCCGGTCCAACGCCGGTCCCCGCGCCGACGACCGTGTGGGCCGAGAGTCGGTCGCGCAGTCCGGGCGGCCAGCGCAGCACGAGACCTTCGGCGGCCAGCTCGGCCTCGGCTTCCAGGAGCCCGACGATCCCCGCCGTGTCCGCGACCAGGCGCTCGGGGGAGGTGAGGAGCCCGGACAGGGCCGCGCAGTGGCGGACCGAGCGCTCGACGCACCGTCGTACCCGCTCCCGCAGCTGATACGGCTCGACGCCGCCCACCGCCTCCTGCCCCGTCCCGAGGCGGGACGCGGCGACCTCGTGGTCCGGCCCGGCGGGGTCCGCGACGACCACGAGGAGACGGCCGGTCAGCCGCCCCGCGACGGCCTCGTCCTCGGACGGTTCGGCGAACTCGACGACGAGCCCGGGGCGCGGGCCGGTGTCGAGCCGGTCCTCGACCATGTCCAGCCACGGCTGGACCTGTTCGGCCTCCTCCTCGGCGAGCCGGCCGCCGGTCGGGGCGAGGAACGGTCCGGTGCCGAAGAGGGCGGCCGCCGGGGGCCGGAGCATCGTGTCGGCCAGGGCGTCGAGGAACGCCGGTACACCGGCCACGGCGTCGGCGTGCGGAGCCGTACGGCGCATCAGTTCTTCCACGGCCCGGGCGGTGGCGGCGGGCAGCGGTCCCATCCGCCACCGGTCCGCCCCGTCCGGGGAGAGCGCCGGACGTACGCGCCCGGCGGCGACGGCCTGGAGCCCGAGGCGGGCCGCCTGTTCCCACGTCGACGCGGTCTGATGCCACCTGGCGTCCCGGTCCCGGCGCAGCAGTACGGGGAGGGCGTGGGCCAGCGGCACCCGCCACCCCGTCACCGGTGCGGACGCTGAGTCCTGAGGCGCGACCGGCGACCGGCGCGTCACGGACAGCGGCGCGGGCAGCTCGGCGTCCGGCATCGGAGCCCCGTCGGCCCGGTGGAGCAGCAGCCCGGCCGGTTCACCGTCGCCCTGGTCCGGGAGGAAGGCGAGGGCGCACCCCGCCGCGAGGGCCTCTCCGACGACCTCGGCGGCCGGGACGCGCGACACGGGGGCGGGGGTCGTCGCAGGGGCGGGAGGGGGCGGCACGGCAGGCGTGGGCCGTGGCCGGGGCAGGGCGGCGGGCGAGGGAAGGGGCACGGCGGGCGGCGGCGTCACGGTGGGACGGGGCGGGGTGACGGCGGACGGTGGAGGCACGGGCGGCCGCGCCGGGGCGCCGGCGGACGGCGGCGGATCCACGGCATGCCGCGGCGCGACGAGGGTGGCCGGTGGAGTACCGGCGGTCCGCGGCGGATTCACGGCGGCCGGGCCGTCCGACGGCTTCGTCGCCTGCGCCTGCGTCGGGAGCGTCCGCGCCGCGTCCGCCGCGACCAGCTCCTCCATCAGCGCCGACGCGGCGGCGATGCGCGCGTCCCCCCTCGTCTTCGCCCGGCGCGTGACGCGCACCTCCGCTCCCGTACGCACCAGCGTGCACGCGTAGGTGCAGGCCACGCTCTTCGGGCCGGCCGTGAACGTCGACTCCGGCCTGGAGATGATCTCCAACTGGGTGTACTTGTTCAGGTACTTCACCGGATCCTGGCCCGCGGGCACCGGCTGGATCCGTGCCGCAGGACGCGACCCCCCGTCGTCCGGGTCCCGTTCCTCCTCGGGCACGGGCAGTCCCGTGAGTTCCGCGAGGAGGGCGACCGCCCCGAGGTGGACGGCCTGCCGGCGGTCGCGTGCCGTGCGCTCGGCGCCCTCGACCGCGGGACCGTCCGGGCCGTCCCAGGTCCAGCGGCAGGAGAAGCCCCCGTCGGACGGGACGACCGTGTGCCGGGGCTCCGCCCCCCGTGCGTCCGCGTGCCAGCGCAACAGCGTGGCCGCCGAGGCCTGCATCCGCGCGGCGAGCCGCAGGGCGCAGAGGCGCGGCTCCCGCCAGGCGGGCCCCCGCGCGCCGAACAGCAGGACCTGGAGGTCGCGGTGGCGCAGCCGGGCCGATCCCGCCCTGCGGACGACCTCGGCCGTGAGGTCGTCGCCGGGTTCCCCGGTGAGGACCCGGGTGTGCAGCAGCGACTCGAAGGCCTCCGTGCCCATGCCCGGCACGGTGAGCCGCCCGCCCCCGGTCTCTCCCGCGGGTTCCTCGACGCCGGCGAGCCGGCGGAGCATCGCGTGGGCGGCGGACCGGCGGGCGAGCGACGCCGTCGGGGCGCTCCGCGCCGGGCCCGTCACCTGGGCGTCGGCCGGACCGAGCCGTACCGCCGCCGTGTGCCGCACGTGCCCGGTCTCCAGGTGCTCCGCGGACTCCTCGTACGTCAACGGCGGCCAGAACTCGATCTGCGCGTGGGCCGTGAGCACCTGCTGCGGAACCTCCGGCGCGTCCTCCAGGGCCCTGACCGCGAGCCGACGGGCGGTCAGCCATCCCGGGTGGTCGTCCGTCACCAGGAGCAGCATCCGCAGATCCGGTCGCGTCAGCCGTCCCGCCCGCGCCAGGCCCTCCGCCTCGGACGCGAGCCCGGCGTCGAACCGGCCCGCCACGACGGCCTTCTTGGCCCGCTCGTGCCAGGGGGGCCGCACGGCGGTTCCCGTGGGAGCACCGGACTGCCGGACACCGTCGGCCGGCTGAGGACGACCACCCAAGAGGAGAACCTCCGTACGCGGAACGTGAGGGAACGTGCGCGCACAGTATACGGAGCCGGGATGGACCTTGATCCGCCAACGGGCGCCGGACGGGCCCCGGTTGCCCGCGTTCCGGACGCTGTCCCACCGCCCGGAACGGCGGACCGCCCCGCACACCGGAGGGCGTACGGGGCGGTCGCGTCGATCGGCCCGGGACGGGCGGGGCACCGGGTCAGGCGGGGCGCTTCCACTCGCGGAGCAGCAGATAGCCCAGGTAGGCACCTCCGACGGCCATCGTGTACAGGCCGACCGGCAGGTCGTCGAAGAGCGGCAGCTGCTGTGCGGTGAGGTCGGCGAGGACCAGGAGCAGCGCCCCGAGCAGGGTGGACATGACGAGGTGCGGGCCGCCGCCGCGGGTGACGCGCTTGGCGATCTGCGGCGCCGTCAGGGAGACGAACGCGATGGGCCCGGCCACACTGACCGCGCCCGCCGAGAGCACGATCGACAGGACGACAGCCGAGGTCGCGGTCCGGCCGGGACGGGCGCCGAGACCGGTGGAGAGGTCGTCGCCCATCTCACCGACGCTCAGGGGCCGCGCCAGGAGGGCCGCGAACGGCAGGCAGACGAGCAGCACCGTCCAGATGGTCGCCGCGTCCTCCCAGGAACGGGCGTTCAGGCTGCCGTTGACGTACGCGGTCAGGGCGCTGGCCTTGTCGCGCTCGACGGCGTAGACCACGTACTGGGTCAGCGCCGTCGCCATCGCGGCCACGCCGATGCCGGCCACCACGAGCCGCCCCGGGCTGCGGAACCCGGTGCCGGTGGCCAGGAACACGATCGCCATCGCGAGGACCGCGCCGAGCAGCGCCCCGACGGCCACCGGCAGGACGTCGGGCAGGAAGAGGGCCGCGGCCGCGGCTCCCGCCCCGGCGCCGGCGCCGAGCCCGATCACATCGGGGCTGCCCAGCGGATTGCGCGTGACGGACTGGAACAGCGCCCCGGACAGGCCGAAGGCCGCGCCGGTGGCGATGGCCACCACGAGCCGCGGGCCGCGCAGCCTGTTGAGGACGAAGGCGTTCTTGCCCGTGGCGTCACCGGCGAGGGCCGACGGCAGGTCGGGCAGGCCGATGCCGAGCCTGCCCATCGACAGGGTGGCCACGGCCGCCCCGCAGAGCAGCAGCAGCGTCACCACGGCGGCGACGACGGTGGCGCGGCGCACGGGGACGGCGACCCAGGGGCCGATCCGCAGCACTCCGCGGCCCGCGGGCCGCACCCGCTCCGTCGTCACGGTGCTGTCGGGGGCGGCGGTCCGGTCGGCGGTCTTCATGCCGCTCCCCTCATACGGCGAACGGCGAAGAGCAGGGCGGGGGCGCCGACGAAGGCGGTGACCACACCGACCATGAGTTCCTGCGGGCGCAGCAGGATCCGGCCGACGACGTCGGCGAAGAGCAGCAGCGTGGGCCCCGCGAGGCAGGTGAACAGGATCTGGGCCCGGAAGTCGGCGCCCACGAGGACCCGCACCACGTGCGGGACGGCGAGGCCGACGAACGCGATGGGCCCGACGGCCGCCGTCGCGGCGGCCGCGAGCAGGGTCGCGGCGAGGAGCCCGGCACCCTTGACGCGGGCCGGACTGATGCCGAGGGAGGCCGCCTTGTCGTCGCCCATCGCCATGGCGTTGAGCCCCGGCGCGAGCAGCAGGGCGAGCAGCAGGCCGACCGCGGCGAACGGCAGGACCGCCCAGAAGGCGTCGGATCCGCGCCCGCCGAGCGCGCCCACCACCCAGTACCGGTAGGTGTCGAAGACCCTCGGGTTCGACAGCGCGACGGCCTGGATGAACGCGGCGAGGACGGCGGAGAGCACCGCGCCCGCGAGCACCAGGCGGACCGGTCCGCCACCGCCGCCCGCGGTGCCGATGACATGGACGACGACTCCGGTCACGAGCGCGCCGGCGAGGGCCCACCAGATGGTCTCCCGCTGTCCCGCGGCGCCCAGGAACGCGGTGGCGGCGACGATGCTCGCGGACGCGCCCGCGTTGATGCCGAGAAGGCCCGGCTCGGCGAGCGGATTGCGCGTGATGCCCTGCATCAGGGTTCCGGCGACACCGAGGCAGAGGCCCGCGAGCACGCCGAGGGCGGTGCGCGGGTAGCGGCTCTCGACGACGGTCCGGGTGTAGCCGTCGCCGTCACCGGTGATCACCCGCAGGACGTCGCCTGCGGACGTCGGCTTGCTGCCGAACATCACGCTGGCGAGGAGCGCGAGGGCGAGCAGGACCAGGCAGAGGACGGCGGCCATGACATGCCGGCCGAGGCCCCGCCGTACGACGGCGGGGCCTTGGCCGATCCGGGTGAGAGTGGTCACGCTGGGTCCGCTGTTACTTCCCGGCCTTGGCGACGGCCTTGTCGATCATCGGGAGGTAGCGCTCGATGCTGTACGGCACCGTCAGCGGGTTGATCATCGACGAGGCGGTGACGAAGGGCTGGTCGTGGCTGTAGACGAGCGCGTCCTTCTTGACGGCGGGGATCGCCGCGTAGAGGGGCTGGGCCTCGATCTCCTTGCGGGACTTGTCGTCCATGTAGAAGGTGAAGGCGATGTCGCTCTTGGCCAGCTTGTTGGCGTTCTCCAGGCCGATGAGCGCGGAGTCGGTGCCGTCGGTCTCCTTGAAGGTGTTCACGACCGGGTCGACCTTGAGGCCCAGCTTGGAGACCATCGCGACGCGCTGCTCCTCGGGCTTGAAGATGCCGAGGGTGCCGGGGCCGGTGTTGTAGATGTACGAGAACGTGACGTTCTTGTAGTTGGGGCGGGTCGCGGCGGCGTCGGCGAGCTGCTTGTCGATCTTCGCCGTGAGCTCCTTGGCCTTCTCCGGCTGACCGAGCGCCTTGGAGACGATCTCGATCTGCTGGTCCCAGTCGGTGCTCCACGCCTTGTCGGGGTAGGCGACGGTCGGCGCGATGTCCTTGAGGATGTCGTACTGCTTCTGCGTGATGCCGGACCACGGGGCCAGGATGACGTCGGGCTCCAGCTCGGTGATGGCCTCGATGTCGAGCTCCTCACCGCCGTTGAACTGCTTCGGCAGCGTGGCGCCGGACTTCTTCACCGCTTCGTGGATCCAGGGCAGGTAGCCGGTCTTGTCGCTGCCCCAGGGGTAGCTCTCGATGCCGACCGGGACGTTGCCGAGGGCGATGGCGGTCTCCGCCGAGCCCTGACCGAGGGTCACCACGCGCTTCGGCTTGTCCTTGATGACGGCCTCGCCGAGGGCGCTCTTGATGGTGACGGGGAAGGCACCCGCCGGGGCCTTGTTCGCCGACCCTGCCGCGTCGTCTTTCTTCTCGTCCGAGCCGCACCCGGTCACCATCAGGCCGAGCGAGACCGCGGCGGCGCCCGCCACGAGGACGCGACGGTGCAGGGGGGTGAACACAGAAGGCATGGTGGATCCTTGTCTCCGGGCAGGGATGTACGGAGCCGCCGACGGACCTCCCGCATGCGGGGCATCACCATCGCGGCTCTTGTTAGGTGAGCCTAACCTATTACTGTCCGGAGTCGAGCGCCAGGAGGTCACGGTGTGATCAACGCGGTGGTGCCGGTGCCGGAGGCCTCTCCCGCGGGCTCGCCGACGTCCGGAGGGGCGGGCTCGCCGACGTCCGGTGAAGGGGCGGGCGGCAGGGGCCGCCCGCCCCGGTCAGGGCGACGACCCGGGACGCTCGCGGGCCGGGTCGGCCGGCGCCGGTTCGAGATGGCCGTGCACACGGCGCAGCAGGGAGGCCAGTTGTTCGCGTTCCCCCGCGTCGAGAGGGGCCAGGATCTCGTCGTCCGTGGACGCGATCTCCGCGCTGAGGCTCCGGAGGGACGCCTCGCCCTCCTGTGTGAGCCGTACGACGACGCGGCGCCGGTCCACGGGATCCCGGACGCAGTCCACCTGCCCGGCACGGACCAGATCGTTGACGATCTTCACCAGGTCGCTGGCGTTCATGGCGAGCCGCCGCGCGAGGGCCGTCTTCATCTGCGGACCCAGGTCGGAGAGGAGCGCCATCACGGTGAGGTGCCAGAGACGTAACCCCCGGGCCTCCAGTCTCTCCGTCAGCCTGCGGCGGGCGGCCCGGCCGACGGCGTACATGAGGTACGCGTTGAGGTCGAGCACGCTGGGCGGCGTCATGCTCCGCGAGGGCGGAGTGACGCCCTGGGCCGGCGGGACGGCGCCGGCGCCCGGGAGCGGGCCGAGGGTCAGGCCGGCGTCCGCGAGGGACCGGAACACCTTCGCCCAGTCCGTCGGCCCGCTGGAGATGCCGACGACGGCGAACGTCGCCCCCGAGAGGTCGTGGGTGACACCGGAGACGACCGGCTGCTCCATCGGCTGCTCCTCGCTCACCCCGGCGGTCAGGGTCGGCTGGTGAGGTAGCCGCCCATGGAGGTGAAGTACTCGGTCGCCGGCAGCTCGCGGCCGTCCTCCGTCCGGACGCGGGTGACGGCCAGGCCGTGGTTGCGGCCCGTGCGCGCGTCGGCGCCGGCGACGATCACGACGCCGTCGCCCTCGCGGTAGAAGACACGTCCCGGCGTGCCGCCGTAACGCCCCTCGGAGACCACGGCGGAGAGGACTTCGAGGCGCTTGCCCCGGTGGAAGGTGAAGGCGCTCGGGTAGGGCGCCGACTGGGCGCGGACCAGACGCTCCAGGACCTCGGCGGGCCAGTTCCAGTCGATCCGGATGTCCTCCTCGGCCCGCTTGTGGAAGAAACTGGCCTGCGAGCGGTCCTGCCGGGTGAACTCGGCCTTCCCCGAGGCGATCTGGTCGAGGGCGCCGATCGTGACGGGGGCGATGAGGTCGACCGTCTTGTGGAAGAGGTCCGTCGCCGTGTCCTCGGGTCCGACGGGGACCGCCCGCTGCTGGACGATGTCGCCGGCGTCGAGCACCTCGTCCATCATGTGGGCCGTGACGCCGACCTCCGGCTCGCCGTTGATGAGCGCCCAGATCAGCGGGGAGAAGCCGGCGTACTTGGGCAGCAGCGAGTCGTGGATGTTCAGGGTCCCGTGGCGCGGCAGGCTGTAGATGTGCGGCGGGATCCACGTGCGCCAGTTGTTGGCGACGATGATGTCCGGGTCGGCCTCCTTGAGCCGCGCGAACAGCTCCTCGTCGTCGGGCCTGTTGCGGATGACGACCGGGACGCCGTGCTCCGTGGCGAGGTCGGCGACGGAGTCGCTCCAGATCTTCTCGTAGGCGTGCTCGCTCTTGGGGTGCGTCACGACGAGCACCACGTCGTGTTCGGAGTCCAGGAGTGCTTGGAGGGTGCGATGACCCCAGGTCTGGTAGCCGAACATGACGACCCGCATCGGGTTCCTCCTCGGAAGAGCGAATGACCGTCAGAAGTAAAGCAAGGCTTACCTAACAGCGCAACTGGCTTGATCTATGCGGTCGTTGAAAAGAATCGACTGCGGCTTGTCCGTTTTGACCCGTCGACAGCATCGTCAGATCAGGTTAGCTTTACCTAAGTTCTGCGCGGCTGCCGCAACTCCGGTGTGCCCGAAGCCCGTTCCCCCTCAGACTCTTTCCCGCACGATGGGAGTGACATGTCGCAGGTTCCTCCTGGTGACGCACCTCTGGTCCACGACCTCATAGGCATCGGCTTCGGGCCGTCCAATGTGGCCATGGCGATAGCGCTCAGCGAGCACAACGCACGCGTCGGAAGGCAGGAAGCGGTCACCGCCCACTTCTTCGAGCGCCAGCCCCGGTTCGGCTGGCACCGCGGCATGCTGATCGACGACGCGACCATGCAGGTGTCCTTCCTCAAGGACCTGGTGACGCTGCGGAACCCGACCAGCGAGTACAGCTTCCTCTGCTACCTGCAGAGCAAGGGCCGGCTGATCGACTTCGTCAACCACAAGAACCTCTTCCCGCTGCGCGTCGAGTTCCACGACTACTTCGAGTGGGCGGCGTCCAAGGTCGACGACATGGTCTCCTACGGCCACGAGATCGTCTCCGTCGAACCGGTCGAACGCGACGGCGTCGTGGAGTACCTCGACGTGACCGCCCGCTCCGGCTCCGAGCTCGTGGTGCACCGCGCCCGGAACCTCGTCCTCGGTACGGGACTCCGCCCCCGCATGCCGGAAGGCGTCGAGCGCAGCGACCGCGTCTGGCACAACTCCGACCTGCTCGCCAAGGTGGAGGCCCTGGAGGGCACGTCACCCGAGCGGTTCGTCGTCGTCGGCGCCGGACAGAGCGCCGCCGAGAACGTGGCCTATCTGCACCGGCGGTTCCCCGAGGCCGAGATCTGCGCCGTCTTCTCCCGCTACGGCTACAGCCCCGCGGACGACAGCGCCTTCGCCAACCGGATCTTCGACCCCGACGCCGTCGACGAGTACTTCACCGCCCCCGACGACATCAAGCGGAAGCTGATGGACTACCACGGGAACACCAACTACTCCGTGGTGGACATCGACCTCATCGACGACCTGTACCGCCAGGCCTACCAGGAGAAGGTCCTCGGCACCGAGCGGCTGCGCTTCCTCAACATCTCCCGGCTCACCGGCGTCGTGGACGGCCCGGACAAGGTCCAGGCCTTCGTGACCTCGCTCGTCACCGGCGAGGAGACCGTGCTCGACGCCGACGTCGTCGTCTACGCCACCGGATACAGCCCCGCCGAACCCCTCGGCCTCCTCGGCCCCGTCGCCGACCGCTGCCACCGCGACGACCAGGGCCGCGTGCGCGTCCAGCGGGACTACCGCCTCGCCACCGACCCCGAACTGCGCTGCGGCATCTACCTCCAGGGCGGCACCGAGCACACCCACGGCATCACGTCCTCCCTGCTCTCCAACACGGCGATCAGGGTCGGCGAGATCCTCGCCTCGGTCCTCGACCGGGGCCCGGCCACGGACTCGCCCGTCCCCGCCCCCGACGAGGTGCGGCCCATGGCCGACGGCGTCGGCACGGCGCGCTAGCGCGCGACCCCCGCTCCCCCCCCCCACGCCACAACGCCACGTCCCACCGGGCGGCCCCCTTCGCACCCGGCGGGCGTGGCACGCACTGTGAATCCCCCGAAAGGAACGTCCGTGTCCGCTGGTGCACGTCCCGCTCTGGCGCGGTTCGCCAGATCCGCTCCCCGTGTGGCCGCCGTCGCGGTGGCGGCACTCGCCCTCGCCGCCTGCGGCGGTGGGACCGAGAAGTCCGAGTCGCCGTCCGCCACCACCTCGGCATCGGCCGACGGGGGCGGCAAGTCCGCCGCGTTCCCCGTCACGGTCGAGCACAAGTACGGCTCCACGACGATCGACAAGGAGCCGAAGACGATCGTCACCCTCGGCCTCTCCGACCAGGACGCCGTGCTCGCGCTCGGCGTCAAGCCGGCCGGCGCCGTCGACTGGTTCAAGGAGAAGCCGTACGGCAAGTGGCCCTGGACCAAGGACAAGTGGGGATCCACCCAGCCGCAGATCGTGGGCGAGCGCGACGAGTACAACATCGAGAAGATCGCCGCGCTCAAGCCCGACCTCGTCATCGCCCAGTACTCGGGGATGAAGAAGGAGCAGTACGACACGCTCTCCAAGTTCACCAAGGTCGTCGCCCAGCCCAAGGACCACCCCGACTACGGCGCCCCCTGGCAGCTGATGACCCAGCAGATCGGCAAGGCGCTCGGCAAGGACGCCGAGGCCGGCAAGCTGATCACGGACATCGACGCCCGGTTCAAGGCCGTCCGTGACAAGCACCCCGAGTTCGCCACGAAGACCCTCGCCGTCGCCGACAGCTTCGAGGCCGGCAAGTACTCGGCGTTCACGAAGACCGACCCCAAGTCGATCTTCTTCTCCGAGCTCGGCTTCAAGCTGAAGCCGGAGCTCGACACCCTGGCCAAGCCCGGCTGGAACGTCGCCGAACTCAGCGCCGAGAAGCTCAACGTCCTCGATGTCGACCGGCTCGTCTGGGTGACCTCCAGCACCGAGGCCAACGACCGCATCAAGGCCGAGCCGCTCTACAAGAAGCTGAAGGTCCACCAGGAGAAGCGCGACCTCTTCGTGCCCTACCAGGACCCGGACATCGGCGCCGCGTTCTCCTTCAACACCGTTCTCTCGATCCCGTACGCCATCGACGAGATCGAGCCGCTGCTGGCAGCCGTCAAGTGACGCCGCCCGCCAGCTGACGCGCCACCAGCAGGAGCCGACCGGACCGACGGCGTGGCGAGGTTCCCGCCACGCCGTCGGTGTCCTGTGGGCCGTCTCCGCCCCGCACCCCCAGGGAAAGGCCACTTCGTACGATGTTTGACGTCGAGTCGGACCGGAAGCCCACCTCCGGCCTCCCCGTCACCGGCGGGCAATCCGGCATCTGGCTGGCCCAGCAGATCGAACCGGACAGCTCCGCCTACAACATCGTGTTCGCGCTGCACCTCCGCGGCGCCCTCGACCTCGACCGCCTCGCCGCCGGCGTCCGCCGGGCCCTGGAAGAGGCCGAGTGCCTGCACGTGAGCATCGCCCCCGGCGAGGACGGGCCGCGCCAGACGCTCCGTACCGTCCCCTTCGACCTTCCCGTCGTCGACCTGCGCGCCGCCGCCGACCCTGACGAGGCCGCCGCCGCGTGGATGGCCGCCGACCGCGACCGGCCCGTCGACCTCGCCCGCGACCCGCTCTTCGCCCACGCCCTGCTGAGGCTCGCCGACGACCGGGTCCTCTGGTGCCAGCGCTACCACCACATCGTGATGGACGGCATGGGCGCCGCCCTGATCACCCGGCGCGCGGGCGAGCTCTACACCGACGCGGGCACCGGACGTGCGGGCGAGCCCTACACCGACGCCGGCACCGGGCGTGAGGGCGAGCTCTACACCGCTGCGGGCACCCGGGACCGGGTCCCCGCGCCCCTCGACCGCGGCCTCTCCCGTCTCGTCGCCGCCGACCGCGCGTACCGCACCTCCGAGCGGTACGCCGCCGACCGTGCCTGGTGGCTGGAGCGGATGGCGGACCGGACCGAGCCCGTACGGCTCGTCGACCGGGCCGCAACCCCCATGACCCGGAGAATCCGGCGCACCACCGCACTGTCCACGGCGACCACCGAGCAGCTGACCGCCGCCGCCCGGCGCGCGGGCGTACGGCCGTCCCGGATCCTGCTCGCGGCCGTCGCCGCCCATCTGCACCGCGCAGGCGGCGAACAGGACCTCGTCCTCGGCCTGCCCGTCACCGCCCGCGAGGACGAGGTCTCCGCGCACGTCCCCGGCATGGTGTCCAACATCGTCCCGCTGCGCCTCACCGTCCGCCCCGCCACCACCGGCGCCGCCCTCGTGGCACAGGTGCGCGACGCCGTCGCCGACGCCCTCGCCCACGGGCGGTACCGCGCCGAGGACCTGGCCAGGGAACTGGGCCTCGTCGACGGCGTACCGGAACTCGTCGGCCCCACCGTCAACATCCTGCCCCGCTCCGGAGACCTGCGCTTCGACGACCACGAGGCCGAACTGCGCCCCGAGTGGCTCGGACCGGTCAGCGACCTGGCGTTCAGCTTCGCCGAGGGGCCGGACGGCCGGGGCCTCACCCTCCACCTCGACGCGGACGCCGACGTCTGCGACCAAGCCACGCTCGCGGACCACGAGCGCCGCTTCCTCACCCTGCTCGGCACCTTCACCGAGGACCTCGACCGTTCCGTGGGCCGTATCGAGCTCACCTCCGAGGCCGAACGCGCGCTTCTCATCGACCAGTTCGGCACCGCGCCCCGCGAGGCACCGGAACTGTCCTGGCCCGCCGCCTTCGAGCGGCAGGTCCGCCGCGCCCCCGACGCCGTCGCGCTCGTCTGCGAGAACCGGGAACTGACGTACGCCGCACTCGACGACGCCGCCGACCGGCTCGCCCGCCTCCTCCGCTCCCGGGGCGTCGGCGCCGAGGACGTGGTCGGCGTGGCCCTGCCCCGCTCACCGGAACTCGTCGTCGCCCTGCTCGCCGTGATGAAGGCGGGCGCCGCCTACCTGCCGCTCGACGCGGACCACCCCCGTGACCGCATCGCCTACATGCTGTCCGACGCCGGGGCGCGCACCGTCGTCACCGTGCGCGCACTCGCCGGAGAGCTTCCCGATACGGCCGGCGTCACCCTCCTCGAACTCGACGCCCCGGCCACCGCCGACGCCCTCGCCGCCCCCGCCGACCCCGAGCCGCTGCCGCAGGTCGCCCTCGACCAGGCCGCGTACGTCATCTACACATCCGGCTCGACGGGCCGCCCCAAGGGCGTCGTCGTCCCGCACGACGGCGTCGGCAGCCTCATCGCCACCGCCACCGACCGGATCGGCATCACCGCCGAGAGCCGGGTCGTGCAGTTCGCGTCCGTCGGCTTCGACGTGACCGTCTGGGACCTTGTCATGTCCCTCTGCGTCGGTGGTCGGATCATCGTCGTCCCCGCCGAGCGCCGTGTCGCCGGCCCCGCGCTCACCGAGTACATCGCGCGCCATCGCGCCACCCACATGATCCTGCCGCCCTCGCTGGTCTCCGCGCTGCCCCAGGAGTGCGAACTCCCGCACGGCGCGGTGCTCGTCGTCGGCACCGAAGCGGTGCCGAGCGAACTGATCGCCCGCTGGGACGGACGCCTCCGGGTCGTCGTCGCGTACGGCCTCACCGAGGCCACCGTCAACTCCACGCTCTGGCTCGCCGACCCCGACCGGCCCGGCCCCGCGCCGATCGGACGCCCCGACCCCAACACCCGCGCCTATGTCCTCGACACGGCCCTGCGGCCCGTCCCCGTCGGCACGGAGGGCGAGCTGTACGTCGCGGGGCGCGGACTCGCGCGCGGCTACCTCGGCCGCGAGGGCCTGACCTCGGAACGGTTCGTCGCCGACCCGTACGGCGCTCCCGGCACCCGGATGTACCGCACCGGTGACCGGGTCCGCTGGGGCGCCGACGGCAACCTGGAGTTCCTCGGGCGAGCCGACGGACAGATCAAGATCCGCGGGCACCGGGTCGAACCCGGCGAGATCGAGAGCGCCTTCATGGCCTGCCCGGGCATCGCCCAGGCCGCCGTCCTGGCCCGCGAGGACCACCGGGGCGTCAAGCGGCTCGTGGCGTATCTGGTCCCGGAGAGGGAGAACGAGACGGAGGCGGAGACGCTCACCGAGACCGAGACCGAGTCCGTCACCGTCACCGACACCGGCGCGGCGGTGACCGCCGCACGCGCGCGCGTGACGGACGCGCTGCCCGACCACATGGTGCCCTCGGCCGTCGTCGTCCTCGACGGCCCGCTGCCGCTGACCCCCAACGGCAAGCTCGACGCCAAGGCCCTGCCCGAGCCCCGCTGGACGTCCCTGACCGGCACCGACGCCCCGAGCACCCCCGCCGAGACCTCGCTCGCCGCGCTGTTCGCCGAGGTCCTCGGGCTGCCGGCGGTCGGTGTCCACGACAGCTTCTTCGAACTGGGCGGTGACAGCATCGTCGCCATCCAGCTCGTCAACCGCGCCCGCGAGGCCGGGCTCGCGATCACGCCCCGCGACGTGTTCAGGAACCGGACCGTGGCGGCCCTCGCCAGGACGGCCGGCGAGGCCGTCACCGCCCCGGCGCGGCGGGTGGACCTCGACGCGGACGCGCTGCCCGTCTCGCCGCTCCAGGAGGGCTTCTTCTTCCACGCGGAGTACGACCGCCGGTCCGCGGACCTCTACCTCGTGCAGGAACTCCTCGACCTGGCCGGTCCGGTCGCACCGGACCGCCTCCGCCGCGCCCTCCAGCTGCTCCTGGACCGGCACCCCCTGCTGCGCGCCTCGTTCCGCCAGCTGCCCGGCGGCGAGGTCGTCCAGCGGCTCGCCGACCGGGTGAGCCTCCCGTGGCGGGAGGCCGACACCGCCACGACCTGCCTGGACGACATCCTCCGCGCCGACCGCGCCGAATCGTTCCGGCTCGACCGGCCGCCGCTCCTGCGCGCCACCCTCATCAGGGAAGGACAGCGTCACCGGCTCCTGCTCACCCTGCACCACATCGTCGCCGACGCCTGGTCCGTCTCCGTCCTGCTGCGGGAGCTGACCGCCGCCTACCGGGGGGCCGAACTGCCCGCGCCCGCAGCCCCCGAGCCGTATCTCTCCTGGCTGGCCTGCCGCGACCTGGACGCCGCCCGCGAGGCCTGGCGCCGGGCGCTCGACGGCCTCGCGGATCCCGCCCGGCTCCCCGCGCTCTCCACGAGCGACGGCGCGGCCCGGACGCCCGCCCGTCCCGAACACGTCGACACGCGGCTGCCCCAGGACCTCACCGACGCGCTCACCGGCTACGCGAGGACCCACGGTCTGACCTTGAGCAGCGTCTTCCACGGCCTGTGGGGTCTGCTGCTCGGCGGCCTCACCGGCGGTCAGGACGTCGTCTTCGGCACCACCGTGTCCGGACGGACGACGGAGGTCCCAGGCCTCGGCTCCGCCGTGGGCCTGTTCATCAACACCGTGCCCGCCCGGGTGACCCTTCGCCCCGAGGAGACGCTCACCGCGCTCCTCCGCCGGGTCCAGGACGAACACTCCGCCCTGCTCGACCACCACCACCTCGGACTCGCCGAGATCCAGCGGATCGCGGGCGGCGGCGAACTCTTCGACACGCTCGTGGTCTTCGAGAACCACCCGACCGGGGATCACCCGACCGGGGATCACCCGACCGGGGATCACCCGACCGGGGATCACCCGACCGGGGACCACCCGGCCGGGCAGGGTGCCAACGGGCCGCTCATCACCGGCGTCGAGGTCCTCGACGCCGTGCACTACCCGCTCGCGCTCGTCGTCGAGCCCGCCGACACCGGTCTGCTGCTGCGGTTCAAGCACGACGCGGCCCGCCTGGACCAGGTGGAAGTGGCCGTCCTCGCCACCCGGTTCACGGCCCTGCTGCGGACCGTGGTCACCGAACCCGGCCGCACCGTCGCCCGCACCGACCTGCTCTCCGCCCGTGAGCGCGCGCACCTCACCGAGCTCAACGCCACGGCGCACCCGGTGCCCGAGGCGACCCTCGCCTCCCTCTTCGCCACGTGGGCGGCCCGCACCCCGGACGCCCCCGCCGTCGTCTTCGAGGGCACCACCCTCAGCTACGCCGCACTCGACCGCCGGGCCGAGACCCTGGCCCGCCGGCTCCGGGCACGCGGTGCGGGCCCGGAGCAGTACGTCGCCGTCGCCGTCCCCCGCTCGGCCGAACTGATGGTCGCGCTCCTCGGCGTCCTCAAGGCGGGCGCCGCCTACCTCCCCGTCGACCTCGACTACCCCGCGGACCGGGTGGCGTTCATGCTCGCCGACTCCGGCGCGCGCCTCGTCGTGACGACGGCCGAGGCCGCCGGCCGGCTGCCCGGCGTACCCGGCATGGAGACCCTCGTCGTCGGCGCGGAGGACGACGAGACCACCGCTCCCAAGACCACCGCTCGCGAGATCACCGACCGCGAGACCACCGCCACCGCGACCACCGCTCCCCACACCACCGCTCCCGACACCACCCCCGTGCGGGCCGCCCGCCCCGACCACCCCGCGTACCTGATCTACACCTCGGGCTCCACCGGCCGCCCCAAGGGCGTCGCCGTCACCCACCGGGCCGTCGTGAACCGGCTCACCTGGATGCAGAGCGCGTACGGGCTGACCGCCGACGACCGGGTCCTCCAGAAGACCCCCTCCAGCTTCGACGTCTCCGTGTGGGAGTTCTTCTGGGCCCTGACCGAGGGCGCGACCGTCGTCCTCGCCCGCCCCGACGGCCATCGCGACCCGGCCTACCTGGCCCGTCTGATGGCCGACCGGCGCATCACCACGACGCACTTCGTGCCGTCGATGCTGGCCGCGTTCGTCCAGGTCATGGAGGCCGCCACGGACACCCCCGACTGGGCGGCGGGCCTGCGCCGGATGTTCTGCAGCGGCGAGGCGCTCAGCGGCGCCGACGCCCGGCGCTGGTGGGAGCTGACCTCCCGCGTCCGCAGCACCCCCGTACCGCTGCACAACCTGTACGGCCCCACCGAGGCCGCCGTCGACGTCACGTTCTTCCCGTACGAGGGCGGCGGCGAGCCGGCCGTCCCGATCGGCCGGCCCGTGTGGAACACCCGGCTGCACGTGCTCGATCCCCTGCTCCGCCCCGTGCCGGACGGGGTGCCCGGCGAGCTGTACCTCGCGGGGGTCCAGCTGGCCCGGGCCTACCACGACCGGCCGGGGCTCACGGCCGAGAGGTTCGTGGCCGATCCCTTCGGGGCGGCGGGGGAGCGGATGTACCGCACCGGTGACCTGGTGCGCCGCCGCGCCGACGGGGCCGTGGAGTACCTCGGCCGCACCGACCGCCAGGTCAAGATCCGCGGCAACCGCGTCGAACTCGGCGAGATCGAGACCGCCCTCGCGGCACTGCCCGGCGTGGCCCGCGCGGCCGTCGTCGTCAGGGAGGGCGCCCTCGTCGGCTACGCCGTCCCGGCCCCCGGCGTCGCGCCCGCCTCCGGCGCAACGCCCGCCCCCGGCGCAACGTCCGCCCCCGGTGTCGCCCCCGCCTCCGGCACCACTCCCACCCCCGCCGTCCTCACCCCCGACGCCCTGCACACCGCGCTCACCGCCGCGCTGCCGGCGGCGATGGTGCCGAGCGCCGTCGTCGTCCTGGCCGAACTGCCGCTGACCCCCAGCGGCAAGCTCGACCAGAACGCCCTGCCCGCCCCCGAGGCCGCACCCCGGGCGGGCGGCCGCGCCCCCCGTGACGCGCGCGAGCGGGCCCTGTGCGAGATCTTCGACGACGTCCTCGGCGTGCCGGGGACGGGCGTCGACGACGACTTCTTCGTGCTCGGCGGCGACAGCCTCAGCTCGATCACCGTCGCCACGCGCGCGCGTGAGAGGGGACTGACGCTCAGCCCCCGTGACGTGTTCGAGCGGCGCACCCCGGCCGCCCTCGCCGCGGCCGCGACCACCCACGAGGACGCCGAAGCACCACCGACCCCCGACCCGTCCGAGACACCCGAGGTACCCGTGCACCCAGACGGCGTGACCGTCTCCGCCTCCGACGCCGGGCAGGCCGCCGCCGCCCTCCAGGCCGTCCTCGCGCTCCAGCAGCAGTCCGGCGCCGCCGTCGACCCCGCCCTGAAGGCGCTGCTCGACCAGCTGACCGCCGCCGCGCCCCCGGCACCCGAGACCCCGGCCCCCCTCGGCGGCCTCGACCTCACCCCGGAGGAGACCGCGCGCGTCCACACCGCCGCCGGGCTCCCCGTCGCGGACGTCTGGCCGCTCTCCCCGCTCCAGGAGGGCATGTACTTCCACGCCACCTACGACGCAGGCGACGCACTCGACGTCTACCAGTCGCAGGAGACCCTGGACCTCGACCGCCGGATCGACGCCGACCGGCTCCGCGCCGCCTGCCGGACGCTCCTCGACCGCAACACCGGGCTCCGCGCCGGGTTCACCAGCGACGGCCTGCCCCGCCCCGTGCAGTTCATCGTGGACGGCGCCGAGATCCCGCTCGTCGAGGCAGACCTCTCCGGGCTGCCCGCCGAGGAACAGCGGACCCGGACCGAGGAGCTGCTCGCCGCCGACCGCAGGCAGCGCTTCGACCTGTCCGCCGCGCCGCTCTGCCGCCTGCTCCTCATCAGGCTCGGCGACGGCCGCGACCGGCTCGTCGTCACCCACCACCTCATCCTCTGGGACGGCTGGTCCGCCTGGCTGTTCCTGGAGGAGCTGTTCACGCTGTACGAGCGGGCGGGTGACCCCACCGGGCTTCCGCTGCCCGGCTCGTACCGCGACCACCTGGCCTGGCTCGACGCGCAGGACACCACCGCCGCCCTCGACGCCTGGCGCGAGGCGCTCGCCGGCTTCGACGAGCCGACCCTGCTCGCCCCGTCCGGGCGCGACACCGGCCCGGTCATCCCGGTGGACTTCGACGCCCACCTCACGCAGGAGGCAGGCGAGCGGCTGCGGGCCGCCGCCCGCCGGCACGGACTGACGGTGAACACCGTCCTCAACGCGGCCTGGGCGCTGGTGCTCTCCGCGATGACCGGCCGCGCCGACGTCGCCTTCGGCACGGCGGTCGCCGGCCGCCCCGCGGACGTCCCGAACGTGGCCGGCATCATCGGCATGTTCCTGAACACGATCCCGGCCAGGGTGGCCCTCACCCCGGACGAGCCCCTCCTCGACCTGCTGCGCCGGATGCAGTCCGAGCGCGCGGCCGTCATGCCGTACGAGTACGTGGGTCTCGGCTCCCTCCAGCAGGAGTCCGGTCACCGCCGGCTCTTCGACACCCTGTTCGTGCTCCGCTCGGCCGACGGCGAGGAGCGGGCCGCAGCGCTCCGCGAGCGGCACGGCATCACCGGTGTGTCGAACGTCGACGGCACCCACTTCCCGCTCACGCTCATCGTCACCCCCGGAACGCGGACGCGGGTCACCCTGGCGGCCAGGCCCGACCTCTTCGATGCCGAGGCCGCCACCACGATCCTCACCCGGTTCACCACGGTCCTCGACCGCCTCGGTGAGGCCCTCGCGGGACCGGCCGCCGAGACCGCCCGAACCGTCGGCGTCGACCTGCTGCTCCCCGCCGAGCGCGCCGCCCTCGCCACCGGTCGGGAGGCCACCCGCGAGCCGGTGCCGGACGAGACCGTCGCCGACATGCTCACCGCCCAGGTCGCCCGTACCCCCGACGCGGTCGCGCTGGTCTTCGGCGAGCGCGCCCTCACGTACGCCGAACTCGACGCGCAGGTCAACCGGCTCGCCCGGCTGCTGCTCGCCCGTGGCGCGGGACCCGAGAAGGTCGTGGCGCTCGCGCTGCCCCGCTCCATCGAGATGGTCGCCGCGCTGTTCGCCGTCCTGCGCACCGGCGCCGCCTACCTGCCGCTCGACCTCGACCACCCCGCCGACCGGCTGCGGCTCATGGCCGAGGACACCGGCCCGCTCTGCCTGGTGTCCACGACCGCCGTCGCCCCGACGCTGCGGCGCGAGGACGGCCCCGTCGCCCCCGAACTCCTCCTGGACGACCCGGCCGTCACCGCGGAACTCGCCGCGCTCTCCGGCGACGAGATCAGCGACGCCGAACGGCCCGCGTTCGCCCACGGGATGCCGGACCGCCTGGACCACCCGGCGTACGTCATCTACACCTCGGGATCCACCGGCCGTCCCAAGGGCGTCGTCACGCCCTACCGGGGACTGACGAACATGCAGCTCAACCATCAGAAGGAGATCTTCGACCCGGCCATCGCCTCGGCCGGCGGGCGACGCCTCCGCATCGCGCACACCGTGTCCTTCGCCTTCGACATGTCGTGGGAGGAGCTCCTCTGGCTCGTCGAGGGCCATGAGGTCCACGTCTGCGACGAGGAACTCCGCCGCGACGCCGAGGCCCTGGTCGCCTACTGCGACGAGCACCGCGTCGACGTGGTCAACGTGACGCCCACCTACGCCCAGCTCCTCATCGAGGAAGGCCTCCTCGACCGGGACGAGACGGCGGGGAAGCACCGGCCCGCCCTGGTCCTGCTCGGCGGCGAGGCCGTGTCCGACACCGTCTGGACCCGGCTGCGCGAGACGGACGGCACCTACGGCTACAACCTGTACGGCCCCACCGAGTACACGATCAACACGCTCGGCGGCTCCACCACCGAGAGCGCCACCCCCACCGTCGGCAGGCCCATCCGCAACACCCGCGCCCACGTCCTCGACGCGATGCTGCGGCCCGTCCCGCCGGGCAGCCCCGGCGAGCTGTACATCGCCGGCACCGGCCTGGCCCGCGGCTACCACGACCGGGCCGCGCTGACCGCCGAACGCTTCGTCGCCGACCCGTACGGCGAGCCCGGCGAGCGGATGTACCGCACCGGCGACCTCGTGCGGCAGCGCCCCGACGGCCTGCTCGACTTCCTCGGCCGCACCGACGACCAGGTCAAGATCCGCGGCTACCGCATCGAACTCGGCGAGATCTCCACGGCCCTCTCCACGCACCCCGAGGTGGCCCACGCCGCCGTCGTCGTCCACGAGACCGCCGGAACCAAGCGCCTCGTGGGCTACTTCGTACGGGAGGAGGGCACCCGGACCGACGACGCGCTGTCGCAGCGGCTCCGCGACCACCTCAAGGCCCGCCTCCCCGACTACATGGTCCCGTCCGCCCTGGTCGCCGTCGCGACCCTGCCGCTGACCGTCAACGGCAAGCTCGACGTCAAGGCCCTGCCCGCCCCGGACCTCACCGGCACCGGCGCCGGCCGGGCCCCCCGCACCCCCCGGGAGGAGACCCTGTGCGGGCTCTTCGCCGAGCTGCTCGGTCTGCCCGCCGGCAGCGTCGGCATCGACAGCGACTTCTTCGAGCTCGGCGGCCACTCGCTCCTCGCCACCCGGCTCGTCAGCCGCGCCCGTACCGCGCTCCACGCCGAGCTCGCGATCCGCGACCTCTTCGAGGCGCCCACCGTCGCCGAGCTCGTGGAGCGCGCCACCGCCGCGCACGGCGCCGCCCGCCCCGCGCTCGTCGCGGCCGAGCGCCCTGCCGAACTGCCGCTCTCGCACGCACAGCAGCGCCTCTGGGTCATCCAGCAGATCGAGTGCACCTCGGCCGCCTACAACTTCCCGCTGGTCATGCGGCTGCACGGCACCTTCGACCGGGAGGTGTGGCGCGCCGCCCTCGCCGACGTGACCGACCGTCACGAGGCCCTGCGCACCCTGTTCACCGAGCGGGACGGCCAGGCGTACCAGCGGATCCTGCCCGCCGGATCGACCGCCCCCGCCGTCGAGCACCTCCACGCCACCGAGGACGAGGTGCCCGGCCTCGTGGACGCCGCCGTCCGGCGGCCCTTCGACCTCGCCGCCGAACTGCCGCTCCGCGCCACGGTCCTGGAGGTGGCGCCCGACGAGCACGTCGTCGTGCTGCTCCTCCACCACATCACCACCGACGAGTGGTCCGACCGCCCCTTCCTCCGGGACCTCACCACGGCCTACGCGGCCCGGCTCGACGGCACCGCGCCCGACTGGGATCCGCTGCCCGTCCAGTACGCCGACTACGCCCTCTGGCAGCAGCGGCTCCTCGGCGACGCGGCCGACCCCGACAGCCTCGCCGCCCGCCAGCTGGAGTACTGGCGGACGGCCCTCACCGGCGCCCCCGAGGAACTGGACCTGCCCACCGACCGGCCGCGGCCCGCACGCCCGGCGTTCACCGGCGCGGAGATCGACATCGCCTTCGATCCCCCCGTCCACGAGGGCCTCAGGCGCCTCGCCCGTGACACCGGCGCCAGCATGTTCATGGTCGTGCACGCTGCCGTCGCCGCCCTGCTCCACCGGCTCGGCGCGGGCACCGACATCCCCCTCGGCGCGCCCATCGCCGGACGCGGCGACGAGGCCCTGGACGAGCTCGTCGGCTTCTTCGTCAACACCCTGGTGCTCCGCACCGACCTCGGCGGCGACCCCACCTTCACCGAGCTCCTCACCCGCGTCCGCGAGACCGACCTCGCCGCCTTCTCCCACGCCGACGTGCCCTTCGAAGCGGTCGTGGAGAAGCTCAACCCGACCCGCTCCCTCTCCCGGAACCCGCTGTTCCAGGTGATGGTCGGCCACCACGCCCGTACGGACGACACCCTGCGACTGCCGGGGCTCCGGGCCGGCTATCTGCCCCACCGGATCGGCACCGCCAAGTTCGACCTCGTGTTCAGCTTCACCGAGCACACCACCGCCGACGGCGTCGGCGACTCCCTCGGCTGCCGCCTGGAGTTCTCCACCGAACTCTTCGACCGGGAGACCGCCGAGCGCGTCGGCGACCGCCTCCGCAGGCTCGTGGGCGCCCTCGTCGCCGCCCCCGACCAGCCGCTGTCCCGCGCCGCGATCCTCACCGACGAGGAACACCGTCTCGTCCTCGAAGGCTTCAACGGCCTGCCCCGCGACGTCGAAGAGGAGACCCTGCCCGCGCTCTTCGCCCGCCGGGTCGCCGAGCGCCCCGACGCCGTCGCCGTCGTCGAGCGCTCCCGCCCCGTGACGTACGCCCAGCTCGACGCCCGCGCCGACCGCGTCGCCCGGCTGCTCGCCGCACACGGCGTCGGCGCCGAGAGCGTCGTCGGTGTGGCCGTACCGCGCTCGGTGGACATGGTCGCCACGGTCCTCGCCGCCCTGAAGCTCGGGGCCGCGTTCCTGCCGCTCGACCTGGTCCACCCGGGGGACCGCCTCACCTACATGATCGAGAACTCGGGCGCTGCCGTCGTCGTCGGCACCGAACCCGTCGCCGGCAAGATCCCGGACGTCCCCGGCGTCCCGGTGCTGCTCCTCGACGCCCCCGGCACCGCCGCCGCACTCGACGCACCGCCCGGCACACCGCCGCCCGGCGGGCCGGTCGCTCTCGACCAGGCCGCGTACGTGATCTACACCTCGGGCTCCACCGGCCGCCCCAAGGGCGTCGTCGTCCCGCACGAGGGCATCGCCAGCCTGGTCGCCACCGCCGTCGACCGGATGGGCCTGCGACCCGACAGCCACGTCCTCCAGTTCGCGTCCATCGGCTTCGACGTCTTCGTCTTCGAACTCGCCATGGCGCTCTGCCACGGCGGACGGCTCGTCCTCATCACCGACGAGGCCCGCGTCGCGGGACCGGCCCTCACCGACTTCCTCGCGGAGCAGCGGATCACCCATATGATCCTGCCGCCGTCCCTGGTGTCGGCCCTGCCCGCAGACTGCCGGCTGCCCGAGGGGTCGACCGTCCTCGTCGGCACCGAGACCGTGCCACCGGACCTCTTCGAACGCTTCGGCGCCACGGCGGACCTGATCTGCGCGTACGGACTCACCGAGGCGACCGTCAACTCCACCCTGTGGCCCGCCCGCGAACACGGCGGCCGCGCCACCGGCCGGGTGCCCATCGGCCGCCCGGACCCCAACACCCGCTGCTACGTCCTCGACGAGCACCTGCGGCCCGTACCTCCCGGCGTGGTCGGCGAGCTGTACGTGGCCGGGCGCGGCCTCGCCCGCGGCTACCTCGGACAGCCCGGGCTCAGCGCGGAACGCTTCGTCGCCGACCCGTACGGCGCACCCGGCAGCCGCATGTACCGGACCGGTGACCGCGCCCGCTGGCGCGCCGACGGGAACCTCGACTTCCTCGGCCGGGTCGACACCCAGGTGAAGATCCGCGGCTTCCGCATCGAACTGGGCGAGATCGAGGCCGCCCTCGCGGGACACCCGTCGGTCGCCCAGGCCGCCGTACTCCCCGACCGCGCCGGCGACATCGTCCGCCTCGTGGGCTACGTCGTCCCCGAGCCGGGCACCGGCCCCCGGGAGCACCCCGACCCGCGGGAGCTGCGCGCCCACGTCGCCGCACTGCTCCCCGAGTACATGGTCCCGGCCCTCGTCGTCCCGCTCGACGGCCCGCTGCCGCTCACCCCGAACGGCAAGCTCGACCAGAAGGCACTGCCCGCCCCCGACTGGTCGGCGATGACCGGCGACGCCCGTCCCGCGACGGAGACACAGGTGCGGATCGCCGCGCTCTTCCGCGAGATCCTCCAGCTGGACGACGTCGGCGCGCACGACAGCTTCTTCGCCCTCGGCGGCCACTCCATGGCCTCCATGCGGCTCCTCGGACGCATCCGCGCCGAGTTCGGCGTCGAACTGAGCATCCGCGACGTCTTCGACGCGCTGACCGTCGCCGGCATCGCGGGCAAGCTGGACGGGGCCTCCGCCGCGCGTCCCGCTCTGCGGCCCGCCGCACGTCCGGCCGCCGACGGCGCCGACCTGACGGCGGCTCCCGTCCAGCGGGGGCAGTGGCAGGCGTACCGGCGGAGCCCCGGCTTCGACCACGCCCTCGTCCTGCGCTCGCCCGGCGGCCTCGACGCGGAGGCGCTCGCCGCCGCGCTCGCCGACGTGACGGCCCGCCACGAACCGCTCCGCACCGCCTTCGCCGAACACGGGGGAACCCTGGTCCGCCGCGCCGTCGACGCCCCGGTCCTGGCCCTGGAGGAGTGCGCGGACCTGGATGCCCGGCTCGCCGAACTCGCGGCCTCCGCACCGGACCTGGAGCGGGAGGCCCCCCTGCGGGCCCGGCTCCTCACCGGCCCCGACGGAGCCCAGGCCGTTCTGCTCACCGCGCACTACCTCGCGGTCGACGAATGGTCGGTGGTCCCGCTGTTCCGCGACCTCACCACGGCGTACGGCGCGCGCACGGCCGGCCGGACGCCCGACTGGCCACCGCTGCCCGTCACGTACACCGACTACGCCCACTGGGCGCGCGAGGTCCTCGGCGACCTCGCCGACCCCGAGAGCCGCGGCGGCCGGCAGCTGGCCTACTGGCGGCGCACGCTCAAGGACGTTCCGCGCGAACTCGCCCTGCCCGCCGACGCGGAGGCCTCAGCGCAGAGCGGCCGCCGGGCGGCGGGAGTCGTCGAGTTCGTCCTCGACGAGCGGCTGCACGCGGACGTGGACCACCTGGCGCGCGCCACCGGCACGAGCATGTTCATGGTGCTGCACGCGTCCCTCGCGGCGCTGCTCACCGCCCACGGCGCGGGCACCGACCTGCCCATCGGCACGATGGTCGCCGGGCGCGACGACGACCAGCTCACCGAGCTCGTCGGCTGCTTCCTCAACACGGTCGTGCTGCGCACCGACACCGCGGGTGACCCGACCTTCGCGGACCTCCTGACCCGCGTACGGGAGACCACCCTGAGCGCACTCGACCGGCAGGACGTCCCCTTCGACGAGGTCGCCCGGGCGGCCGGGCTGCGCCCCGACGGCCCCCAGGTGAGGATGATCCACCACGAGCAGGCGGACCTGGCGCGACTCGAAGGCGGGGTCGGCGCGCTCCTGGCCGTACCGACCGGGTCGACGCGGGCGGAACTGACCCTCAGCTTCCACGAGCCCCGTGGCGAAGGACCGGTGCACTGCGCGCTGATCCACGCGAAGGACCGGCTCGGCGCGGCGGGGGCCCGCCGGCTGGCCGAAGAGCTCCAGACCCTGCTGCGTACCGTGACAGCCGACTCCGAACAGCCCCTGTCCCAGCTGTTCGGCGTGACACACAAGAGGAGTGAGAACGCATGAGCACCAACCCGTTCGAGGACCCGCAGGGCCGCTTCCTGGTTCTGGTCAACGACGAGAACCAGCACTCGCTGTGGCCCTCGTTCGCCGAGGTCCCCGCCGGATGGCGGACCGTGTTCGGCGAGGACACCCGCGAGGGGTGCCTGGCCTATGTGGAGGCCCACTGGACGGACCTGCGCCCGGCGAGCCTGATCGCCACACAGGACTGACCCACGGCCGGCGCGGGACGTCGGCAGGACAGCCGAAGGGGGCGGCACGACAACGCGTCGTGCCGCCCCCTCCCGCGTTCGCGGAGGCGGACCTCGACGCGGAGGCGGGCCTCCACACGGCGGCGCGCACGCGGCGGGGCGGCCCTTTCTGAGCTCGCCTCAGTGGGTCGGCGCCACCGGGAGGTTCGCCTCCTCGGCGGGCCCGGGCACCCGCTCGCCCGGCTCCCGGCGGCTGTCGGACCAGGCCGCCCACAGGTCGGCGTACCGGCCGCCCGCCGCCACCAGCTCCTCATGGGTGCCGGTCTCCACGACACGGCCCTGGTCGAGGACGACGATCCGGTCGGCGGCCGCGGCCTGCGGCAGCCGGTGCGCGACGAGGAGACCCGTACGGCCCTCCAGGGCGCGGGCGGCCGCCTCCTCCAGGACCCGCGCGCCCGCGCTGCCCGCGTCGGCGGTGGCCTCGTCCAGGATCGCGATGGGCGGATCCGCGAGGACGAGCCTGGCCAGGGCGAGATGCTGGGCCTGGGTCACCGTCAGCCGGTGCCCGCCCTCGCCGACGACCGTGTCCAGGCCCTCGGGGAGCGCCCGCGCCCACTCCAGGGCTCCGACCCGGTCGAGCGCGGCGCACAGCTCCTCGTCGTCGGCCCCGGGCCGGGCGAGGCGCAGGTCGTCGGCGAGGCTCCCGGCGAAGACGTGCACCTCCTGGCTGATGAGCGCGACCGCGCGGCGGACCCCGGCCGGGCCGAGCTCCCCGGCGTCGACCCCGCCGAGGCTGATCGAGCCCCCGGTGGGGCTGTGGACGCCCGCGACGAGTTTGGCCAGGGTGGTCTTGCCGGCGCCGCTCGCGCCCACGAGCGCCACCCGCTCCCCGCTCCGTACGCGCAGGTCGACCTCGTGCAGTACGGGCGCCCCGGAGCCGTACGCGTGGCTGAGCCCGGACACCTCGACCGAGCCGTCGGCGAGGGTGTGGTGCCCGCTCGCCGCCCGCTCCGCCGGGAGGTCCGACACGCCGACCAGGCGGGCGAAGCTCGCCCCCGCCGACTGGGCGTCGTCCAGGAGGAACAGGGTCGCGTTGATCGGGTTGAAGAGGCTGTGGAAGTACAGCGCGGCGGCCGTCGCCGTACCGATGCTGACCGAACCGCGGTCGACCAGGACGAACCCGGTGGCGAGCATCGCGGCGAGCCCGATGAACTCGGCGAGGTTGAGCCGGGAGAAGAACCCGGTGACGATGTGGATGCCCCGAAGCCCCAGGTCCCGTGCCGCCTCCGACCGCCGTTCGAGCAGCTCGGCGTGCGTGCCGTTCAGGCGGAACGCGCGGACGGTCCGGACGCCGCCCACGCTGTCGAGCAGCTGGTGCTGCAACGCACCGGTGGCGACACGGTGTTCGCCGTACACGGGGGCCGCACGGCGCAGGTACCAGCGCACGGAGAGTACCTGGACAGGCGCCGCGAGCAGCGCCGCGAGCAGGAAACGCCAGTCGAGGAAGGCGAGTCCGGCGAGCGTGAGCAGGATCGTCAGGGCGGAGCGGCTGAACTCGGGCAGCGCCTGCCGGACCGACTTCCCGATCATCGACACGTCGCTGGTGACCCGCGAGACGAGATCACCGGAGCCGGCCGCCTCCACCCGGTCGAGCGGCAGCCGCAGCGCCCGCTCGATGAACTGCTCCCGCAGGGCCGCGAGTACGGTCTCGCCGAGCCGGGCCACGAGCGTGCTGCCGACGGCGGCGGCCACGCCCCGCGCGACCGCGACGACGACGAGGAGCACCAGCGGAAGCGTCAGGGCGGACGCGCCCTTCCGGTCCACCACCAGGTCGACGATGTGTCCGAGCAGGGGAGCGGTCAGGAGTCCGACGGCCGTCCCGGCGACCAGGACGGTCATCGCGGCCACGGCGAGGAGCCGGTGGCCGTGCAGCATGGAGCGGAGCGCCGCGAGGGACTGCGCACCGGTGGCGGTCGGCAGGAGCACGCGGTCCTGGCGGGTTCCGCTCATGGTCTGTTCCGTCCCTCTCGTACGTCCTTCGGTGGCATGCCCCTGCTCCTGCTCCTGGCCCGCCGGCCGCGTCTCGTCGGCGGCCTGACCCTGGCCGCCGGGCCGCGTCCCTTCGGCGGCCGTCATGCCAGGACCGTCGCTCGGTAGGCCGCGTCGGCGGCGAGGAGTTCGGTGTGGTGACCGGCGGCCCGTACGGCGCCGTCCTCCAGGACCACCACCCGGTCGGTGACCGCGAGGAGCGCGGGGCTCGTCGTGACGAGGACGGTGGTGCGGTCCCTGCGGACGTCGCGCAGCCGGGCGGCGATCCGTGACTCGGTCACGGTGTCCACGGCGGTCGTCGGGTCGTGCAGCACCAGGACGGGCCGGTCGGCGGCGAGCGCGCGGGCGAGCGCGACGCGCTGCCGCTGGCCGCCCGACAGGGACCGCCCGCGTTCGGCGAGCAGGGTGTCTCCGCCGTCCGGAAGGAGCTGGGCGACGTCGTCGGCGGCCGAGGCCCTGAGGGCGCGCTCGACCGACGCCGTGCCGTCGCCCGCGCCGGCCCGGACGTTGTCGAGCAGGGTGCTCTCGAACAGGTCGGCGTCATGGTGGGCGACCAGGACCACCCGGCGCAGAGCGTCGGGATCGAGTGAGGTCAGGGGCGTGCCGTCGAGCTCGACCGCTCCGTCGGCGGGGTCCGCCTCCCTGGCGAGGCAGACCAGGAGGTCGTTGGCCGCGGCCGGGTCCCGGGTGACGATCCCGGTGAGGCTGCCGGCCGGGAGTTCGAGGTCCACGCCCCGGAGCGCGCCGAAGGTCACTCCGCGCAGGGCGAGGTGTCCGGCGTCCTTGCCGGGGGGCACGTCGTGGCCCTCGGCGACGGTGACGGGCGAGGCGAGCACCTCGGCGATCCGCCGGGCCGACGCGCGCCCCTGGGCGAGCTCGGCGTTGACGTAGGTGAGGAGCTGGAAGGGCCCGAGGAGGAACTGCGCGAGGCCCACGGCGGCCACCAGGTCGCCGACGCTGATGGTGCCGTCCATGGCGAGGTAGGCGCCGACCACGCCGATCACGGCGATGAAGACGCCGGTCAGCGCGAGGACCGCGCCCTCGTGCCCGGCCCGGCTGCGGGCCGCCCGGAGCGCGGCGGCGAGCGAGTCCTGGCTGGTCGTGCGGTAGCGGGCCACGGCCGCCGACTCCGCGCCCATGCCCTTGAGGACCCGAAGTCCCGAGACGAGGTCGGCGGCGACGCCCGAGGCGTGCGCGGCGCGTTCCTGCTCGGTCTCGCTGCGCCGTTCGAGCGGCCGGCTGATGCGGTGCCCGAGCCAGAGCAGCGGGGGGATGCCGAGCAGGACGAGGAGACCGAGCGGGACGGAGATCCTGAGGAGCGCGACAGCGCTGATCACCAGGGCGGCGACCGCCGACACGCCGTACGAGATGACCGTGGCGACCGATCCGACGCGCCGGGCGTCGTTGGTGGCGATGCTGGTCAGCGCGCCGGGGAGCCGGTTCGCGTCGGCGCCGCCCCGGGGGTCGAGCACCCGCGCGGCCAGGTCGAGCCGGAGCCGGTGCGCGGCGAGTTCGCCGCTGCCCTCGGTGATCCGGGCGCTGGTGCGGTAGCAGGTCGACAGGACGAGGAAGAGCACCGCGAGGACCAGCAGCAGGCGCAGGAGCGCCTCGGAGGAGCCGGTCGCCACCGCCGTGTCGATGGTGGCGCCGATGACCACCGGCACCAGGGCCTCACAGCCCTGATGGGTCATGCCGAGCAGGGATGCCGCGATCACTCGGCGGCGTTGTCCTCTGATCGCTCGGCGGAGGACAAGTCCCCCCGTCGGTCCGCCCGTTGGCATGTGACTCCTTCACGGAGATGAGCGAATGGTTAGGTAAGCCTACTCTCACCGGGGCGCCGGATGGTGGCGTCCACGGGAGTCGGATGGCGGCGTCCGTGAGGAGTCGGGTGGTGGCGCCGTGAGGAGTCGGAGGGTGGTCCGCGCGGAGTCGGCGTACGGGTTCGAGCGCGTCCCGTCCGGCACGTTGACCGCTCGATACGGTTCGGTTAGCCTCACCTAAGTCGTGATCCGCCGGTCCGTGCGCCGTGGGGCTCTCGCCGTACATCTGAACCGCCGCCAGGGGGAGTTGTCGTTGTCCGTCGAATCCCGGGTGGTGTCGGGACAGCAGAACCACCCAGCGGAAGAGGCACCCGAACGGGCGGCGCCGCCGCCACCGTCGGGTCGCACCGGGGCCGCCTTCCGGAGCTTAGGACTGGTCCTCGCCCTCGCCGCCCTCGTCCTGGCCGGACTCCTCAGCATCTGGGTGGGCACCCGGGGCATCCCCTTCACCGCCACCTGGAACGTCCTGTGGAACCCGGACGGTTCGGAGACCTCGGTCATCATCCATGACTACCGCATCCCCCGGACCCTCCTCGGCGTGCTCGTCGGCATGGCGCTCGGCCTCGCCGGCGCCCTCATGCAGGCCCTGACGCGCAATCCGCTCGCCGATCCCGGCCTGCTCGGCGTCAACCTCGGGGCCTCCGCCGGCGTGGTGGTGGCCATCGCCTTCCTCGGCATCGCCGCCCCCCTCGGCTACGTCTGGTTCGCCCTCGCGGGCGCCGCCGCCGCCTCCGTCGGCGTCTTCCTCCTCGGCTCCTCCGGCCGGAAACTCGCGTCTCCCGAGCGGCTCGTCGTCGCCGGCGCCGCCGTGACCGCCGTCCTTTACGCCTTCAACTGGGCGATCCTGCTGCTCAACCCGAGGGCCTTCGACCAGTTCCGCTTCTGGACCGTGGGCTCCCTGGCGGGCCGCTACCACGACATCGTCCTGCTGACCCTGCCGTTCACGGGCGTCGGCCTGATCATCGCCCTCGTCCTCGCCCCCTCGCTCAACGCCCTGGCCATGGGTGACCAGATGGGCCGGGCCCTCGGCGTGAACGTCGGCCGGACCCGCGTCCTGGGGGCCGTCGCCGTGATGCTCCTCTGCGGGGCCGCCACCGCCGCCGCCGGGCCGATCGGCTTCGTGGGCCTCGCCGTACCGCACATCGCCCGGTTCGTCGTCGGCCCCGACCAGCGGTGGGTGTTCGCCTACTCGGCGCTGATCGCCCCCGTCCTCCTCATCGGCGCGGACGTCGTCGGCCGGCTGATCGGCGCCCCCGGCGAGGTGCAGGTCGGCATCGTCACCGCCTTCATCGGCGCCCCCCTGTTCATCGCCCTGTGCCGCCGCCGAAAGCTGGCCATGCTGTGACCGCCGTACGGGAGGCGAAGACCTCCGCGCCCGAACCAGCCGCTGGTGGCCTGCCCCGCGTCGTCAGCGGCCGGGTCGTCCGTACCCGCTCCGGCGGCATCTCCCTGCGCGTCCACGGCCGCACCGTCGCCGTCACCGCGGCCCTCCTCCTCGCGCTCGTCGCCGTCATGGGCGTCACCCTCACCACCGGCGACTTCGACCTGTCCGTCGGAGAGGTCCTCGCCGCCCTCACCGGCGACGGAACCGGAATCGCCGACTTCGTCGTCAACACCCTGCGCATGCCCCGCCTCGTGACCGCCCTCTGCGTCGGCGCCGCCCTCGCCGTGAGCGGCGCCATCCTGCAGAGCATCACGGGCAACCCCCTGGGCAGTCCCGACATCATCGGCTTCACCAACGGCTCCGCCGTGGGCGCCCTCGTCGTGATCGTCGTCCTGCACGGCAGCATGACGCAGATCGCGCTCGGCGCGCTGATCGGCGGACTCGCCACGGCCCTCGCCGTCCATCTCCTCATGCTCGGCAGGGGGATCCAGGGCTTCCGGCTCGTCGTCATCGGCATCGGCGTCAGCGCCCTCCTCCTCGCCGTCAACTCGTATCTGATCACCCGGGCCACCTTCCAGGAGGCGCTGGAGGCACAGGCCTGGCTGATCGGCAGCCTGGGGAACCGGCTCTGGACCCACGCGAACGCCATCGGACTCGCCGTCGCCGTGCTGCTGCCCCTCGCCTTCCTCCTCTCCCGCCGCCTCTCCATGGTCGAGATGGGCGACACCACGGCCATGGCCCTCGGCGTCGACGTGGCGCGGACCCGCACCACGCTCCTCGTGATCAGCGTCGCCCTCGCCGCGTTCGCCACCGCCGTGACCGGCCCCATCTGGTTCGTCGCCCTGGCCGCGCCCCAAGTGGCCCGCGGACTCACCCGCTCGTCAGGCCCCGCCCTGCTGCCGTCCGCCCTCATGGGCGCCGTCATGCTCGCCGTCAGCGACCTCGCCGTGCAGCGGCTCTTCGCCCCCGCACTCCTGCCGGTGGGCACCGCGACCGGCTGCGTCGGCGGGCTCTACCTCATCTGGCTACTGGTCTCCGAGTCGCGAAAGAGCCGCGCATGACAGCAGAGAACCGTCCGGCATCCCGCCCCGCCGCCCGCCTGCGCGCCGAGAACCTGACCCTCTCCTACGACCAGCGGACCGTGGCGACCGACCTCGGCGTCGAGATCCCCGACCGCTCCTTCACCGTCATCATCGGGCCGAACGCCTGCGGCAAGTCCACCCTGCTCACCGCCCTCGCCCGGATGCTCAAACCGCGCGCCGGTCAGGTGTACCTCGACGGCGCGGCCATCGCCTCCTACCGCTCCCGCGAGGTCGCCCGCCGGCTCGGCCTGCTCCCGCAGTCCTCGACCGCACCCGGCGGCATCACGGTGGGCGACCTGGTGGCCCGCGGCCGCTACCCCCACCAGGGCATCCTGAAGCAGTGGTCCGCCGACGACGAGACCGCCGTCGTCGAGGCCATGCGGCAGACCGGCGTGCTCGAACTCGCCGAACGGCCCGTCGACGACCTGTCCGGAGGCCAGCGCCAGCGCGTCTGGCTCTCCATGGTCCTGGCCCAGCAGACCCCCATCCTGCTCCTCGACGAGCCGACCACCTTCCTCGACATCGCGCACCAGGTCGAGGTCCTCGACCTCTGCGCCGAACTCCACGCCCGCCGGGGCCACACCATCGTCGCGGTCCTCCACGACCTCAACCAGGCGTGCCGCTACGCCACCCATCTCATCGTGATGCGCCCCGGCGGAGTGATCGCGGCCGAGGGCGACCCGTCGACCGTCATGACCGCCGAGCTCGTCGAGGACGTGTTCGGCCTGCCCTGCCGGATCATTGACGACCCCGAGACGGGAACCCCGCTGATGGTCCCGGCCGCCCCCAGGCGATACGAGCCGACCGGCACCGGCACGGCGGTGGACCCCGCCGCGGAGGAGACCGCCGCGGTGATGACCAAGACCTTCTGACCACAGCGACCGGGAACGGACTGCCCATGCTCTGTACGAGGCTGACGAACGCGCGCTTTCTCACCATGGACCCGGACCACCCCGTCGCCCACGACCTCGGCATCTGGCGGGGACGGATCGTGGGCCTCGACGCGGCGGCGACCTCGCTGCCCGCCCGCGAGGTCGTCGACCTCCAGGGCGCCACCGTCCTTCCGGGCTTCATCGACAGCCACGTCCACCTGGCCTGGGCGGGCCTGAAGGCGAACACCCCCAGCATCGCGCCCTGCGAGCGCGTCGAGGACGTCCTCGCCGTCGTGGCCGAGGCCGTCACCAGGAAGGCCGCGCCCGGAGCCTGGGTGGACATCGCCGGCTACGACCAGCGGGCCCTGGGACGCCACCTCACCGCCGCCGAACTCGACCGCGTCGGTCAGGGCCGCAAGATCTTCCTCATGCACGACTCCGGGCACGCCTGCGTCGTCAACAGCGCCGTCCTCGACCTGCTCCCCGCCGACGTGCCCCACCAGGACGGCTTCCTCGCGGAGAGCGCCATGGCCGCCGTACGGAGGCTCCGGCTGCCGTACTCCCAGGAGGAACTCGCCGACGCCATCGAACGCGCCGGCCGCACCTGCCTCGACGAGGGCATCACCGCCTGCGCGGAGGCGGGCATCGGCGGCGGTCTCCTCGGACACAGCCCCGTCGAACTCGGCGCCTACCAACTCCTCAGGGGCCGGGGCCGCCTGCCCCTACGGGTACAGCTCATGGCCGCGGGCGACACCCTGCGGCCGCGCGCCGCCCACCGCGACGACGGCATCCCGCGCGCCCTCGACCTCGGCCTGCGCACCGGCTTCGGCGACGACTGGCTCTCCCTCGGCGCCCTCAAGATCTACACCGACGGCGGCATGATGGCCCGTACGGCGGCGCTCACCGAGCCGTACGAGGGCATGTCCCACACCGGACAGTTCCAGGACGACCCCGAGCGGATCGCGGACCTCGTCGTCGACGGCCACCTCGCCGGCTGGCAGCTCGCCGTCCACGCCATCGGGGACCGCGCCGCCGACCTCGCCCTCGACGCCCTCGAACGGGCCCAGCGGCTACGGCCCCGCCCCGACGCCCGGCACCGGGTGGAGCACGCCGGCCTGATCCGCCCGGACCAGCTGCCGCGCTTCGCACGGCTCGGCGTCAGCGCCGTGGTCCAGCCCCACTTCCTGCGCTCCTTCGGCGACGACTACGCGGACGTCATGGGGGAGCGGCGGGCGCCCTGGATGTACCGGGGCCGCGGATTCCTCGACCACGGGATCACGCTCGTCGGCAGCTCGGACCGGCCAGTGACGGACGGATCGCCGCTGCGGGCCATCCAGTTCATGGTCGAGCGCGCCTCGTCCTCGGGCCGGCTCATCGGCCCGGACGAGGGCGTCACCGTCGACGAGGCCCTGCACGCCTACACCACCGCCGGCGCGTACGCCTGCCACTGGGACGACAGCGCGGGCAGCCTCTCGCCGGGGAAACGCGCCGACCTCGTGGTCCTCGGGGACGACCCCCGGCGCGTCGACACCGCACGCATCGGCGACATCGAGGTCCTGGCGACGTACGTCGACGGGCGCACGGAGAAGGGAACGCTGTGAGCACGGGAGAACGGGCGGAAGAGAAGCGCATGGCACGGTTCGCACCCCTGTGGGCCGCGCCCGCCGCGCCGCCGCGGTGGGTGATCTGGCACCCGGACGCGGAGACCATGGTCTTCGACAGGGAGCTCAACGTGCCCGTGGACGTCGACGACGCGTCCCTGGGCGAGGTCCTGCGCCGGATGCGCGAGGCCGGCGTACCGGAGAGCGACGAGTACCCGGGACGGGCCTGCGGATAGCGGCGCTGTCGGGGGAAGCGGGGCCGGCGCATGGGGCGCGGGGGGCGCGATGCGCGCCTGCGGTGCGCGCGGGGTGTGCGGTGCGCGCGGTTCGGGCGGCGCTCGCGGTGCTTGCGGTTCGGGCGGCGCTCGCGGTGCTTGCGGTTCGGGCGGCGCTTGCGGTTCGGGCGGCGCGCTCGCGGTGCTTGCGGTGCCTGCCGTGCCTGCGGTGCGCGGCGCCCCTGGGGGGCGCCGCGCAGGGCGGTCAGACGGGGGCGTGCTCGCCCACGGGCGTCGCGTCGGGCAGCACCGTGGTACCAGGACTCTCCTCGGTGAGGACGCCACGGAGGACGGCGTGTGGTGTCCGGCCGTCGAGGACGTGGACCCGCCCGACTCCCGACCGGACGGCACGCAGACACCCCTCCATCTTCGGCAGCATCCCGCCCGTGAGCGCGGGGAGCAGGGCGTCGAGCTCGCCGGCGCTCAGACGGGGGATCACCTCGGTGCTGTGCGGCCAGTCCGGGCAGAGCCCGGGGACGTCGGTGAGCATCACGAGCCGGTCGGCGCCGAGGGCCACGGCGAGGGCCGAGGCCGCGAGGTCGGCGTTCACGTTGTAGATCTGGCCGTCCGTGCCGCGTGCGACGGGGGAGACGACCGGGATACGGCCTCCGGCCAGGAGGTTCCGTACGGTGTCGGGGGCCACGGTCACGATGTCGCCGACGAGACCGATGTCGACGGGCCGGCCGTCCACCCAGGCGGGGCGGCGCACGGCGGTCAACGTGTGTGCGTCCTCGCCCGACATGCCGACGGCGAAGGGTCCGTGGGCGTTGATGGCGCCGACGAGGTCCCGCTGCACCTGTCCGGTCAGCACCATGCGGACCACGTCCATGGCCTCCGGCGTGGTCACCCGCATCCCCGCCTCGAACCGGACCTCGAGGGCGAGGCGGTCGAGCATGTCGCTGATCTGGGGACCGCCGCCGTGCACCACGACCGGATGCAGCCCCGCGTGCCACAGTTCGACGACGTCCTGCGCGAACGACCGCCGGAGAGCAGCGTCGATCAGGGTGCTGCCGCCGCACTTGAGGACGACGGTCCGGCCCTGCGACTCCTCCCCGGTCGAACAGCCACTGGCTTCGGCCACAGCGACCCGTAAGGCCATGCTTCCGTCTCTCCTGAAGAGTGGGGACGTGGGGACGCACGCCCGGGAGGGAACACCCACGTCGGCGCGCTGAAACTTAACTTAGCCTAACCTAAGCGTCCTTGAGGTGGAATCGGCCGCACGGTCGCACACCCGGGGGGTGAACGGCTGCAACTGCTCATCACCTACGACGAGTTGAGGGCGACGGCTCAGACGGGTGAGCCCCACGCCGACGTCAGGCCGTCGAGCCACGCCGGGGGCAGCTCGGCTGCGTCCCATTCCTCGTGCAGGGCCGACGGCGTCACGGCGAGGCGTTCCAGTACGGCGACGCTGGTGGGGGAGTGGACGAGGGAGTAGCGGCCGTGGATCGCGATCGGGCTGCCCGGCCCGTACTCCGCGTACAACCGCTCCAGACGCGCGCGGTGGGCCGAGGTGAACTCCGTGAGCCGCCCCGGATATCCGGCCCGCTGACGGGGGCTCATCGTGCGCAGCACGGCGCCGAGCACCTGCTCGGTCACCTCCGGGTCGAGGTCCGACACCTCGGCGAACGACAGATAGAGCGGCGTGACCGCCACCTTCGCCCGCTCCATCTCCGCCCGGCCGACGGGGGAGCGCTCGTCGGGCGAGGAGGCCGAAGGACCGGCGGTGACGGCCCGGACCAGGGCCCGCTCCGCGAGGGCCCCGAGGTCGTCGGTGGCGGCCCGGACGCCGTCGGACCAGCCGGAGGCGTAGAGCGCCCCCTTCTCCTCCGGGGCGCTCGGAGGGGTCTCGCCGAGCTCCGTGTGCGCGAGGGCGAGGGCGCCGGCCTCCACGAGCCCGATCAGCTCCTCGGCATCGCCGGTGTAGACCCCCGCGCGGGCGAGAAGCTGGAGGAGCGTGCTCTTGGCGTTGAGCACACTGGCCGCGTCGAGCTGCTGCCGTCCCTCGTCGGCGGTGTTCATGGGGAGTCCTCCTCGTCGTACGGACGCACGGTGCTGGCGCGCGGAACGCTCCGTCGGAGCCTACGCAACGCCCGTTCCCGGAACGCCCGCCTCCCCCTCGTGTTCCCGATCGAGGCCGGCCGCGGGTCGCCCGTACCGGAGAAGGCTCAGTCCCGGTACACGCGCAACTCCGCGACCTCGTACGACATCTCCGACACGCCGGGATCGGGCGCCGGATGGTAGCGGCCCGCGCACACCGACAGGTTCACGATGAGATGGGCCTTCCAGGAGTGCCCCACCCCGCGCCGGTCGTCGAAGACCCGGACCCCGTTGACCCACCACACCACGCTGCGGGCACCGAACTCGACCCGGAGATCGACCCACGCCCCGGGCTGGACGGCCGGGTCCCGGAAGTAGAGGTGCCGGCCCCGGACCCGGTTCGACAGCTCAAGGAGGTCCGGGTTGTCGGGGTGGTACTCGAAGACGTCGACCTCCTGTCCGCCGTCCAGCCAGGTCCAGATCGCCGGCCAGGCGCCCGTTTCCACCGGCAGCCGCACCCGCGCCTCCAGGACGTCGCCGGCCCGCACGAGGAAGCCCTCGGGACTGCCCTCCGTGGTGAGCAGCCCCGCGTCCCAGTTGCCGTCGGACCGGCGGGTCGCCCGGAACACGCCCGTCCTGCTGTACGCGGGGTCGGTCACGAGGTGGTCGAGCTTGTTGTCGCCCGGATTGGTCGGCCCGCCGCCGGGATACGCCCAGGACCGGCCGGCGGTCCACTGATCGGCGGAGGAGAAGTCCGCGTCGAGCACGAGGGTCCCTGGAAGTCGCGGGGGCCCGCCCGGCGACGCCGCCCTGCCACGTCGCAGCAGCCGGTCGAAGAAGTGGGACAGCACGGCACGCTCCTTTCGTCCCGGTACGGCCGGGCCGTACCGGTTCGAGGCTGCCCACCCCGTACCGCCCGCACGCGGCGAGCCGCCCGATGGCGACAAGTCGTCACCGGAGCCACGACGGCCCGGCCACCCTCCGGTGGCGACAGGTCGTCACCGGAGCCTCGGCGGCCCGACGACCCGCCTGGCGGTGACGGTGCATCCGTCACCCCGCCGGCTCGTTGACCACCGCATGAAGGAAGACATCACACCTCGTCCACGTCTCCGGCTCCGACTCCTCGCCGCGGGCGTCGCCGCGCTCGTGCTCGGCATCACGGGTGCGCAGAGCACGCACGCGACCTCCGACCCCGGCTGCCCGGCGGCGGAGATCTTCGCGACCGACAACACCGCGATCATCACGGACCCGGACGATCCCCGACTCAGCACCCGCCTGACCCGCTTCGACCACGAGGTGCGCGCGATCATCCGCGCCCACGGCGCCCGCCCGCGCTCCTCGACGCTCCTCGACGGCGTCTTCTGGTCCGACGACCTGCAGCAGGCCACGTACGAGCGGTCACGCGAGTTCGACGTCGACAGGGTGGGTCGTGACGGGCTCCGCCACATCGCCGGCGTCATCGCCAAGGAGTACGACCAGGAGGCCGTGCTCACCTTCCGCTGCCTGCCCCGGACGTCGCCGGAGACGGACGCGGTCGAGATCGAGGTGCCGGGCGTCGGGGCGAGCGGTCTGCGCGAGGCGCTCGTCGCGGACCCCGAGGCCCGCGAGAAGCTCGGCGGAGGCTCGGTCACCCTCGACGGCCGGCTCGTCCTCGTCGCCCCGATCGCCGATCTGCCGCTGGCGCGGAGGTTCACGGCCGCACTGGGGGCCGACTGGAACGAGGCGCAGGTGCGCTACGGCGACCGGGAGTTCGTGAGCTGAACGGGCGGTACACGCGCGCGCGTGAGGGTGGCGGTCCGGGGCCGGGGAGCCGGACCCGGACCGCCGACGGGCTGCAACCGCCGACGGTCCGGAGGAGAGGGCTATCCGGCGTAGGTCTCGAACTCGGCCACCCGGGGGGTGCCGGTCGAGCTGACGATCTCGAAGGTGATCTTCTGCAGCGCGGTGCGGGGCACGGTGATGACGCCCGCCCCGCTGCCCGACGCCAGTACGGCCCCGGTGTCGCCGTTCAGGACCCTCCAGGACCGGATGGCGCCCGTCGCGCCCGCCGCCTCACGGATGGCGAGGGAGGAGACGGTGGTGGTGGTGCCCCACTTGATCGACACGGACCCGGTCGAGCCGGCCGGTGACCAGTAGGTGCTCAGGTTGCCGTCCCGTACGTTGCCGTAGCTCGTACCGTCGGCCTTGCTCGAACCGTCGGACCCGGCCCCGATGCTGAGGTTGGTCCCGCCCGGCTGGGTCGGCCCCGGCGTGGGCGTGGTGGGGCCCGGCGTGGGGGTGGTCGGCTGCGGGGAGGGCGTCGTCGGGGTGGGGGAGGGCGACTGCGGCGAGCAGGTGCCGTCCGACACCTGAAGCCCCTTACCGGCGCCCGCCGTTCGGCTGACGACGTCCGGAACGCAGCCGGCGGCGTCGGAGGTGAAGGCGTACGGGATGGCGACGGTGGTGTTGGACTGCGGGTTCGGCCCGGCAGGGTTGTTGTCGGTGCCGGGGGCCGACCAGGTCACGTTGTCGAAGACGTTGCCACTGACCTGCCAGTACCCGGCCGCGTCCGTGTAGAAGGTGCCGAGGACGTCCTTGGAGTCCTCGAAGTAGTTGTTGTCCACCTTGGCGCGGGCGCCGGCCCGGGAGTTGATGCCGGACTCGTTGATCCGCACGTAGTGGTTGTTGTACATGTGGGCGATGCCGCCGCGGAGCAGAGGCGCGCGCGAGTCGATGTTCTCGTACAGGTTGTGGTGGTACGTGATGAAGCCGTTCGAGAGCTCCGTCTCGCTGGATCCGACGAGGCCGCCGCGGCCGGAGTTGCGCAGGATGCTGTACGACAGGGTGACGTACTGGGTGTTGTCCTTCATGTCGAAGAGGCCGTCGTAGCCCTCGGACTCGCCGCCCGAGGCCTCCAGCGTGACGTGGTCGACCCAGACGTTGCGGACGCCGCTCTCCATGCCGATGGCATCACCGCCGTTGGAGATGGGGGAACCCGACTTCTTGACGTTCTTGACGGTCACGTTCTGGATGATGATGTTGCTGGACTCGCGGATGTGGATGCCGAGTTGGTCGAAGACGGCGCCCGCTCCGACCCCGACGATGGTGACGTTGCTGATCTGCTTCAGCTCGATCACGCCGGCGGCGGTGTTGCAGCTGGTGCCGGACACCTTGGCGGTGTTGGCGTGGTTGACGGTTCCCTCGACCTGGATGGTGATGGGGGTGCTGCTGCTGGCCCGGCCGCAGAGGGCCGCGTGGATCTGGGTTCCGGTGGTGGCGCGCACCGTCTGTCCGCCCGCGCCGCCGGTGGTTCCGCCGTTCTGCGTCGCGTACCCACTGACGCCGCCGGTGGCCGCGGACGCCTCGGGCATCGCCAGCACCACACCGGTCGCGGCCGCCAGGGCCATCGCGGCCGTGGCCGCGTGGAGTCGCCGTACGACTGGTCGTTTCATGGTCGCCGTCCTTCTTGTCTTCGAACACTGGGGGGTGGGGATGGGGGTGGGGATGGCCGTTCAGTCCAGAAGAAACCGTCCATGGGCAGCCGTCGGAGAGACGCCCATGGACGGATGGAAAGCGCTTTCTGTCCCGGGACAATAGGGTGGCCCCTGAGGCGTGGCAAGACTTCGCGCAACGACGGATGCGAAGCACCGGGCAAAGGCCCGCGGCTCACCGAGGGGCTGGCCCGCAAGGCCGCCGGAAGCCCGGCGGGTCCTCAGCTTCGCCGTGGGGACGAGCGCTCGAAGACCATGGCACGTACGGAAGTTGACCCCGAACAAGAAGATCGGTGAGGCATGAAGCGTCCAGGCTCAGCGGCGTGCGCCCACGACCGCCGCGGCACGACGAGGACGAGGTCCTGATCGACCCCGGGCACCGAGGCCAACGGATTCCGCGACTACTGCCGGCCCCCGACCGACCGGGTGTTCGTCATCCGCCGGCTCCCGGAGTCCGAGCTGCCGGCGCGGTTGATGGCCGATCAGGAAAACCTGCCCGGCCTCACCGACGGAACCGACGGGGTCACGGATGCGGTGCGCGCGGAGTTCCCGCACGAGGTGCGGACCCATCGCGACCGCCTCGCCGCTCTCACCGAGCAGCAGGCGACACTCGACGCCCATCTACGAGAGGCCCGTCGGCCGGTACGGTGACGGCCGCCACTCGACCGCGCATGGAGATCGACGAGCAGCGGCACAGCGAAGAGCAGACGATACGGCCAGGGGGTCCTTCGGTCCCACGGGAACCGAAGGACCTGACTTCAACGCCCCCCGCGGGCGACTCCTTGATCCACGTAAGCGCCGCCGGTTCGACTTCGCCGACGTCACGCAGGACCGCAGCACCTACGAAGGCGGCCCGCAGGCGCCCTAGGCGGCGGGCTTCGAAGCCGCTGGCGAGATCGTGGGCATCGGCGGCGCTTCGTCTGGCGATGACCGCCGCATGAAGCGCTCACGCGGAACCGAAATCCCTGGGGTCAGTCCTGATCTGCGGTGTACTGAGCCGCGTACCAACTGGAGTCGATGGCGGGGTTGCGCAGCGCCCCCCAAAATCGGTCGTCAGGTATCGGTGGCAGTGGCGGATTGCCCAAGTCCGCATGCAGATCCGCACGCCAGTCGAGAGTGAAGTGGCTCCGGGTCTCCGCGCTCTCGCACACGGATCTGTAGGGGGATCCCCAGAGCCCGAGGGCTATCTTCTCCGCGGCCCACCTGCGAGTGACGTCTCGGCCTGTGTCGGCCTGTGCGAGCACCGCGCGGAGTCGCAAGGCGAGCGGGTCGGTTTGGTCCGGCCGCGGTAGGGCCACACCACGCTCCCACGCGTCCAGAGCTGCCTTTACCTCCGGGTAGTTGTTCAGCCCCGTTTCGACCGCCAGTCTGCGCAGCTGCTTCCGCGCGGCCTCAACCACCTGCTCATACGGCAGGACTGCGATCAGTGCACCGAGCTCCTCATGCCCGTCCAGGTGGCTCACGTGGAGGAGTTCGGTGGGACTGTAGGACAGATCCAGCTCTGGCAGCTGCTCATCCCTTCCGGGAAGGGGCTCGTCGGCACTGCACTCCGGCCTGGCAGGCAGAGGTGCCTCCCAGAACAGTCGGCCGTTGAAGGTGACGGCACCAGCCTCCTGGCCGCGCTCAAGCGTGTCGGCCAGTTCGGCCAGATACCCACCCAGCGAGTCGGCCTGCCCAAATCTGGTGCCGGTCTCGTCGAAGAACCGTCCGATCGCACCGAAGGAGTCCCGCTCAGTACGGCAATCCATCAGAAGACCGTCCGACGTCACGTCGTAGGAACCGAACTTCACGTAGTCGTGAAGCCAGTAGCCCTCGGTCTCCCCGTCGAGGCCCTGGTCGATGCCGCGCATGAACCCGGTGTCCCCGATGATTCCGCTTACTCCGAGCAGCCGGTCGCCCGTACTGAACCGGAAAGCCTCAGGTCCCTCCAGCGCCCCGTTGTGCCGTTGGAGGGAAGCGACCAGGTCCGGAGGAAAGGTGACCCCCAGTTCCTGTTGCGCTGCTGCGATCTCCTCGTCTCCTGCGGGCGGCCGAAGCATGGCAAAGGTGCGGGGCGCGTGCTCGAGCAGCCACGCGTCGATGCGAGTCCATGAGTCCTGGACCAGGTCTGATGTCATAAGGCCGACCTTAGAGCCGGCGGCTGACAACAGCTTGATCGTCGCTCACCGGCCTTGCCGCCGGGTTGGCGTTCAGGCCGGCAAGCTCGAGTGGACCCTTGTTCCGGCTCGGCAAGCTGCTGGCACGGGACGCTGCAGCTGCCCACGCGACGCTGAAGCGACGCTCAGTCGCATTCACCCGATCGGTGGCCAACTCGAAGAAGCTCGCTGAGCGCCGATAAGGCCTACAGATGCCGCCGGATACGCATTTACCTGCGCAGACGCCAAATCTCCCACACCATCCCGGAGAAGAAGGACCAGGTGGAATACCGGCTGGCCCGAGGCTCTGTAGGCGGCCGTCCACCCGCCTTTGATCGTGACGCATACAAGCGCCGCAATGAGGTCGAGAGCCTGATCAACAGGTTGAAGTGATTCCGCGCCGCAGCGACGCGCTATGACAAGCGGGCCTATGTATTCCACGGCACCGTGACCGTCGCCCCGATCCGTCTCTGACTCCGCGACTGATGACGTCATAGCCGTCCGAGCTGCGGCAGTCGGTCTGCAGCTGTGGGAGAGCGTCGCTCCTCAAGCCAGAAGAGATAGACACGGAGGTGTGATGCCAGCTCGCCGTTGAGGTAGGCGGCGTACGCCAGGGCAGCTGCGGCCAAACCCTGCCCCGCCTTCGCGTCGTCGGCCTCCCCATCGGCTCGCCGATTCACCAGGTACTCCCTGATCCGCCCTCGGTCGCGCCACCATTCCCGGACCGCTTCCGGCGTCCAGTGGGTGTCGCCATCACAGCCGTAGCCTGAGAAGACCTCGGCTTCTGCTGCGTCGACCAACTGCTGAAGCTCCTCCGGCGTCCGGGGCTGCCGGTACACGTACGCCTCCCGCAAGAACCGCGCTTACCTGCGTCGCCGAGGGATCCGCTGCACCATCCCGGACAAGGTCGACCAGGCGCGTCACCGCAAACAGCGCGGCTCTCGTGGTGGCCGGCCGCCGAAGTTCGACCCAGTCGACTACCGTGAGCGCCACGCGGTCGAGTGTGGGATCACCGCCTCAAGAGGTACCGCGCCGTCGCCACGCGATACGGCAGGCTAGCGGTCCGCTACGAGGCGAGCGTCCTCATAGCGGCCATCGGCGAATGGCTGTGACCAGCGCACATCAAGCGCGTCCAAAGCAAGCCCGCAGGCATGGATGTCCTCTCACTCCACGGCAGCACTGAGGAGTATCCGTTCCCTCATCGGCGATTACTGTGGTGCCCGACGGCCTCCTTGGCACCGGACAGCTCCCATGCCTTGCAGTCGTTGCGGTCGCCGGGCAGAGGTTGGTCGACCACGACGACGAGCCGGGTGTCGGCGTCGATGACGACCTGGTGATTCGTCGAGTACCGGCAATTCTTCGACTGCTCGGCCACCGTGTGGTCGCGGGTGGGGACCAGGGTGCCGTCCACGATGAGCACGGCGTCCTTGTGAAACCGCTTACAGGGCCGGGGCGCGAGAAGAGGCCCGAGGCGGTTGACGATGCGGTTGGCTGCGGACTTCGAGACGCCGAAGAGCGGGGCGAGTTGGCGCAGTGTCAGGTCGGTACGCCAGTAGGTGGCCACCAGGAGCAACCGGTCTTCCAGCGGAATTCCCCACGGCCGGCCTCGCCGAGCGGTGTCGGCGCCTTCGCGCCGCAGTGCACGTACCACCCGGGTGAACTGGCGCGGGGCCACTCCGGTGAACGGGGCTATCCAGGACGGCTCTGAGGCCGTGATCACACCAGGCACAGCAGAGGTCATTTACGACCGGCACCAGCTGGGGCATCTCAGCCGAGGAAGTCCTTCCAGAACGGCACGGACGCCTGCGGAGCCCAGGGCGCGTCCTCGTCGACCTCGCCGAACTCGCGGTCGATGTAGTCGGCCAGGTCGTGGCCGTAGTAGATGATGTCGGTTCCCCACACCGACAAGACCGGATGTCCCGGAGTGTCGTGACCTGCGGGTATGAAGCGGTGCGCGTAGAGGGGGACGAGTCGCGGCGCTCGTGCAAGTACCGCTCGGGCCAACTCCACGGCCTCTTCATCGGAGGTGGGACGTGCCCCCAGGGCCGGATGCCAGCTGCCATGAGCGACGTCGCCCAACACTTCCTGTACCGGCCACTCCAGCCGATAGCGCAGGTCGTCTTCCTCAGCGTGACGCCAGTCGGGCCAGGGCTGCTGCCACGTCGCACCTTCCTCGGGAGGCGAGGCGACCGGCAGCCCGGCCGCCAGGAAAGCACGATGCTCCAGGGAGAATTCAAACCCGTAGGTCGCCTCGATCCGGTGGAACTCTTCCTCTGTGAGCCCTGGAGCTATCTCGCAGCAGTCCGCCTCCGCCAACCGCCGCGCGGCCTCCGTACCCAACCAAGCACCATCAGTGTCGATCACTCCGGCACCGTACACACACTGCTCGCACGGCATCTCATCTTTTCGAGCCCTGGCGCGGGCCTCCGGGCCATTGCGGGACAGCCCTTAGTGCGGGTCAGCGGGAGCTGTGCGCTGCCTGGAGGGCCGCCCACTCCAGGGCGGGGAAGTCGTAGCCCCAGCGTCTCTGGTACCCATCTGTCCCGTGCTCGGAGAGAAGCTCCTCAATCATGGCCATGAAAGCCCCGACAAACGCCTCTGTTGGTAGCCGACCTGCCCAGACCAGCGTCGCGTCCGACCACCAGGACGACGGCTCGTTCAATGCCGCGAACTTCACGATCTGAACGAAGACCTTCGTTTCTGCTTGGTTGAAGAAGACTCTCGTCCCGCCCGGCTCGTCGAAGAACGTCACGAAGGTCGCACCGCACTCGAGCAGCAGATCCCGGACAGCGGTCATGAATCCGGCCAGGACCTCGGGTCCTACATAGGAGGCGTGCACCTTCTGTTCCGCAGCGTTCACCGACCACGACCAGGTGGCCCACCCAGACCCACCGAGCTTCCAGTGCATGCTCTGGCCCTGGGCCAAGGAAACGTCAAATGGGCTGTGAACCATGCCTTCCCCCTGCGCCAGGCAGTGCCGGCCCTAGAAATCGCCGAGTCGACCAGGACTCGCTCAGGAGCACGACGATGCCACAGACGGATCTGAGAGACAGGCTCCAGGGGGCGTCTCCATGGCCTTGCTGCGGGTGACTGATGAGCTTCAGGGGCCTTCCGTCGATCACTGCCCAAGAGCAGCAGCCGGTGCGGCCGGTGGTGGGATCACCACCGCCCCCTGCTGAGCATGACTAAAGCAACGAGCTTCCCGGTCGAAGAGATGCCTTCCAGTGAGCGAAAGTCCCCAGTCAGCGGCCCGGAAATCAGTCGCCCGCGCTGAGGAGCCGTTGCTAGCGTCACGCTGGCGCGACAGACGCGTGATCAATGGGACAGGGAGGTTGATGAATATGGCTGCCGTCGGCCGTCTTCAGCATGCCCTCGTCCGGCCCGCGCGATAGCAGAGTGCGGCCCGGGTCGTTCCAACGATCAGGAGAACACGTGTCTTCGTTTCTTCACCCGCCCACACCGACGTGATGACCAGGCGCCTGATCCTGCGGTCCTGGACCACGAGCGAAGCCACCGCGGTCCTCGAGGACACCAGGTGCACGCACTGGGCGGGCGACTTTACCGCCGAAGGCGACCGCGTGGTCTCGGACCTCTTCGACCAGCATCCCGCCTGGCTCGACCCATACGGCCACCGCTTGATCATCGAGCGCGAGAGCGGCTTGGTGTGGGCTCGATCGGCCTGTTCTGGCCGCCCAGCGAGGGCGTCCTCGACATCGGATACGGCATCGTGGCCTCCCGGCGCGGCCGGGGCTACGCCCCTGAGGTGACCCGGGCCCTGGCAGAGTTCGCGCTCACTGCAGGGGAGGTCCACACGGTGTCCGCCGATGTGGAACTGTCCAACTCGTCCTCGGTCCGCGTGCTGGAGAAGGCCGGTTTCCACCGGTGGGCCAGCGAAGAGAACGGGGAGAACATGGCCCGGTTCAGGATCACTCGTCCGGACCGCTCCCGACGATGATCCCCGGGGCCCTGGAGGTGTTTCCTCCAGGGCCCATCGTGGCGGCGGAGTCACGAGACAAACGGCGTCATCGGAGAGGCAGAAACTCAGCGGAAGTCAACGAGGCTCGTGCCGCTTGTGCCCGTCACTGTGTCGGAGCACCACAGGGCGATTCTGGTCGGCCTGCAGCGGATCTCTTGCGGCACCCGTCACACGGGCAGGTCGCCGTCGCCGCCCAGATTGGCGACCATGCGACGCAGAACGTTGATCGTGGTCACGAAGTCGGCTGTGTCAATGCCGTCATGCACCTGCCGATGCACGCGCACGTTGCGCTCCCGGGCCCGAAGGCGCCCGTCCTCTCCCGCTTCGGTCAACGTCATACGCCCTGCGTCCTCGGTCAGCCAGCCACGGTCGACAAGGTCGTCGAAGACACCGTTGAAGTCGATCCCGAGGTCGTCCCACTTCGCCAGTCGCTCGATCAACGCGGCTCGCGTCCACTTGTCCGGCTCCCCGGCAACGTGGTTGAGTGTCCACCAATGCGGCTGTGTGAGGTCCTCCACGGCCAACTGCTCACGGATGGCTCCGACGACGAGCCGGCGCGCCATACCTGTCCACGCGCCGATGGGCTGAGCTGCCAACTCCTCCTGCGAGTACTCCCTGAGCGTCACGCTCACGTGCCCCTCCTCCTTGTGTTCAACGGAACGTGAGGACCGTAGAACCTGAACTTCAGTTGAGGTCAAGGCGGTTCCCTTGGATGGCTTCAGCGTCACGCGGCAGGCTGAGCACCGAGGCGAGCCATGACGCAGCTCAGTGGCGTCCGGAGCGGAAGTCAGGAAAGCTGGTGCGCATGGTTTCGGTATTGCAGAACGTGGCGATTGACTGTGCGGATGCCTACGAGCTGGCCCGGTTCTGGAGCGCTGTGACGGGCCGTCCGATGGATCCGGATGTCAGACCGGGTGACCGGGAGACTCAGGTGCTCCTTGCGGAGGGCCCCGTGCTGTACTTCAACCAGGTGCCGGAGGCGAAGACGGTCAAGAATCGGATCCACCTGTGCTTGCGTCCCGAGACCTCGCGCGATCAGGAGGTGGACCGGCTGCTGGGCCTCGGTGCGACCTTTGTCGCTGATCACCGGAATCCTGATGGTTCAGGCTGGGCGGTTCTCGCTGATCCCGAAGGCAACGAATTCTGCGTTCTGCGCAGTGAGTCCGACCGAGCCGCTAAGGACGCCTGACGCTGATGGGCCACCCGTTACGACAAGCTCGCCGCCCACCACGAGGCGACGGTTCTCGTCGCGGGCGTCAAGGGTGGCTGTGACCAGCTGCGGTTCGCAACGGGCCAGGACTGCACGGTGGTTGGTTGAGTCTCGTGAGTTGTTCGCCCCCTTGATGGCTGCAGCCGTACACGACCCGGATCCCAGCTTCTGCCGCTGGTTCGTCGAGCCGGCGGTCTACGCATTCGGACGCCGCCGTGTGATGGCGGCATGGGTCGACCATCTACGGATCGGCACGGATGCTGAGCGAGCCGGCGCCGTGCGGGCCTGGTACTGCGCCCATGTGCCCTTGCGTGCGCATCGGTCCCCAGCGTACGGACCAGGCGGAGCACGCGATCCCGCTCCGGACGATTCACAGGACATCGAGGACGCGCGGCTCGTTGTGAGTAAGAACCGGGGGTCAGGTCCGTTCATCGCGGCCTGTCCTCGCCTTCTGCTCGTCAACAGCCAGCTTTAGGCTGGATGGTATGACTCCCGGTGAGCTGATGCGGCCTGGACCTGACGGTGACACAACCGACCTCGTATTCCGGGAGACCGGCGGTTCGCGCGGCCACGCGGTGCTGATCGCGCTCGCATCTCTGGTGCGGATGCTGATCCTGTTCGGCTGCTTGGGAGTCCTGATCATGATTTTCGTGGTCCTCTTCGGCGTCGACTTCCCCAAGGCGCTGATCGCGCCTGGCTTGGTGGCGGCGGCCGGCTCTCTGATCGCCGCCCCGTTCGTCGTGGCTGGTGCACTGCGCCGTGTCCGTCGCGTTCGGTTCGCCCTGGCTCAGGACCTGCCCCGGTTTCGTTTGATCCGGGCGGGTCGGCCGGATCCCTGGATGCCGATCACCGACCTGGTGCACATAGATCTGGTCGAGAGCATCACCGAGCCGTACGAGGGCGACCCTCTGCCGGCCACCCGAACCCTGAAGGTCGTATTGGTCGGGGGAGATGACTCGGCCGAGCTGGCTTGTGGCCATCCGAGGCATACGGACGGGCGGCAGCTGAAGGAGGCCCTGGATAGGCTCCTGTCCGAGGTCGGGGTCCCTGTTCATCTGCAGACACGGCGTACCCGGCGACCCGAACCTCCGCCGAAACCTCGTCGGTCAGGTTCGGCTCATGCCGGCGTGATCGCCAACACCGGAACGTCGGACGGTCCGGGATCCGGCAGCGTCACCGGCTCCGGCGGCTTCTGAGGACTGTCCCTGAACCGGCCTTGGCTACCGACGGTTCCGGCGTGAGGCCCGAGGTCGGCCAGCGCGGTACCACGTCCGGCGACCGCGTCGATCGGGAGATCTGCGGCATTCTCCAACGGCTGCCGGAACGGCACACTGACATCCGCCCGGGCCCATCCCGCCCCGCACATCCGTCGCTGCGCCGCCGCGGCAGACCACGACGCAGTCTGAGACCTACTTTCAGCCGCTCCTGACAGTTACGGGACTGCCCTTAGAAGTCGTCTTAGACATCATCTCATTTGGTGGTTTGTAGCTACCGGTACAGGTGAGCCAGAACCTCATCACTCACGGGGTAGGGACGTTCATGCGGTAGGAGTTGCTGGGCAGCGTCCAGCTCTCCGCCCTGCACATGGGCATGCACCAGGCGGGCCAGCGCTGTGACATCGGTGATGGAGACGATCCACTCGTCGGCGTAAAGGTGGGCGGCTTCATCAGCCAGGCCGAGCTGGAGCGTTCGGTGGGGAAGCGGCTGAAGGTGCAGGTCGCGTTCCGGGTCCCATTGCACGCGGGCAGGGGCCCGCTTCAGCTGGCGTCTCCACGTGTTGCGGTCGGTGTGGAGTCCGCGCTCATAGTGCGACAGGCAGGCGTGCCGCAGCGCCCACTCGAAGCCTTCGCGGGTGATCTCAAGGGCGAGGACGTGTTCCTGACCTTCCTTGGTGGCCCAACCGCAGCGGTACATCATCCACAGGAATGACGGCTTGATCCACGTCATCCGGTCCCGCCGCCACACTGCTGGGAAGCGGCCGTCCCAGGCCGCCGCCAGACCGATCTCCGGCGAGTACGCCTGGTAGACGGTGACCGTGGCGTCCGTGTGAAGGGCTCGGATCTGATGCTTGGGTTCTGTCACTGGATCAGGGTGATCACACCACTTCACGGGCGCCATCGAATTACCGAGGCGGGAGGCCGCCGAGTCTGCGGTAGCAGATGAGGGTGCAGGCGATGGCGGCGAAGGCGAGGAAGTGGTCGGCCTTGCGTTCGTAGCGTCGGTGGAGGCGGCGGCAGCCGGCGAGCCAGGCCATGGTGCGTTCGACGGTCCAGCGATGACGGCCCAGCCGCTGCGAGGACTCGACGCCCTTGCGGGCGATGCGGTGGGTAATGCCACGTTCACGCAGCCATCGCCGCAGATGGGAGTAGTCGTAGCCCTTGTCGCCGTGAAGCTTGCCCGGCTTGCGCCGCCGGGGCCCGCGGCGGGACCGGACCGGCGGTATGCCCTTCACCAGCGGAATCAGGGCCTGGCTGTCGTGCAGGTTCGCCGCCGAGATTCCGACAGAGACGGGCAGACCGGTCCGCTCGGTGATCAAGTGGATCTTCGAGCCGTACTTGCCCGGTCCATAGGATTCGGACCCGTCAGGTCCCCCTTTCATCGCCCGCATGTTCACCGAGTCGATCGCACAGCGGGACCAGTCCAACTCGCCCCGGGAGCCGAGCTCGTCGAGGACCAGGCGGTAGAGCCTGGCCCACACCCTGGCCTTCGTCCACTCCGAGAAACGCCGGTGGGCCGTCGCTCCCGATGGCCCGAACGACGCGGACGGCAACTGCTGCCACGTGCAGCCCGACGTGGCCACGAACACGATCGCGGCCAGCACCTCCCGGTCACCATGCCGCCGCCGACCACCACCCTGAGGTCGCGACGGCGCCTCCGGCACCACCCGCCTGGAACAACTCCCACAACTCGTCAGGCACCAGTCGCTCAACAATTCCCACCACGACCGACAGACTACCTACCCAACCAAATGAGATGACGTCTTACTAGGCGCGGACCTCACATGCCACGCTCTGGGCCGTATGCCTCGCGGGTCCGTTCCCCCGGTCCTGTAGGCAGGTACTCCAGCCGGACGGGTCCGGGGTAAAAGGTCGCGCTATCCCAGCCGGCCATCTCCTCGCCGATCAGATAGCGGTACAGCCACTCGGCGAAGGTCATGGGATGGCCGGCCCATTCCCCTTCTTCCCCCTGCACCACCACACCGTCGGGAAATCCGTGGACCTCTGGGGCAAGGAAGATGGCGGCTCCTTGGTCCGTGCCGGCGAGTGGGATGAGCCCGTCGGGGGTGCCGAAGGTGATCTGGGGGCGGTTGCAGATCATGCGGGGGTCCTCTTCGGGATCCAGGTCGTAGGACTCCCACAGGCTCTCCGCCCAGACCCTCGACGTCGACCGGATCTCCTCGCCCAGTTCCCGCCATGCACAAGCCGGATGAGATGAGAGGTAGAGGTGGCTGTTGAGTTGGACCGGTGCGTACGCGTCGATGATCGCCTTGTAGTCCGTAGGGAGCTCCCTGCCGAGTTCCTGCTCTAGGCGAAGCCACGCGGCGGGATCGGCATATCGGCTCTCCGCCGGACCGAGCATGTCGAAGACGGCCTGCAGGTAGTCGGTCATGGTTCCTCGAAGATGCTTGTCGGGCAACGTCTCCGACAGCATCGACCACATCCCATGGCCCCGGTCAGCCGGGGCCCTCGTCGTGATGGCATGGAGATGATGCAGCGGCTGGTACCGGACAAGCTGTGGGAACTCTTCCTGCGAGTGGCGCCTGAGGCGCCGGTCCGTCCTCAAGGGGGCGGACGTCGGAGAGCTGACGACCGCGGGGTTCTGGCCGCAATCCTGTTCGTCGCCACCTCCGGCTGCACGTGGCGGCAGCTTCCACCGGTCTTCGGGGCGTCTTGGCAGACCGTCCACCGGCGGTTTTCGCAGTGGACCAAAGCCCGTGTTTGGGCGAAGCTCCACCGCGTGGTTCTCGACGAGCTCGGTTCCGACGGCGTCCTCGACTGGTCCCGATGCGCCATCGACTCGGTCAGCCTCCGGGCTCTCAAAGGGGGGCTTGACGGGACCGAATCCGACCGATCGAGGCAAGATGGGATCCAAATTCCACCTCCTCACCGACCACAACGGACTGCCTCTCTCAGTCGGCATCTCCGGGGCGAACACCCATGACAGCCAAGGACTCGAGCCCCTCGTCCGGGGCATCCCACCGATTCGCTCGCGTCGTGGACCACGCCGACGCCGTCCTGCGAAGCTCCACGGAGACAAGGGCTACGACTACCCTCACCTGCGGCAATGGCTACGAGACCGGAACATCACTCCTCGTATCGCACGCAAAGGCATCGAGTCATCGGAGCGACTGGGCCGACACCGCTGGGTGGTCGAGCGGACCGTAGCCTGGATGAACGGATTCCGTCGCCTGCATCGCCGTTACGAACGTCTGGCAGATCACTTTCTTGGCTTCGTCGGCATCGCCGCAGCACTCATCTGCTACCGCCGAATCACCAACTAGGACGTCCTCTTAGGCAGGCGACGCGGTTCCCCCCGAGACAAGTGCGCCTTGCCGCACGTGCCTTGCGCGGCCGGATCCAAGGCCGGCACCCCCGGGCGAGGCGCGACCAGGACATCACGCGACCACCCCGGAGCCCCGGCTCCCTGACCCGCGCGGGCAGGGGGCGCGGCTGTGGTGTCAGTCTGCTCACGTATCCTTCCCGCCACCGCACACCGATCGGGAGGATCAAGAGAGTTGACTGGCCTGTCTGCTTTTCCGCTGCCGTTTCAGTCGTCCCGTTCCCTGTCGTTCGCCAAACCGCGAACGCTGAGGGAACTTGACATGATGCAGTGCAGCTCAGAGATTCGGGCGAAGCCCGGGTGGTTCGACAAGATGAACGATGACGACATCGTCGCCAGGTGGACGAAAGAAGCGGTCGCACAAGGGCTCACCGAAGCGCAGGTTCATTACGTGCTGGCCGAACTCCGGCATTACGCCGGACTACGGGACGGTCGAACCGGCGTCGAGGTGTCCGCCGTCGACGGAGTGTGGCAGTCGGACACACTGGTCGACGGAAAACTCAGCTCCCGGCTGCGCGAGGCGGTCCGGGTTCTGGAAGAGGTTCCCGAAGCGGAGAAGGACTGGCATCCCGGATCCGACGGCCAGGTATTGGATCTGGTGCACCCCTCACTTTTCTGCCTGGTGAGAGAGGTGAGCGGCGCGCCGGAGAAGGCTTGGGAGAACCCGACGAACCGCTATTCGAAGTACGAATTCTCGGAGAAGTTCCAGTGGCTGCCGACGGACGTCGACGTCGATGACGACGGGGACGTCGCCTTCCGGTCGTACGTCAACAACGTGCACCCCGAGAAGCACGAGGAAATCGCCTCCGTTCTGCCGGACTTGTTCGCGTGCATGCGCCCGCTCTTTGAGAACGTACTCACCGATCTGCGCCATCCCAGGCCCCTGCGGATCGACGCCGATCCTTATGGATGGTACGACTCGGAGCCGGAGCATCCGGACCGGTCCTCCTACAGTGATGACGGGGCCTACACGGAAGCTGTCCGTGCATATGAAGCGGCCCAGGACGACTGGTGGCAGAACCGCCGACCGGTGATTCCGGACGCTCCCGCCTTCACCCCGCCCGAGCTGCCCGACGCGTCGGACCGAGTCGACCTGCGCGGCCGCCGTCTCCAGGTCATCGTCAAGCTCGCCACCATTCAACTGACCCCGGACAAGCCCGAGTACTCGGGCGGTTCCTGGCATGTCGAGGGGATGCTGAACGAGCGAATCGTCTCGACCGGCATCTACTACTGGGACAGCGAGAACATCACGGAAAGCCGGCTGAGTTTCCGTACGGCACTCGACGACCCGTACTACGAGCAGAACGACGACAACGGCGTGCGTGACGTCTACGGCCTGGAGAACGAAGACGCGCTGAACCAGGTGCTGGGATCGGCGTCGACCCCGGCGGGCCGCTGCCTCGCGTTCCCTAACATCCTGCAACATCGCGTCAGTTCCTTCCGACTGATGGACCCCACGCGACCGGGACATCGCAAGATTCTCGCGTTCTTCCTGGTCGACCCGTCGGAACGGATCGTCTCGACGTCCGACGTGCCGCCGCAGCAACCGTGGTCGGACACCTCGACCATGACGCTTGATCAGGCCAAGGAATACCGCGAACAGCTCATGCGGGAACGCAAGTTCTTCGTCGACGAACACAACGAGCAGCTCTACGAGCGGGAATTCTCCCTCTGCGAGCACTGAACTCCACGGTTGAAACTTTGATCTCGCCCTGAGCTGGAACGACGACAGACCGACCGCCGCTTCGTACGAAGCGGCGGTCCTGTCGCACCCGATGGCGATGCCGCCGGACGTGCGGGCGACGATGCGACGGCCGGCAGCAGGCCGTGAACGAGAACCCGCCGCACAGGGACGGCCGCCGCGCGCACGTCACGACATCCGCGGTGTCGATCAGTTCCGGAGCCGACGCTGAACGCTCTTGTCACACCAGTCGTGATCACGTAGCGTCTTTCGACGTGAACACCGGACCGGCGACTCGACGCCATACACAGACGGGCCATCCGGTGGACGACTGATCGCTCGGTGGGTGCGTCGACAGCACCCCCTCGGTTCGGCACGCGGACCTCCCAGTGCGCAAGCACCGCGCATCCGTTTCCGTGTCGCATCACACAGCGAGGTCATCCACATGGCAGTCACGTTCAACCACACCATCATCGCCGCCAAGGACCGCCACGAATCGGCGAGGTTCTTCCGGGAGTTGCTCGAACTTCCCGAAGCGCCGTCCTGGGGCCCCTTCCTCAACGTCCAGTTGGCCGACGGCGTTCTCATCCAGTTCGCCGAGCCTCCGGTCGAGATCCAGATGCAGCACTACGCGTTCCTCGTCGACGACGAGCTCTTCGAGCGCGCGTACGGGCGACTCCGTGACCAGGGGATCGAGCACTGGGCCGATCCGCAGATGCAGCGCCCCGGCGAGACCAACACCGAGCACGGCGGCCGAGGGGTCTACTTCAAGGACCCCGCCGGGCACGCCTTCGAGCTGATCACCCGGCCCTACCTGTAGGCGCCGTCACCCGGCCCTACCTGTAGGCGCCGTCGGGGGGGGGGGGGCCCCCCCGGGGGGGGGGGCCGGCGCCCCGGGGGCGGGCCCGGAAAACCCCCCCCGGGGCCCCCCCGCAACCCCCGGGCCCCCCCAAGACCCGCGCGGCCGGG
>NZ_JBVHUJ010000011.1:0-274103 GCF_055565415.1 Streptomyces sp. NPDC028711 | reverse complement strand
CCGCGTTTGCCGCTCACCCCCCGGCCAATCGTGTTGGCGCGTACCCCCGGCATACGGTGTGGCGGGGGTGGGCCGCCCGGCCCCGGGGGGGGGGCCCGGCCCGGCCGCCGAGGCTCAGGCCAGGAACTCCCCGTCGCGGGCCACGACGACACCGCCGTGCACCACCATGTCGCGGCGCGGCATGTCCACGACGACCTGCGGCAGGCATTCGCCCCGGACCAGGACGAAGTCGGCCGGGGCGCCCGCCGTGAAGTCGGCGTGGTCGAGGCCCATCACGTCCGCGCCCCCGTGCGCCGCGACGCCGTAGCAGTCCGTCAGCTCCTCGTCGAGGCGTACGTCCGTCACCCAGCCGAGCAGATGCGCGCGGTGCATCATGTCGGCGTTGCCGAACGGGCTCCATGAGTCCCGCACACCGTCCGACCCGAGCCCGACCCGCACGCCGTGCTCGCGCAGACGGGCGATCGGCAGGACCAGGGAGTCGGACGGTGCGACCGTCGTGAGGGCGATGTCCTGCTCCCCCAAGTCCGCCGCGAGGGAGCCGAGTTCGCTGTCCGTCAGGCCCGGGAGGCAGAACACATGGCTGACGGTGACCTTCCCGGCGAGCGAGAGGGCACGCGTCCGCTCGACGATGCCGCGCATCGCCCGCATGCCCTTCTCGCCGCGGTCGTGCAGGTGGATGTCCACGCCGACGCCGTGGCGGTCCGCGATGCCGAAGACGATGTCGAGCTGCTCGTCGAGAGCCTGGTCGAAACCGATCGGGTCGATGCCGCCGATCATGTCGATGACCCCCTCGCGCGCCGCCTGCTCGAGCAGCGCCGCCGTACCCGGGGTGCGGACGACACCGTGCTGGGGGAAGGCGACGATCTGCACGTCGAGGGCGTGCCGCAGCCGCTCACGGGCCTCCGCCACGCCTTCGACCCCGGCCAGACCGTACGCCGGGGCCACGTCCGCGTGGGCGCGCATCGCGCGGGTGCCCCGGGCGACGGCGTGCGACATCAGCCCGTACGCACGCTCCCCGACGGGGCGGCGCTGGCTGCGGAACAGTTCCACGTCCTGGGCGACGTAGTCCGCGATGCCGCTCGCCGGCCGGCGCGACACCCAGGAGCCGCCCCAGGTCGTCTTGTCGGGGTGGATGTGGGCGTCCACGAGGGACGGCAGGGCGATCCTGCCGCCACCGTCGACGACCTTCGCGCCGCGTGGCGCCGGACCGTCCGAGATGCGGCCGTCGACGACCACGAGGTCCGTCGCCCTCGCCGCCCCGAACGGGCGCACGTCACGGAAGACCACGTCCCGCGCGCCGCGCCCCGCCGCGCCCTTCGCGCCGACGGAGGCGGCGGAGGAGGCGGAGGACGCGGAGGCCGACGCGCTCACGGCCTGGGCGGGCGACGCGGCCGCGGCGGCCGCCACGGTCGTCGTACCGGCGAGAGCGGCCGCACCGGCGAGCATCGTGCGGCGGGAGAGCGCGCCGGGGGACGACGGGGTCTGCTGCATGGGGACTCCTCAGGGGGACGGTGAGACGAAGTGGGGGTACGGGGCACGGGCGGCGACCCGTACGGGATGGATGTGCCCAAGTGCGGTACGGGTACGGGGTTACCGCTCGCAGCGGGCGATGGCGACCGGGCGGATCAGGTGCCGCTTCACGTACGAGACCGGTGGGGACGTACTGCGGTACGGGCTGCCGCGACCCCTCCCGTGCGCGAGGTCACCGCATCCGCCCCAGGCCTCCGCCTCAGACCAGGACGCCCGCCCGCACCACGCCCAGCGGTCGCTTGAGTACGGTGACGTCCGCGAGCGGGTCGCCGTCCACCAGGATCGCGTCGCCCGCGAAGCCGCGCGCGAGGCGGCCCGCCGTGCGTGCGAGACCGAGGAGGCGGGCGGCGCCCGTCGTCGCCGTGCGGATCGCGTCGAGCGCCGGCAGTCCGGCGGCGCGCATCAGCTCGACCTCTCCGCCGATCGGGTCCACCGTGCCGCCCGACGAGTCGGTTCCGGCGGCGAGCGGGACGCCGAGTTCGTTTGCGGCGAGGACAGCTCGCTTCAGCACCGGGAGGTAGGCGCGTCCGCGCTCGGCGAGCACCGGGTCCGTGGACGCGGCGAGACCGGCGATGGCGGTGAGCGTGGGGGTGAAGTACGTGTCCCTGCGCCGCATTTCGCGCAGGGTGCGCTCGCCGACGAACGCGCCGTGCTCCAGGGAGCGGATGCCCGCCGTGACGGCGTCGTGGCAGCCCTGCTCGCTGTAGCTGTGGCAGAGGACGCCCTTGCCCCGCCGCCGGGCGGCCGCGACGATCTCGGCGAGCTGTTCGTGCGAGTAGACCTGGGCGAGCGGGTCCTGTTCCGGCAGGCCGGCCCGTTCGTTGACCCGCGTCTTGATCACATCCGCGCCCCGGGCGAGGTTCACCTCGACGACGCGGCGCAGGGCTTCAGCCGAACGCACGCCGTCCCTGAGGCGGGCGAGCGGGGTGAGGTCGGCGTCGGCGAGCACGGTGTCGCCGAGATGCGGGGTGACGAAGACGCCCGCCGCCCTCAGCCGGGGTGCGAGGACGGGGCTGTGCCGGGCGAGTTCACGGACCGCGATGTCCTGGTAGAAGGCGGTCGATCCGCTGCGGGCGCTGGTCACGCCCTTGCGGACGGCGTCGCGGGCCTCGCCGACGGTGCTGAGGTGGATGTGCGCGTCGACCAGGCCCGGCAGGACCCAGCGGCCGTGGGCGTCGAGCACCTCGACGCCCTGGGGAACGGCGACGGCGCCCCGGCGGTCGGCCGCGCGGACCAGCCCGTCCTCGATGACGACGACGGCGTTCTCGGTGACCTCGCCGGTGGCCGGGTCGAGGAGGATGCCGCCCTGGATGACGAGGCTGCCCTGCCGCGCGGGGGCGGCGAGCCGCCGACCGGGGGCGGCCGGGCCGGCCTCGGCCGCCGCCGGTCCGGCCGCGGCCACGGTGCCGGCGAGGGCGGCCGCTCCGGCGAGGACGCCGCGGCGGGTGAGCCTGGCGGAGGGCGGCGGGGTGGCTTCGACGCACATGGGTGCTCCTTGGGGGAGTGGGCCGAGGGCTTCCCTGTTTTGTATACCAACCGTGCGGTGACCGACAAGGCCGAAGATCCCCTGAGGGTGAAACGTCCCCTTCGAGAACAGGAGACCGACGTCGGGGATACGAAAAGGCCTGGCCTGGTATACGAAGAGGTTCAGGCGTCGCCGAAGAGGGACCGCAGAGCCACGGACCTGCTGTCCCGTACGTGCAGCAGCGTGCTCGCCGCCGCCGCCTCCGCGTCCCCCGCCTCGATGTGCCGGTACATCTCGGCGTGCTGGGCCCGCATGTGCGCCGGCTCCTCGCGCAGGCCGAAGACGAGCCGCAGCTGCCAGCTCAGCTGCTCCATGGTGCGGGCGAGCAGCGGGTTGCCGGCCATGGCCACGACGCGCTCGTGGAACGCCGTGTGCGCGGCCACCTCGCGCGGCCCCTCGTCCGCCGCGGCGGCCGACTCGGCCTGCTGGAGCGCGGCCCGAAGGGTGGCGAGGCCCTCGGTGTCGCCCGCCGCGCGAGCCCTCGCCGCGAGCCGGGACGCCTGCACCGCCAGCGGTTCCCACACCTCGTACAGATGCTCCACATCGGTGCGTTCGAGGCGGCGCACGCGGACGCCGCTGTGCGGGAGCAGTTCGAGGAGCCCCTCGGTGACGAGTGCGCGGAGCGCCTCGCGCACCGGTACGCGGGACATGCCCAGCTCCTCGGCGACCTCCCGCTCGACGAGACGGGCCCCCTGGGCGTACCGCCGGTCGACGATGCGCTGAAGAACGGCCTCACGCGCGCGCGTACCGAGCGGCACAGGTGCGGGTTCCGGAGCCGGTACCTCGATCGGCTTCCTCCCGTCGGCGGACCGCCCACCGCCACTCCCGGTCGTCGAGCCGGTCCCGCGTGCGTCCGCCACCTGTGCCGTCCTCTTTCGCCCTCTTCCGCCCCACGTTCGGGCGCCCCGGGGCGAGGATACGTCGGCCACCTCACCCGACCGGCGCCCGACCGGCGTCACCGGGAGGCCCCCCGCGTCACGCCCTGCCCGCCGCCTTCTGGCTCCGCCGGGACAGGGAGTCGACGACCACGGCGGCAAGCAGGACCGATCCCGTGATCATGAACTGGACGGCGTTGCTCACGCCCATGATGTTCATCCCGGACTGGATGGAGCCGATCACCAGCGCGCCGAGCAGCGCGGACCAGACCGAGCCGCGTCCGCCGAAGAGGCTGGTGCCGCCGATGACGGCGGCGGCGATGACGTTCATCAGGAGGTTGCCGCCGCCGGAGGTCTGGCTCGCGGACTGGATCTGACCGGCGAGGAAGATGCCGCCGATCGCGGCCATCGTCCCGGCGATCGAGAAGACGGACATCCGTACGAACGGCACGCTGATGCCGGCCCGGCGCGCGCCCTCGATGTTGCCGCCCACCGCGAAGATCCGCCGGCCGTACGTGGTGCGCCGCAGCACGAAGTCCAGGAGCACGAGCAGGATCAGGAAGATCAGGAGCGCGAGCGGAAGCCCCTGGTACCGGTTGAGGATGTACGCGGCGGCGAAGGCGAGCGCGGCGATGACGACCGTACGCAGCACGATCTCGGCGACCGGCCGGAAGGGCACCCGGGCCGCGCGACGGCGCCGGGCATCGAGCAGCGAGGCCGCGAGGAACAGCCCGACCCCGACGGCCGCCGTCACATAGGCGGCGGCCGGGCTGTGATAGATCGTCGAGTACAGCCGGGAGACGATGCTCTCGCTCGGGATGTTGACCGTGCCGCTGGTGCCGAGGACCTGGAGCATCAGCCCGTTCCAGGCGAGATTGCCCGCGAGGGTGACCACGAAGGCCGGTACGCCGACTTTCGCGAAGAAGAACCCGTGGATGAGGCCGACCACCGCGCCGCCCGCGACGGCGACCAGGAGCGCGAGCCACTCGTTCATGCCGTTCAGGACGTTGAGTACGGCGAAGATCGCGGCACACAGCCCGCTGACCGAGCCGACCGACAGGTCGATCTCACCGAGCAGCAGCACGAAGACGATGCCGACGGCGATCATGCCGGTGCCGACGATCTGCTGACTGAGGTCGGAGAGGTTCTGGGCGGAGAGGAAGGTGCTGTTCAGACTGCCGAAGACCGTCCAGATGATGATCACGGCGAGCACGACGGGCAGCGAACCCAGTTCACCGCTGCGCATCTTGCGCCGGAACTCGCCCACGTACCCCTTGATCCCCTCCTCGCGGACGAGGAGGCGCGTGTCGACGGCGGGCACGGCACCGGGTGCCGGTTCCTGGGCGCCGGCGTCGCCGGTGCCGGACCTGTCGGCCGGGGGCTCGGCGCGGCCTCGGTCGTGGCTCATCGCTCCTCCTCCCGCTTGCGGGCCTGGCGGCGGGTGACGGCGCTGTCGCTGGCTCCCGTGATGGCGGAGATGATCTCCTCGGTGGTCGTGGAGCGCTTGTCGAAGAAGCCGTTGTTCCGGCCGAGGCGCATCACGGCGATCCGGTCGGCGACCGCCATCACGTCGACCATGTTGTGGCTGATCAGAATGGTGCCGAGACCCTGCCCGCGGAGCCGTTCGACCAGGTCGAGGACCTCCGCGGTCTGTTCCACGCCAAGGGCCGCGGTCGGCTCGTCGAGGATGACGACCTTCGGCGCGCCGATGAGCGAGCGCGCGATCGCCACCGTCTGACGCTGACCGCCCGACAGGGAGGCGACGGGGATGCGGACGCTGGGGATCCGGATGGACAGGGTGTCGAGCAGCTCGCGCGCCCGCTGGTCCATGCGGACCTCGTCGAGCACGCCGAAGCGGCGCAGCTCCCGGCCGAGGAAGAGGTTGGCGACCACGTCGAGGTTGTCGCACAGGGCCAGGTCCTGGTAGACGGTGGCGATCCCGAGGTTCTGGGCGTCGTGCGGCCGGCTGATCGAGACCGGCCGGCCCTCCCAGGTGATGACGCCCTCGTCGGGCGGGTTCACCCCGGCGATCGCCTTGACGGCGGTGGACTTCCCGGCGCCGTTGTCGCCGACGAGCGCGACCACCTCACCGGCGTGCACGTCCAGGTCGAAGTCCTTCAGCGCCTGGACCGCGCCGAACCGTTTGGAGATCCCCCGCAGTGTGAGCACGGCTGACTCCGGCAAAGGAACCGCCTCCTCCGCTCGCCCGCTCGCGCGGGCCGCTCCACCCCACCGGTTGGCAAGCCGCGCGGCTACTGGAGGCCGGCCTCCTTGCATGCCGCGGCGTACGTCGGGGTGCAGATCTCCTGGACCGTGTACAGACCGTCCTTCACGACGGTGTCCTTGATGTTGTTCTTGTCGACCACGACCGGTGTCAGCAGATTGGCCGGCACCTTCTCGCCACTGCCGCTGGTGACGGTGGTGGGCGTCAGGTCGGCCGGGAGCGGCTTGCCCTCGGCGAGGTTGACGGCCATCGTGGCCGCGATGTCGGCCTCCGGCTTGTACGGCTTCTCGACCGTGATCGTCTGGGTGCCGAGCAGGATCCGCTGGATCGCGTCGAGCTGGGCGTCCTGGCCGGTCAGCGGCACGTTCATGCCCGCCGCCTTGAGGGCGGTGGCGATGCCGGCCGCCAGTCCGTCGTTGGCCGAGTAGACACCGACGATGTTCTCCTTGCCCAGGGAGCTGATCGCGCCGGACATCTGCTGGTTGGCGTTGTTCGGGTCCCAGTTCGGCGTGTCGTACTCCTTGCCGATCTTCACCTTGCCGTCCAGAACAGAGTGCGCCCCGGCCTTGAACTCCGCCGCGTTCGGGTCGGTCGGCGAACCGTTGTGCATCACGATCTGGCCGGTCTCCGCCTTGTCGCCGAGCGCGTCGAGGAGCGCCTTGCCCTGCAGCTCACCGACCTTGCGGTTGTCGTACGAGACGTACGCGTCGACCGGGCCCTGGGCGAGGCGGTCGTACGCGACGACCTTCACGCCCGCGTCCCTGGCCTTCTGCACGGACGACTGGATCGACTTGGCGTCCACGGCGTCCAGGATGAGGACCTTGTCGCCCTTGGCGAGCGCCGTGTTCACCTGCTGTTGCTGGGTGGTGGCGCTCTCGGCGGCGTTGTAGTAGTCGATCTGGGCGTCGGGCGCCAGCTCCTTGATCTTGGCCTCGATGTACGGCCGGTCGAACTTCTCGTACCGCGTGGTCTTGCTCTCCGGCAGCAGCAGGCCGATACGCACCTCGCCCTGCGCCTCCGACGCCGGCTGGGAGGCCCCGCTGGTCGCCACCGCTCCCAGGCAGAGGGCCGTCGCTCCGGCCAGGGCTATCGCGCCACGCAATGTACGGGTCATGGGAGGCTCCTTCCGTACGCCCCCGTCCCGCCGCCGCGTGACCGCGGGCCCCAGGAGACGCATGTGGCCATATATCGACATTAGCGTCAACCTGGGGACCGGCAAGCGGGTGACACCCCACCACCCCGGGAGCGGCAGGAGTCAGTACACGTCCCGGACGTACCGCTTGTCGGCGGCCAGCTGCTTGACGTACACGCCCGCCGACTCCTCGTCGAGTCCGCCGTGGGCGACGGCGATGTCGCGCAGCGCCCGGTCGACGTCCTTCGCCATCCGGGCGCCGTCGCCGCACACATAGAAGTGCGCGCCGGACTGCAGCCACGACCACAGCTGCGGTCCGTGCTCCCGCAACCGGTCCTGGACGTAGATCTTGGCGCGCTGGTCGCGGGAGAAGGCGGTGTCGAGGCGGTCCAGGGTGCCGTCGGCGAGCAGGGCGGTGAGCTCCTCCTCGTAGTAGAAGTCGGTGGCGCGGTGCTGCTCGCCGAAGAAGAGCCAGTTCGGAGCACGGTGGCCGAGCGCCCGGCGCTCGTCGAGGAAGCCGAGGAAGGGTGCCACGCCCGTGCCGGGACCGACCATCACCATCGGGGTCGTGGGGTCCGCCGGGGGCCGGAAGTGCGGGGCGCGCTGGACGAAGACCGGGACGGGGGCGCCCGGCTCGGCATCGGCGAGGAACGGCGAGCAGACGCCCTTGCGGGGACGGCCGCGCAGGTTCTCGTAGCGGACGACGGAGACGGTGAGCGACACCCGGTGGGGGTCGGTGAGCGGGCTGGAGGAGGTCGAGTACAGCCGGGGCCTCAGGCTGCCGAGCACGTCGGCCCACTCCTGCGCGGCGGCACGGACGGCGTGCTCGGCCAGGACGTCCACGGCCTGTCGGCCCCACGTCCACTGCGCGAGGCCGTCCTTGTTGTCGGGCCGCAGGAGCCGCTTCAGATCCCGGTCGCCGGTCCGTTCGGTGACGAAGCCGAGGAGGGCGGGGGTGACACGGGTGATGTCGAGATGGCGGTGCAGGGCCTCGCCGAAGGGCACGGAGCCGGAGCCGGACAGCTCCACGGGGACGTCGGCGTCGAGCCCGGTCACGGCCAGCCATTCGGCCACGAGCTCGGGGCAGTTCACCGGCTGCACACCGAGGGCGTCCCCGCTCTCGTAGCCGAGCGGTGTCCCGGTCCCGCTGGTGTCGAAGGTGAACCGGCGTACCTCCTTGCCCGCGCCCGGCAGGCTGAGGAGCCGGTTCCCGACGAGCCGGGCGGGTGTGGTGGCGGGCCCGGACCGCCGCGCGGGGACGGTGGTCGCCGGGACCGGCGCGACCGGGGGAGCCGGCGCCGCGTCGGAGAGACCGGCGAGGACCTGGTCGAGCCAGGCGTGCGCCGAGGGCTCGTAGTCCGGTTCGCAGTCGGTACGGGGTGCCAGACGGACGCCCCCGAGCTCGTCCAGACGGCGGTCGAGACGCCGCCCGTGCCCGCAGAAGTCGCCGTACGAGGAGTCCCCGAGCGCGAGTACGGCGTAGCGGCGCCCGTCCAGGCGCGGGGTGTCGGGCGCGGCGAGCGCGTCCCAGAAGCCGGAGCCGTTGTCGGGCGCGTCCCCGTCCCCGAACGTGCTGGTGATCAGGAGGAGATCGGCGGTGGGCGGCAGCGCTCCGAGATCGGTCTCGTCCATGCCCGCGAGCGCGGCCCGGTGACCGGCCGAGAGCAGCCGCTCGGCGGTGGCGGCGGCGAAGACCTCGGCGTTCCCGGTCTGCGATGCCCACAGCACGACGACCTCACGGCCGGCCAGGTCCGCGCCTCCGGCGGCCTCCTTGGCCCCCGGGGCGCGCGAGTACAGACCGGCCAGGACACCGTTCACCCAGCGGGCGTGGTCCTCGCGGAACGGCGCGCCGGGCGGCAGGACGGGCACACCCGGCGCGCCCGTCTCCAGGCCGGCGAGGAAGCCGACGAGGTACTGGCGCTCCTCGGCGGTCAGGACGGGCGGCGGGGCCGGTTCGAGGCCGAAGGCGGCGGCGGGCCCGGGCGGCAGGCCACCGCTCGGAATCACCACCTGAGGAACCCCGGCGGAAGGGACGACGGCGGAAGGGACCACGTCGGAAGGAACAACGGAAGGAACAACGGAAGGAGCCGAAGCCGCCGGAACAAGGGCCGCCGGAGCCGACGCCCTCGTCAGCGCCACCGCGCACACCTTCAGTTCGGGCTGGAAGGAGAGGGGGTCGACGGCGTCCTGGGTGACCGCGTTGACACACAGGTCCTCGCCGAACAGGTCGTTCCAGTGGAAGGGCGCGAAGCAGCTGCCCGGTGCGACCCGGTCGGTGACCGCCGCGGGGAGCACGGCCCTGCCGCGCCGCGAGGCGATCTCCACGGGGTCGCCCTCCGCGATCCCGAGCGCGCGGGCGTCCTCGGGATGCAGTTCGACGAACGGCGCCGGGTTGAGCCGGTTGAGCTTGGCGACCTTCCCCGTCTTGGTGAGGGTGTGCCACTGGTGCTGGAGACGGCCGGTGTTGAGGACGAACGGATACGTGTCGTCGGGCATCTCGGCGGGCTCGACGTGCGGCCGGGCGTGGAAGACGGCCCGGCCGCTCGGCGTCGGGAAGACGGGACCGGTCCCGTCGCCGGCCACGTACCGGATCGGGTTCCGCGCCGGGCCCCCGGGCGCGGCGGGCCACTGCACGGGGGTGGCGCGCAGCCGCTCGTACGACACCCCGCTCAGGTCGTATCCGGTCTTCGGGTTCGCGGCGCGGCGGATCTCCTCGAAGACGTCCTCGGCGCTGTCGTACGAGAACGCCTTCTCGTACCCCATCGCGCGGGCGACGCCGGCGATGATCCGCCAGTCGGCGAGGGCCTCGCCCGGCGGGTCGACGGCCGGCCGCGTGAGGGTGAGGCCGCGCTCGCTGTTGATCAGGACGCCCTCGGTCTCGGTCCAGAGGGCGGCGGGCAGGACGATGTCCGCGTACGCGTTGGTCTCGGTCTCGGCGAAGGCGTCCTGGGTGATGACGAGTTCGGCGGCCCGCAGGCCCTCGACGACGGTGGAGCGGTTGCCGACGGAGGCGACCGGGTTGGTGCAGATGATCCAGCAGGCCTTGATCTCGCCGTCCGCCATGCGCCGGAAGAGGTCCACGGTGCCCTGTCCCGAGCCGTCCTCGCGGATCGTGCCGGGCGTCAGGTCCCAGAGCTCCTCGGTGAAGGCCCGGTCCTCCGCGACCAGGACCGAGCGCTGTCCGGGCAGGCCGGGGCCCATGTAGCCCATCTCGCGGCCGCCCATGGCGTTCGGCTGGCCGGTCAGGGAGAAGGGGCCCGAGCCGGGGCGGCAGATCGCGCCCGTCGCCAGGTGCAGGTTGACCAGGGCGTTGGTGTTCCAGGTGCCGTGCGTGGACTGGTTGAGTCCCATGGTCCAGCAGCTGGTCCACTCGGCCGCCGTGCCGATCCACTCGGCGGCGGTACGGATGTCGTCCTCGGGTATGCCGGTGATACGGGCGACCGTGGCCGGGGGGTAGTCGGCGAGGAACGGCGGCATCGCCTCCCAGCCCTCGGTGTGCGCGGCGACGAAGTCCGGGTCGGTGTGCCCGTTCTCGTGCAGCAGGTGCAGCAGCCCGTTGAGGAGCGCGAGGTCCGTGCCCGGCCGGATCCGCAGGAAGAGGTCGGCCTTCTCGGCCGTCGCGGTGCGCCGGGGGTCGACGACGATCAGCTTCGCCCCTGCCTTGACCCGCTCCATCATGCGGAGGAACAGGATGGGGTGGCAGTCGGCCATGTTGGAGCCGATGACGAGGAAGACGTCGGCCTTGTCGAGGTCGTCGTAGGAGCCGGGCGGTCCGTCGGCGCCGAGGGAGAGCTTGTAGCCGGTGCCGGCGCTCGCCATGCACAGCCGTGAGTTGGACTCGATCTGGTTGGTGCCGATGAAGCCCTTGGCCAGCTTGTTGGCGAGGTACTGGGCCTCCAGGCTCATCTGGCCGGAGACGTAGAGGGCGACCGCGTCGGGGCCGTGCTCGTCGACGATCGCCCGCAGCCGGCGGGCGGTCTCGGTCACGGCCCGGTCGGTGTCCTCGGGCACGGGGCCGGCGCCGCGCTCCCGCCGTACGAGCGCGGTGGTCAGCCGGCCGGGGGCGGCGAGCAGGTCGGCGGTGGTGGCGCCCTTGGTGCAGAGCCGCCCCCGGTTGGCCGGGTGGTCCTTGTCGCCCGTCGCCCTGAGAACCGTACGGCGCCCGTCGGGCCCCGTGCCGATGTCGAGGAGCAGTCCGCATCCGACACCGCAGTACGAGCAGACGGTCCGCACCTGTTCGGCCGTACCGCCCCGGGGGTCCGCCGAGTCCTGTGGGGTCACCGGGCGCCTCTCTGTGGAACCGTTCGAGCCCCGACCCTACGGAACACCCGTTACGCCCATGTCAACCGGGCCGATCATGGTCCGTAACACCGGTCACACAGCGGCCCCGGGCGCCGTGTGAGCACCCGGGGCAGCCGCCGGGATCCCTCCGTACGCCCGTTGAGGCGACGACCGAGTCGCGAGGCCTTACATATCGGGACAAGATGACCTTTTGTGGCCCTCGGAGAGGTCACACGGTCTCTCCGCGGAAGGGTGACGCGGACGTCCGGCGAGCGGTCGCCGCGACAGGAGGCGGGAATGTCTGAGCTCATCGTCATCGGATACGAGGATCCCGAGGTGGCCCAGCGGGCCTTCGTCACCGTGCAGGACCTGCAAAGGGACTACGTGGTGCATCTGAACGGTCTCGCGGTCGTCTCCGTCGACGGGGACGGCAGGACCCATGTCGACACCACCAGCCGCATCGTCGGCGTCTCGGCGGCGTCCGGGGCCCTGTGGGGAACGATCTTCGGAATCCTCTTCCTGCTGCCCGGCGTCGGACTCCTCACCGGCGCGGCCCTCGGCGGCCTCGTCGGCAGGATCAGCAGGTCCGGGATCGACGACCGGTTCCGCCAACAGGTGGAGGACCTCCTCAAGCCCGGCTCGGCCGCCGTCGTGATCATGGCTTCGAAGATCACCGACGACAAGTTCACGGTGGCCATGCAGCCGCACGGCGGCACCGTCCTCAAGACCTCGCTCAGCGACGAGGACGAGAAGGAACTGGCCGACCAGCTCGCCGGCCCCCAGTAGCCCCGCCGCACCCGCCGGCCCCGCCCGCAGCAACCGCCCGGCCGCGCCCGTGGCACCCGCCCCGCCGGCAGCATCCGCCCCGCCCGCCCGTGGCACCGCCGGAACCCGCAAGGAAGGCTTCCCCATGGACCCCGCGCTCAGCAGCGACGCGCTCGCGAAGCTGCGCCAGCCCCGCCCGTACCCCGCCGTGTCGCTCGTGATGCCGACGCACCGCCGCGAGCCGGAGAACGCCCAGGACCCCGTACGCCTCCGCAAGCTCGTGGCTGCGGCGGAGAAGGCGGTCCACGACGACCCCGCGGTGACCCGGGAACGGCGCGACGACGTCCTGGACCAGCTGCGCAGGGCGGTCGCCGAGATCGACCTCGCGCACGCCGAGGACGGCCTGGTGATCTTCGTCGCCCAGGGGGAGCACCACGTGTGGACGGTGGGCCGCACGGTCCCGGAGCGCGTCGTCCTCGCCGACACCTTCCTGACCCGGAACCTCGTCGCCGCCCAGGCAGCCGAACAGCCCTGCTGGACGCTCGCGGTGGCCGCCGACCGGGTCTCGCTGTGGAGCGGCGACGCCGCGCGGTTCACCGAACACACCGCGGACGGCTTCCCGCTCGTCCGCGACCTCGACGACCCCGACGCGGAACGCGAACAGCGCGTCGGCGACCTCCCCAGCACCTTCCAGGACGAGGCCACCCGCCAGTTCCTCCGCGACGCCCACCAGACCCTGCGCGCGGTCCTCGCCTCCCGGCCGCGCCCGCTGTACGTGATCGGCGAACCCGCCGCCCTCGCGCTCCTGGAGGAGACCGGGCCGCTCCAGCCGGGCACGACGCCCGTGCGGCGCGGCGGGCTCGCGCGCGGACCCGCCGAGGCCGTACGGGAGGCCGTCGAGCCCGCCCGCGCTGCCCGCGAGGCCGCCGCGTCCACCACGGTCGTGGCCGAGCTCGACACGGCCAGGGGACGGAGGGAGTTCGCCGGCGGGATCGACGAGGTGTGGCAGGCCGTGAAGGAGGGCCGGGTCCGGCTGCTCGCCGTCGAGGACCACTACCGGACCGTCGTACGGGACGACGGCGGGCATCTGGAACCCGCCGAGCCCTCCGAGGCCGAGGCACGGGACGACATGGTCGACGAGATCGTCGAACGGGCCCTCGACACCGGAGCCGAGGTCCAGTTCGTCCGCGACGACACCCTGATCGACATGGACCGCATCGCCGGCGTGCTCCGCTACTGAGCACCACGGCCGCACCCCCTGGAGACGAGAAGAGGACGCATCCCGTGAACCCCCCATCGACACCCGCGAGGTCGGTTCGCGTACGCGCGGTGAGCGCGGCGGCCGCCGTCGTCGTCACCGCCCTCGGCGCGGCCGGCCTGGTGTCCTGCGACACCGGGAACGACGACACCGGCAGCCCCGCGTTCAGCGCACGCCCCACGGCGCCCGACACGGGCGGTTTCTCGGGCGTACCGCCGTCGGGCATGGCCTCGTCGGCGGCGGAGGCCGTCGAATCGGCCCGCGCGTCGGCGTCGTCAGCGGCGGCCTCGGCGTCCGCCCGCGAGGCATCGCGCAAGGCGTCCATCGGGTCGGAGATCGAGCGTTCGCGCCAGGAGGCCGAGAACGCTCTGAAAGGCGTGGAGGGCCGTGGCAACGCCCTTGGCGAGGTCGCGATGACCGGCAAGCCCCGGGCGGACACCGGAGGCGTCCTGACCGTCCTCCTCACCATCACCAACAAGACGGACCAGGAGGCCTCCTACGCCGCGCAGGTCGACTTCCTCGACCCCTCGGGCAAGGTCGTCGAGACGCAGTTCGTCGGCGCCGAGGACCTCGAACCCGGCGAGCGCGAACAGCCGCTGGTCATCAGCGGGCAGCCCCCCGAGCCGGTGCTCACCCCCAAGCTCGTCAAGGCGCAGAGGTACTGACAGAGCGGTCACGACAGAGCGGTATCGACACATGAGGAGAGCCGTATGTCCGAACTCATCGTCCTCGGCTACGACGATCGCGCCGTCGCGAACCGGGCCTTCGCCAAGGTCCAGGAGCTGGAGCGCGACCAGGCGCTCGACCTGACCGGGCTCGCCGTCGTCTCGGTGGACGAGAAGGGCGAGACGCATGTGGACACCCCGGCCAGGAGAGAAGGGCAGGCCGCCCTCTCCGCCACCGCGGGCGCCCTCTGGGGCATGGTCTTCGGCATGATCATCCTCACGCCGGCGATGGGCGTCGTGGGCGCCGCCGTCGGAGGGCTCATCGGCAAGCTGAACCAGATGGGCGTGGACAACAGGTTCCGCGACAAGGTGCGTTCGCTGCTCGAACCGGGCTCGGCCGCCGTCGTCATCATGGCCTCGAAGGTCACTGAGGACTCCTTCGCCGCGGCCATGGACGAGTTCGGCGGGACCGTGCTCAAGACCTCCCTGCCGGAGCAGAGCGAACGGGAGCTCGCCGAGCAGCTGGCGGGCCCGGAGACGTCGGGCTGAGTCCTGGCGGGTGTCTTCCGATCCGGTTCCGACCGACGGGACACCCCCCGGCGAAGCCATCAGGACGAACCGGCCACCCCTCCGCGGGGTGGCCGGTTCCGTGGTGCGCGCGAGCCGTCAGAACGTGACCGCGTCACGGACGAGCGGGCAGGTCATGCAGTGGCCGCCGCCGCGCCCCCGGCCCAGTTCGGCACCGACGATGGTGATGACCTCGACACCCGCCTTGCGCAGCAGCGTGTTGGTCTGGGTGTTCCGGTCGTACGTGAAGACGACCCCCGGTTCGAGGGCGACGGCGTTGTTGCCGCTGTCCCACTGCTGGCGCTCGGAGGCGTACACGTCGCCGCCGGTCTCGATCACCCGCAGTTGGGGCAGGCCGAGGCCCTTGGCGACCACGTCCACGAAGGGCGTGCTGCCCTCGTCGGTGATCTCGACCCCGGGCGCCTTGTCGCCGGGGCGCAGCGAGAAGGTGTGGACCGCGTCCATGATCTTCGGGTAGAGCGTGACGATGTCGCGGTCGGCGAAGGTGAAGACGGTGTCCAGGTGCATCGCGGCGCGCAGCTTCGGCATGCCGGCGACGATGACGTGCTCGGCCGCGCCGTTCCTGAACAGCGAGGCCGCGACCTGGGTGATGGCCTGGCGGGAGGTGCGTTCGCTCATGCCCATGAGGACGACGCCGTTGCCGACGGGCATGATGTCGCCGCCCTCGAAGGTGGCCTGGCCCCAGTCCTGTTCGGGGTCGCCCCACCAGACGGTGGCGTCCTTGTAGTCGGGGTGGAAGGTGTAGACCGCCTTCATGAGGAGGGTCTCGCCGTGCCGGGCGGGCCAGTAGAGCGGGTTCAGGGTCACACCGCCGTACAGCCAGCAGGTGGTGTCACGGGTGTAGAGCGTGTTCGGCAGCGGGGGCATCAGGTACTCCCGCGCGCCGGTGGCCTCCCGCGCGAGGGCGACGTACCCGGAACGGAACGCCTCGGGCAAGTCGGCCGTCGACAGGCCGCCGATGAGGTACTCGGCCAGATCGCGCGCCGTCACGGAGTCGAGGAAGGCACGGGTGTCGTCGATGAGGCCCAGACCGACCTCGTTGGCGGTGATCTTCCGGTCGAGGAGCCAGGCCCGTGCCTCGGGGATCGCCATCGTCTCGGCGAGCAGCTGGTGGAGCTCCACGACGTCGACGCCCCGCTGGGTCAGCTTGTTGACGAAGTCGGCGTGGTCGCGCTGCGCGTTCTCCACCCACATCACGTCGTCGAAGAGCAGGTCGTCCGAGTTGGTCGGGGTCAGCCGGCGGTGGGCAAGCCCCGGGGCGCAGACGAGGACCTTGCGGAGCCGTCCGACCTCGGAGTACACGCCGAGCGCGGGCTCGACGGAAGCGTCGTTGCTGGTCATGCGGGGCCTTTCAGTACGGGTGACGGGTGACGGCTCACGGGGGAGGCGGCGGGCCTCAGAGGCTGATCCAGCCGGTCGCGAGGGCCACGATCCCGAGGACCGCGCCGGCGACCGAGACGGCCAGGATCACGAGCTCACGGCGGGAGAACGGCCGTCTGCCCTGCTCACGCCTCGCCTTGACGAACAGGAAGGTGGCGGGCGCGTAGAGGATGAAGGAGACCAGGACGAACTTGAGCCCGGCCGCGTACAGCAGGAACGCCGTGTACACCGTGGCGAGGACGCCCACGACCAGCTCGCGCCGGGTGCTCAGGCCCGCCACCTTCTCCCGCTCGGGCCTGAGGGCGATCTTCACCGCGAACGCGGCGGCCAGCAGGAACGGGATCAGACTGAGCGAGCTGGTCAGATCGAGGGCGAAGTTGAAGGCGTCGTCGGAGAAGGCCGTGACCACAAGCACGATCTGACTGAGGGCCGTGGTCATCAGCAGCGCGGGGACGGGGACGTCGTCGCCGCTCGACCGCCCGAGGAAGCGCGGCATGTCCTTGTCCTTGGCCGCCACGAAGAGCACCTCCGCGGCCATCAGGGTCCAGGCGAGGTAGGCGCCGAGCACGGAGACGATGAGACCGACGCTCACGAAGACCTTGCCCCAGGTGCCGACCGCGGCTTCCAGGACGCCCGCCATCGAGGGCTGGCGCAGCTCGGCGATCTCGCTCATCGGCATGAGGCCGTACGAGACCATGGTCACCGAGGCGAAGACGGCGAAGACGCTGAGGAAGCCCAGGATCGTGGCCCGGCCGACGTCCTCGCGGCGTTTGGCGTGCCGCGAGTACACACTGGCGCCCTCGACGCCGAGGAAGACGAAGACGGTGGCGAGCATGGTGCCGCGGACCTGGTTGAACAGTGAGCCGGCGTAGTCGGCGCCGCCGAAGTTGTCGGCGAACACGGACGGCTTGAAATAGAACAGCGCGAGGATGACGAAGACGAGGATGGGCACGATCTTGGCCACGGTCACGATCCGGTTGATCGCGGCCGCCTCCTTCACCCCTCGCCGGATGAGCAGGAAGAACGCCCACAGTCCCGCCGAGGACAGGACGATCGCGAGGGCGGTGTCGCCGTCGCCGAGCGACGGCGCGACGGCGCCGATCGTCGACATGATGAGCACCCAGTACGTGACGTTGCCGACGCAGGCGCTCGCCCAGTAGCCGAAGGCCGAGAAGAAGCCCAGGTACTCGCCGAAACCGGCCTTGGCGTACGCGTAGACACCGGCGTCCAGGTCCGGGCGGCGCACCGCGAGCGTCTGGAAGACGAACGCGAGCATCAGCATGCCGCAGCCGGCGATCGCCCAGGCGATCAGCGCGCCCGCGACCCCCGTCTCCTGCGCGAAGCGCCGAGGCAGCGAGAACACGCCGGCTCCCACCATGGACCCGACGACCATCGCGGTCAGCGTGATGAGCGTCAGCTTGGCCGTGGGAGGGGAACCTGTGGCGGCGGCGCCCGTGCTCGTATCGGCGTTCGACATGACCTGCCTCTCGGTCCACTAAAAGCTCGATAAAAGCAATTTGGCGCAATTGCGGCCATTGCGCCTCTCTTGGGTCCGCCTGAACCAGCGCCCCGGGGGAGTGGGGCGATGGTTCCGCCGCTCACGCCGGGGCGCGGCAGGCCTGTCTGAAAAGTGATGTTTGCTCGGTTAAACCTCGTGCGAATCAAGATCGCCGTTTCGAGTTAATGCCCCCGATCCGATGAGGCGAGCGGGGTTAACCGGCCGCTACTGTTCCCCCGGATCTGGACGGATTCCCAGAGATTCATCCCTGTTCCGTCCTTCCCTCCCCTTTCTTCTGTTTCTCCTCTTTCAGCGACCGGCGCACCCGTGCGCCGGTCACCACCCCCCTCCGAAGGAGAGCCCGCCCCATGACCGTTGACACCAGCCCGGACGCACAGCTGGACGCGCCGAAGCAGTCCAGCCTGAGCACCGCGGCCGCCCGGAACCTCGCCACCACGACCAAGTCCGCCCCGCAGATGCAGGAGATCAGCTCCCGCTGGCTGCTGCGGATGCTCCCCTGGGTCGAGACCAAGGGCGGCGCCTACCGGGTCAACCGCCGACTGAGCTACACCATCGGTGACGGTCACATCGAGTTCGTCCAGGACGGTGCCCACGTCCGGGTGATTCCCCGCGAGCTCGGAGAGCTCGCCCTGCTCCGCGGCTTCGAGGACGAGGAGGTGCTGAACGCGCTGGCCGGCCGGTGCGTCCAGCGCGACTTCGGCGTCGGCGAGGTCATCGTCGAGCGCGGCGCCCCCGCCGACCAGATCCACCTGATCGCCCACGGCCGGATCAACCAGACGTCCGTCGGCAAGTACGGCGACGAGGTGGCCGTGGCGGTCCTCGCCGACGGCGACCGGTTCGGTGAGAACGCCCTTCTGGACGCCGACGCCCGATGGGACTACACCGCCACCGCCGAGACCTCCGGCACGCTCCTCACGCTCTCCCGCGCCGATTTCTCCGCCGTGCTGGACTCCGCGCCGGACCTCCAGGCGCACATCGACGCGTTCAGCTCGCTGCCCCTGCAGCGGCAGAACCGCCACGGCGAGGCCGAGATCGCGATGTCGGCGGGCCACACCGGTGAGGTCGAGCTGCCGGGCGCCTTCGTCGACTACGAGCTCAAGCCGCGAGAGTACGAGCTCTCCGTCGCCCAGACCGTGCTGCGGGTCCACACGAGGGTCGCCGACCTCTACAACGGGCCGATGAACCAGACGGAGGAGCAGCTCAGGCTCACCGTCGAGGCGCTGCGCGAGCGCCAGGAGCACGAGCTGATCAACAACCGGGAGTTCGGCCTCCTCCACAACGCCGACTTCAAGCAGCGGATCCAGACCCATTCGGGCCCGCCCACCCCGGACGACCTCGACGAGCTGCTCTGCCGCCGCCGCGGCACCAAGCTCTTCCTCGCCCACCCGAGGACCATCGCCGCGATCGGCCGCGAGTGGAACGCCCGCGGGCTCTACCCGGACACCGTCGAGCTCGACGGGCAGCGCGTACTCGGCTGGCGCGGCGTCCCGCTCCTCCCCTGCAACAAGATCCCGATCACCAGGGAGAACACCAGCTCGATCCTGGCCATGCGCCTCGGCGAGGACAACCAGGGCGTCATCGGGCTGCGCCAGACGGGGCTTCCGGAGGAGTACGAGCCGGGTCTCTCGGTGCGCTTCATGGGCATCAGCGAGCAGGCGATCATGTCGTACCTCGTCACCACGTACTACTCCGCCGCCATCCTCGTCCCCAACGCGCTCGGCGTCCTGGAGAACGTGCAGATCGCCCGCAGGCGCGACTGACGGAGCTGTCCCGCGGCCGCCACGACGGCCACTGAAGGCCCGGGTCCTCCCGGGCCCGCCCAGCGCGCCCGGGATCCCGGACAGCCCACCCCCTCACCAAGGAGTCACGGATGCCCGAACCCGGGCCCTCCCCTCTGCAGTCGAGCCTGCCCGCCGCCGCCACCCGCTTCGGGGGGCAGGTCCTCGGCCGGTCGGCCCCCGCCACCGAGCCCGCCGAAGCCGCGGCGGTCACACCGTCCCTCCCCGCAGCGGGGTGGGTCCCGCCCGGCCCGACCGGGCTCGGGACGGCGGCCCTCTCCCTGGCCCGGCGCGCGGAGGCCCCGGAGTCTCCTGAAGCCTCGGACTCCTCGGCCTCCGAGGAGCCGGTGCGGGGACGCCCGATCCCGGGTCTCTACTTCCATCCCGTGGCCGAGCCCGATCCGGCACGGGTGGACGAGGTCAGCCGCCGGATCAAGGCCTGGGCCCTCGACGAGGTCCAGCTCTACCCCGAGGACTGGGAGGGCGAGTTCGACGGCTTCTCCGTCGGGCGCTACATGGTCGCCTGTCACCCGGACGCCCCGACCGTCGAGCACCTGATGCTCGCCACCCGCCTCATGGTCGCGGAGAACGCCGTCGACGACTGCTACTGCGAGGACCACGGCGGCTCGCCCATCGGTCTCGGCGGCCGCCTCCTCCTCGCGCACACCGCGCTCGACCCCCTGTACACGACGAAGGAGTACCAGCCGCTGTGGGCGGAGTCGCTCCACGCGGACGCCCCGCGGCGCGCCTACCGCTCCGCCATGGAGTACTTCGTCGACCAGGTCACGCCCTCCCAGGCCGACCGGTACCGGCACGACATGGCCCGGCTGCACCTGGGGTACCTGGCCGAGGCCGCCTGGGCCGAGACGGACCACATGCCGGAGGTGTGGGAGTACCTGGCGATGCGCCAGTTCAACAACTTCCGCCCCTGCCCCACCATCACCGACTCCGTCGGCGGCTACGAACTGCCCGCGGACCTGCACGCGCAGCCGGCCATGCAGCGCGTGCTCGCGCTCGCCGGGAACGCCACGACGATCGTGAACGACCTCTACTCGTACACGAAGGAACTGGCCAGTCCCGGCAAGCACCTGAACCTGCCCGTGGTGATCGCCGAACGCGAGGGCCTCTCCGACAAGGAGGGCTATCTGAAGGCCGTCGAGGTCCACAACGACCTCATGCGCGACTTCGAAGCCGCCGCCGCCGAACTCGCCGCCGCCTGCCCCGTCCCGACCCTGCTGCGCTTCCTGCGGGGCGTGGCCGTGTGGGTCGACGGCAACCACTACTGGCACCAGACCAACACCTATCGCTACAGCCTGCCCGATTTCTGGTAAGAAACGGATTTATCTGTGACCAGCACCGAGTACACCACCGTCAACGACACCTCCGCGTTCGTCCCCTCGCCGGCGACGCCGTACCAGGGGGACATCGCCCGCTACTGGAACGACGAGGCCCGGCCCGTCAACCTGCGCCTGGGCGACGTCGACGGTCTCTACCACCACCACTACGGCATCGGTGACGTGGACCACGCCTCCCTCGGGGACATCGAGGACAGCGAGTACGAGAAGAAGCTGATCGCCGAGCTGCACCGCCTCGAGTCCGCGCAGGCCGAGGTCCTCCTGGACCACCTCGGCTCCATCGGGCGTGACGACACGCTCGTGGACGCCGGCTGCGGCCGCGGCGGTTCGAGCGTCATGGCCCACCAGCGCTTCGGCTGCAAGGTCGAGGGCGTCACCCTGTCCTCCACGCAGGCCGATTTCGGCAACAAGCGGGCCAAGGAACTCGGCATCGACGACCACGTCCATGCCCAGGTCTGCAACATGCTGGACACCCCGTTCGAGAAGGGCAGCATCGCCGCCTCGTGGAACAACGAGTCGAGCATGTACGTCGACCTCGACGACCTCTTCGCCGAGCACTCCCGCTTCCTCAAGGTCGGCGGCCGGTACGTGACCATCACCGGGTGCTGGAACCCGCGTTACGGCCAGCCCTCCAAGTGGGTCTCCCAGATCAACGCGCACTTCGAGTGCAACATCCACTCGCGCCGCGAGTACCTGCGGGCGATGGCCGACAACCGTCTGGTGCCGCAGGCCGTCATCGACCTGACGCCCGACACCCTGCCGTACTGGGAGCTGCGCGCCACCTCGTCCCTGGTCACGGGCATCGAGGAGGCGTTCATCAACTCCTACAAGGACGGCTCCTTCCAGTACGTCCTGATCGCGGCCGACCGCGTCTGACCGACCGTGAGCACCCGGGCCGGGCCGTCACGCGACGGACCCGGCCCTTTCGGCGACCTCGGCGAGGAGTGCGGCGCGGTCGATGGCGTCGGTCCCGGTGGCCGGCACCGTGCAGGCGTAGGCCCCGGCCACCGCGCCGTAGAGGGCGCACCGGTCGAGGTCCTGACCCGTCAGCCGGCCGAAGAGGAAACCGGCGGCGAAGGCGTCGCCCGCTCCGTTGGAATCGACCACCGGCTCCCGGGGTGTGACGGCCGGTACGTGGACGAGCCCGTCGGCCGTCGCCAGGTACGCGCCCTCGGCCCCGGCGGTGGCGACCACGATCTCGGCGCGGCCCCGCTCCAGGATCCGGCGCACGGTCCGCTCCGGGTCCGCCAGGGCGGTGGTGGAGACGAACACGATGTCCGCGCCGTGGGCGAAGGGTTCGTGGTACGGGTTCTCGCCGTCCCAGTTGTGCAGGTCGGTGGAGACGGTGAGGCCCGCCTCGCGCAGGAGGGGGAGGGCGAAGGCGCACGGGTACGTGATCGAGACGTGCGCGTGGCGGCTCGCCGACGCGAGGGAGCGGACCAGGTCCTCGGGCAGCCGGTCGGACTCCCGGGAGCGACTGTCGTCGTAGAGCGAAAGGCGTCGGCCGTCGGGGCCGACGAGGTTGACGGCCCGCTTCGTGCCGCCGGGCAGGGGTACTTCGGTGAAGTCGATGCCCCGGTCGCGGTGGAAGGCGCGGACGAGATCGCCGGCGGAGTCGTCGCCGATCATGTCGATGTGGTGCGTCCGCAGCCCGAGGGCGCTCAGACCCAGGGCCACGAAGTCGCCCGTCTGCCCGGCGCGGGTCTCGATGCCCGGTCGGATCATGTAGCTGTCCGCGTAGGGGAGGGGGAGCTCGGGCACGTGGACGATCGTGTCGACGCCCGCGCCTCCGAGGACGAGGACGTCGTACTGGCTGGTCATCGGGGCTCCTTCGGCTGCCGTTGATCGCACGGGGAGTCAAGCAGCCGGTGACGCCGCCAGCAAGGGCTTGCAGGGAATTTCAGCAAGCGGATGTCCGAGTGTCCGGGCGGGGAGTCCTGGCCGCGGTCGGTGATCGTGGCGCCGAATTCTGTGGATGGTATGGACCTGACAAGTGAGGGCCGCTAGCGTACGCGGTGCTCTGCTGAGAGCGCTCTCAACGTCTTCTTCCCCCACCAGGAGGCTCCTGTGAGACGTACATCCGCCCTGCGCGCCGCCCTCGCGGCCCTCGTGCTCACCCTCGGACTCGGCGCCGCCCACGCCGCCCCCGCGAGCGCCGAACCCGACGGCGCGGCGCCCACCGCGTCCGCCGGCCTCCTCGCCGCCCTGCGCGCGGACCTCGGTCTCACGGAACGTCAGGCCGGCGAACGGCTGAAGGCCGAGCGTGCCGCGGCGCGCGTGGAGGCCGAGGCGCGGAGGACGGCGGGCGACGCGTACGGCGGATCCTGGTTCGACGCGGGCACCGGACGGCTCGTCGTCGCCCTCACCGACCGCGGAGAGGAGGCCGGGGTCCGGGCGCTCGGCGCCGACACCCGGCTCGTCCGGCACAGTGCGGGCGAACTCGACCGCGCCAAGGCCCGGCTCGACGGCCGGTCCGCCCCGGCCGGCGTCGCCGGCTGGCACGTCGACCCCCGCACCAACAGCGTCGTCGTCACCGTCGTCCGCGCCGACCGGCACCTGCCCGCCGTGCGCGCCTTCGTGGAGAAGGCCCGAGACGCCGGCCCCGTCACCGTCGCCGAGACGGCGACCGCACCCCGTACGTACGCCGCGGGAACCGTCGGCGGCGACCCGTACTACACCGGCAACGTCCGCTGCTCCATCGGGTTCTCCGTGCACGGAGGCTTCGTCACCGCCGGGCACTGCGGCCGGGCGGGGGCCGCCGTCCGTGGCTGGGACGGATCCGCGATGGGCACCTTCCAGGGCTCCTCGTTCCCCGGCGACGACTACGCGTACGTGAGCATCCACAGCGGCTGGTGGACGGTCCCCGTGGTGCTCGGCTGGGGGACCGTGCCCGACCGGCTCGTCCGAGGCTCGGCCGAGGCGCCCGTCGGCGCGTCGATCTGCCGCTCCGGGTCCACGACCCGCTGGCACTGCGGCACGGTCCTGGCCAAGAACCAGACCGTCAACTACAGCCAGGGCGCGGTCCATCAGATGACGAAGACCAGCGTGTGCGCGGAGGGCGGTGACTCCGGCGGCGCGTTCATCAGCGGGGACCAGGCCCAGGGCGTCACCTCCGGCGGCTGGGGCAACTGCTCGACCGGCGGCGAGACCTGGTTCCAGCCCGTCAACGAGATCCTCGGCCGGTACGGCCTGAGGCTCCACACGGCCTGACCTGTCTGGGCCAGGGAGGAGATCCCCCACGCGCGCCGACCGGCGTGAGGCCCGCGCTCACGACAGCTTCGCGAGCCTGCGGTGGGCCGCGGTCGCGGAGCGGCCACGGCGCGGCGCCTCCCGCCAGGGGTCGTCCTCGCCGAGGCGGTCTCCGATGGTGGAGACGGTCCACCGCCGCGCGGTGAGCCCCGGATCGTCCAGCTCCGCCCAGCTCACGGGCGTGGCGACGGGGGCGCCGGGCAGCGCACGGACCGCGTAGGGGGCGACGGCGGTCTGGCCGTAGGCGTTGCGCTGGACGTCCAGGTAGAGGCGGTCCCCGCGCGCCTGCTTACGGGCGGCGGTGGTGAGCCGGTCGGGGTACCGGTCGGAGAGCACGTCGGCGGCGTCCCGGGCGAACGCGCGGACCTCGTCGAAGGCCGTACGCCGGTCCAGGGCGACCACGACGTGCAGGCCCCGGGAGCCGGTCGTCATCGGGACGCCGGGAAGGTCCAGCTCGTCGAGCAGCGCGTGCAGAAGCCCCGCCGCCTCCCTGACCTGCTCGAAGTCGTCGCCCGGCGGGTCGAGGTCGAAGACCAGCCGGTCGGGGTGGTCCGGCCGGTCCGCCCTGGAGAGCCAGCGGTGCGGGGTGACGCACGCCTGGTCCGCCAGATAGAGGAGCGTGGCCAGGTCGTCGCAGACGGGATAGGTGACCGTGCCGCCCTCCTTGGCCAGTTCGGTGCGGTGGATCCACTCGGGGAAGTGATCGGGGGTGTCCTTCTGCATGAAGCGGCCGCCGCCGATCCCGTCGGGATGCCGTTCGAGCATCAGCGGACGGCCACGCAGATGCGGCAGCATCCGTCCCGCGACGGCGCGGTAGTACGTGGCCAGGTCTCCCTTGGTGATGCCGTCGCCGGGAAAGAGCTCCTTGTCGGCCCGTTTGATCTCGACGGTCCGGCGGCCCGCTCGCAGGGTCTCCGTGCTCGTCATCGTTTCCTCTCGTCACGCTCACCGTTCGCCTGCTCCTGCGGCCGGACGACGTCGAGGAGTTCGAGCAGGTACAGGAAGGCGGCGGCCATCGGCCTGTCCCCGGTCTCCTCGCGTACGCGGTCCCAGTCGACGCGCTCGCGCAGCCCCCGCGCGACCGGGAGGAGCTTTCCGTAGTCGCAGTGGTGCTCGGACAGGGCGGCCAGCCGTCCGACCATCAGGTCGGTCGGGTCGATGACCGGCATGTGGACCGAGTCCACGGGGAGCGTCCACGCCCGTTCGAGCAGTTCGGTGGTGACCGGCCGACCCGCGAGAGAGAAGATCAGGTCGATGTGCTCGCCGCCCCTGCGCGCCTTCACCAGCCAGTCCTCCGGCGGATCGACGATCTCGATCCCGTGGGCGCGCAGCAGGCCCGTCACGGTGTCGGCGTCCTCGCGCCGTACGGCGAAGTCCGTGTCGTGCTGCAGCCCCACCGGGATTCCGTAGGCATAGGCCGCGACGCTCCCGACCAGGGCGAACGGGCACTCCGACGACTTGAGGACGCCGGCGATCTCCTTGGTGACCTCGAGAATGGCCTGCGTGTGGTCCAGGGGGAGGTCCTGTTCCGACCCGCCCCTGCCGGTCCGGGCCGCGATCCCCGCGAACCGCGCGGGAAGCCGGTCCGCCGGTGAGGAGCGGGCGTCCGCGTGGCGGCCTTCGACAAGGTTCATGGAGCTTCCTCCTCACGGATGCCGCCACTGTTCGGCGAGGGGCGGGGGTGTGCACCTACCCCGTACGCGGGGAAGAACGCGCGGGCGGATCGCCGCGCCCTTCGTCACCCTCACGCGAGTGCCCAGGACGTCCCCGGGCAGACGCCCCGAACGCCACCGACCCCCTACGAGCGAAGGCAGGCGAGCGACGATGAGTCCCAGCGGCGTCCCCCACGGCATGGTCCCCGACAGCACCGCCGCCCTTCTCCTGAAGGGCTACACCTGGCTCCCGGACCTGCGGCGCCGCCACGACGGGGCCCCCGTGCGGACGCGCCTCCTCGGCCGGCCGGTACGGGTCCTGGCCGGACCCCGGGACGTGGAATTCTTCTACGACGAGGCGCACGTCCGCCGCGAAAGCGCCCTGCCGGGACCGGTCCTCGACACCCTCTTCGGGCGCGGCGCCGTCCACACCCTGGACGGCGCCGCGCACCACGTACGGAAACGCCTGTTCCTGGACGCCCTGACCGATCCCGGAGCCGTCCGGGCCCTCGCCGACCTGGTGGGCGAGGAGTGGCGCGCGGCTATGGAGCGCAGTCGGGGCCGGCAGACGGTGCTCTTCGACGAGGTCGCGTACGTCCTCGCCCGGGCGGTGAGCTCCTGGGCCGGACTGCCGCCGACCGACGAGGCGACGACCGGGCGGCTCGCACGGGACTGCGTCGCCATGGTCGACGGCTTCGCCACCCCCGGCCCACGGCATCTGCGGGCCCGCCGTGCCCGGGCCCACCAGGAGCGCAGGCTCGCGCGGGTCGTCGAGGAGGCCAGGTCGCACCCCGCCGACGCGTCCCCCGCGACACCGTTCCGGGCCGTCGTCGCGCACCGGGACGCCGACGGCACTCCGCTCGACGCCCGGACCGCGGCGGTGGAGCTGCTGAACATCCTGCGCCCCACGGTCGCCGTCGCCTGGTTCGCCACCTTCGCCGCCCAGGCCCTGCGGGGAGCCGTGTGGGGGGCCGTACCGGGCAGGTCCGAGGCGCGGGAGCGGCTCGCGGACGCGTCGGCGAACGGCTACGGACTGGCCTTCGTCCAGGAGGTGCGACGCTTCTACCCCTTCGTGCCGTTCGTCGGCGGCCTCGGCGCGGACGGCCTCGGGCCCGAGGGCGAACGGCTGGCTCCCGGCACCATGCTGCTGCTCGACGTGTACGGACAGGACCACGACCCCGACCTCTGGGAGGACCCGTACCGGTTCGCGCCGGAGCGCTTCCTGGGCGCCTCCGCCGGCCGTGAACGGCTGATGATCCCCCAGGGCGGCGGCCCCCGGGACGGACACCGCTGCCCGGGCGAGGACATCACCGTCGCGGTGCTCCGGGTGCTCGTGCGCGAGCTGGCCAGGACCGACTTCACCGTGCCCGAGCAGGACCTGCGGATTCCGATCCACCGCATCCCCACCCGGCCGCGCAGCGGGTTCCGCATCGACGTCGGCGCGGGCGCCGGGCGCGCCCGCTGACTCGACCCCGATCACTCACCGTCATCGTCCAGGAGGTCGAGCACGGCGCGTTCGACGGCGCCCTGGGTCGCCGGATGACCGAACACGCCGTGCTCCCCGAGCCGTTCGAGCACGGGGGCCACGGTGACTCCCTCGCCGTACCGCTCGATGACGCGGGGCGCGATGTACGAGCCTCGGCAGACGGCCGGGGTGTTGTTCAGGTACGCGCTCACCTCCCGCACGGCCCGCCGTACGGCCCTCCGCCGTGCCGTCACGGACTCGGCCCCGGCCTCCTCGGACACCGCGAGCGCGACGGCGGCGAGGACGGTCGCGTGCCAGGTGCGGAAGTCCTTGGCGCTGATGTCGACGCCGGACCGGTCCCGCAGATAGGCGTTGAGGGCCTCGGCGTGCACCTCGTGCCACGCCCCGCCCTTCCAGTACGCGAAGAGCCACGGGCTGTCGTCGCCGCGCCGCAGGAGCGCCCGCACCACCTGGTGGACGGATCTGTCGACCAGGGCCGCGGTGACCTGCTTGCCGGACTTGCCGGGGTAGTCGAAGACGACCCGGCCGCCGGAGAGGTGGACCTGGTCCCGCCGGAGCGTCGTGAGGCCGTACGAGCCGTTGCCGCGTCGGTAACGGTCTCCGCCGACGCGGAAGAACCCCAGGTCGAGCAGGCGGGCCGCGCAGGCGAGGACGCGGTCCTCGCACAGGCCGCGGAGCGCGAGATCGTGCTCGACCGCCCGGCGCAGCCGGGGCAGCGCCGCCGCGACCTCGTGCACGTGCTCGTGCTTGGCGCGCTCCTGACGGGCCCGGAACTCCTCGTGGTACAGGTACTGCCTGCGGCCCGCGTCATCCGTGCCGACGGCCTGGACGTGCCCGTTGGGCCACGGGCAGATCCAGACGTCCCGCCAGGCCGGCGGAATCGCCAGGGCTCGCACGCGCGCCCGGTCCGCAGCCGGGAGGGGCCGGTTCCGTTCGTCGAGGTAGCGGAAACCCCGTCCGTGGCGGACACGTCGCCACCCCGGCCGGCCGGCATCGCTCATCCTCAGTCGCACGCCTTCCATGTGCCCCCGATCGGTGGGATCACGCCGGGTGAGCGGGCCAGCGGCGTTCGGCGAGAGGGCAGGCGGACCACCGCAGGCCCGCCATGGTTGGGCGTGCGGCGAGCGGGCAGCCGCCGGGAGACCCGAGAGGGACACCGCCCACCACCCGGCCGGGGAGGCGCAGCATGTCAGGCAGCAGCGACAGCGGACCCGCGCCCGAGGCGTACGACGCGACGCCCTTCCTGCCGCGCCGGGGAGGTCTGCCCGCGCACCGGCGGGCCGCCGCCGACTGCCGGGGCTGCCCCCTCTACCGGGACGCGACCGGGACCGTCTTCGGCGCGGGCGACACGGACGCGCGCGTGATGCTGGTCGGCGAGCAGCCGGGCGACCAGGAGGACCGCGAGGGCGTCCCCTTCGTGGGGCCGGCGGGGCGCCTCCTCTCCAAGGCCCTGCGCGAGGCGGGCATCGACGAGGAGGGCCTCTACGTGACCAACGCGGTCAAGCACTTCAAGTTCACCCGGGACGAAACCCGGAAGCGCCGTATCCACAAGGCGCCCAGCCTGCGCGAGACCCTCGCCTGCCGGCCCTGGCTCACGGCGGAACTCCGCCTCGTCTCACCCGAGTTGGTCATCGTCCTCGGCGCCACGGCGGGCCGGTCGCTGCTCGGCCCCTCCTTCCGCGTCGGCACCGACCGCGGAGTGCCGCGGCCCCTGCCCGGCGCGGAGGACGGGGCACGGGTGCTCGCGACCGTGCACCCCTCCTCCGTGCTCCGCGCACCGGACAGGAAGGCCGCGTACGAGGGCCTGGTCGCTGACCTCAGGACCGCGGCCGGGCTGCTCTGACCCGCCCCGGCGCGGGCCGTACCCCCACGTTTCCGCGCGGGACCCCCGGGCAGCCGCTCCGGGAACGAACCCGAACGAACGGGCGGAGCCCGCGAAACGAACGGAGGCGACCCGTCATGACCAAGGCGACGGTCGGCGACCACCTGCTCGACCGGCTGCGCGCCTGGGGCGTCAGCCATGTCTTCGGCTACCCGGGGGACGGCATCAACGGGCTCCTCGCCGCCTGGTCACGGGCCGGGGACGAACCCAGGTTCATCCAGGCGCGGCACGAGGAGACGGCCGCCTTCGAAGCCGTCGGCCAGGCCAAGTTCTCCGGACACGTCGGCGTCTGCGTGGCGACCTCCGGCCCCGGCGCCATCCATCTCCTCAACGGCCTGTACGACGCCAAACTCGACCACGTCCCCGTCGTGGCCATCGTCGGCCAGACGGCCCGCAGCGCCATGGGCGGCTCCTACCAGCAGGAAGTCGACCTCCACACCCTGTTCAAGGACGTCGCGAGCGCCTACCTGGAGACCGTCACGGTCCCCGAGCAGCTGCCGAACGTGCTCGACCGGGCCGTACGCACCGCCTACGCGCGCCGCGCCCCCACCGCCCTGATCATTCCGGCGGACGTCCAGGACCTCCCGTACTCCGCCCCCGGCCACGAGCACAAGATGGTGCCCTCCAGCCTCGACGTCAGCGGCTGGGCCCCGGTGCCCGACGACGGCTCCCTCGCCCGCGCCGCCGCCCTCCTCGACGAGGGCGAACGCGTCGCCATGCTCATCGGACAGGGAGCCGCGGGCGCCGCCCGCGAGGTCGGGGAGGTGGCCGAGGTCCTCGGCGCGGGCGTCGCGAAGGCGCTCCTCGGTATGGACGCGCTGAGCGACGAACTGCCGTACGTGACGGGCCCGATCGGTCTCCTCGGCACCCGCCCCTCGTACGAGATGATGCGGGACTGCGACACCCTGCTGACCGTCGGCTCCAACTTCCCGTACTCCGAGTTCCTGCCCCCGTACGGGCAGGCGCGGGCCGTCCAGATCGACATCGATCCGCACATGGTCGGGCTGCGCTACCCGTACGACGTGAACCTGGTCGGCGACGCGGCGACCACCCTGCGACGGCTCCTGCCGCTGCTCACCCGCAAGGAGGACCGCGGCTGGCAGGAGACCGTGGCCGGCGGGGTGCGCCGCTGGAAGACGGTCATGGAGCGCAGGGCCCGCGTCGCGGCGGATCCGGTCAATCCCGAGCTCGTGGCGGCGGCCCTCGACCCGCTGCTGCCCGACGACGCGATGATCACCTCGGACTCCGGATCCATGGCCACCTGGTACGCCCGCCACCTCACCATGCGGGGCACCATGCGCGGCTCGCTCTCCGGCACCCTCGCCACCATGGGCTGCGGAGTCCCGTACGCGATCGGCGCCAAGTTCGCCCACCCCGACCGGCCCGCCATCGCCCTGGTGGGTGACGGAGCCATGCAGATGAACGGCATGGCGGAGCTGATCACCGTCGCCAAGTACGCCGCGGAGTGGACCGACCCGCGACTCGTCGTGGCCGTCTGGAACAACGGGGACCTGAACCAGGTCAGCTGGGAGCTGCGGGCCCTCGGGGGGACGGCCCCCTTCGAGGCCTCGCAGGCCCTCCCCGACGTGCCGTACGCCGACTTCGCGCGCTCCCTCGGCATGACCGGCATCCGCGTCACCGACCCGGACCGCGTCGAAGACGCCTGGCGCGAGGCCCTGGCGGCGGACGGACCCTCCGTCCTCGACTTCCGTACCGACCCCGCCGTGCCCCCCGTCCCGCCGCACGCCACCTGGGAGCAGATGGAGGCGACGCTCGCCTCCCTGGCGCACGACGGCGGCCGCGGCCATGTCGTCGTCCAGGGACTCAAGGCGAAGGCGCAGGAGCTGCTGCCGGGCGGCCGCGGCGAACGCTGACGGCCGCACGGGGCTCCGGCGGCCGTCCCACGGGGGAGCGGTTCAGCCGGGTCTGCCTGGGCAGCGGCAGAACAGGACGCCCGTGAGAACGGCGGGAGGTGTCGGCGATGGACGAGGCCCGGCTCTCGGAACGAGAGCGACGCATCCTCGCGGAGATCGAGGAGCGGCTGGACCAGGACCAGCGGCTGGCCCGTCGGCTGCGCACGACGCGCGGCGGGCGGGCGTCCCCACGTCCGGCCGTCGGCGCGCGCCGAGGAGTGACCGCCCTCGGCCTCTGCACCCTCGGCGCCGTGACCCTGACCCTGCTCGTCCTGGCCGTCGCCACCGAGGCCCCGCTCCTGATCTGGGCCTTCGCCGCCGCCTGGGTGGTGACCCTGGTGGTCCTGCTGCGCCTGGTCGTCCGCTGGTCGAGGCGCATGGCAGCGACGCAACGAGGCCGCGATCGGTGACACGCCCTCCGCTTCCGCTGCGGGGGGTTACGAGGGGCCCCGGGCGGGTAGCCGCGCAGCCGTCCCGGTAACTCCACCGACCCAGGGAGATGACCGCGATGGTGCACGACACGATCAGAGTGGACGCCCCACTGCGCGAGGTCTACGACCAGTGGACGCAGTTCGAGGAGTTCCCCCGCTTCATGGACGGCGTGGAAGAGGTCCGGCAGCTCGACGACCGGCACTGCCACTGGCGGACGCGGGTCGCCGGGGTGACCCGCGAGTTCGACACCGAGATCGTCGACCAGCTTCCCGACGAGCGGATCGCCTGGCGCACCGTCGGCGGAGACGTACGCCAGAAGGGCGTCGTGACCTTCGAGCGCGTCGACGACTCCCGCACCGAGGTGACCCTGGCGATGGACTTCGAACCGGAGGGCGTCGCCGAGAAGACGGCGGCGGCCGTCGGCATGGTCGACAGCCGGGTCGGAAGCGACCTGCTCCGCTTCAAGGAGTTCATCGAGGACCGCGACAGGGCGACCGGCGCGTGGCGCGGCCGGCTGCGGCCCGCCGACGCGGAGGAGAGTACGGAGGGGCAGGGCGCCGCCGGTGCCGCGGGAGCCGCCCCGGGTTCCCCCACCGCCCCGCCCACGGCACCGCCCGGGCCCCGGCCCGGCGACGAGCCGCCCGGTCCTCCGCCCCGCCCGATGCCCGTGGACCCCGGGCACCTGTAGACGCAGGAGCCGGTCGTCGCCGGCCGAGAGGGAGCCCGACGGGGTCGGCGCCCGGTCGGTACGGCGACGGGAGGAGGTTCACGATCCATGCAGGATGACCATCGCACGGAAGCACACGTCGGAACGGAACACATCAGAACAGAACACATGGCAACGGAAAGCGTCGGGACGGACGGTGTCGGGATGGAACGGGTCGGGACGGCGCCGCTCGGAACGGCACTCGGCGCGATCGACACGGACCCGGCGGAGCCCCTGACTGTCGAGGTCCGGCCCGACACCCACGTCGCGGGGACGGTCCTACTCGTCGTGACGGGGGAACTCGACTACGGGACGGCGGCCCCCCTGCGCGACGCCTTGGAGGAACACGGCAGGGCCCGGCGGATCGTCGTCGACTGCTCGGGAATGCGGTTCTGCGACTCGACCGGACTCAATCTGCTCCTCAAGGCGCGCCTGAGGACGCTGGACGCCGGAGGACGGCTCGACCTCGCCGGACTGCGCGCCTCCGTGGACCGCATGTTCGAGATCACGGGAGCCCGGCAGGTCTTCCGGGTGTACGGGGACGCCCACGAGGCGCTCGCGGACGCGGCCTGAGCCCGGGGGCCCCCGGCCCGGCCGGCTCCGCCCGGCACGGCCACGGCCCCGGTCCTAAAGTGGAGTGGTGGGGCAGCCGCCGGGACCGGCGCGCACAGCCCCGTACGCGAGGTCCTTCATGGTAGAGCGCAGAGTGGTGCACCCCAGCGGCGAGAAGCCGCGCGACCGGACAGGCGCGGACGGCGACGGCGGCGACGAGGGCCTTCAGCGCCTGCTCGCCGGCCTGACCGCCGTACGGGACGGTGAGCTCTCCATACGCCTCGCCGAGGGCTCCGAGGGCGTCCTCGGCGAGATCGCCGGGGTCTACAACGACATGGTGGACCGGCTCTCCCTGCTCACCTCGGAGGTCACCCGCGTCGCGGGAGAGGTCGGCGGGCAGGGCCTCCTCGGCAGCCGGGTGCGCGAGGCACGGGCCCGCGGGGTGTGGCAGGAGGTCACCACCGGCGTCAACACCATGGCCGACAACCTCACCTCACAGGTGCGCTCCATCGCGCAGGTCGCCACCGCCGTCGCCCGCGGCGACCTCACCCAGAAGATCCGGGTCGACGCCCGCGGCGAGGTCCTGGAGCTGAAGGAGACCATCAACACGATGGTCGACCGGCTCTCCTCCTTCGCCGAGGAGGTCACCCGGGTGGCCCGCGAGGTCGGCACCGAGGGCAAACTCGGCGGCCAGGCCACCGTGGGAGGCGTCTCCGGCACCTGGAAGGACCTCACCGACAACGTCAACTCCATGGCCGACAACCTCACCAACCAGGTGCGCAACATCGCCCAGGTCACCACCGCCGTCGCCCAGGGCGACCTGACCACCCGCATCGACGTCTCCGCGCGCGGCGAGATCCTGGAGCTCAAGACCACCATCAACACCATGGTCGACCAACTGTCCTCGTTCGCCGCCGAGGTGACCCGCGTGGCCCGCGAGGTGGGCACGGAAGGGAAGCTCGGCGGCCAGGCGGAGGTCGAAGGAGTCTCCGGCACCTGGATGCGCCTCACCGAGAACGTCAACGAGCTCGCCGGGAACCTCACCCGCCAGGTCCGGGCCATCGCCGAGGTCACCAGCGCCGTCGCCGAGGGCGACCTGACCCGCTCCATCACCGTCGACGCCCCCGGCGAGGTCGGCGAGCTCCGCGACAACATCAACGCCATGGTCGAGTCCCTGCGCGCCACGACCCAGGCCAACCAGGAACAGGACTGGCTGCAGACCAACCTCGCCCGGATCACCGGACTGCTCCAGGGGACCCGCAGTCTGACCGAGATGGCCGAACTGGCCATGGCCGAGGTGCCGCCGCTGGTCTCCGCCCAGTACGGCGCCTTCTTCGCCGTCGAGGAGGACGAGCGCGGGCCCGGCCTTGTCATGGCGGCCTCGTACGGGCTGCCCGATGTGGGCGACGACGGCGAGCCGCGCCGCTTCCGCCCCGGCGAGGGACTCGTCGGACAGGCGGCTCGCGGCCGGCGCCCCCTCGTCGTGGACCCCGTCCCGCCGGGATACGTCACGATCTCCTCCGGCGTGGGCTCCGCCGAACCCCGCGCCCTGATCGTGCTCCCGATCGTCGTCGAGGACCAGGTCCTCGCCGCCGTGGAACTCGCCTCCCTGCACCCCTTCACGGGCCTGCGCCGCGACTTCCTCGACCGTTTCGTGGACAGCGCGGGCGCCGTCCTCAACTCGCTCGTCGCCAACCTGCGCACCGACGCCCTGCTCGGCCAGTCGCGCACCCTCGCCGACGAACTCCGCTCCCGCACCGAGGAGTTGCAGGCCCGCCAGCGGGAACTCCAGCGCTCCAACGCCGAACTGCAGGAGAAGGCCGCGCTCCTCGCCGAGCGCAACAAGGACATCGAGTCGAAGAACCGGGTCATCGAGCAGGCCCGGCAGGAACTGGAGACCCGGGCCCAGCAGCTCTCGCGCACCTCCATGTACAAGTCCGAGTTCCTCGCCAACATGAGCCACGAACTGCGCACCCCGCTCAACAGCCTGCTCATCCTGGCCCGGCTGCTCACCCAGAACCCGGACGGCAACCTGACGCAGAAGCAGGTCGACTACGCCGAGGTCATCCACTCGGCCGGATCCGACCTGCTCCAGCTGATCGACGACATCCTGGACCTGTCCAAGGTCGAGGCGGGCAAGATGGAGGTCCGGCACGAGCCGTTCGCCATGTCCCAGCTCCTGGAGTACCTGGAGTCGACCTTCGGCCCGGTCGCCGACGAGCGCGGGCTCCACTTCTCCGTGACCGTGGCACCCGACGTCCCCGGACACCTCACCACCGACGAGGGACGGCTCCGCCAGGTACTGCGCAACCTGCTCTCCAACGCGCTGAAGTTCACCGACAGGGGCAGCGTCGAGCTGACCGTCGAGCACTGCCCGCCCGACGAGGCGCCGGCCGCCCTGCGCGACGGCCGGCCCGTCCTCGCCTTCCGGGTCACCGACACCGGCGTCGGCATCCCCGCCGACCGCCTCCGCCACATCTTCGACGCCTTCCAGCAGGGCGACGGCACCACGGCCCGCCAGTACGGCGGAACCGGCCTCGGCCTCTCCATCAGCCGCGAGGTCGCCAGGCTCCTCGGCGGCACCATCGCGGTCGAGAGCGTGCCCGGCCGGGGCAGCACCTTCACCTTCCACCTCCCGGAGCGCGCGGGCGCCCGCGAACCGGCCACCGCCGAGGCGGCGGAGGACCAGGAGGACCGCGACGGCGGCCTCGCGAGTACGCCCTCGGGCGCCGGGGTCCCGGAGTGGGCCGGGAGCACCGTCCTCGTCGTCGACGACGACACCCGGAACGTCTACGCGCTCACCGAGGTCCTTGAGGCACAGGGACTGCGCGTACTGACCGCCGACGGAGGCGAGAGCGGCATCGCCCTGGTCGCCGCGCACCAGGAGATCCGGCTCGTGCTGATGGACGTCATGATGGCCGGGACGGACGGCTACCGCGCCATCGAGGAGATCCGGAAGCTCCCCGGCCGCGCCGACCTCCCGATCATCGTCGTCACCGCGAAGGCGATGCCGGGCGACCGGGCCAGTGCCCTTGAGGCGGGCGCCGACGACTACCTCGCCAAACCGGTCGACCAGGCGGAACTCCTGGTCAAGATCCGGCGCCGCCTGACGAAACCGGCGAAGTAGGGCACGGGCGAGGGAGAATCGCCGGCGCTCCTCAGGACCCGCGTACGGGGGCCCGGCTTCAGGACCCGCGTACGGCGTCCGGCTCCCGCAGCCGCACCGCCACGACACTGGTGTCGTCGTCGGTGTCCCCCGTCACCATGCCGAGCAGCCCGTCCACCAGCTGCTCCAGATCCGGCACGCCGGCGAGTTCCTCCGCCGCGGCGACCAGCCGGCCGAGACCGGAGCCCAGACCGTCGTGGCGCCGCTCCACCAGGCCGTCCGTGTACAGCAGCAGGGTGTCCCCCGGTCGTAGCGCGGTACGGCGCTCCTGGTACCGGGACGAGGGCGTCGCCCCCAGCAGGATGTCCTGCGGCGGGTCGAGCAGGGTCGCCCGGCCGCCCCTGAGCAGCAGCAGCGGAAGATGTCCCGCGCTCGACCAGACGAGTTCGCCGTCCTCCGGGTCGTACAGCGCGCACACCGCCGTCGCCGTGCTCCCGCCGCCCGTCCGCAGCGTGACCTCGTTGAGCCAGCTCATCAGCTGCCCGGGCCCCCGGCCGGTGAACGCGAGCGCCCGCTGCGCGTTGCGCAGGGCCACCATGCCGGTCACGGAGTCGATCCCGTGCCCGGCGATGTCGCCGACGGCCACCAGGACCTTGCCGCTGGGCAGCGGCAGGACGTCGTACCAGTCGCCACCCACCTGGTACTCCTCCGCCGCCGGCCGGTACCGCGAAGCCGCCATGAGGCCACCCGGCAGCTCCTGGAGGGCGGGCACCTCGGGCACGATCGCCCGCTGGAGCTGGAGGGCCAGCTGGTGACGGACGTCCGCCTGGTCACGGACGGCCGTGAGGTGGTCGAAGGTCGCCGTCAGGGCCAGCTCGGTGCGCCGGCTCGCCGACACGTCCTGGTAGACCCCGACGCACCCGGTGACCGTCTCGCCGTCCAGGAGCGGCTCCGCCACCACCCGGACATGGCGCACCGAACCGTCGGGAAGCACGGCCCGGAGCACGGTCTGCGCGCCCGCACCGCGTTCCGTCAGGGTTCTGAGCAGCTCGGTCAGCGCCCCGCCGTCGTCCTCGTGGATCCGCCCCCGGAGCGCCAGGAGCGGCACCGGCGGCTCCTGCCGGGACATCCCGAAGATGCCGTAGGCCTGCTCGGACCACACCGTCTCGCCGCCGTCCAGGCTGTCCTGGAACGTGCCGACCGTCTGGAGCCTCGCGACGGCCCGGCGCACCGCGAGCCCGGGGTCGCCGGCCGTGTGCCAGAGAACGACGGCCAGCTCCTCGCCGGCGGGCAGGACGCGTACGTCGAGGAGTGGCGAGGGACCCCCTTCCGGGCCGGTGTCGGCCGTCACGGGAAGCCGGGCGGCGTGCTGCGGACGCCTGGAACGGCGGACCCGCCGTTCCAGGCGGGTGAGCTCCCGGTGCGCCAGGGGGAAGACCCGGGCCAGGGACCGGTCCTCGGCGGGGAGCGGGCCGCCGAGCGCGGCGACGGCCTCCTCGTTGGCGTGCTCCACCGTCGGCGGGCCGGCCGTGCCGGAGGTGCGCAGGAGCACCGCCGGGTGGGTCAGGGCGTCGAGGACGTCCACGAGCACCGGGGAACCGGGCTCGGGGGAGTCGGGACGGTCGAGGACCGTGCTCGCGACGGTCATCAGACCGGTGACGGCCCGCCGTGTCCTGGTGTCGAACTCCATGGGCTCCGGCCAGCCGGCCAGCGCGAGGCCGACGGTGGCGCCCCGTCGGCGCAGCGGCACGAGCACACGGGCCGCGCCCGCCGAGGCCCCCGGCAGCGCGGCGGCGTCGGCCGGCCCGTCACCCAGCCACACGGGCGTGCCCTCGGCCAGAGCGGTCCGCATCGGCTCGGGGGCCATAGGGGGGATCCCCCGCCAGGCCTCGGCCTCCGAGGCGGAGACCCCGGCGCACCCGGCGAGCCGCAGGTACCCGGCCTCCGCACACCGCCACAGCCACAGACTGTCCGCGCCGAGCAGGGCGAGTCCGTCGTCCAGGAGCGTGCGGGCCGCCTCGCCGACGCTGTCCGCCGTCTCGGCAGCGGCGGACGCGCGGCGGAGCCGGCGGGCGGGGAGCGGCGAGGCCGGGCCGGGGTCCGCGCGCGGGTCCCCGGGCGAGGCGACGGCGTTCACGACGTCGGCGGCGAGGTCCTCGGGCGATGTCCCCGTCGCCCGGGCGGTCTCCTCCAGGTGATCGGCCGCCTCGGTCGTCGACTGCCCCAGCTGGACGGCGAGCATCCCGGTGGCGAGATCGATCAGATGACGGCGCGCCGCCGCCTCCCGCAGGCGCCGGTTCTCCGCGGCGAGCCCGGACACCGCCCCATGGACGGACCCCTCCGAGGAACCCCCGGCACCCGTCAAGGCGACCTCCGATCCGCCCTCGCTCGGACAGCTGGAGAAGTACAGACAGCGGGAGAAGCACAGACAGCTGAGAAGTTACGCATCTGGAGAAGTGACGTATCCGGAAAAATTGCGCGTACGCCTACGAATTCTACTCGCGGTCCCCTCCCCGCGGCCGGGGACCGGGGCCCCGGCGGGCCGGATACCGGATGGCCGGCGGCCCGCCGGGACCGCCGGCTCAGGACAGGTCGAACCGGTCGAGGTTCATGACCTTGTCCCACGCGGCCACGAAGTCGCGCACGAACTTCTCACCCGCGTCCTGGGACGCGTAGACCTCCGCCAGGGCTCGGAGCTGGGAGTGCGAACCGAAGACGAGGTCGACGGCGGTGGCCGTCCACCTGACCTCACCCGTGGCGCGGTCCCGGCCCTCGAACACGTTCTCGGTGGCCGTCGACGGCTTCCACTCCGTGCTCATGTCGAGCAGGTTCACGAAGAAGTCCGTCGTCAACGCCCCCGGCCGCTCCGTGAACACCCCGTGCCGGGCACCCCTGAAGCCGGCGTCCAGGGCCCGCATGCCGCCGACCAGAACCGTCATCTCGGGAGCGGTCAGCGTCAGCAGATTGGCCCGGTCGAGCAGGAGCGTCTCCGGCGACAGCTTCTCTCCCGCCCGGAGATAGTTGCGGAAACCGTCCGCCTTGGGTTCGAGCACCCCGAACGACTCCACGTCGGTCTGCTCCTGCGTGGCGTCGGTACGCCCCGGAGAGAACGGGACCGTGACGTCGTAGCCGGCGTTCCGCGCGGCCTGTTCGACGGCCGCGCAGCCGCCGAGGACGATCAGGTCGGCGAGCGACACCTTGACGCCGTCGGTCCTTGAGCCGTTGAAGTCCTGACGGATCCGGTCCAGGGCCTCCACCGTCCCCGCGACCTCCGGCAGGTCGTTCGCCTCCCAGTCCCGCTGCGGGGCCAGACGGATCCGCGCCCCGTTGGCGCCGCCGCGCTTGTCGGTGCCGCGGAAGCTCGCGGCCGACGCCCACGCGGTGGTGACCAGCTGCGGGGGAGTCGGCCCGGAGGCGAGGATCCGGCGCTTGAGGTCGGCGATGTCCGCGTCACCGACCAGCTCGTGATCGACCGCGGGAACCGGGTCCTGCCACAGCTGCGGCTCGGGGATCCACGGGCCGAGGTACCGAGAGACGGGCCCCATGTCGCGGTGGAGCAGCTTGTACCAGGCCTTGGCGAAGGCCTCCGCGAGCCTGTCCGGGTTCTCGTGGAAGCTCTTGGCGATCGGACCGTAGACGGGGTCGAGCTTCAGCGAGAGGTCCGTCGTCAGCATCATGGGCGCGTGCCGCTTCGACGGATCGTGGGCGTCGGGCACCGTGTCACGGGCCGAGGGGTCCGTGGGCGTCCACTGCTTGGCGCCGGCCGGGCTCGTCGTCAGCTCCCAGTCGTACCGGAACAGGTTGTCCAGGTAGCCGTTGTCCCACTTCGTCGGCTCGGAGGTCCAGGCGCCTTCGAGGCCGCTGGTGAGGGCGTGGGCGCCGGTGCCGCTGCCGCAGGTGTTCCGCCAGCCGATGCCCTGCTGCTCGATGGGGGCGGCCTCGGGCTCAGGACCGATGCAGCTGGGATCGACCGCGCCGTGACACTTGCCGAACGTGTGGCCGCCGATGATGAGAGCGGCCGTCTCCTCGTCGTTCATGGCCATCCGTCGGAACGTCTCGCGAATGTCCCGTGCGGCGGCGATCGGATCCGGATTCCCGTTCGGACCCTCGGGATTGACGTAGATCAGGCCCATCTGCACGGCCCCGAAAGGACCGGTGAGTTCACGGTCACCGCTGTACCGCTCGTCTCCGAGCCAGGTGTCCTCGGGCCCCCAGAAGACCTCCTCGGGCTCCCAGATGTCCTCACGGCCGAATCCGAAACCGAACGTCTTGAACCCCATGGATTCCATGGCGCAGTTCCCGGCGAAGACCAGGAGATCGGCCCAGGAGATCTTCCGGCCGTACTTCTGCTTGACCGGCCAGAGCAGACGGCGGGCCTTGTCCAGGCTCGCGTTGTCCGGCCAGCTGTTGAGCGGAGCGAAACGCTGGGCGCCGGAACCGCCGCCGCCCCGGCCGTCCTCGATGCGGTACGTCCCCGCCGCGTGCCAGCTCATCCGGATGAAGAGCGGCCCGTAGTGGCCGTAGTCGGCGGGCCACCAGTCCTGCGAGGCCGTCATCACCTCGAAGACGTCCCGCTTCAGCGCGTCGACGTCCAGGGTCGCGAATTCCTTCGCGTAGTCGAAGTCCGGGTCCATGGGATCGGACTGGGGCGAATTCTGGTGGAGCACCTGGAGGTCGAGCTGCTCCGGCCACCAGTCCCTGTTCGTCCTGGGGCGGGTCGGCGCGGGGGCCGGGGAGGGGATTGCCGGGTTCTCGCTTTCGCTGCCGGACACGTCCGTCCTTCTTCCTGTCGCGGTGTTTCCTTCTGCCGGCCGCCTGCTCCTGACATTCGCTTTTATGCATCGGGACGGAGACTCGGCGTCCGTATGGTCGCGCACCGCACACCGCGCGGCTGAGAGAACACGCAGGGCACCACCGCGCAACAAGAAGTCGACCGAAGGTCTCCGGGCTCAGAGCCCGGAGACCTTGGAGCTCGCCGACAGTTCGTAGACCAGCGTGACCGTACGGCGGCCGCCGGGCGGCAGGGTGACGTCCCAGCGGACGATCCCCTCGGCGTCGACCGCGTCGGGCGCGGGCGAACAGGCCTCCTCGCGCAGGCGGACGTCCACCGCCGAGACCTCGGAGACGGGGATCCGCTCCCGGAGGACGACGACCCGCTCGCCGAGCTCCCCGGGCGGTGAGAACCGGGACAGGTGCAGCCGGACCGTGCGGGTGACCACGGTCCGCTGCGTGAGGCCGGCGGTGTCGCGGGACTCCTCGGTCTCCCGGACGACCCGGTGGTCGTCACGGCTGCCGAAGGCCAGTTCGAGCGGGGCGCCGGGGGTGGTGAAGTCCAGCGCGCCGCGACCGATGAAGCCGCTGTCGCGGACGAGGTCCACGGGACCCGCGAGCAGCACGTGGCCGGACAGGTTGTCGCCCCGCACCACCTGGGTGACCAGGGGCGACACCTCGGGGGAACAGGCGTACTCGCTGCTCGCGGCCGTGGTGAACGCGGAGATCGGCACCCGGTGCGCGCGCCCGTCCGAGGGCACGGAGACCGGCACGGGGGAGTGCAGCACCCGGGTTTCGCCGCCGTCGTCGACCCCCGGCAGACCGAGCACCGGAGCAGGCCCGAGGTCCCCGATCTCCTCCTCGCGCAGCTCGACGTCGACCGTGCGCCGCTCCGCGGCCGTACGCTCCTTGAGCGTCAGCCGGTCCTCGGCGAGCCGCGGCGGATCGGTGGCAAGCGCCGACCGGGCCGTCGACAGCGTCAGCCGCGCCTCCGACCAGTCCTCGCCGGTGTGCTGCCACACCACCGCCTCGGTCTCCAGCGTCAGGGAGCCACCGTCGAGCACCGCCCGGTAGGCGGGCCGCCACAGCGCGCACGGCGTGAGGTGGCTCAGGCGCAGCCCGGCAGGCCCGGCGACCGCGGCCTCCACGGTCAGCTCGATGTGACCGACCAGCTCGGCGGGCTCCTCCTCGGTGAGGTCCACGGCCCGCTCGACGTCCCGGAGTTCGGCGGCGAGCGCCGTCAGCCGGGCCTCCACGGTACGGAGCAGCTCGCCGTGGGTGTCGCGCTCGGCGTCCACCCGGTCCAGTTCGCGGGCCCAGCGGGGTCCTTCGGTCTCCCCGGAGCCGGCGCCCTCGGCGATCTCGCGGAGGACGTCGGTGGCGAGGCGGCCGAGGAGGTCGAGGCGGACCCGCAGCCGATCGCGCTGCTGCTCGAGGACGAGCCGCTCCTCCTCCAGGGCGTGGACGCGGTGGCGCAGGGCGGAGTCGTCGCCGGCCGGGGGCCGCGGCCCCCGAGGCGTCCACTCACGCACGACGCGTACGTCGAGCACGGTGGCCGGGTGGTCGGAGGTCAGCTCGGCGTGGAGCGTGCGGTCGACGGCCAGCGCACTGACCGGACCGAGGCGCAGCCGCTGGACCCCGGCCTCCAGGTCGAGCACGACGGACCGCTCGATGTGGGCGCGGTCCTCCAGACAGGTGACGGCGGTGACGGGGACGGCGATCGTCGTCGAGACCGTGGACATGGGGGCTCAGCTCCTGCGGTTGCCGCCGACCAGGGCTTTGCCGGCCGGGATGCGGATCTCGTAGCCGCCGTCGAGGGCGGTGGTGCCACCGGCGGGCAGCTCCACCCGCCAGACGCGGGTGCCGGGGGCGTGCCGCTCGGGCCCCGTGCGGTCGGGCGCCGTCCAGCCGCCCCGCTCCTCGACGCGGACGTCCGCCTCGGAGGTGACGGGCACCCGCTCGCGGACCTCGACGGTCGCGGGCCTGCCGAGCCGGTTGGCCAGTTCCACATGGACCTGGTGGTCGAGCACGGTGATGTGGTTGCGCAGTCCCGACGTCGACTCGCGCAGGTTCGTGCGGCGGGTGACACGGATGCCCTCGGCGGGCCCGAGCCCCACCCGGCGTACGCCGCCGGGGGCGAGCGTGGGCAGCGCGGCGGTCAGCAGGAAGTCGTCGTCGACGGTGACCTCCACCGGGCCGGCCAGCAGGGCCTGGTCGGTGGCGTTGGAGAGCACGAGCGTCGCGTACACGGTCTGCTCCACGGACGGCACACAGAGGTACTCGGTGCGCAGACCGACCGGGATCTCGGCGACGGTGACGGTGTGCCAGGTGCCGTCCGAGGGAACGTCGGCGCGGGCGGCCGCGTCGAAGCGGTGGTCGAAGGAGCCCGCCGACTCGCGGGGGCGCACGGCGTGTCCGGGCAAGGGCAGCGCGGCCACCGCCTCGGCGCGGCGCCGGTACTCGGCCGCCACCGCGTCGAAGGACTGCGCGGGGAACAGCCGGCCCCGGCGACCGCCCGGCTCGGCGGGACCGCACAGGGTCAGGGCGGCGTAGTCGAGCTCGGCGCCGCTCGGCTGCGGCGGACCGGCCACCGGCGGTGGCGGCGGTGCGGCGGCGCCGGGAGGCGCGGGAGCGGCGGGCGCGGGCGCCCCCGCGAGGGACCGGTCACGGGTACGGGGCCGGGCGCCCGGTTGCCGAGGTGCGGGCCGCGCGGCGGGCGCCGCGCCGAAACCCTGCGGTGCGGCCGGAGGCGGCGGAGGACCGCCGTAGCCCACCGAAGGCGGTGGTGACACCTGCTCGTACGCGAGCTCTTCCGGTACGGCCACGGGCGCGGCGCCGACACCCCAGGCGACCGCTCCACCGGCCGCCGCGCCACCCGCGGCCATGGCCGGCCGGGGGCCGGCCGCCTCGTACCCGGTGAACAGGTCGGCGAGACCCGCCGGCGGCTCGCGCCAGCCCGAGGGCGCGGGCTCGGACTGGCGGCGTCCGATCCGGACCGAACGCAGCTTCGGCAGATCGGTGCGGCGCCGGAGGTCGGCGGTGGCCAGGGCGATGCGCACCCCGGTCCAGTCCTCGCCGGTGCGCTGCGCGACCGAGGCGCGCAGCACCAGGCGGCCGGTGTCGTCGCCCTGACGGTGGGTGAGACGGTACGTCGGCACCCAGACGGCGCCCGGCACCCCGTACTCGAGGGCGAGCTCCACCTCCGTGTCACCGGCGCCGGCGAGGGTCAGCAGCGCGGAGACCGTCGTGTCCACATGAGCCGCCGGCGCTTCGGTGGAGGCGCGGTCGAGCCGGTCGGCGGCGACCTCGAGCTCGTGCTCGACGGCGAGCAGCTCCCGTTCCAGCTCGACGAGACGGGCGTGCAGTCCGGTCAGCCGCCCGTCGACGAAGTCGGCGAGCTCCAGCCAGGCGTCGACCGGGGTACGCCGGTGCGGGTCCTCGCGCTTGCGGCCGGGCGGCACCGGGTGCAGGCCCTGCATCTCCGCGATCAGACCGAGCTGCCGGTCCCGGCGCCCACGCGCCGCCGCCGACGCGTCGCGCAGCCGCTCGACCTCGCGCCGCAACGCGTCGGGCGCGGCCCTGCCGTCTGCGGGGGCGTCGACCTCCACCCGGGCCTCGGTGACCCGCACTCCGGACGCACCGAGGACACGGGCACGCAGGGAGCCCGGATCCAGCGAGCGGGGCAGCCCCGTGACCCGTACCCGGCCGTCCGCCGGAACGCTGCCCCGGGCCAGCCGGTGGCAGAGCGCGCCCCGCGCGTACACCACGACCGAATCGAGGGTCGATCCCCACCGCTGTGCCGTCTCCGCCGCCATGTGCCCCGCCCCCGTCGCGTCCATGCTGAGCGAAGCCTACGCCGGAGTGTCCCGGGTGTCGGCAGGGGCCGGAGGACGAAGCGGCGGAGAAACGGATACCGGCCGCCCACCATGGGAAAACCGCAGGTCACCGCCGTGCACTTCGCCGGGTGCACCGCCCTGCACGAGGGAGCCCTGGGCGGACGCCCTGCGGCTTCGGTGGTTGGGCGGCGCCCGGGGTGGGACGCTGAAGGTGGGGGTCCGTGCCCACGAGACTCGGGAGGGACCGATGGGACGTGACGTCCCGGCGCTGGAGTTCACCCGTGACGACCGTCGCCGGTTCCGGAACAAGGTGCACACCTGCCTCGATGTGTTCGCGCGGATGCTGCGGGAGTCACGCTTCGACTTCGAGCGGCCGCAGGTCGGTCTGGAGATCGAACTGAACCTCGTGGACCCCGATGCCGAGCCCGCCATGCGCAGCACGGACGTCCTGGAGGCGATCGCCGATCCCTCCTGGTCGACCGAGCTGGGCCGGTTCAACCTGGAGATCAACGTCGAGCCGAGGCTGCTCGCGGCGGGCGGCCCCGACTCCTGGGAGCAGGAGATCCGGGCGGCCCTCAACCACGCCGAGGAGAAGGCCGCGGCGATCGGCGCGCATCTGGTGATGATCGGGATCCTGCCGACCCTCGAACTGAAGGACGTCGGCCCGGAGTCGCTCTCGGAGAACCCGCGGTACCACCTGCTGAACGAGCAGATATTCGCCGCGCGGGGCGAGGACCTCCTGATCTCGGTGGACGGCGTGGAGAGACTGCGGACGTACGCGGAGACGATCACGCCGGAGGCGGCCTGTACCAGCACCCAGTTCCATCTGCAGGTCGCGCCGGACGAGTTCGCCGACTACTGGAACGCCGCCCAGGCCGTCGCGGGCGTACAGGTGGCCCTGGCGGCGAACTCTCCGTTCCTCTTCGCCAAGGAGCTGTGGCGCGAGACGCGCATTCCGCTGTTCGAGCAGGCCACCGACACCCGGCCCGACGAGATCAGGGTGCAGGGGGTACGCCCTCGGGTCTGGTTCGGGGAGCGGTGGATCACCTCCGTCTTCGACCTCTTCGAGGAGAACGCGCGGTACTTCCCCGCGCTGCTGCCCCTCTGCGACGAAGAGGACCCGGTGGAGACCCTCGAAGGCGGAGGAACCCCCGGACTCGCCGAACTCACCCTCCACAACGGGACGGTCTACCGCTGGAACCGGCCCGTCTACGCCGTCGTCGACGGCGTACCGCATCTGCGCGTGGAGAACCGGGTGCTGCCCGCCGGCCCCACGGTGGCCGACGTGCTGGCGAACGGCGCCTTCTACTACGGTCTCGTCCGCGCCCTGGTCGACGAGGACCGGCCCGTCTGGTCCCGGATGTCGTTCGCGGCGGCGGAGGAGAACCTGCACACCGCCGCCCGTCACGGCATCGACGCGCAGCTGTACTGGCCCGGCATGGGCGAGGTCCCGGTGACCGAGCTGGTGCTGCGGCGCCTGCTGCCGCTGGCGGACCGCGGCCTCGAACGGCTGGGCCTCGACGCGGCCCGCCGGGAGCCGCTGCTCGGCGTCATCGAGCAGCGGTGCGTCAGCGGCCGCAACGGCGCGGTGTGGCAGTCCGAGATGTTCCACCACCTGCACGACACCGTCCACGTGGACCGCCACCAGGCGCTGCGGCGGATGACACGGCAGTACATCGAGTACATGCATCTGAACGCTCCGGCGCACACCTGGCCGGTCGAGTGACGCCCGGCATCCTGGTGGTGCCGACACCAGGACCAGCTCCCGCTCCCCAGCGGGCCGGCGCCCCGGGCACGCTGGCGTCATGAACCCACGTACCGCACCCACCGTCCTGATCACCGGCGCCACCCAGGGGCTGGGGCGCGGCATCGCGCTCGGCCTGGCCGCCCGGGGCCACCGTGTCCTGCTCCACGGCAGGGACCCGGAGCGCCTCGAAGCGACCGCGGAGGAGGTACGGGCGACGGCAGGACACGCGGCGGTCGGGACCTTCCTCGCCGACCTCGCCGATCTGGACCAGGTCCGCGCCATGGCCGACCGGGTGCGCGCGACCGAGCCCCGGCTCGACGCGCTCGTGAACAACGCCGTCGCCGGAGGCGGCGCCGAACCCCTGCGCCGTGAACTGAGCGCCCAGGGACACGAGTTGCGATTCGCCGTCAACCACCTGGCGCCCTATGTCCTCACCCGGGCCCTGCTGCCCCTCCTCACGGCCTCGGCCCCCGCCCGCGTCGTCAACGTGGCCTCCATCGGGCAGGAGCGCGTCGACTTCGACGACCTCATGCTGGAGGAGGGGTACGAGGGGCTGCGGGCCTACTGCCGGAGCAAACTGGCGATGATCATGGCGACCTTCGAGCTCGCGGCCGAACTCGAGGGCACTGGAGTCACCGTCAACACCCTGCATCCCGCCCATCTGATGGACACCCGCGGAGTGCGGGAGTACGGCCTCACCCCGGTCGTCGGGATCGAGGAGGGGGTCCGGCCGACCGTACGGCTCGTGACGGACCCGGACCTGACGCGCACCACCGGCCGGTACTTCGACCGGTTCACGGACACCCGCGCGCACGAACAGGCCTATGACGCGGAGGCCCGCGGCCGGCTCATGGCCTTGACGGACACGCTCGTGGGCGGCGGCGCCAGGCACCCGGCCGGGCGGTGACGAGGCCGGGCGGCCCCCGAGAGCGGGGGCCGCCCGGCCCGTCTGTGGTGCCTCCGTCTTTCCGGGGCCTTACGGCCGGCTTCCGACTAGAAGACGCTCACGCCGTACGCGCTCAGCGCCTCCGTCACCGGCTGGAAGAACGTGGTGCCGCCGGTGGAGCAGTTGCCGCTGCCACCGGAGGTGAGGCCGAGCGCGGTGCTGCCGGAGAAGAGCGCGCCGCCGCTGTCGCCCGGCTCGGCGCAGACGTTGGTCTGGATCATGCCGTAGACGATGTCGCCGTTGCCGTAGTTGACGGTCGCGTTGAGGCCGGTGACGGTCCCGCTCCGCAGACCGGTGGTGCTGCCGCTGCGCTGGACCGACTGGCCCACGGAGGCGTTGCCCGCCGTGGTGATGTCGCGGTAGCTGCCGTTGTAGAGGTAGACCCGGCCGTCCGCCGCCGAGGCGTTGGAGTGGCGGATGATGCCGTAGTCGTTGGTCGGGAAGCTGGAGCCCGTGCGGGTGCCGAGCACCGTGGTGTTGGCCGAGTTCGTGTACCAGGTGCTGCCGATGTTGGTGCAGTGGCCTGCCGTGAGGGCGTAGTAGGTCGAGCCGCTGCGGACGTTGAAGCCCAGCGAGCAGCGCCCGCCGCCCGCGTAGATGGCCTGGCCGCCCGCGATGAGCTTGTTGAACGTGCCGGGCGTCCGCTTGATCTCCAGGGCGGAGGCGCGGTCGCCCGCCGCCTTCTTGATCGCGGCGATCTCGGCGGCGGAGACGGTGGAGTCGGCGGTGAGGACGATCTTCCCGGTCGCCTGGTCGGTGTACCACGCGGTGCCGGGCACATCGGCTCCACGTACGGCTTCGCTGGCCGAGGCCAGCTGGGTGGCGGTGGCCCGGCCTTCCACGGCCGTGGCGGCGGACGAGGAGGGGACGGCAAGCGCTGAGGCGGCGAGCAGCGCGGAGGCCACGGCGATCAGCCGGGCGCCCTTGGCGGCGCCGCCGAGGGGGGACAGACGCTTGAGGTTCACTGGATCCTCCGGTGGGGGAGTGGAGGGATCGCTGGGTGGGCGATCCCCTGGTGCGGGGAGCGAGCAGGACATGACGCAGGGGTAGTCCGCCATGAACCTGTCAAGCTCGACAGGGGAATCCTCGAATCCAGGCCACCCTGGCGGCAAGAACGCCTTTCGGCCTATCTACGCGCGTACGTGCCGTCCGGGGGTCGGCAGGTGCGGACCGCGGCCTGATCGCGGGGCATGTCGGGAGGGGTGCGGCAGGCTCGTGCAAACGCTTGTGGAAGTTTGCTGACGGGCTTTCAGGAGCTTGAAACGGCAACCAAGTTCGCCCGGCGAAGGTGGGTCGATAAAGCGGAACGCGTTGTACCGTTTCGCCAGTTCAGCCGCCGGGGCGTCCCCGTCGCCCGAGCCGGTGCCGCGCCCCCGCCGGCCACGGCGGGCGGGGCCCCGGAGCCGCGGGCCGGAAGGGTAGCGGGTGCACAGTTCCGGACGTGCCCCGGATCGGGGCCGACGGGTGAAGAGCCCCCTGCGCCGGCGGAGAAGGGTCCGTCCACGGGCCCGTCACGCACGCGTGGACGCCCCTCGATGTCGCAATCCTTCCCCTCCGTCCCAGGCGACCGCGTGTCCGGATCCCGTCGCGCCCGGGGCCGGCCGGGCGTCAGAGTGCCGCGTACACGGCCTCGATCAAGGCCATCTTGCGGGGATCGTCAGCGATCCGGGAGCCCATGCGGTTCATCACGTAGCCCAGGGAGACGCCCGACTCCGGGTCCGCGAGACCGCAGGAGCCGCCGAAGCCGTCGTGGCCGAAGGCTCGCGGATTCGGGCCGTAGGCGGCGTTGGGCCCGCTGAGCCAGAGGCCGAGGGCGCACTCCGTGTCCTGGGCGAAGCCCGCGCCGAGGACCAGGTCCCGGCCGGCTCCCTGTCCCTCCCGGGCCCGTTCGACGGCCGCCTCGGAGAGGATCCGGTGCTCGCCGTACCGGCCCCGCCCGGCGAAGACCCCGTACAGCTGGGCGACCGCGCGGGCCGTCCCGTGACCGTTGGCCGCGGGCAGCTCGGCGGCACGCCACTCGGGGCTGTTGGCCTGGCGTGCGCCCACGAGCGGGTTCGCCAGGGCGGCCTGCGCCGCGGGCGCCAACCGGGCGAAGGCGGCCGCCTGTTCATCCGACGACGAGGTGCGGGGGTGTACGAGCTCGGCCGCGCGTTCCGCCTCCTTCTCCGGGAGACCGATGGTGAAGTCGATGCCGAGGGGGCCGGTGATCTCGTCGCGGAGGAAGGCGCCGGGCAGTCGTCCCGTGATCCGCCGGATCACCTCGCCGACCAGGAACCCGTACGTCATGGCGTGGTAGCCGGACCGGGTGCCCGGTTCCCACCACGGCTCCGTCGCCGCGAGCCGGGCCGTCGTCACCTCCCAGTCGTAGAACTCCGCGAGCGAGAGCGGCTCCCGCAGTCCTGCGAGGCCCGCGCGGTGGGAGAGGAGATGGCGTACGGGGAGCCTCTCCTTGCCCGCGGCGGCGAACTCCGGCCAGTAGGAGGCGACCGGCGCGTCCGGATCGAGCAGTCCCCGGTCCGCGAGGAGGTGGGCGCAGAGGGCTGTCACGCCCTTGGTCACGGACCAGACGTTGACCACGGTGTCGCGTTCCCAGCGGCGCGTCCGGGCGGCGTCCGCCCAGCCGCCCCACAGGTCGACCACGGTCTCCCCGTGGACCTGGACGGTGACGGCGGCCCCGAGCTCCTTCCGGGTGCGGAAGTGGGCCTCGAAGACCTCCCGTACGGCGGTGAAGCGCGGGTCGCAGTGCCCCTCGACCACGGGCCGGGGCGGGGGCTGGGGAGAGGCGGCGGGTGAAGGGGCCGGCTCGGGCATGAGGTCCTCCGGGGGGTGCTCGACGGTCGCGAGCAACATACCGACCGGTCGGACAGGGGGGAAGGGAGTGCGCGCGGGAGGCGCGAGACCTCGATGCCACCCGCCCGATGGCGCTCGCCCCGTCGCCACCGCCCCGCGTCAGCCGCGACCGGCGCCCTCCACGGCGCTCATACGCTCACGAGGAGCTCGTCGAGCGGGCCAGGCACCTGGGCGGGGGTGAGGGCCTCCACCAGGAGGAGGCCGTAGCGGATCTTGCGGCCCTTCTTCGTGCCGAGGAAGCGGCGCAGCTGCCCGTGCCGGGGCCGGCCGTGCTGCGCGGGCTGCCGCATGAAGGTCTGCCAGGCACGCAGGTCGCCCTCGTGCTCGATGATCTCCTCGACCCGCTCCGTGCCCAGCGCGCGGATCAGCTCGTCCTCCAGGTCCGCCACGCACACGAAGAACCCCCCGGACGAGGCCCGGGCCCTCCGCAGGGCGCGGTCGTAGTAGCGCTGCTCGCGCTCGTCGCACAGCCCCGTCAGCCGCAGGCCGAGACCGGAAGGGCCGAGCAGGTCGGCGTACCGCCCCACGCTCATCGCCCCGCCGATCGACATCACGCACACCCCTTCGGCGGCGAGGTCCCGGCCGCGCCGCGCCGCGAGCGCCTCGACGGCCGCGAGGTCGCTCGGACCCTCCAGCATCACCGCTGTCCGCAGCCCCAGCCGCACCGCCGCCTCGTCCGCCGGTTCGCCGGGACCGCCGGCCGCCCAGCCATCCACCGCGTCCCGGAACGCAAACATGTCCACCATGGAGCGAGTCTCCCCGCCCACCGGCCGCCGCACCAGGGAATATCCCCCGGTGCGGCGGGCGGACGCGGCTCCCCGGCCGCCACGGGAACGGCCGGGCGCGCAGAGCATCACCACGCGTCGCCGCCGTGGAAGTGGGCATACGCGCATCGTCCCTGTCTCGCATCCGCTCACGGCCCCCGGGGCCGGCCGGCACCGCGGGGCTTCCCACGCAGAACAGGAGCGTCGATGCGCACGGTAGGTGTCGAGGAGGAGCTGATGCTCGTCGAGGCGAGGACGGGAGAGCCCCTCGCCGTCTCGTCCGCGGTACTGGCGTCAGCGGCCCTCCGGGGGGACGAGGCGGGCGACACCTTCGAGAAGGAGCTGCACCAGGAACAGCTGGAGTTCTCCACCCGGCCGATGACCGGCATGGACGAGCTGCGGCACGAGATCGTCCGCCTGCGCGGCGAGGCCCTGCGGTACGCCCGGGAGGCCGGCGCGCTCGTCGCCGCCCTCGCCACCTCGCCGCTCCCCGTGGAGCCCTCCCGCCACATGGGGCTCAGATACCGGTGGATGGCCGAGCAGTTCGCCCTCACCACCAGGGAACAGCTCACCTGCGGGTGCCACGTCCATGTGGCCGTGGACTCCGACGAGGAGGGGGTCGCCGTCCTCGACCGCATCCGGCCCTGGCTGTACCTCCTCAACGCGCTCAGCGGCAACTCACCGTTCTGGCAGGGGCAGGACAGCGGATACAGCAGCTACCGCAGCCGTGTCTGGAACCGCTGGCCGTCCGCCGGACCGTACGAACTCTTCGGCAGCGCCGAGCGGTACCACGAGCAGGTGGAGGACATGCTGGCGACCGGGGTCCTGCGCGACCCCGGCATGATCTACTTCGACGCCCGCCTCTCCGCCAGCTACCCGACCGTCGAGATCAGGGTCGCCGACGTCTGCCTGGAACCCGCCACGACCGTGCTCGTCGCCACCCTCGCCCGCGGCCTGGTGGAGACCGCCGCCCGCGCCTGGCGGAGCGGCGAGGCTCCCGCCCGCATCTCCGCCGGGCTCCTGCGGCTGGCCTCCTGGCGCGCCGCCCGGTCCGGGCTCGGTGGACCGCTCGTCCACCCCGTCACCATGCGGGAGACCAGCACCGAGGCGGCGTTCGACGCCCTCCTGCGGCACACCGAGGAGGCGCTCCGGGACACCGGAGACCTGGACGCGGCGCGCCAGGGCATCGCCGCCCATCTGACCCGCGGCGGCGGCGCGGACCGCCAGCGGGCGCTGCGCGACGAGGGCCTGGCCCTCGACGAGGTCGTACTGGCCTGCGCCCAGCTCACGACCGCCGCCCCCTGAGGTACGAGGGGCCGTACCGGCGAAGGGCGGGCCGGGGGCGCCGCCGCCCACCGGTCCCGCCCTCGACCGCAGAACGTCAGGCCCCGTCGTTCACGCCACTCACCCCGCTCGTCCCGCTCCCGTCGCCCCTGTCGCTCGTCCCCTTCCCGTCGTTCCCGTCGTTCCCGGCGTTCCCGAACCGGTCGACCGTGACCGCGAGCTCCGCGACCGTACGGGAGGTGAACACCGCGCGGAGGCTGATCGCGATCCGGAACCGGTCGCGGATCCGGGCGACCAGGCGGGTCGCGGCCAGGGAGTTCCCGCCGAGCTCGAAGAAGTTGTCGTGGACACCCACCCGGGGCAGCTCCAGGACCTCGCACCAGAGGGCGGCCAGCCGTTCCTCGGTCGGCGTCCGTGGCGCGACGAACCCCGGCGCGTCACCGGCCTCCCTGGGGGCGGGCAGCGCACGCCGGTCGATCTTGCCGTTCGCGCTGAGCGGCCAGCTGTCCACGGTCAGCACGTGGCCGGGGACCATGTGCGAGGGCAGCCGGTCACCCAGCCAGGCCTTGAGCCGCTCGGCGAGCGGCCCGGCCGGCTCGGCGGACGGCGCGGTGACACCCGGCACAGGCGCGTCGCGGTCCACACGGCCGCCGAGCAGGGAGTGCACGAGCACCTGGTTCTCGCCCAGCGCGAGCAGCGGCCCGACCGGCTCGAAGGAGAGCGCGCCGATCGGGCAGAGGCCGATCGTGGTGCCCGCGACCCGGTCCATGAGCAGCTGCCCCATGTACCCGGCTTCCAGCAGACAGAGATCGCGGGCGTTCCGGCCGTACATCGGCTCGATCGCGTCGAGGTCGGCGACGAGGAAGAGGCCGAAGCCGGCGGCCTCGAAGACGGCGCGGTTGTGCGCCGCGTGGATCCCCGCGTCGAGCGTCGCGCCCTCGTCGAGGGTGACCAGCGCGTTCTCCCTCGGGTCGAGGTAGTACGTCCCTCCCGGAAGCCCTGCCACCGCACCGGCCTTCGCATACAGATACGTCTGGACCGGATAGAGCCCGCCGCCCGACGGATAGCGGCACTTGACAAGGCCGTCCACCTCGTCCTGGCGCAGGGCGCCCAGGCAGTCGACCAGTTCGGCGAGGCTGATCGGCTCGGCGAGGAACACCCGGTCGCTGCGCCGCCGCCGCGGCTCGTCCGCCACCCGGGGGAGGACGAGCCGGGCCCGGTCCGGTTCGTGACGCAGGCCGTGGCGGGCGAGCTTGAAGGAGGCGCGGGCCAGGGGGTCGAGCAGGGTGACACCGTTGCGGCGGGCCTCCTCGACGTCGGTCGTGTCCGGCTGTGCGGTGCCCGCCGGCGGCCCGGCGATCACATAGGCGACCAGGCCGTCGTGGCCGGGCCCTTCGGCGCGGCCGGTGGCGGTGACGACGGCCGAGGCGACGGAGGGGTGTGCGAGCAGCGCCGTCTCGATCTCGCCGAGTTCGACGCGCCGGCCCCGGATCTTGACCTGGAAGTCGGCCCTGCCCATGAACTCGACGGTGCCGTCCGGCCGCCATCTGCCGAGGTCCCCGGTGCGGTACATCCGTTCCCCGGTGCCGGGACGGGAGAGGAACACGGCGGCGGTGCGCTCGGGGTCGCGCCAGTAGCCGTCGGCCAGGGACATGCCGGAGACGTACATCTCGCCGGTCACCCACTCGGGGCACTCCTGGAGCCGCTCGTCGAGCACGTGGTACCGGACGTTGGCGAGGGGCGTGCCGTACGGGATGCTCCGCCAGGAGGGGTCGATCTCGGTGACGGGGTACCAGATGCTCCAGACGGTCGTCTCGGTCGGCCCGCCGACGGACACGACCTCGACGCCCGGCGCGGCCGCGGCGAGCCGTCGCGGCACGGCCAGCGGGATCCAGTCGCCGCCGAGCAGGGCGAGCCGGAGCGAGGCGAGCGAGCCGTCGTCGCCCGCGGACTCCAGGAGCATCTCCATCATGGCGGGGACCGAGTTCCACAGCGTGACCCGGTGCTTGGCCACGAGCTCCGCCCAGTGCGCCGGTTCGCGGCGCTCGGCGGCGGCCGGTACGACCATCGCGCCGCCCGCGGCGAGCACCCCGAAGACGTCGAAGACCGACATGTCGTGGTGGAGCGAGGTCACCGCGAGGCAGCGGTCGCCCTCGCCGACACCGAACGCCTCCACGGTCTCCCGCAGACAGTTGACGACCGCCCGGTGGTTGACCATCACCCCCTTCGGATCGCCCGTCGACCCGGAGGTGAACATCGTGTACGCGAGGTCGCCCGGGTCGCCCCCGGAGGGGAGCGGTGTGTCGGTGTCGGCGGGCAGCGGCCGGTCGAGGCAGAGCCGGAGCGGTCCGGCCGGCCAGCCCAGGGTGTCGTCGAGCCGGGCCTGGGTGAGGACGAGGTCGACCTCGCCCCTGTCGAGCAGATGCCCGACGCGGGCGCCGGGCAGGTCCGGGTCGACCGGCAGGTACGCGGCACCCGAGAAGAGCACCGCGTACGCGGCGACCGCCTGTTCCCAGCCCTTGTCCATGACGATCGCGACGAGCCGGCCGGGACGGGCACCGTGCGCGCACAGCCAGCGGGCCACCCGCCGGGCGGTGGCGTCGAGCCGGCCGTAGGAGAGGGTCAGGTCCGGGGCGATCACGGCGGGGGCGTCGGGGCGGACGGCCACCTGCCGTGCGAACAGGTGCTGCACCTGGAGGTCGGGAACGGCGCGGACCTGGCCCGCGCTCGCCGCGCGCCGCTCCGCCTGTGCGGTCGGCAGGGCGATCGGATCGCTCCGCGACCAGGTGTCCTCGTCGGTCGCGAGCCGGTGCAGCAGCGCGGTGAGCGCGGCGAACATGTCGTCGACGAGCCCGGCGGGAAAGAGCTCGTCGACCGCGTCCCAGTTCAGGAGCAGTGCGCCCTCCTCTTCCTGCACCTGCTGGTCGAGGGAGACCTGAGGGGTCTGCGAGACGGCGAAGACGGGGGTGAGCAGTTTCTCGAGCGGCGTCTTCCCCGGGGTGGCGAAGGCGAGGTTGCTGGTCATGACCACCGGCATGAGCGCCTGGTCGAATCCGCCCTGCAGCCGCATCAGCTCACGGAGCACCTCGACGCCGCCGACGTCCTGGTGCCGCAGGTCGGTCAGCAGGCGCCGCTGCAGCCCGCGCGCCCGGTCGCGGAAGGTGGAGCCGGTGCGGAAGTCGACCTCCAGGAGGGTGAAGGACGCGAACTGGCCGATCACCTCGTCGTATCCGGGATCGTGCACGGGCCGGGTGAGGCGCGGCACGTTCAGGGTGAAGTGCCGTCCGGCGCTCCAGGTGGCGAGCACCTCGGCGTAGGCGGTGAGCAGCAGCCCCGTGGGCGTCAGACCGGCCAGGCGCGCCCGCTCCTTGAGGCCCTGCCACAGCTCGGCGGGCAGGGTGGTCTCCCGCCGGGTGAACCGCGGCCGGTCGACCGAGCGGGCGCGGGCGGCGGCGGGCAGCCGCGGCGCCGGGGGCAACTCCGGCAGCCTGCTCCACCAGTAGTCGCGCGAGCGCCGGTACGCGGCCCCGTCCCGGCGGTCCGCCTCGGCCCGCACATGGTCGCGGAAGGACTTCTCCGGCGCCGGCGGCCGGGCGTGCGGCTGCTCGTAGAAGCGGGACAGGTCGTCGAAGAGCAGTCGCCCGGAGGAGAAGTCGGCGATCAGCGAGTCCACGCTGAGATGGACGCGCAGGCCGTCGTCGAGCCGGGTGGCGGCGACCTCGAACAGCGGCCACCGGTCCGCCGGGCGCACCTCGTGCGACAGCCGGTCCCGGGTGGCGGCGAGCTCCGCCTCGGCCTCGTGCCGCGGGCGGCCGCGCAGATCGGTCACCCGGATCTCGTACGGCGGTACGTCGGGGAGGATCCGCTGTTCGTTGGTGTCGGGCAGCATGACGGCCCGCAGCATCTCGTGGCGGTCGATCACCCGCCGCCAGGCGTGCTCGAAGCGCGGCAGGTCGAGCGCGGGGGCGTCGAACTCCAGATAGACGTGGGTGGAGACGTTCCCCAGCTCGAAGGCGCCGGTGCGTCCGAGGCAGTAGGCCTGCTGGGTGTCGGTCTGGGGGAAGGGCGCGTGCGGGGCGGGGAGTACGTCGGTACCGGCGGCGGGAGCGGACGCGGTCGGGCTTCCGGCGTCCTCCGCTCCGGCGTCCGCTCCGGTGGTCGTCGCGGTGCCGGCTACCGGCGCCTCGGCCGGAAGCAGCTCGCCCCCGGCGGTGAGGGGGACTCCCGTCGGCCGCCGGTCGACGATGCCGACCGCGAGCGAGGCGATGGTCGCGTCGCCGTCGAACACGGCGTCGGAGACGTCCACGCCCAGGTCACGCTCGATCCGGCCGGCGAGCCGGAGCGTGGTCAGCGAGTCCATGCCGAGGTCGAGCAGCGGGCGCTCCCGGTCGGGGGCCTCCGCGCAGTCCGTCACCAGGGCCGTCACCAGCTCGCTCAGGTACGCCTCGACGGCGGGCCGGCGCGGGTCGCCGGGGGACGCGGCCGGGTCCGCGCCCGTGTCCGTGCCACCCGCGTCGTCCCTACCGTCCCCACCGTCCGTCCACTCCCCGACGATGGTGAGCGTGCCGTCGAGGAGGGCGTCCAGGGCGGCCCGGCGCCGGATCTTCCCGCTGGACGTCTTGGGGACGGTGCCCGCCCGGACGAGGACCAGACGGTGGAGGCGTACGTCGAACTCCGCGGCGATCGCCCGGCCGATGTGCCGTACGACCTCCGCCACCGGCGGCAGGTCCGCCCCGCGCCGGACCTCGGCGATGAGCACCAGCCGCTCCGCCCCGCCGTCGTCGACGGCGACCGCGGCCGAGGAGTTGGCCCCCAGGGCCGGGTGAGCCCGCTCGGCGCGGCGCTCGATGTCCTGCGGGTAGAGGTTGCGGCCCCGGACGATGATCAGGTCCTTGCTGCGGCCGGTGACGAACAGTTCACCGCCGCGCAGGAACCCCAGATCGCCGGTGCGGAGGAACGGCCCCTCGCCGCCGTCCAGTTCCGCCTCGAAGGAGGCCGGGCTCTCGTCCGGCCGCCCCCAGTACCCGTGGGCGACGTTCGGGCCGCCGACCCAGATCTCACCGACCCGGTCGGGGCCGCAGACGGTCCTGGTGGCGGGGTCGACGACGAGGAGCCGCTGCCCGTCGACGGCGGAGCCGCAGCCGACGACCTCCCGGCTCCGGCCGGGTCCGGCGTCGGCGGTGCCGGGGACGACACGGTGCGCCTCCAGGGCGGAGGCGTCGACGGTGACGGCGGTCGAGCGGCTGAGGTGCTCTCCGCAGGACACCATCAGGGTGCCCTCGGCGAGCCCGAAGCTGGGCCGCAGGACCTCCCTGCGCAGCCCCCAGCGCGCGAAGTGCCCGGCGAAACGGTCGAGGGTCGCGGCCCGTACGGGCTCCGCGCCGACGACGACCGTCTCCAGGGTGCTGAGGTCCAGCGGCTCGTGGACGTCCGGGTCGACCCGTTCGACGCAGAGGTCCAGGGCGAACGGGGGAGAGGGGGAGGCCGTCGCGCCATGGGTGGAGATCGCGCGCAGCCACTGGACCGGGTCCAGGACGAAGGTGCCCGGCGCCATCAGGATGCCGGGGCACCCGGCGACCAGGGGTTGCAGGATGCCGCCGATGAGCCCCATGTCGTGGTACGGCGGCAGCCAGCTCACGCAGACGGACTCCTCCGAGGTCCGCGTACGCCGCTGGATCTGGGCCGAGTTGTGCAGCAGGTTGCCGTGCGAGACCATCACGCCCTTCGGCGCGGCGGTACTGCCCGAGGTGTACTGCAGGAACGCCAGGCTGTCGGTGCCGACGAGCGGATCGGTCCACCGCCCGGCACCCACGGTGAGTGCCCCGGTCGGCAGCCAGGTCACGTCCCGTAGCTCGGGCGCGTCGAGAAGCCGCCCGCGGACGCCGGGGCTGATCCGGTCACCGGTCAGCGCGACGGTGGGTGCCGCGTCCGCCGCGACGGCCCGCAGCCGGGCCAGGTTCCGGGCGTGCGGCGGATAGCACGGGACGGCGACCGCGCCCGCGTACAGGCAGCCGAAGTACGCGCTCAGGTAGTCGGGGCCCGGCGGGTGCAGGATCAGGACCCGGTCCCCGGTCTTGGCCTCCTCCTGGAGGTTCGCTGCGACCACCTGGGCACGGTGGTCGAGTTGCGCGTAGGTGAGCCGGGACTCCTCCGCGCCGTGGCTGTCGAGGAAGACGTACGCGAGCCGGTCGGGCTGCCGTGCGGCCCGTGACCGCAGCAGGTCGACGAGGCTGCCCGGACGCCGTCCGTGTGCCCGGGGAAAGGGTGCGGAGAGGGTCATGACCGCAGCTCCCCGTCCAGGTCGTCGTCGTCTGGCTCGGCGGCGGGCTTCTCCGCGCTCACAAGCAGCGTCCGGACCCAGGGCCCGGACCACCACATCCGGGGGCCGGCATCGGTGCGGCGGACGTGGACGGCACCCGCCGCACGGAGGACGTCGACGTAGCGGGCGCCGTGGAAGACGTCGGCGACGAGCAGCCGCCCGCCCGGCTTGAGGACCCGGTAGGCCTCGCGCAGGGCGGCCTCACGGCCCCGCGCGTCGGTGATGTTGTGGATCGCCATACTGGACACCACGAGATCGAACGCGGCGTCCTCGAAGGGGAGTCGTCGCATGTCGGCGGTCACCAGGGCGACCTGGTCGGCGACCCCCTCGCGTGCGGCGTTACGGGCGGCGGCCAGCTCGTTGTTGCCGGACTGGTCGACCGAGCGCCAGACGTCGACCCCGGTGACCCTGCCCTTCGGCACCCGGCGCGCCACCGCGGTCAGCACCGCTCCGCGCCCGCAGCCCAGGTCCAGGACCTCCTCGTCACCCCGCAGGCCGAGCGCGTCCAACCGCTCCTCCCACACGAGGAACTTGCCCCGTGCGGAGGCGTGCAGATACAGCCCGGCCGGGGCCGCCACCATCGGCGGGACCCGCAGCAGCCAGCGGGGCGCCCCCGCGGCGACCGCGACCAGCGGAGCCACGACCCCGCCGCCGAGGGCAAGGAGCCAGCCCGGTCCGTCGACGCCGTAACGCCCTTGTCGTACCGCTTTGTTGCTCACGAATGACATTCCTTGACTCATCATGGACAGAACGGATGGGGTGCGGATCATCAGCGGGAACCGCAGGCGGCCGACACGAGGGAAAGGACCTGTTCGGTCGACTCGAAGGGGAAGAAGTGGCCGCCGGGGAGGACCCGGACCGTGACGTCGGTGCCCAGCTCCCGCCAGCGCTCGACCTCGGCCGGAGGGGCGGCGGGGTCGTCGGCGCCGCCAAGGGCGATCAGACGCACACCGGCCGACAGCGTGCGCCCGGTCCGGTAGGTCTCGGCCGCCTCGAAGTCGGCGCGAAGCGGCGGCAGGAAGAGCTCCAACCACTCGTCCTCGGCGAGCAGCTCCGGCGGGATCCCGCCCAGGGCACCGAGACGGACCCGGAACTCCTCGTCCGGCAGCAGGTGCATCGCAGGGGTGCGGCGGGGCAGGTGCGGCGGGACGCTGCCGGAGACGACCACCGCCGCCGGTGGCCGCGGGCCGTCCTGGAGGGCGAGGCCCAGTTCATAGGCGAGCAGAGCCCCCATGCTGTGACCGAAGAGCACATACGGAAGGCCCCCGGCCCGGCGGGCGACCGGCCCGGCAAGCCGCTCGCCGAGCCGGACGACCGACCTCTCGGCCGGCTCCTCAAGACGGATCCCGCGTCCCGGCAACTGGACGGGCACGACCTCGATCCCCGGCCCGACCCCGCTCTGCCACGGCCGGAACACCGATCCGTCCGCCCCTCCGTGCGGGAGGCAGAAGAGCCGGGCACCGGCACCGGCCAGCGGGCGTACGGGGGAGAACCACAGGTCTGGGGAGGTGGTGACACTCACGGACGGTACGTTCCTTCGACTCGCTGGTGACGGTTGGTCACCCCAATGGATCTTGGAGTGCAACGAACCACCCGGACCCGAAGAAACGGCGATCATCCGCCATGCACCGGCTGGTTCCCGCTCACACCGGACAGCGGAGCGTCCGGTGCGCGTGACGCTCGACGAGGCCCTGACCCGGCCGCCACCCGGGCGGCGGTCCCGGGCAGACTGGGCGGATGGAGACATGGACCCCGTCGCAGCGAGAACCCGCCCCGACCCTGTACGGGCGCCTGCGCGTCGAGACCGCGGACCTCGGGGCGGCCCAGTGGCTGACCGAACGCCGCGCCGGGCACGGGGACTTCGGCACCGTGGCCGGTGTCGCCGCGCCCGGCTTCCCGGCGTACGCGCGGGTGCTGCACCCGGCGGCTCTCGACGAGCGCCCGGTCCGCTGGGACAGCGTCGCCGCCGCCTGCGGTCGGCGGGTCGAAGCGCTGACGGACTGGCACGAGGTGATCGGCGTCGAGCGGTTCTACCAGAACGACGCGGAGTACGGCCTGCCCGGAGTCTGGGACGAGCACCCCGCCGAAGGCCCCACGCCCGGCGGGGTCGCACGCGCTCTGATCCCCGTCCTCGCGCGGCACACGGGCACGGCGGAGCGGTGCTGGTTCGGACTGTGGCACGGGTACGGCCGCTGGGAGTGGGACGGCGTCCCGACCTTCCCCACCCCGGAACGCGAGGAGATCCTGCTCTCGGGACGGCTGGCCGACGCCGTCTCTCCCGAGCTCCTGGACGCGTTCGCGGAACTCCCCGATCTGTGGTGGCCGCAGGACCGGGCCTGGTGCGTGGGCGGTGACGTCGACCTGGTCAGCACGTACGTCGGGGGCTCCGAGGCACTGATCGCCGAGCTGCTCGCCGCCCCCGGCATCGAGGCCCACCGGGTGGCGGCGACCGACGCGGTCGGCTGACCGGACGCCTGCCGCCCAGCGAGACGCCCCGGTCCTCCCCGTCGGGGGAGGCCGGGGCGTCAGGTGGCCAGGGGGTCAGGCCAGGAGGACCGGGAGGTCGAACAGGTCGTTCTGCGTGACGACCGGCTTGTTGCGGAGTTCCTCGCGCGGTACGGCGAGCCGGAGCACGGGGAAGCGCGCGTACAGGGCGGGGAGGGCCACCGAGGCCTCCAGGCGCGAGAGGGCCGCGCCCGGGCAGACGTGCGGGCCGTGGCCGAAGGAGATGTGACGGTTCGGCGTGCGGGTCACGTCGAAGTCGCCCGCCGTCGGTCCGTACTGCACCTCGTCCCGGCCGATCGCGCCGAACGACACGATCAGGGCCTCGCCCTTCGGCAGCACCCGGTCACCGACCTCGATGTCCTCGGCCGCGAAGCGGATCAGCACGTGCGAGGTGGGCGTCGACCAGCGGAGCGTCTCCTCGATGACGTTCTCCCACGGCACCTCGCCCTTGAGCACCAGCGCGCGCTGCTCGGGGTGGGTCTCCAGGGCGACGACGGCGTTCACGATCAGGCTGATGGTCGTCTCGTGCCCGGCCGCCACCATCAGCTGGAGGGTGTTGGTGATCTCCTCCGTGCTGAGCCGGTCGCCGTCCTCCGACGCCTCGATCAGCGCGCTGGTGAGGTCGTCCCCCGGGTTCTCCTTCTTGCCCGCCACGATGCCGGCGAAGAGGGCGCCGAGGTCCGCCATCATGCCCGGCACCTCCTCGGGCGGCGTCTGCGTCGAGAAGAACTTGTCGAACAGCGTCTTCATCCGCGGGTGGTCGGCCGCGTCGACGCCCATCAGCTCGCCGACCACGTTCATCGGCAGGGGGTACGCGAACTCCGCCTTCAGGTCCACGACCTCGCCGGCCGGGCGCTCCGCGAGCCGGTCGAGCATGCCCTCGGTCAGGGCCTCGATGCCCGCGCGCAGGCGCTCCACCCGGCGCGCCGTGAGCGCCTGCGCGACCAGGGTGCGCAGCCGCCGGTGCTCGTCGCCGTCCACGGTCAGCATGGACTTCCCGGGGTTGGCGAGGCCGATCAGCGGCCAGTCGAGGGGTATCTCGCCGCGCTGCCACGCCCCCCACACGTCGATGTCCTTGACGAGACGGGAGTCGGTGAGCAGCTTCCGCGCCTCGGCGTGCCGGGTGACGGCCCAGCAGGGCACCCCGCCGGGCAGGACGACACGGGCCAGCGGACCGGCCTCGCGCAGCCGCGCGCTCTCCCCGTCGAGGTCACCGACGAAGGGGTCCAGGGTGATCACATCGGTGCCGGACGAGGCGGTGTGGTCGTACGGGCAGCTCATGCGAAGGCTCCAAGGGCGGGGGTCGGGGTGTAGGTGACGGGGAGCGCGGTGAGGCCTCGCAGCCAGGGGGAGGGGCGGCGGGTGAGGGCGTCCTCGGCCACCGCGAGGTCCACGTCCGGCAGCCGGTCGAGCAGCACCTCGATCCCTGTCCTGGCGATGGTCTCGGCGACCTCCTGCGCGGGGAAGGGGCAGCGGTGCTCGCCGTGCCCGAAGGAGAGATGGGCGTTGTTGCCTCCGGTGAAGGCACCGGAGTCGGCCCGTACGTGCGGATCGGCGTTGGCGGCCGCGAGCCCGAGGAGGAGCAGGTCGCCCCGGCCGATCCGGCGGCCGCCGAGACGGGTGTCGCGCGAGGCCCACCGACCGGCGACGTTCTGGGTGGGGGTGTCCTCCCACAGGACCTCGTTCATCGCCTCGCCGACGCTGTGCCGGCCGCCGGAGAGGGAGGCCGCGAACCGGTCGTCCGTGAGCATCAGGCGGAGCGAGTTGCCGATCCAGTCGGCGGTGGGCTGGTGGCCGGCCGCCATCATCACCATGAGGTCCTGGGCGACCTCTTCGAGGGTGAAGCCGGCGGTGTTGGCGACCATCCGCGAGGCGACGTCGTCGCCGGGCGCCGCGGCCTTGGCCGCGAGCAGCGCGAACATGGACTCGGCCAGGTGGCGCTGGCCTTCGAGCGCGCCCTCCTGACCGTTGATCATGTCGTTGAGGGCGGTCACAAGTCCCGGCCCCTGCTCGTCGGCGAAGCCGTAGACGCTGGCGAGGACCCGTACGGGCAGCAGCATCGCGTACTCGGCGATGATGTCGCAGGCGCCCTTGCCGCAGAGGGCGTCGATGAGTTCGTCGGCGAAGCGCTCGGCCCGTTCCTTCAGGACGAACGGGTCGACGGCCTCCAGCGCGTCGGAGATGACCCCGGCCCGCTCGCGGTGCCGCTCGCCGACGGTGTAGAGGATGGACGGCTGCTTGCGGCCGATCATGGGCAGTAGCGGCCAGTCCGCCGGGATCGCGTCCCACTGGTTCCACAGCTCGGAGTCGCGCGAGAAGAGGACCGGGTCGCTGGTGACCTGGTGCAGTTCGCGGTAGCCGAGGACGAGCCAGGCGGGCACGTCGCCGTCGAGCACGACCGGGGCGACGGCGCCGTGCTCACGCCGTATCCGCCGGTACAGCTCCACGGGGTCGGTCTGGAACCGGGGGCCGCTCAGCGGGACGGGCTGGGGCTCGGGGTGGGTCACGGGGTGGGCTCCGGTATCGGCTGCGGGTCCGGGGCGACGAGGGTCTGCAGGTGCTCGACGAGCGAGATGAGGACCTGCTTGCTGGACTCGCGCGACCGGGCGTCGCAGAAGACCAGGGGGACCTCGTCGGCGAGGTCGAGGGCCTCGCGGATCTGGGCGGGGGTGTGGGCGGGGCCGCCGAAGTCGTTGCAGGCGACGACGAACGGGGTGCCGTGGTGTTCGAGCCGGTCGACGGCGTACCAGGAGTCGGCGAGCCGCCGGGTGTCGACGAGCACGACGGCACCGAGCGTCCCGGAGAAGAGCCGGTCCCACAGGAACCAGAACCGCTCCTGGCCGGGGGCGCCGAACAGGTACAGCACGTTGTGCGCGTCGAGCGAGATCCGGCCGAAGTCGAAGGCGACGGTGGTGGCCGTCTTCGCGGCGACACCGACCGTGTCGTCGATGTGCTCGCCGGCCTGCGTCATCGTCTCCTCGGTGTTCAGCGGACGGATCTCGCTGACCGAGCGGACCAGGGTGGTCTTGCCGACTCCGAATCCGCCGACGACGACGATCTTCAGTCCGTTGTCGGCGGTGCTGCGCAGGGTCTGGCGCTGTTCAGAGGCTACGGAGTCCAACGAGCACCTGCTCCAGGATGTCGTGATCGGGAAGGCGGTACGTGGGGCGGGGGTGGCGGGCGCTGATCCGGCCGGTGGCGTGCAGGTCGGCCAGGAGGATCCGGGTGATCGACACGGGCAGGCCGAGCTCCGACGCCACCTCCACCACCGCCAGGGGGAAGCGGCACATGCGCAGGATCGCGGCGTGCTCGGACTGCATGCCGGGGACGGGATCGCTCTCGGCGACCACGAGCGTCACCACGTCGAAGGCGTCGGATCCGGCACGGCTGCGACCACCGGTGACGGTGTAGAGGCGGTCGGGGGAGTCGTCCCGGCCCGGCCTGACCCGGCTCATCCCCGGGGCCTGGCGACGAGGTGCTCGCCCAGCTGCTCCACCAGTTCCGTCATGTTGTGACCGACGAGTCCCGCGTCGGCCTCCTCGTCGGCGACCAGGGCGAGGTGCGCACCGTCCCCGGCCTCCACGATGAACAGGATGCCGCCGTAGAACTCGGCCATCGCGGAGCGGACCCCGCCGGTGCCGTCGCCGAACTCCATGGAGGCGCCGTGCGAGAGGCTCTGGATGCCCGCGGCGATGGCGGCGAGCTGGTCGGCCTGGTCCACGGAGAGCCCGGAGGTACGGCAGAGCTTGAGGCCGTCACGGGAGAGCACCAGCGCGTGCCGGGTGGCCGGGGTGCGTTCCAGCAGGCCCTCCAGGAGCCAGCTGAGCTTCTCGTCGGTGGTGGTGCCGGTCATCGCGGATTGCCTTCCGAATACGGGGGGTTCGAGGACGGCGACGGGTGCGGTGCGGCCGCCGGGTCCTGCGGGTCGGACGGTACGGGGAGGTCGGCCGGGCGGTCGCCGGCCGTCCGGTCCTCCGGGGAGTCGGCGGGACGGGCCGCCTGGCTGACGGGGGTGTCGGCGGGGTCGGTCGCCCGGGCAGGGGTGTCGGCGGGGTCGGCGGCGGGGTCTCCGGCGCCGGGGCCGGTCGACGCGGGAGCGTCCTCCTGCGCGGTGCCGGCCGCGCGTACGGCCCGGTGGAAGCTGCCGAAGCGCGGCGGGGTCACGGCCGCACCGGTACGGGGAGCCTCCTCGCGGGGCTTCGCGGGTGCCTCCTCGTTCTTGAGCTGGGAGGCCAGGGTCTCGCCGCGGCGACGGCGCGGCAGGATGATCATGTCCGCCTCCGGCTCCGGTACGTCGCTGCCGTCGGCCACGGTCTCGTGCACGGCCTCCGGCTCGGCCGGCCGGGCCGGGGCGAGGGCGGACCGGGCCGAGGGCGTCCGGCCGGTGGCGGGGGAGGTCACGGCACGGCCGGAGACGGGGAGCGCCGGTGCGCCGGAGGCGCCGACCGGCTCCGCCGTGGCGTGGCTGACCAGCTCCTGAGGAACCATCAGGAGAGCGCCTGTACCTCCGCGCGCGGAGGGGCGGAAGGACACGGTCAGACCGTGCTTGCGCGCGAGGCGGCCGACCACGTGCAGGCCGAGGCGGGTGCCCGAGAGCCCGGCGAGGTCCTGGGCCGACGCGCCGACGGCGGCCTCGGCGCGCCTCAGCTGGACGTCGCTCATGGCCAGGCCGCTGTCCTCGACGGTGATGACGATGCCCGCGGGGACCTCCTCCACGTAGACGTGGACCTCCGCGCTCGGCGGGGAGAAGTTCGCGGCGTTGTCGAGGAGTTCGGCCAGCGCGTGCATGACGCCTTCGGCGGCGTGGCCCGCGACCGCCGCCTCGCTGCCGGAGTGCAGCCGCACCCGCTGGTAGCCGCCGATCCGGCCCATGGCGCCGCGCAGGATCGACTCCATGACGATGGGTCGCGCCCAGCGGCGGCCGGAACGGGCGCCGGTCAGCACCGCGATGGAGTCGGCGAGCCGTCCCGCCTGGGCGGTGCGGTGGTCGAGGTGGAGCAGGTCGGTGAGGACGTCCTCGTCGGCGTGCCGGTGCTCCATCTCCCGCAGGTCGGCCATCATGCTCGTGGCCAGCGCCTGCATGCGTCCGGCCGCGTTTGCCGCGGCGGCCATGGCCGCGGACCGGCCGGACTCCGCCCGGCGCAGCCGGCCGTCGAGACGTTCGACATCGGCGGCCCGTGCCTCGACGAGCCGGGCGGTCTCGGTCCTGTGGGCCCGGGTGAGCTCCTCGGTCCGTGCCGCGTGGTCGGCGGCAGAGACGGCGGCCTCCGCCTCGTACCGCTCCTTCAGCGCCGCCGCCTCGCGCTCGGCGGTGGCCTTGTACCGGGCGACGTAGGCCTCGCGGGAGGCGAGTTCCGCGGCGAGGACCTCGGCCCGCCGGCCGAGTGCCCGCGCGGTGCGCGCGTACCAGGTGACGGAGCAGGCCGCGGCGGACAGGAGCAGGACGCCGCAGACGGCGAACCAGCCGAGCGCGGGGCGTACCCCGGCCGGTGCCGCGGTCGTCGCCGCCGCGGCGAGCGCGCCGCCCGCGGCGGCTGTCAGCAACGCGGCGGTCAGGGCAGGACGGAACGGGGTGGGTGACGCCGACATCAACCAGACTCTCGGGAGCAGGCACGGGGGAAGGAGGTCGCAACGACGGAACTATAGAGGCGTTCTTGATCAGTTCGGAACGCTCTTGAGTCGATTGATATGCATGGGGTGAAGGAATCTTCCAGCCTTGCGCACAGGAAAGTCGCAATTCATGCGTTCTCTGACCAGTGCTCAGTTCGCCGGCCGCTCGGCCCGGCAGGTCGGGTGACGTCGTCACGCGCGCCGCAGTTCGTACCGCCGATCGACGGCCGCCGGGCTTACGGTCGCGCCATGGAAGATGAACGTCAGGGCCGGCTCCGGTGCCTCCTCGCCGGAGCGGTGTTCGTCGTGTGCATGGCCGGCACCACGCTGCCGACCCCGCTCTACCCCCTCTACCAGGAGGAGTTCGGGTTCTCCGAGCTGACGGTCACCGTCGTCTACGCCGTGTACGCCTTCGGGGTCATCGGCGTCCTGCTCCTGGCGGGCAACGCCTCCGACACCGTCGGCCGGCGACCCGCACTGCTCTGGGGCCTCGGCTTCGCGGCCGCGAGCGCGGTCTGCTTCCTCAGCGCCGACAACCTGGCCTGGCTGTACGCGGGCCGTCTCCTCTCGGGCCTCTCGGCCGGTCTCTTCACCGGCGCCGCCACCGCCTACGTGATGGAGCTCGCCCCGCCGGGCGACCGCTCACGGGCGACCTTCGTGGCCACCGCCGCCAACATGGGCGGCCTGGGGTGCGGACCCCTGCTCGCCGGGCTGCTCGCGGAGTACGCCCCCCGGCCCCTGCTCCTCCCGTTCGCCGTGCACCTCGCCCTGGTGGCCGTCTCCGCCGCCGTCCTGCTGCGGCTCCCCGAGACCGTGGCCGAGCGGCGCCCGCTGACCGCCGTACGACCCCGGCGGCCCGCCCTGCCGGCCCAGGTGAGGGCGGCGTTCGTGCCCGCGGCGATCGCCTGCTTCGTGGGGTTCGCGCTGTTCGGCGTGTTCACCTCGGTCAGCCCCGCGTTCCTCGCCCGCTATCTGCACGTGGACAACCACGCCGTCAGCGGGCTCGTCGTCGCGCTGGCCTTCTTCGCCTCGACCGCCGGACAACTGGCCGTCGGCCGCGTGGGGGTGGCACGCTCCCTCTCCCTGGGCTGCGCCGTGCTCTTCGCCGGCCTCGCGCTCCTCGCGGCGGCGCTCTTCACCGATCTCCTCGTGTTCATCGTCCTCGCAGCCCTCGTCGGCGGCGCCGGACAGGGACTCGCCTTCCGCGCGGGGCTGTCCTCCGTCGCGGCCGCGGCGCCCGAGGACCGGCGCGCGGCGGTCATCTCGACCCTGTTCGTGGTCGCGTACACCGGCATCTCGATCCCGGTGATCGGCGTCGGCCTGCTGGCCGAACCGCTCGGCCTCGAAGGGGCGGGCCTGGTGTTCATCGCCTGCATGCTGGCCCTCGTCGCCTCCGCCGCCGTCTACCTGCTCCGGCGGCCGGGCAGCGTGAAGGCAGGCTGACGGTGCGAGGGGGGCGAGTGGGTGAGCGGTCAGGGCGGCGAGGGCGGCCGCCCGGACACGCTGCCGGCACGAGCGGGCGCGGCGGCCGGGCTCAGGCGCGCGCCAGCTCTCCGAGCAGTGACCAGGTCCGCCGCCGGTCGGCCTCACCGCCGAGGTCGGTGGCCGTGACCACCACCTCCGTCGCACCGGCCCCGCGGTAGCGCCGTATCTCCGCGGCCACCTGCTCCTCGTCACCGATCACGGCCAGGTCGGCGGCCCGTGCGCCGCCGGACAGGCCGATCACGCGCGCGTACGAGGGGATGCCGTCGTACAGGGCGAGCGCCGACGCCGCGGCCTCCCGGACCTTCCCGGGGTGGGCGGTCACCACCCCGGGGACGAGGGCCACGATGCGCGGTGCCGGCCGGCCCACCGCCTCGGCGGCGGCCGTGACGGCCGGGACGATGTGCTCGGCGAGGGCACGCGGGCCCGCCAGAAACGGCAGGATCCCGTCGGCGAGTTCGCCTGCGACCCGCAGCGTCTGCGGTCCCATGGCCGCGACCAGCACCGGCACCGGCGGTTCCGCGCCGCCGGGCACCGCCGCGGGCAGCGGGGTCCTCGCGGTCAGCAGCTCGCCCTGGAAGTCCGCCTGCCCCGTGTCGAGCAGGGGCCGCAGCGCGGTGAGGAACTCCCGGAGCAGCGCGACGGGACGCTCGTGGGGAATGCCGAAGCCGCCCTCGGTCAGGTGCCGGGTGCCGAGGGCGAGCCCCAGGTGGTAGCGGCCGCCCGTCGCCGCCTGGGCCGTTTGGGCCTGGCTGGAGACCAGCAGGGGATGCCGGCCGAAGACGGGGATCGCGGACGTCCCCACCTGAAGCCCGGGAACCTCGCGGCCGACGATCGCGGCAAGCAGGGGCGAGTCGTACGCGAAGCTCTGCCCGAACCAGCCGGAGGTCAGTCCGGCGTCCCGTGCCTCCCTCGCGAGCCGGACGGTCGCGTCGATCGGGAGCTGTCGGGAGGTCGTACTCAGCGTCACACCGATAGTCATGCCGACGACAACCGGCGGGAACGCCAAGGGAATTCCGTTCCCGTGTGACGAGCGTGTGGCGGCTTCATGTCGGGGGCGGGCGTCGGACGAGCCGTGACCCGTGCCGCCACGTCAGCGGTGCGAGTCGCCGAGGTCCCGGTCCTCGTCGGGTGTGGTCCACGAGTCACGGTCCGGCGCGGCGTTCCCCCGGGTGGGATCACCGACCGGCCGGCGCCGCCGTGCGACCCGGCGGCTGCCCCACCAGAACGCGGAGAGCAGCAGGACGACGACCACCACGCCGATGGCCACGGCGAAGAGCACGGCGTTGGATCCGGCCGACGCGAGAGCGGGACCGGGCGTGAGCGCGTGCGCGGCTGCCAAGGTGGATGTGATCATGATCGCCTTTCTCATGGAGCGGAACGCACCGCGGCGCTCGGCCGGCGGGGCGCTGTGGCGCGATCGGCGTCTGTCCCGTCCCGACCGGCTCAAACGCGGCTCGCCGTCACCGCCGGCTCATACGCGGGTCGCCGCCGACGGGCGCCGCAGTGGTGCCGGGATCGGTGGGTATGACCGGGATCAGGGGGTACCAGGGTTCGTGCGAGCGAGGGAGGGAGCGGAGCGACGGAGGGTTCGACGTGAACGGTGCCGGACGCGAGGACGAGGACCGGGGCCCGGCCCCCGGGCAGGATCTGCTCGAAGGGCTCAGCGTGGACAACAGCCGGCCCGAGCAGCCCGTCCTGCTCAGCGCCGCCGGTGACTCCATCCGTACCTGGCGGGAGAACTATCCGTATCCCGTCAAGGTCCGCCGCCGCGAGTACGAGCGCCAGAAGCGGATCCTGCAGATCGAGCTGCTCAAGCTGCAGCGCTGGGCCAAGGACACCGGCGCCAGGATCGTCGTGCTCTGCGAGGGCCGGGACGCCGCCGGCAAGGGCGGCACCATCCAGCGGTTCACCGAGCGCCTCAACCCGCGCGGCGCCCGGATCGTCGCACTCGACAAGCCGACCGAGCGCGAGGCCGGGCAGTGGTTCTTCCAGCGCTACGTGGCTCCGCTGCCGGCCCCCGGCGAGATCGTGTTCTTCGACCGCTCCTGGTACAACCGCGCGGGCGTCGAGCGGGTGATGGGGTTCTGCACCGACGAGGAGTACGAGCTCTTCCTCCACCAGTGCCCCCTGTTCGAACGCATGCTGGTCGAGGACGGCATCCACCTCGTGAAGTTCTGGTTCTCGGTCTCCCGCTCCGAGCAGCGCACCCGCTTCGCGATCCGTCAGGTCGACCCCGTGCGGCAGTGGAAGCTCTCGCCCACCGACCTCGCCTCGCTCGACCGCTGGGACGACTACACCGAGGCCAAGGTCGCCATGTTCAGGGAGACGGACACCGCCCACGCGCCGTGGACCGTGGTCAAGAGCAACGACAAGCGGCGGGGCCGGCTCGAGGCCATGCGGAGCCTCCTGGCCCGTATCGACTACGCGAGCAAGGACGTGGACGCGGTCGGTACGCCCGATCCGCTCATCGTCGGCGCGGCGGACACCCTGCTCGAACCGGGGGAGGAGACGACCGACCTCTCGCCCACCCCGCTGGCCCCCGGCAGGGAAGGCCCGGGGGAGCACCCGGGCCGCTGACCCGCCCGCCCTGGCCCCCCAGGGGCCGCTGACCCGCCCGCCCTGGCCCCTCGGGCGTCGAGGTCAGGCGCATCTCAGGCCGGGTGGCCGGGCGAGAGGTCCACGACGTCACTGAACCGGAGGAGCGGTGGCCGGACGGGGCCGGGCGGGTTCTCCGCCACGGGAGCGAGCAGGAAGCCCCTGTGGTCCCCGCCGTCGACGACCTCCCGCACCCGTCCCACGAGCCAGGCGCGGCAGTCGGCCAGGACGGGGGCTCCTCCCTCACCCGGCGACCACGCCACCCGGTCGAACTTGTCGAGGTCGTCGCCGGTCCGCCCGCCGAACAGCTCGGCCGTCGCCCGCTGGTCGTCCCGCAGCGCGTGTACGGCGAGGTGGGAGGCGTGGCGGGCGACGCGGTAGGTGCGGTTGGCCGTGGAGAGCCACACCATGAAGCGGGGCGGATCGATCGAACACTGCGAGGCGAAGCCCACCAGACAGCCCGCCCGCTCGCCGCCGGCCGCCGCCGTCACGACGTACATCGGGTAGTCGAGCGCGTCGGCGAAGGCGTCGAGGCCAGCCACGGTCAGACCTCCTCCGGGCGGGGCAGGGGGCTGCGCAACGCGGAACCGCCCGCGGCCCAGGCCCCCAGGACGTGGGCGTCGAGCTTGTTCTCCAGGAGTACGGTCGCCGCGCATCCGAAGGCGATGTCGGGTTCGAGGGCGGGCTCGTCGGCGAGCAGTCCGCCGATCACCTCGCGCCGGACGATCTGCTCGTGGACGGCGTCGGCCTCGACGTGCTCGGCGTAGAACCGCTCGGCCGCCGGCCCCGCGCCACAGCGCCGCATGGCCTTGGCGAGCCTGCGGGAGCCGGGCGAGGAGGTGACCTCGACACAGGCGAAATGACCGACGAGGGCCCCGCGCAGGGCCCGGTGCAGCCCGAACAGGGACATCAGGTTCACGGTCGCGAGGACACGGGCGTCGGCGTGGTCCAGATAGTGGCCGTAGGTCGTGTCAAGGCCGAGGTCGGTCATGAGGTCCGCGAAGAGCCGCGCGTGGATGCGGTCGGCGTGACCGGCCCCGAACTCGTCGTACTCGACGGCCACCATCGCCGCCTTGGCCCGGCCGGTCAGCCGCGGGATGGCCCAGGCGTGCGGGTCCGCCTCCTTGAGGTGGTAGAGGGAGCGCAGGGCCGCGTACTCGCGCAGCTGCCAGAGCTCGCCCTCGGTCTCCAGGTAGTGGCTGACGCCGCCGCCGGCCGGGTCGACCGGCTCGACGAGCAGCGGAGCGAAGGCCTCCTCGACGGACCGGGGCCCGTCGGCGAGGGCGGTGCGCAGCGCGTGGAGGAACCGGTCCTCCAGCTCCCGCCGCAGCCGCAGCAGTTCCGGGTCCCATTCGCGTGCGTCGTCGACGCCCTCGAAACCGCGGTAGTGGAGCTCGTACAGCAGGTAGAGCGCGAGCTGCAGGTCCTCCCCCCAGGGGTCCACCCTCCGGAGGCTTCCCTCGGTGTACGCGGGCGGCCGGCCGGTCCGCAGGGCCCTCTCCACGGCACCCGAGAGATCGCCGCGCCCCTCGACGAGGCGGGGGCCGAGGGTCGTTTCCGGGGCGCTCGTGCTGGGCGGGGTCATCGCAGGCTCCTGTCATCGGGGCGGTGGCGGGTGCCCGTCGGCGGGGACGGGCGAGAACCCGCGTACCCGGTGTACGAGCGTGAAACTCGCGCCCCGCACCCGCCCACCCGGACACGAGCACGCACCCGCCTACCCGGTCTATACGGCACTATTCGGCCCCCGCACCCCGGACGCACGCCCGAGACCGCCGCCTGGCCCACCCCGCGTCGCCGTCCGGGCCTTCGAGCGCCGAAAGGTGAGATACGGACGCGACACGGGGGTAGTCGGTGGCCATGGACGCCACCGAAACCACACCACTGCGCGCAGTCGCCCTGGTCTGCACCCTGTCCCCGTCCCCGGCCCCCTCCAGCTCGCACCTGCTGGCCGAGCAGACGATGGCCGCCCTGAGCGACCACGGAGTGAGCGGCAAGGTCATCCGGATCGCCGACCACGACGTACGCCCCGGCGTGAAGACCGACATGGGCGAAGGCGACGCCTGGCCCGAGATCCGGGACACCATCCTCGGCTGCGACATCCTCGTCCTTTCGACCCCGATCTGGCTGGGCCATCCGTCGAGCATCGCCCAGCGGGTCCTTGAGCGGCTGGACGCCGAGCTCTCGGAGACCGACGACGAGGGGCGGATGCTCACGTACGGCAAGGTCGCCGCGGTCTGTGTCGTGGGCAACGAGGACGGGGCGCACAAGGTGAGCGCCGACCTCTTCCAGGGACTCAACGACGTCGGCTTCTCCCTCGCCCCGAACGCCGTCACCTACTGGGTCGGTGAGGCCATGCAGGGAACGGACTACCAGGACCTGGAGAAGACCCCGGAGAAGACGGCCACCACCACCGCGGCCCTGGCCGCCAACACCGCCCACCTCGCCCGCCGTCTCAAGGGCGCGCCGTATCCGGCCACGTCCTGAACGCGAGCGAAGCCCGACCCGTTCCAGCACCATGGAGGCCCCGATGTCCCCACAGGACCCCCAGGCAGACGTCCCCGACCCGGTGACCGGCCACCCCCGCCCGCCCTTCCCCGACCAGCACCAGGAGCATCCCGGTTCGACCGGGGAGATGCGTCCCCGACCGGACCACGGCGAAGTCTCCTACCGCGGTCACGACCTGCTCCTCGACCGGGTGGCGGTGGTCACCGGCGGGGACTCGGGGATCGGCAGGGCCGTCTGTCTGGCCTTCGCGCGCGAGGGCGCGGACGTCGTCCTCACCCACCTGCCCGAGGAGGCGGACGAGGCCGAGGAGACGGCGCGCCTGATCCGTGACGCGGGACGCGCGGCCCTGGCCGTCGCCTGCGACATCCGTGACGAGGACCAGTGCGACGCGCTGATCGACCGGGCGGTGAGCGAACACGGACGCATCGACGTCCTCGTCAACAACGCCGCCTACCAGATGGCGCAGCCGGACGGGATCGAGGCCATCACCACGGAGCAGTTCGACCGGGTGATGAAGACCAACCTCTACGGCATGTTCTGGCTCACCCGCAGGGCCCTGCCCCACATCCCGCGCGGCGGCTCCGTCATCAACACCACCTCCGTGCAGGGCTACCAGCCGAGCCCTCCTCTCCTCGACTACGCCATGACGAAGTCGGCGATCATCTCCTTCACCCACGGTCTGGCGCAGATGCTCGCCGAGCGCGGCATCCGCGTGAACGCGGTCGCGCCCGGCCCGGTGTGGACGCCGCTGATCCCGGCCACGATGCCGGACACGAAGGAGTTCGGCGCGCAGTCGCCCCTGGGCCGGGCCGCCCAGCCGGCGGAGATGGCTCCCGCGTACGTCTTCCTCGCCTCGCCGCAGGCCGGCTACATCACCGGAGAGATCGTCAACGCGACCGGCGGCACGCCCCTGCCGTGAGAACCGGCGCCGCGCCGTCGGTCCTCACGGCACCGGGCGGCCCTAGGCGGGGTATTCGATCGTTTGTTCGGTTCTGGGGTTACGCTGGGACCATGACCGCAGTACGACCGGACATCCCCGGCCTCCAGGGCTCCCTGTTCGACCAGGGTGACGAGCCGCGGCCCGGACCGCTGGCAGGCATCCGGCGGACCCCGCTCGCGGGCGGCGCCTGGATCGACCATCTGCCCGGGTGGTTCCAGGGTGCCGACGCGCTGTTCGAGCAGCTCGTCGAGCGAGTGCCGTGGCGGGCGGAGGAGCGCAGGATGTACGACGACGTGGTCGCCGTACCCCGCCTCCTCGCGTACTACCGCGAGGGCATGCCGCTCCCGCACGCCGCCCTCGACGAGGCGCGCACCGCGCTCAGCGCCCACTTCGCGCCCGAGCTCGGCGAACCCTTCGTCACCGCGGGCCTCTGCCTCTACCGCGACGGGCGCGACAGCGTCGCCTGGCACGGCGACAGGACCGGCCGCTCCTCCACGCGGAACACGATGGTCGCCATCCTCTCCCTCGGTGATCCGCGCGACCTCGCGTTCCGCCCGCGCGGCGGAGGCCCCGTGGCCCTGCGGCTGCCGCTGGGCCACGGCGACCTGGTGGTGATGGGCGGCTCCTGCCAGCGCACCTGGGACCACGCGATCCCGAAGACGAGCCGCGCGGTGGGTCCCCGCATCAGCGTCCAGTTCCGCCCGAGGGGCGTCGGCTGACCCTCAGGGGGTGCCCTGTCCATCAGGCCGGGCCCGCGGCCTGTTCGGCAGGGCGCCTTCCAGGGCCACCCTCTCCGGAGCCGGCCCTCACCCCTCCCGTACAGTGGGCCCGGGCCGTGACTGGCGCTTGAGGTGGATCACCACCGGGGAGCGGCCCTGCGGGAGCGCGCCCCACCGGCGCGGCCCGACCGATGCCGTGCGCCTGGGCGAACCATCCGCAGAGACGCAGCCCAGGAGTCGCCATGTCCACCAGCACCGCCACCCTCATGGACGGCACGGCCCTCGCCCGCCGCACGGTCGAGGAGACCGCCGTCCGCGCCGCCGAGATCACCCGCCGCACCGGCGTCACCCCGTGCCTCGCGACCGTGCTCGTCGGCGCCGACCCGGCCTCCGTGACGTACGTGAAGATGAAGCAGAACCGCTGCGCGAAGGCCGGCATCCGCTCCCGCCACGTCGAGCTGCCCGCCGCCACGACGACCGAGGAGCTCGTCGCCGCGATCACGGCGCTCTCCGAGGACCCCGAGGTCCACGGCATCCTTCTCCAGCACCCGGTCGGCCCGCACATCGACGAGCGTGCCGCCTTCGAGGCCATCGCCCCCGAGAAGGACGTCGACGGCGTCACCATGGCCTCCTTCGCGGCCATGGGCTTCGGTCTGCCCGGCTTCGTCTCCTGCACGCCCGGCGGCATCATGCGCCTCCTCGACGCGTACGACGTCGAGCTCCGCGGCAAGCGCGCCGTCGTCGTCGGCCGCAGCGCGATCCTCGGCAAGCCGGCCGGACTGCTCCTCCTCGGCCGCGACGCCACCGTCACCTACTGCCACTCCCGCACCGAGGACCTCTCCTCCGTCGTCCGCGAGGCCGACGTCCTCGTCGCCGCCGTCGGCAAGCCGAACTTCATCAAGGGCGCCGACATCAAGCCGGGAGCCGTCGTCGTCGACGCCGGCTACAACCCGGGGAACGTGGGCGACGTCGACTTCGCCTCGGCCGCCGAGCGCGCCTCCCTCATCACCCCCGTCCCCGGCGGCGTGGGCCCCATGACCATCGCCGTGCTCCTGGCCCAGACGGTCGAGGGCGCCGAGCGTCAGCTCGGTCTGTAGGGCAGCGACTCATGACGGGGCGTCGGCAGCGGGGGACGGGAGCGCGGTCGGCGATTGTCACGGTTCTGTACGGGGCGCGCCCGAGCCCCGAAAAGGGGTGGCCCCGGTTCCGCCGACGGGCGAACCTGGACCCCGTGCACCCGCCGACCGCCACCCCGCCACCGGACCACGGGCCGGACGCGCCGGCCGCGCCCGTCGAGGTAGACGCTTCCACCGCTTCCGCCGAGGCGGGGGCCGGATGGTCGCCGCCCCGACTCGTCCGGCTCGGTGCGCCCCGGCCGGGACCGGCCGCGCCGCGCGCGCACCGGTTCGGCGTGCCGCTCGTCCCGCTGCTCGTGGCCGTCCTGGTGGCGGGCGCCTTCCTGGCCGTCGGGAGCGGCGCCGAGCAGGACCTCTCCGCCGACGGCCGACCGGGCGGCGACCAGATCGGAGCGCCGGCGACCGCCGTCGGAGGCGACGGCGGCGACGCCAGCCCGTCGACCGGCGGAGGATCGGCCGACACGCACGGAAACGGCAGCGTGGCAGCCGGCACCCGCACGGACGACACGCCGACGGCCGACGTGGCGAAGGACGTCGCACCGCCCCGTACGGAGTCCGCGATCCCGTCAGCCCGCCCCGAGGGCAGCGCCTCCGGCGTGTCCCCGACCCCCTCCCGTACCGGCAGCGGCCTCCCCACACCCCGGCCGACCGCCACCACGACGCACGACAGTGCGCCGGCCCGGCCCGTCTCCTTCGAGGAACTGCGCGTCGGCGACTGCTTCGACATCGACCGCGACGCGCCGGGCACCGCCCTCCCGCGCTCCTGCGACACGCCGCACAACGCGGAACTCGTCGCCCGTCTCCGGCTCACCGGCGTCCTCGCCACCGACGCGGCGGTCCGGGAGGCGGCCACGCTGCTGTGCCGCGAACCGCTGCGCCGCAAGGCCGCGCTGCAACCGCTCGGCACGCGCTGGACCACCTTCGTCCAGTACCCGTACCGGACGAGCTACCTCCTCGGCTCGGACACCGTCGCCTGCAGCCTGGTCGCCCCCTCCGCCACCGGAGGCACGCTCACCGAGCGGCTCCTGTAGTACCCGTGGTACCGGCGCCTTCCGTGGCGCCCGCGGCGAGCGCCGTGGCGAGAGCCGTCGCCGGATCACGGTCGGCCGGGCCCACGGGGGCCCACCGGGCGCCGGACCTGAGGTACGGCCACCAGCGGCCGTCCTCGCTCAGGCGCAGCTGCGCCTCCGTGCCCACCGCCGTCCACCGGGCGCCGCCGGCCCGTCGCAGCACCGGCCGCTCGTCCTCCTCCCAGGCCTCGGCGAGCCGGGCCCCGGCCCACGTGAGCGCCTCGGCGTCCGGTGTCCACTCCTCCTCCAGTACGGCGAGGGCGGCGGCGCCCCCGAACCGCCACGCGCGCGTGGCCAGGTCCAGCTCCGCCGGTGTCCGGCCCGAACCGGCGGCGAGGCGCGCCGCGATCCCGGGCGCGGCGGGGCCGCCGTCCGCCGCGAGCCGCACGGCGTCCTGAGCGACCGTCAGGCCCGGCAGGGGCGGCGACACGGCGGATGCTGTCGACGCGTCAGGACCGAGGACCTCGACGAGCATCCGGTGCGCGCGGACCGCCGCGTCCGACGCCAGGAACTCCAGTGCCGCCGGGTCGACCCCGGGTCCTGGCTCCGTCTCCGTGTCCAGGGACGGCGACCCGCCCGGCGTGTCAGGGACGTCAGGAGCGGCGGGCAGCGGCGGCAGGAGGAACTCCGCCGCGTACGCCTCCTCGGCCGACACTCCGGGCATCCCGCCGACACCCCCCTCGGAGGCCGGCCCGGGCGTGTCGTCCGTTCCCGTGCCCCCGCGCGCGGCGCGCGAAGCGCTGCGCGACTGCAACTGGTCGAGCAGCGTGCGTTCCCCCCGCCCGCGCATGAGCAGGAGGACGAACGGGTCCTCGTCGATCAGGCGTGCCACCTGATAGCAGAGCGCCGCCGTGTGAGGGCAGTGGTCCCAGGCCTCGCAGCCACACTCCGGATCCAGGTCGCCGATCCCCGGCAGCAGGTCGAGCCCGGCCGCCGCCGCGTCCTCCACCAGGTGCGGCGGCATCTCGCGGTCGAGGAGCGCGGCGATGTGGCCCGCGCTGTCGACGGCGAGGCCGAGGAGCCGTTCCCACTCCTCCTCCGAGAACTCCCGCACCAGGACGTCGCTCCGGTAGGGCGTGCCGTCGTGGTCCTTGACCACCGCGGTGATGCGGCCGGGCCGTACCGACACGGCACCCACCGCCCCCGCGCGCGCGTGCCGGCGCCCCGCCTTCAGCTGCTGGCCGTCGAGCGCGGTGTCCTCGAGCGCCTTGAGCCAGGCCCGGCCCCACCAGGTGCGGGTGAAGGCGGAGCCCCGCGCGGGCGGCAGCGCGGCGAACGTCCGCTCGTCGCCCTCGTGTCCGTAGCCGCTCATCGTCCGTCCCCTCGCAGTCGTACGAGCTCCGCCAGTTCGGCGTCGGTCAGCTCGGTCAGTTCCGGTGGCGCGTCCCCGCCCGTCCCGAGGACGGTGTCCGCCAGCTCCCGTTTCCGGTCGAGCATCGTCGCGATCCGGTCCTCGATGGTCCCCTCGGCGATCAGCCGGTGGACCTGCACCGGCCGGTCCTGCCCGATGCGGTACGCGCGGTCGGTGGCCTGGGCCTCGACGGCCGGGTTCCACCACCGGTCGTAGTGCACGACGTGTTCCGCGCGGGTGAGGTTGAGGCCCGTGCCGGCGGCCTTCAGGGAGAGCAGGAAGACCGGCACTTCGCCGTTCTGGAAACGGGCGACCATCGCCTCGCGCGCGGCGACCGGGGTCCCGCCGTGCAGGAACTGCGTCCGCACGCCCCGCGCGGCGAGATGCGTCTCCAGGAGCCGGGCCATCCCCACGTACTGGGTGAAGACCAGGGTGCACGCGCCCTCGGCGAGGATCGTGTCGAGGAGTTCGTCGAGCAGTTCCAGCTTGCCCGAGCGGCCCTCGATCCTCGGCCTGTCCTCCTTGAGGTACTGGGCGGGGTGGTTGCAGATCTGCTTGAGCCCGGTCAGCAGCTTCACGACCAGGCCGCGCCGCGCCATGCCGTCGGCCTCGGCGATCGCGGCCAACGTCTCCCGTACCACGGCCTCGTAGAGACCGGCCTGTTCCGGCGTCAGGGAGACGGCCCTGTCGGTCTCCGTCTTCGGCGGCAGCTCGGGTGCGATGCCGGGGTCGGACTTGCGGCGGCGCAGCAGGAACGGGCGGACGAGCGCGGCGAGTCGCGCGGCGGCGGCCGGGTCCCTGCCCCCCTCCACGGCGGCGGCGAACCGGGTCCTGAACGCGCCCAGGCTGCCGAGCAGCCCCGGCGTGGTCCAGTCGAGGATCGCCCACAGCTCGGAGAGGTTGTTCTCCACGGGGGTGCCGGACAGCGCCACGCGCGCGCGGGCCCCGATGGTCCGCAGCTGCCTGGCCGTCGCCGAGTACGGGTTCTTGACGTGCTGCGCCTCGTCCGCGACGACGAGTCCCCAGTCCTCCGTGGCGAGCCGCGCCGCGTCGAGCCGCATCGTGCCGTACGTGGTGAGGACGAAACCGCCGTCGCCGAGGTCCTCCAGGTCACGGGTCGCGCCGTGGAAGCGGCGCACCGGCGTGCCGGGCGCGAACTTCCCGATCTCCCGCTCCCAGTTGCCCATGAGAGAGGTGGGGCAGACGACCAGGGTGGGCCCCGCGGACGCCGGGTCGGACTGACGGTGCAGATGCAGGGCGATCACGGTGATCGTCTTGCCGAGTCCCATGTCGTCGGCGAGGCAGCCGCCGAGGCCCAGGGAGGTCATCCGGTGCAGCCAGTCGAGTCCGCGCAGCTGGTAGTCGCGCAGGGTCGCGGCGAGCGCCGGGGGCTGGGTCACCTCCGGGCGGCCGCCCTCCGGGTCGGCGAGCCGCTCCCGCAGGCGCTCCAGCCAGCCGGTCGCGGCCACCTCGACCAGCTGTCCTCCGATCTCCGTGGTGCCGGTGAGGACGGCCGAGAGGGCGTCCACCGGCGTCAGCTTGTGGTCCTGCCGGGAACGGGCCCGGCGTACCTCGGCGGGGTCGACGAGCACCCAGCGGTCCCGCAGGCGTACGAGGGGCCGCCCGGCCTCGGCGAGCCGGTCGAGCTCGGCCCTGGTCAGCTCCTGATCGCCGACGGCGAAGCGCCAGTTGAAGCCGAGCAGCGCGTCGGCGGAGAGGAAGGAGGGCAGCCCGGAGGAACGAGCCCCCTCGGGCTCTCCCTCGGGCTCCCTCTTCGGTTCCCCGGCGGACCCGAGCCCACCCGGGGCGTCCGCCCCTTCCCGGGCCGCCGCATGCGCGTCCGCGCCCACCGGGCCGATCACGGCGTCGACGGTCAGCCGGTCGGCGAGTTCACGCGGCCAGTGCACCTGGACGCCCGCCGCGGCGAGCGACCGGCCCGCCGCGCCGAGGAGTTCCGCGACCTCCTCGTCGGCGAGTTCGACGGTGTCGGGTACCGCCGCCGTCAGGAGCGGGGCCAGCGGTGGCCAGGCGCGGGCGGCACGCCGCAGGGCGAGGAGGGCGTCCATCCGGACCCGGGGGCCGAAGGCCGTACCGGTCCGTCCGGAGCCCGCCCACACCTCCGCCGCGTCCGCGACCAGTGTCGGGTCGGCGACGGCGTGCAGCTGCGGCACCGCGCGGAACGCCGGCGCCTTCTCCGACCGGGCGTCGAAGCCCGGGAGTTCGAGCCGGAGCGACAGCCGGATGCCCGCGTCGTGCACCGCCGCCACGTCCGCCGCCCACGGCCGCTGTTCGGGAATCCTCTGCGGTTCCTCGGCCGTGAAGGCGGGCCCGCCGGCGACGAGCGGAGCAGCGGGGGTACGCGGCAGGGTGTCCGCGACGGCGTCGGCGAAGGCGCGGAGCAGCGCCTCGGGTTCCGGAAGCAGCGGCGGCTCGTCCGGCGAGAGCGGCACGGCGTGGGCCGTCGGCGGCATCGACGCGGCGAGCGTCCGCAGGTCCGCCAGCTCCTTGGGGCCGAGCGGACCGGCCCGCCACGCGTCGACGTCGCCGGAGGTGAGGCCGGGCAGCAGCAGACCCCGTGCGACAAGCCCGAGGGAGAGGAGCGAGGCGGCACCCCAGAAGGCCGAGGCGGGAGACGCGGTGCCGGAGAACCGGGCGCGGGCGAGCAGCGGCAGGGCGTCCCGTACGGGAAGGGTGAGGGCCGGGACGCTCACGGGGCGAAGACCCACACCGTCCACGACGGTGATCTCGGCGTCGACGGGCGCGAGTTGAGCGGCGCCGGCGGGTGCGAGTTGAGCGGCGTCGAGCGGCGTGGGCTGGGCGGCGCCGGCGGTGTCCGGGGCGGTCCGCACCTCCGGCAGCGGGTCGCCGTCCGGCGACCAGAAGGCGATCCGGCCCGCGCGCGGCGGATCGGCGGGGAGGAAGACGGCGGCGTGGCGGGTGAGTGCGAGGGAGGGATCCTGGGCGGTCTCGCGGGCGGAATCATCGGGTCCGTACGACAGCGACAACGCGTTCCTCAAATTTGACTACCTGGCGACTGAGCGGCCGAGGATACCTTGCGGGATGCCACCGGCGCGTACCCCTACGACGTGATCCGCACCACAGCGGTGAAGGGGGGTGGGGACCGCCCTACCCCTCGCCCCCGGCCACCCCCCGCCGTGGACGGGTGGTGACGCCATGGCCCGGGACGATCACGGATCCGTAGGTTCTGGGTAGGCGCTCACCGACCGCACCGCCCCGCATCCCGACCGACAGAATCCGGAGCCCCGCCATGTCCCAGGCAACCGTCCTGCCCCCGGCCGCCGCCCCAGCCGCGGCGCCCGCCCGTGTCCGGGGCGGCAGCGAATTCACCCCGCTCCTGCGGACGGTGAGGGAACAGGGCCTCCTCGAACACCGCCCCGGCTGGTACGCCCGGGGGATCGCCGTCAACCTCCTCGGCATCGCCGCCGTGGTGACCGGGCTTGCCCTGATCGGCCCCTCCTGGTGGGCGCTGCCGCTCGCCGTCCCCCTCGCACTGCTCTCCGCCCGCGTCGCCTTCGTCGGCCACGACGCCGGCCACGCCCAGATCACCGCGAACCGCAGGATCAGCCGGATCGTCCAGCTCGTCCACGCCAACCTCCTCCTCGGCATGAGCCGGGAGTGGTGGAACGACAAGCACAACCGCCACCACGCCCACCCCAACCACCTCGACAAGGATCCGGACGTCGCCGCCGACATCCTGGTCTTCGCCGAGCACCAGACGGCCGGCCGCAAGGGCCTGCGCGGCTTCCTCACCCGCCACCAGGCCTGGCTGTTCTTCCCGCTGACGACGCTGGAGGGCATCGCGCTGAAGGTGTACGGCGTCCAGGCGCTGCTGTCGAGGAACGGCCCCTGCCGCACCCGGCGCGAGCGGCTCGTCGAAGGCGCGCTGCTCCTCGCCCACTTCGCCGGCTACACGGCCCTGCTGCTCACCTTCCTCACCCCCGCCCAGGCCCTGGTCTTCGCCCTCGTCCACCAGATGCTGTTCGGCGTCCACCTCGGCATGGCCTTCGCCCCGAACCACAAGGGCATGGAGCGGCCGGACGAGCACGCGGACGGCGACAGCTGGGGCCATCTGCGGCGCCAGGTGCTCACCTCGCGCAACATCCGGGGCGGCGCCCTGACCGACTGGTTCCTCGGCGGGCTCAACTACCAGGTCGAGCACCACCTCTTCCCGAGCATGCCGCGCCCCCACCTCCGCCTCGCCCAGCCGGCCGTCCGCGCCCACTGCGCCGCCCTGGGAGTGCCGTACACGGAGACCGGTTTCGTGGACTCGTACCGGCAGGCCCTCGGCCATCTGCACGACGTGGGCGCCCCGCTGCGCTCCGAGTGGGCCGAGTAGGGTCGAGGACGATCACCCACGGTGTGATCATCGGTCCGGCGGTCGGGGATGCGGCCACCGGTGAGCGGAGAAGGGGAACTCCTCGCCATGAGCGTCGGCACGGTCACCGCGGTCAGCAGCAACGGCACGTACTCGTTCACCAAGCCCAACCGGGAGGGCATCACCCTCCTCGCCGGGCTCGGTGTGGAGGGCGACGTCCACGCGGGCGTGACGGTCAAGCACCGCTCCCGCGTCGCCCAGGACCCGACCCAGCCGAATCTGCGCCAGGTCCACCTCATCCACGCCGAACTCTTCGACGAGGTGGCAGGCGACGGCTTCGAGGTCGCCCCCGGCGACCTCGGCGAGAACGTCACGACCCGAGGTATCGACCTCCTCGGCCTGCCCACCGGCACCCGCCTGCACCTCGGCGCCGAAGCCGTCGTCGAGGTCACCGGACTGCGCAACCCCTGCGCGCAGATCGACGGCTTCCGGCACGGACTGCTCAAGCGGGTCATCGGCCGTGACGAGAACGGCGAGATCGTGCGCAAGGCCGGGATCATGGGCATCGTCCTCGCCGGCGGCGAGGTGCGGCCCGGCGACCGGATCCGCGCCGAACTGCCCGAGGGGCCGCACCGCCCGCTGGAGAAGGTCTGAGCCGAGAGCGGGCGGCGCGCGGGGCTCACTCCTCCAGAGCGCACGAGTCGACGAGGTCACCGCTCGCGGGCCGGGCGATCGTCCGGTCGGCGGGCGGCGGCGTACCGTCCTCGACCCAGCGGGTCAGCGCGTCGAACGCGGAGCGGTAGCACGGCAGGATCGGACGCAGTCGGTCCGGATACGTGTCGTACAGGCCGTCGGTGTGCGTCCCGTCCTCCACCCTGTAGTACCGGTGAAGGGCACCCAGGCCCCGCCCGTCGACCATCCGCGCGTAGACGTCGGAGCCGGTGGAGACGGGCAGCAGCGTGTCCAGGTCGCCGTGCAGCGTGATGAGCGGCTTGCCGATCCGTCCGGTGAGCGCAATCTTCGCGACCGCGCGATGGACGGACGCCGGCCGGGAGGTGTAGTCGTAGGAGGCGTCCGAGGCACAGGGCGCGAAGATCCGCTCCACCGTCCCGCCGGCCGTCGTACCGGGGCAGGACGGGTCGTACGAGGGGTCGAACTCGGCCCGGAAGATCTTCTGGGTCAGTCCCCAGTACGCCTTCTCGTGGTACGGCCACAGGAAACGCGACCCCGGCGCGAAGCCCGCCGCGACCATGTCCTCGTCCGTGGCCTGCCCGAGCGACCTGGCCACCGTCACCGGCAGACTCGTCAGGAGGTTGGGGCCCCGCGCCGTCCACAGCACGCCCTCCCAGTCGACCCCGCCGTCGTACAGCTCGGGCCGGTTCTCCAGCTGCCAGCGCGTCAGATAGCCGCCGTTGGAGATCCCGGTCATGTACGTGCGCTCCGGGGCCCGGCCGTAACGCTGCCGTACGGCCTTCTTGGCGGCCCTCGTCAGCTCGGTCACCCGCCGGTTCCACTCGGCGACCGCGTCGCCCGGCCCCCGGCCGTCGGTGAAGAAGTCCGGCCCGGTGTTGCCCTTGTCGGTGGCGGCGTAGGCGAAGCCCTGGGCCAGGACCCGGTCGGAGATCAGCGCGTCCGTGGAGTACTGACGCCGGGTGCCCGGCGCGCCGGTGACGACGAGCCCGCCGTTCCAGCGGTCGGGCAGCCGGATGACGAACTGCGCGTCGTGGGCCCAGCCGTGGGTGGCGTTGAGGCGTGAGTCGTCGGGGAAGTAGCCGTCGATCTGGACGCCCGGCACGCCCGAGGGGTTACGGGTCCCCCGGGCGGCGAGGCCGGCCTGGTCCGCCGGATCGGTGTACGGGGTGCCGGCGAGCCCCGCGGTCGTCAGATCGTCCAGGCAGGCGGACCGCTGGTGCTCGGCGCCGGGCACCCGGAGCCGGTCCTGCCGCGCGCAGTGCGCGGCGGTCCGCTCCTGCGCCCCGGCGGGGCCCGCGGGGGCGAGGACGGTGACTCCCGCGAGGAGCGCGGCGAACAGGGAGACGCCTGGCAACAGGCGCATGGTGGCCTCCGGGGGACGAGGGAAGGGGGTGCGGCGCCACATCATGCGGCGCACCCCCACCACCGGGCCATGGTCCCGGACCACACCTCGGGCCCTCGTCCCATGGGGGAACCGAGAGACGTTCAGGAAGGGCGTACGGCCATCGCGTCGAGCCCTTCGAGGAGCGCGGGAAGCCGCGGGCCCCGGGCCACCGGCAGCACCTCGCCCGGCAGTTCGTCGAGCAGCACGAAGGCCATGTCGTCCGCGCGGGCCACGAGCGACCAGCCGGGCCCGTCCACGCGCAGCGTCCGCACGCCCTCGTCCTCGCCGGCGTCGGACCGCACCCGCCCGACCGGCGGCGGCTGGTCCAGATAGCCCTGGAGCTCGTCGAGCACCCGGCGGACGCCGTCGTACGGGTCACGATGGGCACCGCCGGGGGCGGCGACCGCACCCTCGGTGCCGCTCGCGGCACGGTCGGGAGCCGCCCCGGCGGTCGGTGCCGTCGCCGGATCCGCGGGGGAGACGGGTGCCGTCGTCGCCGGATCCGCCGTCGCGGACGGGGGCTCCGCGGGGGACGGGTCCGCCGGCCGGTCCCCGGTCCCGGGCGCGTCGGTCACCTGGGCCCGCCAGGCCGTCCACTGCCGGGCCACCTCGTCCGCGCCGAGGCGGCGCTGGGCAGGTCCCCACTCCTCGCCGGACGGCGGTACGAGCGGGGCGGGATCGCCCTCCTCCGGCTCCGGGTCGTGCGGGGCGGGCACACCCGGAGCGCGGGTCACCACGTCGAGCGGCCACCCCGGCAGTCCTGTCACCACCGAGCGTTCGTCGGGGGAGAGGTCGTAGGCCATGCCGCAGTCCCAGGAGGAGATGGCGACCGCGACGAGCGACACGTCGTCGACCACGACCGTCCAGCGGGCCCCGAGCCCGTCCTGGCCGAACACGAGCCCGTACCCCTCGCCGTAGGGCTCGAGACCGAGCGCCGCGCAGGCGGCCGGGTAGTCGTCACCGAGCACGCTCGGGAAGCGCGCGGGCGTCAGCAGCGCCGCGGTCAGCACAAACAGCGCGTCGGCGTCGCCGACGGCCTCGGTGATCGGGTCCGTCCCAGCCACGCATGCCTCCCCATCTGGTTGTCGGCGCACCTTAACCAGTGAGGAGGGAGACGTGTCCATAGCCCGGCGCCGTGACCTGCGTCGCCGTACGCAAGCCTCCGTGTCTCCAGGGGGAGGCGTTCCACGCGCACGCGTGGCCGGGTCGGCCCGCCCCTACGCCTCGTCGCGCAGCCTGCCCGCCAGGGCGGTCAGCGGCTCGGCCTCCTCGGTGCGGCCGAGGGCGGTCAGTCGGGAGACCGCCGCGTCGACGCGGGCCAGGGCGGGGACGGGGCGTTCCAGATAGAGGCCCTCCACGGCACCCGCGAGCCGTACGCACTCGGCCCACTCGCCGGCGCGGTCGTCCTCAGGGCCCGGCTCACCGAGCAGGGCGAGGGCCTTCTCCAGGGCGGCCAGGGCGTCCTCGTACTCACCGGCGAAGGCGTTCACGCGTCCGTACTCGTAGGCCAGGGCGGTGTCCAGCGAACGGCCGTGGGCCTCGTACGCGGCGGCACGGGCCTCGTCGGCGACCCTGCCGGCGTCGGCGAGGAAGGCGAGGGCGCCCGGCAGGCCTTCGGGGCCGCCCTGCTGAGCCTGGAGGCGGGCCAGTTCGCGCAGGCAGTTGCTGAGCTGCTCGTAGCGCGGGGCCCTGGCGTGGGCGGCGAGTGCCTGGTCCACGACCTCACGGGCCCGGCCGAAGTCGCCGGACTCACCGAGGAGCGTGGCCGTCTCCCCGGCGATCATGGCGTGGCTTCCCGGGTCGTCGTCCCAGCCGGCCGACTCGGCAGCGAGGGCGACGAACTCCGCCGTGGCCGCCTTCAGGTCCTCCCCGGCGTGCAGCGCGCGGGCGCGGGTCAGGCGCAGCTGGGCGACGAGCCGGTCGTCCAGCTCCCCGGCGGCGACGTCCGGTTCCGCGAGGAGCGAGTCGAGCAGGGCGATGCAGTCCTCGATCCGGCCCAGGTCCAGGCTGAGCTGGGCCGCGTTGCTGTAGGCGCAGAACGCGTCCGTACGGTTGCCCCGGCGCAGCCCGAGCTCGGCGGAGCGGGTCAGATGCCGCAGCGCCTCCTCCGGGCGGCCCAGGTGCATGCAGGCCTCGCCCAGGTCGCCGAGGAGCCGGGAGGAGTCGACCGAGTCGGCCGGCCAGTCGGCGGCCAGGCGCAGCCCCTCGGACAGGTCCGCGTGCGCGGACTCGGCGTCCCGCAGGCCGAGCTGGAGGCGGCCGCGCAGCATGAGCGTGCGCGGCAGGTGCCAGGCGGGACCGTGGGTCTTCAGCCGGTCGAGCAGGGCGTCGATCTCGGTGACCGCGCCGGGCAGGTCCCCGGACATGGCGTGGGTGCTGGCCCGCAGCAGCAGGGCGTGCGAGACCCCCACGGCGATGTCGTGCCGGCCGGCGAACGCCTGGAGCAGGTCCACCTCGGCGAAGACCGGAGCGACGTGCTCCTCGCTCCTCGACGTCTGCAGGCGCAGGCCGAGCGCGGTGGCCCGCATGCGCAGCAGACGGGCCTCCTGGTGCGGGGCGAGACCGGGCGTCTCCTCGTGCAGGCGGACCACGGCCTCGTGGGCGGCGGTGAACGCGTCTGCCTTCGCCTCCGGCCCGGCGGCCCCCTCCGCGGCGTCGTCCACGCCCTTGTCCACGCCCTTTTCCACGGCGATCTCGGCGGCGGTGAGCAGGGCGGCGGCGTGCTCGACCGCCGCGTCCCCCGGCTCCCCTGCGTCCTCGTGGAGACCCGCGGCCTCCTCGTACAGGGCGGCGGCGAGCTCGCGGTCGTCGTCGCCCAACCGGCTCGCCTCGTCGGCCAGCAGATCGGCGCGCAGCCGTACGAGCGACCCGACGGCCGGGTCGTCGGGGTGGACGTACTCCCGGGCGGTGACGAGGGCGCGCAGCCGTGCCCAGCAGGCCTGCCCGTCCGGGTGGCCCTGCACCTCCAGGGCCCGTGCCCGGACGATGAGTTCGGGCAGGGACTCGGGCTCGGACGCGGCCGAGCGGGCGGTCGGCGCGGTCACCGGAGCCGCCGGGGCCACGTCGTCGAGGCCGCGGGTGCGCAGGGTCAGTTCCAGCGCGTCGAGGAGCGGGGCGCGGTCGAGGCGGACCCTGCGGCGGTCGGTGTGGGCCGTGGTTCCGTTCCGCGCGTCGAAGCGGGCGGCGAGGTCGTCGGCGCGGTTGCGGACCTCGGCGCGCAGACCGGTCACCGTCCAGGTGCGGCCCGTGTATCCGGCGGCGGGAAGGCCGCCGTGACCGAGTTCCTCCACGCGCCGCAGGAGGACCTCCACGCCGGTGAGGAAGTCGAGCACGTCCAGCGGCGAGTCGACCTCCTCGAACAGGTTCCGGTTCTCCGCGAGCAGCTCGAGACCGCGTGCCTCGTTGCCGGTCAGCGCGCAGAACTCCAGGTGCCGGCCGACCTCACCGGACATCGAGGGATTGCGGCGGCAGGCGCGGTAGCCGGCGAGGTGCAGCTCCCGGGCCCGGTCCGCGCGACCGGTGCGCAGCAGGGGCAGCAGCGCGTACGAGACGGAGCGGGCCGGCTCCTCCTGGCAGGACTCCGTCCCGGCGAGTACGGGCTCCCAGCCGCGCAGCGCCCGTTCGTCGTCGCCCGCCGCGAGGTGGTAGAGGGCGCGCTCGCAGATCTCACAGGCCTCGCAGTCGCTCAGCCGGGTACGGGTGCGGCCCGCCCACAGCTCGTACGCCAGGGTCGTGTCCTCACCGCGGTGAGCGGCCAGCTGGTACGCCTGTCCGTAGGAGGGCTGGAGGCCGAGGCCGGCCCGCTCGTACCGGTCGCGCATCTCCGTGAGCCACTGGCGCAGGCTGGTCAGCGGAACCTCGGGCAGCGCGCGCAGGGCGTTGGCCACCCACTTGAACCGCCAGAACAGGGTGTGGCGCATCCGCTCGTCGAAGACGTCGGGCTGCTCGTCGAAGAGGGTCAGCAGCCGGGCGAAGACGACGGGCGACTTCCGGGGTTCGGAGCCGTAGGTGTACGCCTCCTGGAGTTCGAACAGCGCGTGGACGAGCGGTACGGGCTCCGCGAACTGCTCGGCGGCGTCGACCAGTTCCTCGGCGGTGACGGTCCGGGTACGGCCGTAGGGGCGCTGGTCGTTCTCCTTGAGCGCCTGGTACAGCTCGTCCGTGCTCTGGGGATGGGGTGCGGTCGGCATCGTCAGCTGTCCTTGCGGAGGGCGTGGGCGAGAAGATCGAGGAATGAGCGGTTGATGAGGCTCGACTCGGCGGGCCTCAGCGGCCGCCGGGACAGCAGCGCGGCCTGCCCGTAGAGGGCTTCGGCGCTGGTGCGCGCCAGCTCGGGCTCGTCGATGGCGACGGCGGTGCGGACCAGCGGGTTCAGCTGGTTGAGGATCAGCTGGGCCCGCGGGGCCTCCTGGCGCAGGGCGCCGAGGATGTCGCCCCACAGACCGCCCTCCTGCTCACGGGCGAGCTGGGAGCGGGTGCGCTCGTGCCGGGCCTCGCGGCTGTCGACGAGGAGGGCGGGGGCCGAGGCGGGCTGGAAGGTGCGGAGCGCGACGTCGCAGTCGAAGACGGCGAGGGCGTCGCGCGCGAGCGCGAGATAGGCCGCGGCGGCCAGCTCCGTCTCCCGGTCGACGGGGTCCAGATGGGCGGTGATGGTCGCCGGGTCGAGGTCGGCGACATTGGCCTCGGGGCGGATCTCGGGCAGCCGGTGGACCAGCTCGCGGTCGTAGGTGTAACCGCCGTTGACGACGCCGAGCCCGGCGGCCGAGGCGATCGCCGCGACCTGCCGGAACTCCTCCACGCTCGACGTCACGAGCACCGTGCGGTGGGTGCGCGCGAACTCGTCCAGGGTGGTGTGCCCGTCGGTGGTCTCGAACGGCAGCCAGGGCAGCAGCATCCGAAGGATCTCGTCGTCGTGCACCGCGAGCGACTTCACGGCCAGGTGGTGGGCCTGGAGGAAGCGGGCGAGCAGGTCCGGATCGCTGGCGGCGGCCCGGGCGATCCATCCGCGCAGCCGCTCGGCGAGGGCGTCGCGGACGGCGGCGAGCGTGTCGTCCTCGTACAGGGACTCGCGGGACGCCGTCGGGCGGAGGCTCTCGGCATCGACGACGCAGCGCACGAAGAACGCCCACTCGGGCAGGATCTCCGCGGCCTGCTCCGAAAGGAGCATGCCCTTGACGTGCACGCGGTGGCCGTGTCGGCGCCCGGCCGGCACCGTCTCGGGCAGCACGCACGCGATGCCCTTCAGACCGACGGCCGGCAGGTCCAGCTCGATGGTGTCCAGAGGCGCGAACCCGAAGACCTCCTCGCCGTACGCGGCCAACGCGCGCGAGCGGGAGCCCGGGGTGGGGTACGTACGCGTCCAGGGCGCGGGCTCGGGGTTGACGGGCACGCCGGGGCCGCCCGTGCCGTCGTCGAAGGTCACCGGGTGGCGCAGCAGGGAGCCGAAGTGCCGGGCAAGCGCGTGCACCTGCGCCGGTTTGGTCCACTCGCCCGCGTCGGCGCGCGGCGTCAGCGTGACGGTGGTGCCGGGCCGGGGACGGGCGGAGGCGGGCAGGGTGCGGACGGTGTAGCTGCCGTCGCCGCGGCCGCGCCACTCCACGGCGGGTGCGTCGGGGGTCCGGGCGGAGCGGCTCAGGACGTGGATCTCGTCCGCGACCAGGAAGCAGGAGAGCAGGCCGATGCCGAACTGGCCGATGAAGTCGCCGCGCTGCTCGGTGATCCCTCCCCAGCCTCGTACGGGCTCGGCAGCGGAGGCCTCCAGGGCGCGCTTGCTGCTGCGGCCGATGGTGGCGAGGAAGGTGTGCACGTCGGCCTCGGTGAGACCGACGCCGTCGTCCTCGACGCGTACCGCCGAGCCGTCGGCGTGCAGACGGATGCCGAAGGCGTCGGCGGGGGCACCCGGTTCGAGACCGTGCCGGGCGGTGAGCGCGTCCACCGCGTTCTGCAGGAGTTCGCGCAGGTAGACGCGAGGGCTGGAGTAGAGGTGGTGGGAGAGGAGGTCGACGAGGCCGCGCAGATCCACCTGGAAGGTGCGGTCGGCGCCGGCCGGGGTCGCGGCGGTGTCGGAAGAAGTCATCGAGGCAGTCCGGGGTGGGAGAAGCGGCGGGTTGCGTGGGGGCCGGGCGGCATCGCGCTCGGGCGCGCCGGTGGTGGCGGGCGAGGCGTTCCGGCGGGCCGGTGGTGGCGGGCGAGGCGTTCGGGCACGCCCGTGGTGGTGGGAGAGGTGTTCAGGCGCGCAGGTGGTGATCGGCGAGACGTTCAGGCGCGCCGGTGGTGGCGGGTGAACTCCTTCTCGGGCTCCGCGAAGTAGGTCCAGGGCCAACTGGTGTAGGCACCGTCGAGCGCCTGGAACACACGCCGGACCGTGTGCCGTTCACCGGCCAGCGACAGGGCCATGGCGAACATGTTGAAGTCGTACTGCCAGCCCGGACGCCGTACGTAGGCGGGGTGGAGGATGCTGTGGTCGGCCGCGGCCCGCAGCTCGGCCTGGATCGCCGGGTCCACGAGGCAGTCCTCCTGGTCCGACTCGACCCAGTCCTCGATGTGCGCCATGGCGATCACACAGCCGAGCCGGTGCCCCTGCGGCGCGCGGGCCGACGCGTCCCGCGCGAACGCCATGGCCCGGCCGGGCTCGCCGCCCCAGCGGGGCTGCAGCTGCGACACCCACTCGAAGTGGCTCTCCACGTCCAGCGGGTCGCGGCGCAGCGCCGCGTCGAGCCGGGTCTCGTTGATCGCGGGGCCCAGCGACATGCCACGACCGGAGGTGAGGAGACGGCGCCACGGCGTGACCCACTCCGGCCGTGCCTCCGCGGCTTCGAGGAGCTGCTCCTCGGCGATGTGGAGCCGTTCGCGGAAGACCCGCCACTGCTCCTGCGTGACGTTCGCGGCACGCGCGGCGGTGCGCGCCTCCCAGCCCCAGGTGATGTGGCGCGCCCCGGAGATCAGGAGGGCGGTCGCCCGGTGTTCCTTGTCCTCCTCGACGGCACGGCCGATCCAGTCCTGCACCCCGTCCATGTCGGCGAGCTCGCCCAGGACATGGTGGTCGCGGCCGAGGTCGAAGGGGGCAAGGGCCTCCTTGACGGCCTCCCACTCACCCGCGTCGGCCGCCTCCACCAGGGCGAGGACCCGCGTGTCCCCGAGCGCGCGCAAGGTGTACACGCCGTTCCTCCGCCTGCGCGGGACGGGAAGGGCGTACGGATCCGCCGCCGGTCTCTCCGCACCCCTGCCGAACACCCTGCCGAACATCGCCGCGCCCTCCCCAGGCCCCGTGTATGAGTCCGGTGCAGCATAAGCGGGCCCACCGACACCGTTTCCACCGGGTTTCCACGGTTGCTTCACCCGTCGGGACGCGGGCCGGATCGTCCGGCAGGGGCCTCAGGCGTCACCCGCCGGCCGTTCCGCCCGGCCGTCCCTGAGGCCGAGCAGCGACCGGGCCACCGCGGTCGGCGACTCGTTTCTCTCCCGGGCCAGGGTGAGAACGGCCCGGCAGGCCAGCTCGTTGACGCCGAACGACAGCATGCCGGGGGAGACCCGGCCCGCCGCCTCCTCCGCCCGGGCCGCGTCGTCCTCGGCGCACGCGGCCACGTAGTCCGCCGCCGCCTCGAACAGGTTGTGCCCCTGCCGGGGCCGTGGTGGCGCCGCCGGTGGGGTGGCCTCGGGCGCCCGCCGGGCGGAGGGCAGCAGCCTGCGCAGTCTTTCCGGAATCCGTGCCACGCCGCACCGCCTCTCCCGGGCACGACTGCCCGGTACGCCCACCGTAGACAGTGAAGTGCCGGGACAGAAGGGTGCGTTGACCTGGAGTGGTCAGGAAGACGCGCCGGACACGGCGGACCAGTCGCGGGCCGGGGGAGTGGCCGTCCTCAGGAGCGGGAGGTTCTTCTCGACGGCCTGCTGCCAGGAGCCGTCGGCGACCATCTGGTCGAGCGCGGTCTGCACCTTGTTCCGCAGAGGGCTGCCCTTCTTGAGGCCGACGCCGTAGGGCTCGTCGCTGACGCGGAACCCGGCGAGCCTGAACCGCCCCTCGGACCCGTCCTGAGCGGCGATGCCGGCCAGCAACGCGTCGTCGGTGGTGACGGCGTCGACGGCGCCCGAGGCCAGGTCGTCGACACAGCGCGCGTGACTGTCGCGCGTCACGACGTTCGCCTGGGGCGCGAGTCGCGTACGGATCAGGAGCGCGGAACTGGAGCCGGTGGCCGCGCACACCTTCCTGCCGTTGAGATCCGCCGGACTCCTGACGGAGGTGTCGTCGGTCCGGAGCAGGACGTCCTGATGGGCCGTGAAGTAGGGCCCGGCGAAGTCGATCGTCGTCTTCCGCTTGAGGTTCATCGTGTACGTGGCGACGACGAGGTCGACGCCACCGCTGGTGAGGAGGGACTCGCGGGCGGAGCTCGCGGCCTCCTTCCAGGTGACCTCGGCCGGATCATGGCCGAGCGCGCGGGCGATGTAGGTGGCCACGTCGACGTCGAGGCCCGCGTACGTGCCGTCCGGCTCCTTCCAGCCCAGACCGGGCTGGTCGGACTTGATCCCGATGGTGATCCCGCCGCCGCCGGACGGGGGCGCCGTCGACGTACCCGTCGCAGGGGAGGAGGAGGCCTGTTCGCTCGGCTTGTCCGCGGTGCGGTCGCCTTCGCCACCCTCCTTCCCACCGAGGGGGAGGGTCCAGACGAGCACGCCGCTCAGCGCGACGGCGGCCGCCGCGGCGGCGTACACCCCGGTGCGAGAGGTGCGCGTCGCGGGCGGTCGCGCCGGGACCGCGTCCCGCGGCTCGTCGTCGGCGGCCCGAGCCTCGGTCCGCGCCTCCGCCTCGGCCCCCGCGAGCAGCAGGTCCAGTGCCTCGGCGTCAGGGCGCGCCCCCGGATCGCGTACCAGGACGTCCGTGAGGACGCGCGTCAGCGGTCCGGCGCGCAGCGGAGGCGGCACGTCCTCGCCGAGCACGGCCGCGAGTGTGGCGAGGGTGTTGGCCCGGCGCAGCGGGTGCCGGCCCTCCACCGCGACGTACAGCGTCATCGCCAGCGACCAGAGGTCGGCGGCCGGCCCGCCCTCCTCGCCGCTGACGCGTTCGGGCGCCATGTAGTCGGGGGTGCCGATGATCGAGCCGGCGGCGGTGAGGGCGGTGGCCCCGTGCATCGCCGCGATGCCGAAGTCGGTGAGGACGGGGCTGCCGTCCGGCCGGAGCAGGACGTTCGCGGGCTTGATGTCCCGGTGCTGGATGCCCGCCGCGTGGGCGGCCCGCAGCCCCGCCAGGATCCCCCGTCCCAGGGTGGCGGCCTCGCCGGGGCTGAGCGTTCCCCGGTCGAGCCGGTCCTGGAGCGAGCCGCCGGCGACCAGCTCCATGACGAGCCAGGGATACGAGTCCCCGCCGCCGTCCACGATGTGATGGATGGTCACCACCCGGGGATGCGCCACGCGCGCGAGTGCCCGCGCCTCGCGCAGTACCCGGCTCCTGAGCTCCCGGGCGCCCTCGGGGTCGTACGCGGCCATGGCCGGATCCGGCGGGCGCACCTCCTTGAGGGCCACCTCGCGGTGGAGTACGAGGTCCCGCGCTCTCCACACGGTCCCCATCCCGCCCCCGCCGAGCCGGGCCACCAGCTCGAACCGACCGTCGACCACCCGTGTCACCCACAGCCCCCTGACCCCGGAACGGCCCCGGCAGGGACCGGTCAGTCCCGCGGTGTCAGCCGTCACGCCGCCCCGACTCTGCCATATCCACGGCGTGCTCCCGGCCGGAAGCCGTGCGGCCTCAGCCCTCTCGGACAGCCATGGCCAGATATCGCGTGTCCTCGTCGACGTAGCTGACGAGCCGCCAGCCCGCTTCGGCGAGCACGAGGCGCAGCCGGGGCTCGGCGCGCAGGTCGTCCGGTGTGACCTCCCGGCCGTGGCGGGCCGCGAGGGCGGCTCGGCCGATCGGGTGGAAGAGGGCGAGCCGGCCGCCGGGCCGTACGACCCGGGCGAGTTCGCGGAGGCCCGCGACGGGGTCCGCGAGGTGCGAGATGAGCCCCGCCCCGAAGACGGCGTCCAGGGCGCCGTCGCGCACCGGCAGGCGGCCGACGTCGGCGAGGAGCAGCGCCGCGGTGCCGGCCGTTCCGCCGCGCCCGGCGCGGAGCGCCCGTTCGAGCATCTCGGGCGTGAGGTCGGCGCCGAGCACGGTCCCCGACGGGCCGACGGCGGCACGGAGCGGCGGCAGGGCCCGCCCGGTCCCGCAGCCGGCGTCGAGGACGGCGTCGCCGGGGTGCAGGCCCACCTCGGCGACGGCCGCCGCGTAGGCGGGACCGTCGTCGGGGAACCGGCTGTCCCAGTCCGCGGCTCGGGCACCGAAGAACTCTCGGACGTGTGTGGGGTCGTCGCTCATGCGCTCATGATTCCGTACTCGGAGGGGTGAACGTTCTGTGTGCACGTTCGAGCCCGGCGCGATCGTTCGGGACCATCTCTCTGTCATATTCCATCAGCTTTCGAAATGCGCCCCCGGTGCGCCCCCCTCTGCGCACTAGCGTCCGTGAGCCATGGGACACCTGGACCACGCCACCTTCGGCTGGCTGACACCTGCACTGTCGTACGCGATGGCCTGCGTCGGCGCCGCCCTCGGGCTGCGCTGCACGGTACGAGCGCTCGACGCGACCGGCCGCTCGCGGCGGAACTGGCTGCTCACCGCGGCCTCCGCCCTCGGCACCGGCATCTGGACGATGCACTTCGTGGCGATGCTCGGCTTCGGCGTGACCGGCACCGACATCCGCTACGACGTACCGCTCACCCTCCTCAGCCTCGTCATCGCCATGGCTGTCGTGGGCGTCGGCGTGTTCGCCGTCGGCTACGGACGCGACCGGGTCCGCTCGCTCCTGATCGGCGGTCTGACCACGGGCATCGGCGTGGCGAGCATGCACTACCTGGGCATGGCGGCACTCCGGCTCCACGGCGAGGTCCGCTACGACCCCGTACTCGTCGGCCTCTCGGTCCTCATCGCCGTCGTCGCCGCCACGGCGGCCCTGTGGGCGGCCCTCCACATCCACTCGCCCGCGGCCGTGGCCGTCGCGTCGCTCGTGATGGGCGCGGCCGTCAGCAGCATGCACTACACGGGCATGTTCGCCGTGCGGGTGGATGTGGTCCCCTCCGGAGCGCCCCTGCCGGGCGCCACGGTCATGCAGTTCATCTTCCCGCTCGCCGTCGGCCTCGGCTCGTACCTCTTCATCACCTCCGCCTTCGTCGCCCTCTCCCCGACCGCCGGGGAACGGGCCGCCTACGCCTCCGCCGGGCGCCTCACCGAGCCGGACGAGCGCGCCGTGGACGTGGCACCGCCCGGCTTCCGCACCGCCCGTACGCCCATGAACTGATCCCGCTCCGCCAGCCCCACCCCTTCCGCGGGACCCACCGAACCCCTGACAGCCGCAGCCGGAACGAGGAGGCCATGCGAACTCCCCGCAAGACCAAGGACGCCGAGGCGGCGGCGCCGCCGACGGGGGCCGCACGCGGGCGGCGCGCACACGCCGGGCGGCCCGCCGAGGAGCCGGGGGAACCCACCCCCGAGGCCCTTCCGCGCGCCGGACGGACGGCCAGCGGACGGACGGCGACCGGACAGGCGCCCACGGGGCGGACGGTCGCCGCCGACGCGCACCCGGCGCCGCCCGCCGCCCGCCGGAACCGCCCGGTACGTCACGGCCTCCGGCCCCGTACCGTCCGCGCCAAGATCGTCTCGCTCCTGATGGTCCCGGTCGTCTCGCTCCTCGCCCTGTGGGGATTCGCCACCGTCACCACCGCCCAGGACGTCGCCCGGCTCCGCCAGCTCCAGCGCGTCGACGCCGAGATCCGTGAGCCCGTGACGGCCGCCCGCACCGCCCTCCAGGCCGAACGGCGCGCCGCCGTACGGCAGGCGGCAGCCCCCGGCGCCACCCGGGCCGCCGAGCTCGAGGACCGGATCCGCCGCACGGACGAGGCCGTCGACCGGCTCCGCCTGGACGACACCCACACCGTCGGCGACACCGGGGACCTGCCCGGCGACGTCGGCGACCGGGTGGGCGTGTTCGTCGGGAAGGTCGAGGGCCTCGCCCGGCTCCGTACCGCCGCCGTCGACGGGCGGGCCGACGGCGACCAGCTGTACGAGGAGTACACCGCGGCCGTCTCCGCCGCCTTCGCCGTCGGCGGCGCCCTCACCGGCATCCAGGACACCCGGCAGGGATCCGACGCGCGCGTGCTCCTCGAATTCGGCAGGGCCGGCGAGATGCTGTCCCGCGAGGACGCCCTCCTCACCTCCGCCCACCTCGACGGCCGTCTCCCCGAGCACCGGCTCCGCGCCTTCTCCGGAGCCGTCGAGACCCGACGAACCCTCATCGCGTCGGCCACCGCCGACCTGCCGGCCGCCGAGCGCGCCGCGTGGACCCGGCTCGCCGAGGGCGGGGACCACACCCGGCTCACCCGGGCGGAGGACCTGATCCGCACCGCGAGCCCGGGGCGAGCCGCCGCCCAGGTGGTCACCTCCGCGGACTGGGACGCCACCCTCACCGCCGTGGGCAGCGGACTCGCCGCGATCGAGACCGACGCGCGCACCGCCGCGGCCGACCGGGCCGACCCCTTCGCCGGCGGTGTCCTCAGCGCGGGCGGCGCCGCGGTGGTCCTCGGCCTCGCGGCCGTCGCCGCCTCCCTCGTCATCTCCGTACGCATCGGCCGCGGCCTCGTCATCGAACTCGTCAGCCTCCGCAACACCGCCCTCGGCATCGCACGCGGCAAACTCCCCGCCGCCATGCGCCGGCTGCGCGCCGGAGAGGAGATCGACGTCCTGGCCGAGGCCCCGCCGGCACCCGTTTCCCAGGACGAGATCGGACAGGTCGGCGAAGCCCTCACGACCGTGCACCGCGCGGCCCTCTCCGCCGCCGTCGAACGCGCCGAACTCGCCAGCGGCATCTCCGGCGTCTTCGTCAACCTCGCCCGGCGGAGCCAGGTCCTCGTCCACCGCCAGCTCAACCTCCTGGACAGCATGGAACGGCGCGCCGACGACCCCGACGAACTCGGCGACCTCTTCCGGCTCGACCACCTCACCACCCGGATGCGCCGCCACGCCGAGAGCCTCATCATCCTCTCGGGCGCCGCTCCCGGCCGCGCCTGGCGCATGCCCGTCCCCCTCACCAACGTCGTCCGCGCCGCCGTCTCCGAAATCGAGGACTACGCGCGCGTGGAGGTCCGCCGGCTCCCCGAGACGGCCGTCGTCGGCGGCGCCGTCGCCGACCTCACCCACCTCCTGGCCGAACTCATCGAGAACGCCGCCCAGTTCTCCCCGCCCCACACCAAGGTGCGCGTCAGCGGCGAGCCCGTCGGCAACGGATACGTCCTGGAGATCGAGGACCGGGGACTCGGCATGGGCAAGGAGACCCTCGCAGAGGCCAACGCCCGCATCGCCCAGTCCGAGGCCCTCGACCTCTTCGACAGCGACCGGCTCGGCCTCTTCGTGGTCAGCCGGCTCTCCTCCCGCCACGACATCAAGGTCCACCTGCGGACCTCCCCTTACGGCGGCACGACGGCCGTGGTCCTGCTCCCGACGGACCTCCTCCAGGGTGCGCTGCCGCCGGGCCGCGTCACACCGGCGACCGGGCAAGGACCCGACACCGGCCACGCCGCACCGCCGCACGCGCGCGATCCCCGTACGGCCGCCCCCGACGGCAGCCGGAGCGCCGACAACCGTCCGAGCGTCCACGACCGCCGGAGCGGCGACGAGCACGGAAGCGTCGAAGAGCGGGGCCCCGACGGCGTCGGCCGCGACCGGTCCGGCGACGATCGGTGCGGTACCGACGGGTTCGACCGCGACCGGTCCGGCGGCGAGCGGTTCGGGGCCGGCCGATGGGGCCACGAGCGGTCCGGTGACGAGCGGTTCGGTGCCGGCCGGCGTACGGACGGCTCGCGTGCCGCACGCGAGCGCGAGGAGGCGCACCGCGCCGAAGCCCGCCGCTTCGGCCGCCCGGGACAGGCCGGTCCGCCCGGCCCCGTCGGCCCCGCCCCCGCGGGACCCGCCCCCACCGGCCCACCGTTCGGGGGATCCGCGCCCACCGGATCCGCACCGGAGCCCCACCGCACCGCCCCGCGACCGCCCGCCGGCGCGCGGCCGGGAGACCCGACCCAGGTGACCGGCGGACCTCGGCCACCGGCCCCGCCGACCTCCCGGCCCCGTCCGCTGCCACGCCCCACGGCCGTCCCCGCGCTCGCCGCGCCTCCGGAGCCCGGGCCGCCGCCCGCCGGGGTCACCGAGCTGCGCCGCCGCGGTCCCTCCGTACCGCCGACACATCGACAGGAGCCGCCCGGCACCCCCGCCGGACACGGGGACCCCGAGGCCGAACTGCCCCGTCGCGTACGGCAGGCCAGCCTCGTCCCGCAGCTGCGCGAGGCACCCGCTCCCGCACCGGCCGTCGTGCCGCCCGCGCCCGGCGCGGACGCCCGCACCCCGGAGCGGGTACGGGAGCGGATGACGGCCTACCGGGACGGCTGGCAACGCGGCGGAGGCGCGGCCCCCGGCACCAGGCGTCCACTCGGAACCGGCTTCGACGGCGACCCCGGTACGGACCCCTCCGCCCGGCCGCGTACGGACTCCCGTACCGAGACCGGCGGCGGAACCGGCCACGAGCTCGGCCATGCCACGACCCCCCTCGACGACCCACGTTCCGAAGGAGACCACGCATGATCGACCACGAGAGGATCTCCCACCACCGGTCCGGCGAGCTCGACTGGCTCCTCGACGACCTCGTCACGCGGGTCCGCGAGGTCCGCCACACCGTGGTGCTCTCCAACGACGGACTCGCCGTCGGCGCCTCCAGCGGACTCAGCCGCGAGGACGCCGAACACCTGGCCGCCATCGCCTCCGGTTTCCACAGCCTCGCCAAGGGCGCCGGACGGCAGTTCCACACCGGCGGCGTCCGTCAGACCATGGTCGAGATGGACGACGGCTTCCTCTTCGTCGCCGCCGCCGGTGACGGATCCTGCCTCGCCGTCCTCAGCTCGGTGAACGCCGACATCGGTCTCATCGCCTACGAGATGGCCCGCCTCGTCAAGCGCGTCGGCGAGCACCTGCACACCCCGCCACGGCTCACGGTGACCCCGCCGGCCACCGGCTGACCCGGAGAGACCCATGAACCAGGACAGCACCGGCGACGGCCCGACCCTGCCGGGCAGTCAGTGGTACGACGCCGACGCCGGACCGCTCGTGCGTCCGTACGCGATGACCGGCGGACGGACCAAGCCGGGGCCCAGCAACGTGAGGTTCGACCTCATCGCCCTCGTCGTCGTGGACGACGACCCGCCCGGACCGGCCGAGGAATCGCTCCTCGGCCCCGAACACCGTTCCCTGCTCGCCCTGTGCCGGGCCGAGACCCAGTCGGTGGCCGAACTCTCCGCCGACGCCGACCTGCCCGTCGGCGTCGTCAGGGTCCTCCTCGGCGACCTCCTCGAATCGGGCTTCGTACGCGTCAGCAGACCCGTACCGCCCGCACAGCTCCCTGACGAAAGAATCCTGAGGGAAGTAATCGATGGCCTACGAGCGCTCTGACAGCGGCGGCGCGGACGACGGCGGCGCGGACACCACCGCCCTCGCCCTGAAGATCCTGGTCGCCGGTGGATTCGGCGTGGGCAAGACCACCCTCGTCGGCGCGGTCAGCGAGATCCGGCCGCTGCGCACCGAGGAACGGCTCAGCCGTGCCGGGGAGTTCGTCGACGACACCGGAGGAGTCGACCAGAAGACCACCACGACCGTGGCCATGGACTTCGGTCGCATCACCATCCGCTCCGGGCTCTCCCTCTACCTCTTCGGGACGCCCGGCCAGGACCGGTTCTGGTTCCTCTGGGACGAGCTGTCACAGGGCGCGCTCGGGGCGGTCGTCCTCGCCGACACGCGGCGGCTCGAGGACTGCTTCCCCGCGGTCGACTACTTCGAGCACCGGAAGATCCCCTTCGTGGTCGCCGTCAACTGCTTCACGGGCGCGCGTACGTACGGCGCCGCGGACGTCTCCCGCGCCCTCGACCTGGACCGCGGCACGCCCGTCGTGCTGTGCGACGCGCGCGACCGCGACTCCGGGAAGGAAGTGCTCATCCGCCTGGTCGAGTACGCCGGCCGGATGCACACCGCCCGGCTCCTCGACACCGTCGGCTGAGCCGCAGGACGGCTCCTACGCGGACACACCGCCCTCGGCGATCACCTTGTGGATGCGCACCCGGACGAGGAGCTCGCCCGGGACCGCGTTGCGCTCGCCGAACTCGTCCGCGCGGTCCTCACCCATGTAGCGCCCGCCGATACGGCCGGCCCAGTGACGCAACGCGGCCGGATCCTCGTCGAGTTCGACGACTCCGGTCAGTGAGACGAACGCGAAGGGAGGGGTGTCGTCGTCGACGCACAGGGAGACCCGCCCGTCGCGAGCGAGGTTGCGGCCCTTCACCGTGTCCTTGCCGGTGGTGAACACGACGTCGTCGCCGTCCAGCAGAAACCAGACCGGAACGACGTGCGGACTGCCGTCGTCGCGGACGGTCGCCAGCTTGCCGGTACGGGTCCCCGCGGACACGAAGGCCCGCCACTGATCATCGGTCATCCTCGTCATGCCCCCATCGTGCGGCACGCGCGGGCGTGGTGCAGTGCTTGCCCTGTCCACGACAGTGCGTAAGGCTTGCGGGGATACGGCGACACGGCGGACCACGGCGGCACGGGACCACAGGACCAGGGGAATCCGGCCGGCGGGGACGCACCACCCAGGGGGAGGACCACTGATGGCGTTGGACAAGGAACTCGACTGGCTGCTCGACGACCTGACCCAGCGGGTCGGATTCATACGGCACGCGCTGGTGCTGTCGAACGACGGCCTCGTGACCGGCGCGAGCAGCGGGCTCGCACGCGAGGACGCCGAACACCTGGCTGCCGTCTCGTCCGGTCTGCACAGCCTCGCCCGGGGATCGGGCCGGCACTTCCGGGCGGGCAGGGCGCGGCAGACGATGGTGGAGTTCGACGAGGCACTGCTCTTCGTGACGGCCGCGGGCGAGGGAAGCTGCCTGTGCGTCCTGAGCGCGGCCGAGGCGGACGTCGGTCAGGTGGCGTACGAGATGACGCTGCTGGTCAACCGCGTCGGAGAACACCTCGGCGTGGCGGCTCGGCAGCCGGGCCGCCCGGGCGGCGGGGTGCTCTGAGGCCCTGGTTGTCCACAGGCAGTTATCCACAGCTCGTGCGGGTGTCGTCACTGTGCGTTACGTTCTCGGTGGGGCGGAACAAACCGCGCCACGAGGAACCACGGACGTACGGGGGAGGGTCACGGCATGACGGTGGACGAGGGGACGCGCACGGTGACACAGGGGCGGGCCGCGCAGGAACTGGAACTGAGGCGCGATGAGTTCCGGCTCGCGGTCCAGCTCGGCCTGGTGAGGACGGTGCCGGTGGGAGGCGGCGGCGGACAGCGGCGGATCGAGCGGTCCGAGATCGACCGTCTCAGGGCCGCACCGGACTTCCCGGCCGGTCTGCGAGAACGGGTGCGCGCGGTCGGAACCGGGGAGGCCGCCGCACTCCTTGAGATCACCCCGGACCGGTTCACCAGGCTGGCCAGGACCGGACACGTCAACCCGGTGCGGTTCTCCCTGAACCGCTACCGGGCGGTGGTGTGGACGTATCTCGCCGAGGAGGTCGCCGAGTTCGGCCTCACCTGCCCGGCGCTGCTCACCGGCCGGCTGCCCCTGGACCTTCGCGAACGCCTGGACGCCCGTGAGGACCTGCGGCCCAGGAACTGGCGGGCACGGCGACTCACCGTACTGCTCCGCACCGCCGACGGCCCCTGGGCACGAGCCGCGGCCATCGCCTCGCTGCTCGACCCGGTGCAGGTCGCCGAGGTCGTCGACGATCCCTACGAGCGCCTGCACCTCGACCGGCTTCGGCCGGCGCCACCGCCCGGGATGCCGGTGGGCGCCGCCGCACGGGAGATCGCCGAGCGGCTCACCCGGGCCGACGACCCGGACGAGATCCTCTGGCAGCGGATGAGCCTGGCGCTTGCCCTGGACGAGGCGCGCGCCGAGCGACCGGCTCCGTATCCCGGCGAGACCGGTGCGGCCGTGCCGGGTGGCGCGGCGGAGGCGTGGGCCGGTGGCCTGACAGCGATGGCGCCAGGGCCGCGAGTCCTGACCCTGACGCCCGCGTCCGCCCTCCGGCCCACACCTGCCGTATGGCCGGAGCCTGCCGCACGGCCTGCACGTGCTGTACAGCCGGAGCCTGCCGCACGGCCTGGGCCTGCCGTACGGCCCGCACCTGCCCTCAGGTCCGTGCCGTCAGCGCAGCCCGGGGCCGAGGTTCCATCCGCGCCGCCGCTCCCGGCCTCGCCGCCGACGGCCCTACCGGCCCCGGCGGGGCGTCCGGAGGGGGCCGATCGTCCGCCGGGTCGGGTGGCACGCACCAGGCTTCTCGACCGGTTCCGCCGCAGGAGGGCGGAGGCCGGGCGGGGCGGCGGACGGAGGCGTTCGGCGTCCTGGCCCTGACAGCGACGCCCACGCCGGCGCCGTCGCGATGGTGCCGGCGTGCGGCGGTCGAGAGGTGTGGGGAGGATGGGCCCATGCTGCTCGCCCGTGTCGCGGAGGTGTCCCGGGAGGTCACCGCCGCCTCCGCGCGCTCGCGCAAGATCGGCCTCCTGGCCGAGCTGTTCGCGGAGGCCGCGCCGGAGGAGAGTCCCCTGGTCATCGCGTACCTCTCGGGCCGGCTTCCCCAGGGAAGGATCGGGGTCGGCTGGAGCGTCCTCAAGGAGGTGGTCCCTCCCACCGTCCCTCCCGCCGAGCAGCCGATTCTCACGCTCGGACGGGTCGACGAGGTGATGACGGAGCTCGCCGAGGTCTCCGGCGCCGGCGCCCGCGCCGCGCGGACCCGGATCGTCCACGCCCTGTTCGCCGCGGCCACCCTGGACGAACAGCATCTCCTGCTGCGGCTGCTCACCGGGGAGGTGCGGCAGGGAGCCCTCGACGCCATCGCCCTGGAGGGGGTCGCCCAGGCCGCCACCGTGCCCGCCGCCGCCCTGAGGCGGGCCGTGATGCTCGAAGGCGCGCTGCCCCCGGTCGCCCAGGCGGTGCTCGCCGAGGGTGCCACCGCCCTCGACCGGTTCACCCTGCGGGTCGGCAAGCCCGTACAGCCGATGCTGGCGCACACCGCCGCCTCCGTCACCGAGGCGATCGCCGCCCTCGGGGCCTGCGTCGTGGAGGAGAAGCTCGACGGCATCCGCATCCAGGTGCACAGGAGCGGGGAGGAGGTCCGCGTCCACACCCGTTCGCTCGACGACATCACCGACCGGCTCCCCGAGGTCGTGGCGATGGCCCGCGCGGTGCCCGCCGACGGATTCATCCTGGACGGCGAGGTGATCGCCCTCGACCCGGGAACCGGACGCCCCGTGTCCTTCCAGTCCATCGCGTCCCGGGTCGGCTCCCGCACGGATGTGGCCGGGGCGCGGGCCGTGCTGCCCCTCACCCCCGTGTTCTTCGACGTTCTCGCGGTCGACGGGGAGGGCCTGATCGACCGGGCGGGCCGCGAACGGCACGAGGCCCTCGCCCGGCTGCTTCCCGAGTCCCAGCGGGTCCGCCGCCTCGTCGTCACCGATCCGGCCGACCCGGCGCAGATCGCCGCGGCCGAGCGGTTCCTCACCGACACGCTGGCCCGCGGGCACGAGGGCGTCCTGGTCAAGGCCTGGGACGCGCCGTACGTCGCCGGCCGCAGAGGACGCACCTGGCTGAAGGTGAAGCCCGTCCACACCGTCGACCTCGTCGTCCTCGCCGTCGAACGGGGCCACGGACGCAGGACCGGGCTCCTCTCCAATCTGCACCTCGGCGCCCGTGCCGCCGACGGCGGCTTCGTCATGCTCGGCAAGACCTTCAAGGGGCTCACCGACGAGATGCTGCGCTGGCAGACCGAACGGCTGGGTGAACTCGCCGTGGAGGACGACGGATTCACCGTCCGTGTGCGGCCCGAGCTCGTCGTCGAGATCGCCTACGACGGGCTCCAGACCTCGACGCGCTACCCCGCCGGTGTCACCCTCCGCTTCGCCCGAGTCCTGCGCCACCGCCCCGACAAGCCGGCCTCGGAGGCCGACACGGTCGAGGAGATCACCGGCCGTCGCTGAGCCGCCAGGGCGTGTCTTGCCGAGGCCGGGCTCGCGGGGCCGGCGGGCCTCGCGCGATGGCGTCCGGCGAGGGATGCTGGAGTCGAGGCACGACGAGTGCCCCGGTACGACGAGCGCGGGTGCCCCTGAGCGACCGGCGGGCCGCGAGGAGATGAGCGACGTGTACGACTTGCACATCGACACCGACGTCACCGTGCAGCTGTGCGACTGCAGCCGGGAGGACGCCCAGGCCGTGTTCGACGTCCTCGGCGGCGTCTACCAGCTGGAGGACACGACGGCCCCTGGCCCGAAGGCTGCCACGGGACCTTCCCCCACCGTCTGGACGGCCACCTTCGACACGGCCGGAGGACGGCATCAGGAGGTGCGTCCGACGCCTCTCAGCTCCCCGGTCGGCGCCACGCTCACCGGTGGCTACCACGCCGTCGACGAGGTCGAGAAGGTGCTCGCCGCCGGTTTCGACATCCAGTCCCTGCAGTCCGTCTCCGGTGACCAGGAGACCGAGGCGCGACTGCTGCTCGCCTCCCGCTGAGCGGAAGACGCGAACTCCCCGGACGGAGCGGACGGGCGCCGTCCGGGGTTCACGCGTGCCCGTGCGGCGGAGGGACCCCGCCGATCTCCCCGGTATACACCGTGTGTAGAGTGCTTGATCGGCCGTGAGTACGCCCTGACCAGGCGATGTCCGGCCGTATCGACGACACCACCGGGAAAGCGGGTTCCACCATGTTCCGATCCAGGCTGGGCCGACGCAGGGGGACGACGGCCATGGTCCTGCTCGCCGCCGCGTCGCTGATGATGACGCTCGGCGGCTGCGGAGTCGACACCGTCACTCCGCAGGACGCCAGAGGAGACGGCGGAACGGACGACAAGGCGGGCTCCACGGCCCGCCGTGTCGACTGCGCCGAGGTCAAGTGCATCGCGCTGACCTTCGACGCGGGACCGGGCAAGGACACCCCCCGGCTCCTCGACATACTCAAGGAGAAGGAGGTCCCCGCGACCTTCTTCCTGCTCGGCCGCAAGCACGTCGACCGCTATCCCCAGGTGGTCAAGCGCATCGCCGACGAGGGGCACGAGGTCGCCAACCACACCTGGACCCACCGGATCCTGACCGATCTCGACGAGGCGGAGGTCCGTGACGAGCTGTCCCGCACCCAGGACGCCGTCGAGAAGATCACCGGCCGGAAGCCCACCCTCATGCGCCCGCCGCAGGGCCGTACCGACGGCATGGTGTCCGACGTCAGCCGGGAACTCGGGCTCGCCCAGGTCCTCTGGAGCATCACCGCCAAGGACTACTCCACCACCGACTCGGCCCTCATACGGCAGCGCGTGCTCGAACAGGCGCACGGCGACGGGATCATCCTGCTCCACGACATCTACGACGGCACGGTCCCCGCCGTGCCCTCGATCATCGACGAGCTCAAGCGGCGCGGCTTCACCTTCGTGACGGTGCCGGAGCTCCTCGCCCCCGGCACCGCCGAGCCGGGCGCCGTCTACCGTCCCGAGAAGGACTGACAAGACGACCGAAACCGGGTGAGGTGCCTCACATCACCCACTGGGGAACGCTCGGAACATTCGGGAAAGGTTTACCGTTCATATGTACGTGACGGCGAAGGGGCCCGGTCCCCAAGGTCCCCCCCAAGAGGTGACCGCCCTTCGTGTCACGGCGATCGGCCCCGGTTGGAATCCCCCGTCCAACCGGGGCTCTGTCGTTCCCGGCCCGGCTCCCGCACGGCACACCGACGGCGCCCGAGGGGCGCGCGCCCCGGCGCGTTCGACCCGTTCGAGTGAGGCCCGGCATGGTGGCCCCGCACCCGGGCAGTGATCTTCCCGAGCCGGCGACCCGATCACTCGCCGGCCGCTCCGACCAGGGACGATCGCAGGGGGACACCATGCTCGGCACCACCTCGCGCGCCCGCCGCGCTCTCCTGACCGCGGCTGCCGCCCTTCTGGTCTCCGCCTGCACCGCCGTCGGGCCGGGAGCGTCAGGGCCCTCCGGAGTCCCCTCCGAGCCGGCGGCACAGGACGCGCTCCTGAAGGCCGCCGAGCAGCGGCTCGTCGCCGACTGCCTCGACGGTCAGGGGCTCTCGCTCTCCTCCAGGCCCCGTGCCCCGGACGAGGACCGGGCCTTCCGGGCGGCGCTCTTCGGCACCGGCCCCCGGGAACTCTCCGTCACCCTCGCCACGGGCGCCACCGTCACCGCCCACGAGGACGGCTGCCTCGCCTCCGCACGTCACCGGCTCTACGGCGACCAGCGCCGCTGGTTCCGGGCCCAGGTCGTCGTCGACAACCTCCGTGCCGAGGCCCAGGCCCGGATGGGCGCCGACCCCGACCACCGTGCGGCGCTCGCCCGCTGGACGCGGTGCGTGACTCCGTCCGATCGCCCCCGCCCCGACCGCCCGGAGCCCGCCGTCGCCACCCGCTGCGCCCGCGAGAGCGGACTCGACGAGGTCCGCGCGCGGCTGGAGGCCGCCGAGCTGGCCGTGGTGCGCGCCCTGCACCGCGACGAGCTCACCACCTACCGGCAGCTGCGCGACCGCGCGCTGCGGCGGGCAGCCGAACTGCCCGCGCCCACTCACCCGCAGAAAGGCCACACCCTCTCGTGAAGCGACTTCTCGTCACCACTGCCGCGGCGCTGTTCGCCGCCACCGCCGGCCTGGCGTTCGCCACCTCCGCGGGCGCCGCGGAATGCCCCAGCGGTGAGTTCTGCGTCTGGCAGGACTCCAACTTCGGCGGCCAGCGGGCCAACTGGAGCGGGGACGACGGCTGGTGGGAGAGCTGGATCTCCGACACCGACTCCTCCTGGGCCAACCACGGCATCTCGGGCCCCGGCATCAAGGACCACGTCCAGGTGTACGAGAGCGCCTGGCAGGGCGGCAGCATGACCATCTGTCTCGCCCCGGGCCAGGAGGTCGGCTACAACGGCGCGGCCAACGACCGAGGCGACTCCCACGTCTGGTCGACCGGCTGCTGACCCTCCCCGAGGCCCGCGTCAGCTCTCGTGGCCCAGCCACAGGTCGGGGCCGAACACCTCGTAGTGGATGCCGGCGGCCTCGACGCCCCGGCCGATGAGATCGCCGCGGACCGCGCGGAGGAACGGCAGCGGGCCGCACAGGTACGCGGTGACACCGGCCGGCAGGTCGAGTGCCGTGACGTCCGCCCGGCCCGGACGTGCCCGTGAGTCGCCCGGCTCCTCGTACCAGAGGTGCAGCGTTCCCTGCGGCAGCGCGTCCACGAGGCGCCGCAGCTCGACCGCGTGCGCGTGCGACGCGGGGGAGCGGTCGGCGTGCACGACCACGACCGGCCGGGTCGAGCCGGTCGTCGCGAGGTGGTCGAGCATGGCCAGCATGGGAGTGCCGCCGATCCCGGCGGAGGCGAGCAGCAGCGGGCCGGGCCCCTCGGGCAGGACCAGGTCGCCGAACGGCGCGGAGACCTCCAGGGTGTCCCCGGCCCGCGCGTGCGCGTGCAGCCAGGACGAGACCTCGCCGGCCGGGTCGCCGTCGACCCGCTTCACGGTGATCCGCCACTGCGGCCGTGCGGGCGCGGCGGACAGGCTGTACTGGCGGATCTGCCGGGCGCCGTCGGGGAGGGTGACCTGGACGCTCACGTACTGGCCCGGCCGGAAGGCGGGCGAGGGGGTCCCGTCGGTGCGCCGCAGCGCGAAGGACACCGCGTCGGCCGTCTCCTCCGTCCGCTCCGAGATCTCCATGGACCGCCATACCTGGCCCTCGGCGACGCCGGCTTCCTGGTAGAGCCGCGCTTCCACGGCGATCAGGGCGTTGGCCATCAGCCAGTACACCTCGTCCCAGGCCCGGGCGACCTCCGGGGTCACCGCCTCGCCGAGGACCTCGACGATCGCGGCGAAGAGGTGCTCGTGCACGATCTTGTACTGCGCGGACGTGACGCCGAGCGAAGCGTGCTTGTGCGCGATGCGCGAGAGCATGACGTCGGGGCGCGCGTCCGGCCGCTCCAGCAGGGCGGTGGCGAAGGCGGCTATCGAGCCCGCGAGCGCCTTCGGCTGCTCGCCGACGGCCTGGTTGCCCCGGTTGAACAGCTCGCGCAGGAGCTCGGGACGGGCGGCGAAGAGGCGCCCGTAGAAGCGCTCGGTGATCTGGTCGAGTGCGCCGCCGACGGCGGGCAGAGTGGCGCGCACGACCGGGGCGGCCTGCTCGGACAGCATGGGAAACTCTCAATCTGGTAGATGATCTTCGCATTTAAAAGCGCGAGTCGGCGCCTCGCGGAGGCGTACGGCTCAGGCGGTGGGGCGTGAGGTGAGGGAGAGCAGCAGGGGGCCGGTCGGTGAACCCACGAGATCGGCCACTGTCAGGGGGTCGAGCACCCGGTAGAAGGCCTCCTGTGCCTCCCGCAGCGCCCCCCGCAGTCGACAGGCGGTACGTAGCGGGCACGGGGGATCGCTCTCGCAGGCGGCGACCTCGTCCTCGCCCTCCAGGGTGCGGGTCAACCAGCCCACGGACGAACGCCGACCCTGTTCCGTCAGGGCCAGTCCGCCGCCGCGGCCGCGCCGGGCCTCGACGACCCCGAGGTGCTGGAGCCGGGTGACCACCTTCGCCATATGGGCGTAGGGCACCTCCAGGGCCTCCGACACCTCCCGGGTGGTGACGGATTCCTCCGGAGCGGTGACCGCCAGGCGCATCACGGCGCGGAGCGCCAGGTCGGTGAACTTCGTCAGCCTCACGCCGCGACCGTATCAAAGCGGTATGTCGAATACGTATTAAGGGTGGGGCGGTCGGCCGCCCCACCCTTCACGCGTGGCGCGCGGAGATCTCAGCGGTGCGACGGGCGCTCAGGCCAGGACCTTCGCCTTCGCCCTCTCGAACTCCTCGGGCGTGATCGCGCCCTTCTCCTTCAGCTCCGCGAGCCGCGTCAGCTCGTCGATGGAGCTGCCGCCGCCCGCCTGCGTCCCGGCCGCCTTGCGGATGTAGTCCTGGAGAGCGGCCTCACTCTCCTTGGCCTGCCTGATGTCACGCTGTCCCATCCCCTTGCCCCGGGCGATGACGTAGACCAGCACCCCGAGATACGGGAGGACGATGCAGAAGATCAGCCAGCCGGCCTTGGCCCAGCCGTGGAGGGAGTGGTCCCGGAAGATGTCGGTGACCACCTTGAACAGCAGGAACAGCCACATGATCCAGAGGAAGAACCACAGCATGGTCCAGAAGAGGTTGAGGAGGGGGTAGTCGTCCATTCCTGCACGCTCCGTTCCCACGCAGGCCGGAGAAGGCCAGGTGTCTCAGAGAGTCTCACCCGGCCCGGCCGCCGCCGCATGTCGTGACCGTGCGACGTGCCCGCCGCTGACAGGGTCCGGCCGGCCGCTCCGTGGGTTCAGGCGCCGCGCAGGGCGGCGAGGGCGCGGTCCGCGTGCGCGCTCATCCGCAGTTCGCTGCGGACGACTTCGCGCACCCGTCGGTCCTGGCCGATCACGAACGTGACCCGCTTCGTCGGGGCGAGCGAGAACCCGCGCTTCACGCCGAACCGTTCTCGTATGGCACCGTCCGTGTCGGACAGCAGGGGGTAGCCGAGGGAGTGCCGCTCGGCGAACTCCTGTTGCCGCTCCACCCCGTCGGAGCTGATCCCCACGGGCAGCGCGCCGACGGCGCGGAACTCGGCCGCGAGGTCGCGGAAATGACAGGCCTCGGCGGTGCAGCCCGGGGTCAGTGCCGCCGGGTAGAAGAAGAGGACGACCGGCCCCTCGGCGAGCAGACCGCTCAGGGAGCGGGGGGTGCCCGTCTCGTCCGGAAGGCTGAAGTCCTCGATGAGGTCACCGACGTTCATGGAGGCCCGTCCCCGATCCGTCCCTGTGAGCCGCCGGAGCTTCCGGAGGCTGGGGCGGTGACGTTACCGCAGAGTAGCTCCGGGGTCACCCCTCATCCGCTCCGGACCCCGGTCCAGGCCGCCGCCTTCCTCAGCTCCGACACCCCCGGGGAGCCCGCAGGCCCGGGTCGATCACGACCGGTGCGCGGCCTCCGGCCTTCCGCTCCGCGCGGCGGCGCGGAGGTCGAGCACGGCGAGGGCACGCTCGCCCCAGCGCAGGTTCTCCTCCTCGAAGAACCTGCCGCGCATCAGAGTGAGGTACGGGCCGACCCGCTCCGCCTCCGCGAGGTACCGCTCCTCGTCCCGGCCGTCGAGCATCCACTCCCGCAGCCGGTCGTAGCGGGCCAGCTTCGCCCGCGCCGTCTCCATCCGCTGGGCCACGAACCCGCGCACGGCCGCCGTGTCCCCCTCGTCGCAGGCCTGCACCTGCACCATCAGCTCGTCACGGACCGCACTCGGGCGCGGCGGCGTCGACGTGTAGGCCGCCAGATCCCGCAGCCCCGGCTCGGTCAGGCTGAACATCCGCTTGTTGGGGCGTCGTTCCTGCTGCACCACACGCGCCGTGATCAGTCCGGCCTCCGCGAGCCGGTCCAGCTCGCGGTAGAGCTGCTGCGGGGTGGCCGCCCAGAAGTTGGCGACGGACACGTCGAAGATCTTGGCCAGGTCGTACCCGGATGCCTCGCCCTCCAGGAGAGCTGCGAGGACGGCGTGCTTGAGCGACATCCGGACACGCTAGCAGCACGTTGAATAGTTTCCTCCGCACCTATTCAACCGGCGCTCCGGGACCGTACGGGGGCCCTTCGCTGGCAGGTCCGTCCGGCGCCTGCCTAGGCTGGAGAGAGGGGACGGCAGACCCGAGGGGCAGCGCGATGGACAGCGGCACGTTCGTCTACACCAGCTATATCCGGACCACTCCCGACGAGCTCTGGAAGGCCCTCACCGACCCGGTGTTCACCCGCCGGTACTGGGGCGTGGCCTTCGAGTCCGAGTGGACCTCCGGCGCGTCCATGGTCTGGCACGAGGGCGGACGCAGGACCGCCGACCCCGAGCAGGTCGTCCTCGCCGCCGAGCCCGGCCGCCTCCTCTCGTACACCTGGCACACCTTCACGCCCGAGTGGGCGGAGGCCGTGCACCTGGGACAGGACGTGTACGAGCGCCTCGCCCGGGAGCGCCGGTCCCGGGTGACCTTCGCGATCGAGCCCTCGGGGGACACGGTCAAACTCACGGTCACCCATGACGATCTGGAAGCCGACGGCTTGATGCGGGGGCTGATCGGCGAGGGCTGGCCCGCGCTGATCTCCAGCCTCAAGTCGCTCCTCGAGACGGGCGAGGAGCTCCCGGAACCACCCCGCTGACGCGCGGGAGCGCCCCCGGACTCCCTCGGGGGTCCATGCCGCTGGCCCAATCGAGTCGTCTCGTCCGCCACTCCGCCGCCACGCCCGCCGCCTTGATCATCTTTTTCTCCTCTCATCCGTTTTGATGCTGCGGTCGGCACAGCCCCGCCGACGTCGTCGTCCGGAACGAGAGGGTGTCCGACGTGCCGTCACGCAGATACGTACGGGGGTGGGGAGCGCTCTCCCTGGCCGTCGGAGCCGCACTCGTCGGTACGGCGGCCCAGCCGCCCGCCGGACCCGACCGGAGGCCCACGGCGGCGCCCGACTCCACCACCGTCGTCTCGGTGGACGGCTGCGCCGCGGGTGGCCTCTGCTCCGCACTCCACCGCACCGCCGTCCTCACCGGCGGCCCCGTCGTCACGGGAGCCCCGGTCACCCTCGACGACACCCCGCTCTCCGGCCCCGTGGAACTCGCGCTGCGCACGCCGGGAGTGCTCGCCGACGTCACCGTCACCGACCGGCGGGGCCGTCGTGTCGCCGGGGCGCCGAGCGCCGACGGCACCCGGTGGACCAGCGCGGCGCCCCTGCCGGCGGGAGCCCGGTACGCCGCGCGCCTCGTCATCGAGCGGACCGGCGCCGAAGGGCCGCGCCGCCACCTCGCCCGCCTGGACCTCCGTACGGACGCCGCCCCCGCCGGGGAGCGGCTCACCGTCTCCTTCGGACCCGGCGACGGGCGCACCTACGGGGTCGGCCAGCCGGTCACGGCCGCACTCAGCCATCCCGTGCCGGCGGACGACCCCGCCGCCCGGCGGGTCGTGGAGCGCGCCCTCGTCGTGCGCACCGAACCCCGGGTCGACGGGTCCTGGTACTGGGTCGACTCCACCACCCTCCACTACCGGCCCCGCGCCTACTGGCCCGCCCACACCACGGTCCGGGTCCGCAGCGGTCTCGAAGGGGCCCGGGTCACCGGCGCCCTCCGCGGCGGCCGCTCACGGCCCCTCACCTTCACCACCGGCCCCCGGGTCGAGGCCGTCACCGACGTCGCCGACCACGAGATGACCGTCCTCCGTGACGGACGCGTGCTCCGCACCCTCCCGGTCACCACCGGCAAGCCCGGCTACCGCACCCGGGGCGGCACCAAGGTCGTCCTCGGTAGGGAACCGCTCGTCCGCATGCGCGGCGACTCCATCGGCATCGCCCGCGGCAGCCGTGACTACTTCGACCTGAAGGTGCGCTGGGCCACCCGCGTGACGTGGAGCGGCGAGTACCTCCACGCCGCGCCCTGGTCGCTCGACGCGCAGGGCAGCGAGGACGTCAGCCACGGCTGCACCGGCATGAGCACCGAGGACGCCGCCTGGCTGTACCACACCGTCCGCGAGGGGGACCTCGTACGCGTGGTCAACGGGTACGGCGAGCCCATGGCCCCCTTCGGCAACGGCTTCGGCGACTGGAACCTCAGCTGGCCCGCATGGCTGCGGGGCAGCGCCCTCGCCCAGGACGCCACCGGGACGCACCCGGGCCACACCGCTGCCACCCTGCGCCCGACACTCTGACGCCCGGGCGGACGGGAGACGTGCCGTACGCGGCGACCCGCCCCCGGAACACCAGGGCGCGGCGCGCCTCCAGGCCCGTACCTCTCAGTGATACTGACGGCCTCCCCCCAGCCGACCGTAGGGAGCTTCGATGACGGACATCACCCAGGTCGACGTCGGCGACGCGACCCTCTTCGTGGAGGCACGGCGCCTCGGCCCCGACACGGAACTCGACGACCTCGAAGGGCTCGGCGGACGCCTGCCCGACCTCTCCGCGGTCACCGAGGCCCTCTCCTCGTTCGCCGGACAGATCGGGGACGCCCTCCACCGGGCGGCCCCCGACCGGGCCACCGTCGAGTTCGGCTGCCAGCTCGGCCTGGACGCCGGCAAGCTCACCGCCCTGGTCGTCCAGGGCAGCGCGAACGCGAGCCTGCGCGTCACCCTGGAGTGGGAGAAGCCGACCCGCTGAGCGGCGGCGACGTGGCCGCCGGGCCGTACGTGGACCACCTCTGCTCCGACGACCACAGCCCGACGCTCCCCGCACTCCAGCGGCTGCCGAGCCCCGCCCCCTATCGGTACTCCACCGTCAGCGTCACCGGCGTGTCCCGGTTCACGAACAGGTACGCCGTCGTGGCCGGAGCCGACGTGAACCCGAGCCGGAACTGCGTGACCCCGCCCCGGTTCAGCGCGGCGAGCGCCTCCGCCGACAGGTCCGTCGACACCGCGCTCCCGGAGGAGAACGCGTCGATCCGGGCCGCGCCCGCCACCGAGGCCTGCGCGGACCAGTCCGAGGGCTCCACCGCGCAGCCCCCGAAGCAGCCCGTACGGAGGTCCGCCAGGAGCCGGTTGCCCGCCGGGGAGGCCCAGGGATCGCCCGAGCCGCCGGACCGGGTGACGGTCAGCCAGGCCCGGGTGATTTCCTTGCCGGCCGGGATCCGCGACGTGTCGAAGGAGACGAGCGACCGGTTCACCCTGCTGTCCGTGCCCCGGCCGAGCGCGAGCCCGGACAGGTCCTCCAGGGTGCCGACCGCCGCCCCCGAACCGTCCGCCGCCGCCTTCACGTACCCGTCCTCGGCGTCCGTGCTGGACAGGACCGTACGACCGGACGCGGGCGGTGGCGTCCCGGTGCCGCCGCCGCCCAGGGCCCGCACCATGCCCATGACCGCCTCGATCTGCTTCCCGCCGTGCCGCGCGTACGCCGTGTCACCGAGGTAGCCCCACCAGTTCCAGCAGCCGTTCGGGTTCTCCAGGGTCGCGGTGGGCGCCGCCTGCGGATACAGCACGATCATGTCGTTGGTGTCGGCGTACTCGTTCAGGTACGCGTTCTCCACGAACCGGGTCCCGAACCCCTGGTACGTGTACCCCTGCTTGCAGCCGTGCAGCGCCACGAGCAGCCGGCAGCGCGCCCCCGCGGCGCAGGACCCCGGGACGTACGCGAAGCCCTCACCGCCCATCGAGAGCGCCGACGCCGAACCGCCCGGCGCGTACGCGTTCTGGTCGAAGCGGATCAGCGTGCCGCCCGTGCCGGACCCGGGCGCCGCGACCGAGCCGAAGAGATGGCCGAGGAGCGCCCCCTCCGCGTCGATCCCGCAGTCGTTCAGATACGGACTCTGTGTCACCGTGCAGGAGTTGGGGCCGAGCGGGGTGATCCAGGCGTGCCCGGCCGCCGTCGACCGGTTGTACTGGACCCGGGCGCCGAAACGGCCGTAGTAGTCGGCGAGCGCGTCCACCACCGGCCGTTTCACCGTCGCGTCGCCCGAGCCGCCGAAGACGTACACCGGATCGCCCGACAGGTTCTCCACCGGGTCGACCTGGCCCTGCGCCGACCGCTCGCGCGTGGTCTGCTCCAGGGCGGCGAGCTGGAGGTTCTGCGTCGTGTCCATACAGGCGTTGAGCGCCGTGGCGAGCTGCCCGCGGGCGCAGTCGTACGGCCCTGAGGCGAACACCGCGGAGCCCTCGAACGTACCCGAGTACGCCACGTGCAACTGGGTGGCCATGTAGCCGCCGGACGACACGCCCGCACTGAACACGGAGTCGATCGCGTACGCCTGGAGCGTGCCGGGCACGGGCGGGGGAGCGGCGGCCCCGGCGGGGGCCGGGGTCGGGAGGAGGGCCGCGGCGGCGCAGAGCAGCAGCGCCGCGAGGCGGAGTGGCCCGCGACGGCGGACGGGACGGGGTGAACGCATGGGATCTCCCGGATGGCTGGTTCCTGACGGAGGGTCGGCCGGGAGGCTATGGGCGGTGGGGAGTCTTCCTCCATGGGCGAGGACGCCACAATCCGGCCCGCCCGGTATGGCGGCCCGTCACCTGGCAGCCGCCACCGGGCCGGTGGCGGCGAGCTGCGAGGATGCCTCCATGGATCACCACGACGAGAAGGACGGCCTCCTGGCCGAGGCGGTCGCGCTGCGCGAACAGGGCCGCACGGAGGAGGCCCGCGAGCGGCTCGTCGCACTCGCCGCCCGCCACCCGGACGACGCCCCGATCGCGTACCAGACGGCCTGGGCGCATGACGTCCTCGGCCTGGAGGCGGAGGCGGTGCCGTACTACGAACGCGCCCTCGCGGGGAAGGGGCTCGGCTCGGATGACCGGCGCGGGGCGCTCCTCGGGCTCGGCAGCACCTACCGGGTCCTCGGGCACCACGAGGACGCCGTCGCCCTCCTCACCGGCGCGGCCGAGGAGTTCCCGGCGGACGGTTCGCTGCGGGCCTTCCTCGCGATGGCCCTCTACAACACGGGCCGCCACCACGAATCGGTCCGGCTGCTGCTCCGGCTGCTCGCCTCCACCAGCGAGGACCCGTCCGTACGCGCGTACCGCCGGGCCATCGAGCACTACGCGGACGACCTCGACGCGACCGAGTGAGGCGGGGCGGCGGTACGAGGTGAGGCGGCGGCAACCCGTGTGAGGCGATGCCGTCAGTCGTTCACCACCGTCAGTCGTTCACCGCCGTCAGGAGCACCACCGCGTCCTCCAGGGCGGTGAGCCCGTGCCGCTCCTTGGGGATCATCCGCAGCGTGCCCGAGGGAAGCTCCTCCGCCCAGCCGGCCGCCGTCAGGTTCACCCGGCCCCTGAGCACCTGGAGGCTCGCGGCCGGCGGCGCGTTGTGCTCGTCGAGGGACGTGCCCGAGGTGAGGGCGATGACGGTCTGCCGCAGCACTCCGTCGTGCATCAGCAGATGGGCGCTGCGCCCGTGCGGCGCGGTGCGGGCCGCGGCCAGATGCTCGTCGGCGAGGGCGGTGAGGTCCTGCTTCATGTCTCTCCCTGCGGGGTGCGCGGGCGGATACCCCCAGCCTCCCGTGTGACGTCCGGTACGCAACTCGGGGCCGCCGGTCGTGCCGAGCGCGCCACCACAAGCCCCCCGACGGCGACGGACGCCCCGGCGGCGAACAGGGCGGCCGACCAGCCGTACGCGGCGTACAGCCAGGCCCCGGCGAGGGACCCAAGGGCGCCGCCGCCGAAGGTGGCCAGCATGAACACCGTGTTGACCCGGGCCGCCACCGCCCGTCCGATGCCGAAGATCCGCGCCTGGTTGGCCACCTGGCAGCAGCTGACCCCGAGGACCAGCAGGTTCGCCCCGGCGACCAGGGCCGCGGGGGAGTACGGGGCGAGGCCCGCCGTGCCGAGGCCGAGCCCCGCGACCAGCAGACCTCCGGAGCTCACGGCACGCGCCCCGTACCGGTCGGTGAGCGACCCGGCCGACGCCGAGAGCAGCGCGGCGGGCAGCGTAAGCGCCCCGAAGAACCCGGCGGCACCTGGCCCGTACCCCAGCGGCGGGGCCGCCAGATGGAAGGCGAGCACCGCCCAGAACACGCTGAAGGCGGCGAAGACGCAGGCCCCGAGCAGCGCCGAGACCCGCAGGTCCCGGTGGACCGCGAGAAGCCGGGGCAGTCCCGCCAGGAGCGCGGCGTACGAGTCGCGACCGCGTGCCCCGAGCCGCTCGGGCAGCCGGCGGGGCAGGACGCACAGCAGAGCCGCCGTGGCCCCGGCCGCCACCAGGTACGCCACCCGCCAGCTGCCGCTCGCGTCGGTGACGGCCCCCGAGACCGTACGGGAGAGGGTGGAACCCAGCGTAAGGCCGAGTCCCACCAGGCCGACGACCCTGCCCTGCCGCCCGGGTCCCGCGAGGACCGCCGCCACCGGGGTGAGGATCTGCGGCAGCACCGTCGTGGTGGAGAGCGCGAGGGTCGCGAGCGTCAGCGTGAGCACGTCGGGAGCCGCCGCCGCGACGAGCAGCGCGACGGTCGTGGCGGCGAGCAGCACCGAGGTGAGGCGGCGCAGCCGTGCGGTGTCGGCCAGCGGCACGAGCAGCAGGATGCCGAGCGCGTACCCGATCTGGGCCGCCGACGCCACCAGACCCGCCGTACGGTCCGAGACGTCGAGCCCGCGGGCCACGGCGGCGAGCAGCGGCTGCGGGAAGTAGATGTTGGCCACGGTGACCGCCCCGGCCACGGCGAACAGCAGGACGTTCACGGGCCGGTCGGGACCGGGGGCGGGTCGGGGGCTCGGTTCCACGGACTCTCTTCCGCACGGGGGAGGCTGACGGCTCCAGGCTCCTCGCCGCGGGGACGGCGGATCAAGATGTCATCATGAAAGCGGCGTTGAGCCACACTCAACGATCACGAGGGGGGAAGATGCTCGAACGCTACGAACTGGAGACGTTCCTCACGCTCGCCGAGGAGCTCCACTTCGGTCGCACCGGCGAGCGCCTCGGCGTCTCCACCGGCCGGGTCAGCCAGACCGTCAAGAAGCTGGAGCGCCGCATCGGCACCCCCCTCTTCGCCCGCACCAGCCGCAGCGTCCGCCTCACTCCGGTCGGCCTCCGGCTGTACGAGGACCTCCTGCCCGTCCACCGGCAGCTCCGCGCCGCCGTGGAACGCGCCGCCGAGGCGGGGCGCGGACTCCACGGCCGGCTGCGCACCGGCTTCGGCACCCCTTGGGGCGGCGAACTGCTCACGGCCGCCGCCGACGCCTTCCTCGCCCGGCATCCCGGCTGCGAGATCACCCTCCACGAGGTCCCCCTCGACGGCGGGGTCCGGCCACTCCTGGACGGCGCACTCGACATCCAGCTCACCGCGCTCCCCGTGGACGAGCCGGAACTCACCACCGGCCCCGTCGTCGTCCGCGACGACCGGGTCCTGCTGCTGCCCGCCGCCCACCCCCTGGCCCGCCGCCCGTCCCTCTGCCTCGACGATCTCGCCGACCTGCCCCTGATCACCACCGGCGGCGCCAACTCCCGCCGCTGGCTCGATCACCACTACCCCCGGCACACCCCCTCCGGAGCACCCGTCGAGCGGGGCCCCGTCGCCTCGACCTGGCAGGAGGTCCTGTCGCACGTCTCGGCCGGCCGGGGAGCCGCCCCGGGAGCGGCGCGCGGCGCCCGCTACCACCCCCGCCCCGGCGTCGCCTACGTCCCCCTGCGCGACGCCCCGCCGCTCGAATACGGCCTGGTCTGGGCCACCGCCGCCGACTCGGGCCTGCTCAGGGCCTTCGTGACGGCGGTCGGCACCCAGCGGGCCTGACGCGCGACCGGTCAGCCGCCTTCACACGGTACGAAGGCCCCCGTGCCGCGCGACCGGTCAGCCGCCGGCACGCGGCACCAGCGCCCCCGTCAGATGGTCGTACGCCACGTGCGCGTGGAGCCGGACGCCGGTGACGAGGGTGTCGTCGTCCGCGTAGAAGCGAGGGTTGTGGTTGGTCACCAGACCGCGCCCGCCCGGCACGGGAACCGGCCGCCCCGACGCGTCCAGGGCCGTGTCCTGGACGCCCAGCATCACGTACAGGCCGCCGAACCGGCTCACGAACTCGGAGACGTCGTCGTACCCGAGCGTCCCTCCCGTCTCCACCACCCGCTCCTCGCCCACCACCCGCCGGAAGGTCGGAAGGCCCGCCTCGACCCATGGACCGCTGTTGTGCACGGGTGGCACGGACTGCAGGTACTCCACCGAGGCCGTCGCCCCGTACGCCGCCGCGGAGTGCTCCGCGAGCGTCGTGAGTCGCCGCTGGACCCTCGCCATGTCGGACTCCACGGCGCAGCGGACCGTGCCCCACAGCGTCACCGTCTGCCCCACGATGTTGAAGCGGCCGACGTCCTCGACGTGCCCGATCGACACCGTGACCGGATCGAAGGCCGAGACCTGCCGGTACAGCTGGCCGATGCCCGTCAGGACCGCCCCCACCGCGGGCATCGGATCGATGCCCTCCCACGGGGTGGAGCCGTGGGTCTGCTCGCCGGTGACGACGATACGGACGAGGGTGGAGGCGCCGTACTGATTGCCGATCCGGTACCCCACGTACCCCTTCGGATGGGGTGTCACATGCAGCCCGAACGCCATCGTCGGCACGGGGTCCGCGAAGGCGCCCGCCTCGACCATCGCCAGGGCCCCGCCCTCCTCGGTCACCGGAGGGCCCTCCTCCGCGGGCTGGAAGACGAAGAGCACCGTGCCCGGCAGCCGCTCGCGGACTCCCGCGAGCACCGTCGCCGCGCCGAGGAGCGCCGCCGTGTGACAGTCGTGCCCACAGGCGTGCGAGACGGGGAACGGGCCGCCCGGGTAGTCGGCGTCGACCACCTGGGAGGCGAACTCCGCCCCGCACAGGTCCTTCACCGGCAGCGCGTCCATGTCCGCCCGCAGCGCCACGACCCGCTCACCGGGGGAGCCGCCGCGCAGGACACCGACGACCCCGTGCCCGGCGATGCCCGTACGGACCTCGTCGAGACCGAGGGCGCGCAGCCGCTCCGCCACCATGCGGGCCGTGTTCACCTCACGGTTGGACAGTTCCGGATGCCGGTGCAGATGGCGCCGCCAGGCCACCACCGGCTCCGCCACCCCGGCCGCCCGCCGGTCCAGTTCGTCGTGGATCGCGTCGCTGCCCAAGGGGACTCCCTCTCGCTCCGGCCGGAGCCGCGGTCACGGGACACATGCCCCACCAGGCTCCCATCCGAGCGCGTACCCCGCGTCGACATCGCCGAGCGGGGGCCTCACGCCCGGTCGGTGGCTCGCGGGGAGAGCGGCCGCTCGAAGAACGTCTCGAGGACCACCGTGGCCTGGGTGCCGCTGACCCCGTCGATGGCGTAGATCCGGCGCAACACGTCCTGCAGCTGCTCGGTGGTCGCGGTCCTCACCTTCACGAGGACCGAGGCGCTGCCGGCGATGACGTGGGCCTCCAGGATCTCCGGGAGCGCGGCGAAGGCCTCCGCCGCATCGCCCATCCAGGCGGTCGAGTCCACCATCACGTACGCGAGGACGGCACCGCCCACCGCGGCCGGGTCCACGTCGACGGTAGTACGCCGGATCACGCCCCGTTCCCGCAGTTTGCGGACGCGCTCGTGCGCGGCGCCCGCGGACAGGCCGACGGCCTGTCCGAGCGCGGCGTAGGACCGGGTGGCGTCCTCCTGGAGGAGGGCCAGCAGGGCTCGGTCGATGGGGTCCACAACTCTCCGTTCGAAGCATCCTTGCGCTGACCGTAGCTCATCCTGCAATCTTCACGTCAGGCAGGACGAGGTTCGGCAAGCGACGCTTCCAGGAAGGCAGACTCCCATGACCGGCGAGGGCCCCGGGCTGTACGAGATGTTCGACGAACGGTTCCGCACCGGACGGTGCATGAACGGCGACGAGGCGCTGGAGGTCCTGTACACCGGCTGCCGCTGGGCCGAGGGGCCGATCTACGTGCCCGCCTGGCGCCAGCTGATCTGGAGCGACATCCCCAACGACCGGATGCTGCGGTGGGACGAGGAGACGGGCGCCGTCAGCGTCTTCCGACGCTCCGCCGGGCACACCAACGGCAACACCCTCGACCGCCAGGGCCGGCTGATCACCTGCGAGCAGGGCAACCGCCGTGTCACCCGCACCGAACACGACGGAACCGTCACCGTGCTCGCGGACCGGTGGAACGGCAAGCGCCTCAACAGCCCGAACGACGCGGCGGTCAGGTCGGACGGGTCGATCTGGTTCTCCGACCCGGACTTCGGCATCACCAGCGACTACGAGGGCTATCGCGCGGAGAGCGAGATCGGCTCCAACAACGTCTACCGCGTCGATCCGGCCACCGGCGAAGTGCGGCTGGTCGCCGACTGCTTCGGCGCGCCGAACGGTCTCGTCTTCTCGCACGACGAGCAGCAGCTGTTCGTCTCCGACACCCGGGCGGGGTTCATCCGGGTCTTCGACGTACGCGACGACGGCACGCTGTCCGAGGGCAAGGTCTTCGCCGACGCGGCGGCCCGGGAGCGCGCCCGCTTCGACAACCTCCGCTTCGACGACGCCGGCCGGCTGTGGGCCGCAGCGATGTACGACGGCGTGCACTGCTACGACCCCGACGGCACCCTGATCGGGCGGCTCGACGTCCCCGAGGCGGTCGCGAACATCTCCTGGGGCGGCGCCAAGCGCAACCGACTCTTCATCGCCGCCGAGACCAGTCTCTACTCGGTGGTCATGGGCGCCACGGGCACCCACCCGACCGGACCGGGGCGCCGGCCCTGGCTCGACCAGGCGCCCCGGTGATCCCGCGACCCGAGGGGGCCGCTCAGGTCAGGACGCGCCCTGGCCGCTGTGCCCCTGAAGGGTGGCGCGGAGCAGGTTCGGGTCCTTCACCTCGGTGAAGTACGACGCGCTCGGAACGTAGACGGTGTTGCCGCGCACGGCCACGGAGGTCGGGTTGGAGAGCCCGTCGCGCCGGGTGAGGACGGTCTTGTGCGTGCCGTCCGGGCGTACGAGGGCGAGTTCGCTGTCCATGATCAGGGCAGCGAGGACGGTGTCGCCGTGGCCGGTGAAGGCGAAGTCGTCGATCCCGTCGAGCCCCGTCGCCCTGGTCTCGATGGCCCCCGCGCTCTCGTCGTCGCGTACGGGGACGCGCAGCAGCGTCTTCCGGTCGGAGTTGGACACCCACACGGCGCCGTTGTGGACCTTGACGCCGTTCGCGCCGATACCGAAGCCGTCAGGAGCGGGCAGCGGTCGGAGCGCGGTGCCCGTGGCCCAGGCCGTCGGGGCCCCTCCCTGCTGCGGGGCGCGCCACACCGTTCCGCGTACCGAGTCGGCGACGTAGAGCACGCCGCATTCCTCGTCGAGGTCGATGCCGTTGGGGAACCCGTCGGCCGGCAGCCGCACGATCTGGACGGGTGCGCTGCCGTCGGGCTTGACGCGCCAGACGCCGGTCTCGCGCGTACCGGTGGCGTAGGCGACGTAGAGGGTGCCGTCGTGAGCGCGGGCGATGCCCAGCGCTGCGGCGGCGCCGATGACGGGGGTGCTCGGATCCGCCACGGCGGGCAGCTCCGCGAGGGTCCGCTTGTCGCCGTGCCTGTCGACCTGGACGACCTGCCGGGCGAAGGACAAGGTCAGGATCGTGGAGCCGTCGGGTCCGAGGACGATGTTCTCCGGCGTCTGTCCGAGCGCGAAGTCGAAGCGGGCGACGACGCGCGGGTCCCGCACGGTCGGCTCGCCGGCCACTGTGGGGCCCGATACGAACACGGTGAGGGCGAGGGCGGCCGTGGCCGTGGCGGCCAGGCGGGTGAGTCGGAACATGGAGTCTCCTTGGCAGGGCACGGGGCACCGGGAAGCGGGGCGCCGGACGACCATGACGGCATGTCGTCCCGGTGCGGCGGGAGCCCCGGCCGGGAGGTCGCCTGCGTGGCCGACGGGATGCGGCCGGATGCCCGGGCGCGCGGGTGACGCAGGTGGGGCCGGCGGAGACGCCGGGACCGGTCAGGGGCGGTGCCTGGTGGATGACCTCATGCGCGGCCGGCTTCGGGGACTCCCAGTGCTCGCAGGGTGAAGGCGACGAGCGAGGGTACGGTGCCGGGTCCGACGGACCCCTCCGCCAACGGGCCCACGAGCGCCTCCGCGCCGGCGCCGACCAGCGCCGAGGCCGTCAGGACCGGGTCCTGCGGCGGCAGCTCGCCGGAGCGGACGCCCTCCTCGACGCGTGCGGCGAACACGTCCCGGAACGCGCGGCGGAAGACGAGCCGTTCGGCGTCGACGGCCGGGTCGACCGGCTCGGCGAGCAGCGCGTAGGCGAGTCGCGGCGACTTCAGGGCACGCAGCGCGAAGGTCTCGACGACGGCCACCACCCGCTCGGCGGCCGAACGGTGCCCCGGGTGCCCCGCCGCCTCGGAGACGGCCGCGACCTCCCGGCTCACCACGGTCCTGAAGAGTTCCACGGAGAGCTCGGCCTTGCTGGGGAAGTGGCGGTACACGCTGCCCGTGGCGATTCCGGCGCGGGCGGCGACGGCCGCCACCGTGCACCCCGCGTAGCCCTGCTCGGCGAGCAGCTCCCTGGCGGCGTCCACGACGGAGGCGCGCTGGGCGTCGAGGCGGGCCTGGACGGCGGGGGTGCGGCGGTAGGGCATGGAAGGAGTGAATCAACCCTTCAGAGCTTGATCAAGGGGAGCGTTTCTCTGGCCCTGGGTGGGGGGCGGGGACCCGTCCCGTGACAGCGCACGCCCCCGCCGTCTCCGGGCGGGGGCGTGCGCCGTTCGGTACGGGCGAGGTCAGCCGGTGAAGACCTCCGTCAGGGACCAGATCGCGAGCGCGGCCATGCAGACACCGCCGATGCGCTGCACGGTCTTGAGCGGGACGCGCTTCGCGATGAAGCGGCCCGCGACCAGGGCGAGAGCCGAGACGCTCATCAGGGCGGCGAGGGAGCCGATCGCCGTCGACCAGGTGCCGTTGGTGGCGGCCAGGTTGGCGGTGGTGATCTGGGTGAGGTCCCCCCACTCGCTGATGAAGACGGCCATGAAGGCGGTCGAGAACACGGGCCAGAAGCCGGTGACCGTCCGCCCGCCCTCATCGGCCTCGTCGTCGTCGCCCCCGCCGCGCAGCAGCATGAAGGCGCCGAAGCCGAACATCAGGGCCGAGACCAGCTTCACGGACCAGCCGGGGAGCAGCCCGAGCAGGCTGCCGGCCCCCACGGCGATGGCGACATGGGCCAGGAAGGCGGTCGAGGTGCCGAACCACACGTACAGCGGACGCATGCGCGTGCCCATGGCGAGGGACGCGAACATCGTCTTGTCGGGGAGTTCCGCGAGGAAGATCAGCCCGAAGGCGGTGAGGATCGCCAAGGGGTCGAGGTGCATACCGGGGCTCTCTGCTCGGTCCGGGCCCGTGGACTCGGCACGGCGCCTCGGTGGGCGACGGGAGGACCACTCGGCCCGGCATGACGGACCACGCCCACGGAAGCGCGGACGCGGTTGATGCCTGGCCGAAGGTCTCGCCCGTCCGCGCGGAACGCGGACCCGGTCACCGGGAACCCGGGGGTTCCAGTGTGTCGACGACCGGTTTGCGGGGCTACTCCCCTTCGCTGTCCCTCAGTGTAACCGACGGGGGCGCGAGAGTGAGTAGACAGCGTCTACTCGATCTTGGTAGACAGTGTCTATGAATGAGAAGCCCGAGAAGTACGACGGTGAGCGCGACCCGGACGGCGACCCTGACGGTGAAGTCGAGGGTCACCCTGAGGGTGAGGGCGACCTTCACGGTGGCGGGCTGCGGGCGCGGCTCGTCGAGGTCGGCGTCGAACTCGTGGACGCCGAAGGCGCCCAGGCCCTCTCCCTGCGCGAGATCGCCCGACGCGCCGGCGTCTCCCACGGAGCCCCCCGCCGCCACTTCCCGACCCACCTCGACCTCCTGTCGGCCATCGCCCGGCAGGGCTTCGCCGAACTGTCCGCCCGGGTCGCCGCCGAGGACCGGGAGACGGCCCCACCGCGCGAACGGATCGCGCTCCTCGCCCGCCTCTACCTGGACTACGCGGGGACCCGGCGCGGCATGTACGAGCTGATGTTCCGCCACGACCTCCTGGAGAGCGGCCGTCTGGGGCTGCGCGAGACGAGCCTGCCGCTGTTCGCCCGCCTCACCGGACTCGTCGCCCTCGTCCGCCCCGGGGCCGACCCCCTCGTCGTCGCGGGCGCGCTCTGGGCCAACCTCCACGGCATCGCCCAGCTCTGGCACTGGGGCAGCCTCCGGCTCGCGACCGGCGGCGACGACCCGGCCCCCCTGCTCGCCGCAGCGCTCGACGCCCACCTCGGCCCGACGGAGCCGGCCGCGTGAGCGCGCGTCGCGCTCCTTGGTCCCAGGGAGCCGGTCGCATGACCGCGCGTCGCGTTCCTCGACCCCGGGGAGCCGGTCGCGTGGGCCCGCGTCGCGCTCACGTCCTCGCCTGCAGTGTCGTCGGCGCCGCCGTGGTCGCCCTCGACGGCACCGTCCTCACCGTCGCCCAACCGGCCCTCCAGCGTGATCTGCACGCCGGCGTCGAGCAGGTCCAGTGGACGAGCACCGGGTATCTCGTGGCCGTCGCGAGCCTCCTGGTCTTCGCCGGCCGGCTCGGCGACCGCTACGGCCACCGCCGGGTCTTCGCCGTCGGCGCTCTCGGCTTCGCCGCCGCCTCCACGGGTATCGCGCTGGCGCCCGGCATCGGCGCGGTGATCCTGCTGCGCGTGCTCCAGGGGGTGTGCGGAGCGCTTCTGCAGCCCGCCACCCTCGGCATGCTGAGGACCGCGTTCCCGCCGGAGCGGCTCGGGACCCCGATCGCCGTACGCACCGCCGCCATCGGCCTCGCGGCCGCCGCGGGACCGCTCGTCGGCGGCGCGCTGGTCTCCGCGTACGGCTGGCGCTCGGTCTTCCTCCTCGGCGTACCCCCGACCCTGGCGATCAGCCTCCTCGCCCTCGCCGGCGGCGAGCCGACCACCGAACGCCACGCGGAACCGCCCGGGGCCCGACACCCGGACCCGCACACGGGCCGCCGAGGAGACCCGTCCACAGCCCGGCATCCGGAGCCACGTGAGGCCCGGCACCCGGACCCGCACCTCGACCACCGCCGGGCCGGACTCGCCGCCCTCGATCCCCTCGGTGCCCTGCTGCTCGCCGCCGCGCTCGGTCTGCTCGTCCACGGGCTCGTCGAAGCGGCCCGGCCCGGGGGCATGACGGCCGCCGTGCTCGCCGGCGTCGGCGCAGGCGTCGCGGGGCTGGTCCTCGCCCGGCACGAGCGCCGCGCCGCCCGCCCCCTGCTGCCGCCCGAGCTGCTCAGGAACGGCCCCGTCGTCGCCGGCCTCGCCGTCCTGCTCGCCGCTTCCGCCGCCCTCTTCGGCTCGCTCTTCGTGGCGACGTACTTCCTCCAGGACGTCCAGGGGCTCGATCCCCTCGACTGCGCGCTGCGCGTGCTGCCGCTCGCCGTCCTCATGGTGCTCGGCGCGCCCCTCTGCGCGCCGCTCCAGCGGCGGTTCGGCCCCCGGCGTACGGCGACCGCGGGCGCCGCCCTGCTCACGCTCGGCGTCCTGGTGCTCTCGCGGCTCGGCGCGACGGCAGGACCGGCCTCCGTCGGCACCGCCGCCGCCCTGCTCGGCGCCGGGTTCGTCGTCCTGATGGTCACGGCGACGTCGGTCGTCGTGCACCGGGCCCCCGAGGCGCACGCCGGAGTCGCCGGAGGCCTCCAGCAGACCGCGATGAACGTGGGACCCGCACTCGGCGTCGCCGTCGCGACCCTCCTCCTCGCCCTCGTCCCGCGCGGCGGATTCGTCCCGGCCGAGGGCGCCGCCCTCCCGGCCCTCGCCGTGATCGCCGCGCTCGCTCTCCCGGCCGCGCTCGCCCTTCCCGCAGGCGACGCCGACCGAGGGAGGACACGCCCGGGGCCGCCGTCACCCAGGCCCGGACGTCGCCCCTGCGTACGATCATGAGATGCCCGCAGGTCACCGGGGCCGTCCCGGCACAGCGACGCGCACCCAGTTCAACCTCGGTCGCGCACTGCCCTTCCTGGCCCTGGCGCTCGCGTTCCTCGCCGATGTGATCACCCCGGACCGGGAGCGTTTCGACCGCCTCCTCGTCGCCGCGCCCGCGCTCGCCGCCGTCACCTGGAGCGTGCGCGGGACCGTCGGCATCGGGCTGCTCGCCATGGCCGCGCGGCTGCTGCTCAGCCTCCTCAGGGGGGACACCCTCACCGCCGAACTCGCGGCCAGCGAGACGGTGCTCGTGGGCGTCACCGCCGCCGCGGCCTGGGTCAGCCGGGTCCGCGCCCGCTACGAGCAGGACCTGCGGGAACTCACCGCCGTCGCGGAGGTGGTGCAGCGCGTCGTGCTGCGCCCGCTCCCCGCCCACCTCGGCCGCTTCGACCTGCACCTGCTGTACGTGGCCGCCGCGGCCAAGGCCAGGATCGGCGGCGACTTCTACGAGGCCGTACGGGTCCCGGGCGCGGTGCGGATCATGCTCGGCGACGTCCAGGGCAAGGGCCTCGGCGCCGTCGAGACCGCCTCCGTGCTGCTCGGCTCCTTCCGCGCCGCCGTCAACGACGCCCCCGATCTGGCGACCCTCGCCGACCGGCTCGACGAGGGCCTGGCCCGCTACGGCGCCTGGGACCCGGACTCGGACGCCGCCGAACGCTTCGCCACCGTCGTCCTCGTCGAACTCCCCGACGGCGAGGACGTCGCACGGCTCCTCAGCTGCGGCCACCCCGCACCGCTGCTCCAGCGCGGCGCCGAGGTCGAGTGCGTGCACTTCACCGACCCCTCACTGCCCGTCAACCTGGCGGGCCTCGCCGACTCCCGGCACCGCGTCGAGGAGGTCCCCTTCGGCCCAGGGGACCGGTTGCTCCTCTACACCGACGGCGTGAGCGAGACCCGCGACAGGACCGGCACCTTCTACCCGCTCGAACTCCGCCTGCGCGGCTGGGCGCGGGAACCGGACGAGGAACTGCCGGAACTCCTCCACAAGGATCTCGCCCGCTACGGCGCCGACGGCGTCGACGACGACGTCGCCGCCCTGCTCGTGGTGTGCCCGCCGGAACCCGCTGAACCGACCCGTCCGCGCTGACCTGACCCGTCCGCGGTGTCACCAAACATCGACTTCGGGGCGGCTTGTGTCGTTCCCGACGGGTTGGGTGACACGTGCGCCGTTCGTGCGCTCTTACCGCTCCGGCCCGCATACGTGAGGCTTGCGACGGTCCGCGTCGCGGACCGTCACCAGTCCAGTCGAGAGGAACGGGTGCACGTGCCCCAGGAGAACCCCTTCAGTGCCGGCTCGTCCGAACACTTCCCCGGCTTCCCGGACGTCACGGCGGGCCTGACCGCCGCCGAGACCACCCGGATCACGGGACGCGGCCTCTGGGCCGCCGACGGAACGGTGGACCCCGGTGCCGTCCGGCTCGGCCAGACACTCGCCAACGCGCTCCTGGGAGGCCCGCCCGACGACACGGACGGCACCGACGGCATCGGCGGCACCGACATCGCCGACGTGCTGCTCCCCGCCGAACTCGCCGCGTTCGTCAGGGAGGTACGAGGCCTGGCCCTGCCCGCCTACCACCGCGTCGAGGGGGCCACGGAGGACGTGCGGCTCTCCGCCTTCAGCCTCCGGCAGCTCGGCCCGGGCCCGCACCCGCTCGTCGTCGTCCCGGCCGGCTGGACGCCCTTCGGCTGGCCGCTGTTCCTCTGGTCGTACCTCGTCCTCGCCCACAAGGGCTACCACGTCCTCGCCTACACCCCCCCGGGGCCTCGGCATCCCCGGACTGCCGTCCACCTCCGGGGGCCTGGTCGACGTCGCGGGGCCGCACGACTGGGCCGACGGCTCCGCCGTCATCGACTTCGCCGTCGACCACTTCGCCCCGAGCACCATCGGCTTCATGGGCGAGTCCTACGGCTCCGGCATCAGCCAGCTCGTCGCCGCCCACGACGACCGGGTCGCCGCCGTCGTCGCGCTCAGCACCTGGGGCAACCTGGCGACCAGCCTCTACGACCACGAGACCCGTCACCTCGCTGCCGTGAAGGCCCTTCTCGCCCTCACCGGCGGGTCCGTGGAGAGCAAGTTCGACGAGGACAACCAGCGGATCCTCGCCGACTTCCAGGCCGACCGGAACCTGGACACCGTCGTCGACTGGGGCCGGCTGCGCGCCCCCGAGTCGTACCTCCACCTGACCAACGAGAAGGGCACGCCGACCTTCTTCTCCAACACCTGGCACGAGAGCCTCTTCGCGGTCAACCAGACCCTGGAGACCTTCAACGGCCTGGACGTCCCGAAGCGGCTCAACCTGTGGATCGGCGACCACGCCGCGCCCGAGGGTCCCGCGCTCATCGGCCCGCCCGCCACGCCCGGCGAGGTCAACCTCCCCATGGCGGAGGCGTACGCCTGGCTCGACCACCACCTCAAGGGCGAGCGCAACGGCGTCGAGGACTGGCCGAAGGTCTGCAACCAGGTGATGTTCACCTATGTGACGGAACCGGTCCTGGACCCGGAGACCGGCGAGCCGACCGGAGAGAACCGGATCGTCACGCCCGCCCGCCGGGAGACGAGGGCCGACTGGAGCGAGGTCACGCGGTCCACCGAGGTGTACGGCCTCACCGGCGACGGCGCGGGCGGCTCCGACGGCCGTCTCCTTCCCGCCGGCGGGGGAGCGCACGGGGCGGAGGGGACCGGCTGGCGGCGCGCGTTCCTCGCCGGCGTGGACACCGAGGCCACCGCCATGGACGGCCTCATGAAGACCGGCCAGGCGGAGTGGGCGGGCAACCCCAAGATCTACGACACCCGCAAGATCGACCGCCGGCACGCGGTCGCGTGGACGACGGAACCGCTCGTCCCGTCCGACGGGGGCGAGGCGGCCGGCCGCCGCGTCCGCGGCATCCCGCGGCTTCGCCTCACCGTCCGCTCCACCGCCACCTCGGCGAGCCTGTACGCCCACCTCCTGGACGTCGCCGAGGACGACACGGCCCGCATCATCAGCCATGAACCGCTCAATGTGTACGGCCTGACGCCCGATCAGGACAGGACCGTCACCTGGACGCTCCAGGCGGCCGCGTACGACATCGCCTCCGGCCACCGCCTGATGCTGGTCGTCGACAGCAAGGACCCGCTGTACGGCGACGCGTCCGTCACCTGGACGCAGACCGTCATCGGCTCCCCCGCGGACGATCCCTCGTTCCTGGAACTGCCTCTCGGCTGACCTCCGCCAGGTCGTATCGCGGAGGGGTACACGGGCCCAACGGCTCGCGCACCCCTCCGCCGCTCACGTCACGGTGTCCGCCGCAGGCGCGTCCTGCCCTGTCAAAGCCCCGTCACCCACCCGGGTCAGCCCCCGGTCTGCCGCGACATGAGCCCACAGCACGACGCGCCGAGCAACCCCAAGTCCCTAACGTGCACGTCATGAACCGATTCACCAGAGCGGCCGCGGCCGTGCTTCTCGCCGGCTCCCTCGCCTTACCCGTCACCCTCGCCACGGCGGCCACCGCGACGGCCTCGGGCCCGGCGCCGGTCGCCGCACCCGCGCCGGAGGTCACGCGGGCCGCGCTCCCCGCGCCCACCGGGCCGTACGCGCTCGGCAGCACCGTCCTGCCGCTCGTCGACCGGTCCCGCACGGACCCCTGGGTCCCCGGTGCCGACGGCCGCGAACTGATGGTCACGCTCCACTACCCCGCCGCGCGCCCCGGCGGCGGACGCCCCGCCCCGTACGCCACCCGGGAGGAGGCGCGGCTGCTCGCCGGACAGCTCGGGCCCGCCGTCCCCGGCGACGTGCTCGCCAGGACGCGCACCCACAGCAGGACCGACGCCCGGCCGGCCCCGGGCCGCCACCCCCTCGTACTGCTCTCGCCGGGCTTCGGCGTCTCCCGCTGGACCCTCACGCATCTGGCCGAGGACCTCGCCTCCCGTGGCTACGTCGTCGCCTCCGTCGACCACGCCTACGAGTCGTCCGGCATCAGCGTTCCCGGCGGCCGTACCCTCACCTGCGTCGCCTGCACCGCCCTCGACGGGGGCGGGGTGCACGGCAGCGTGGTCACCTCGACCCGCGCCGCCGACATGCGGTACGTCATCGACCGCCTCACCGGCCCCCGACCCGCCTGGCGGCACGCCGACGTGATCGACGCGCGCAGGATCGGCATGGCGGGGCACTCCATCGGCGGGGCGAGCGCGGCCACCGCGATGGTGGCCGATCCGCGCGTCGACGCCGGGATCAACATGGACGGGTCCTTCTGGGAGGACCTTCCGCCGGAGGGCCTGCGGGGCCGCCCGTTCATGATGCTCGGGACCCACGACGCCATGCATCTGCCCGGCGGGACCGACACCACCTGGGACCGGACGTGGACCGCGCTCGACGGGTGGAAGCGCTGGATCACGGTGGCCGGATCCGAGCACTTCACCTTCTCCGACGGCCCCGTGATCACACGACACTTCGGTCTGCCCCAGCCCGAACTGCCCACCGACAGGGCCGTCGTCGTCACCCGGACGTACGTCGCCGCCTTCTTCGACCGGCATCTGCGCGGAGTCCCGCGCCCGCTGCTCGACGGCCCGTCACCGGCGAACCCCGAGGTCCACATCCAGCACCGCTGACCGACAGGGCCCCCGTGCCGTCAGCCGCGGTACGGGGTGTTCGCCTCCGCCCAGTCGGCGAGCGCCCGCGCGCACTCGGCGACCGATTCGCGCCAGGTGCGCGCGGCACCGTCACCGGCCTCGTCGCTGACGTGCTTCACGATGCGCAGCGGCACCCCGGCGAGCTCCGCGGCCACCGCGAGCGCGTACCCCTCCATGTCGACGAGCGGCGCCCGCTCCGCGAGCCGGGCGCGGGCGGCCTCGTCCGAGATGAACGCGTCCCCGGTGGCGAGGACCACGTCGCCGCCGTCGGGCAGCGACAGCGGAGCCCCGTACGTCTCGCCGGTCAGCGTGGCGAGCAGCTCGCCGTCGAGGTCGTGCTGGACGACGGTGCCGACGACGTGCGTGCCGGTCCAGCCGCTCCGCAGCGCCCCGGCCGTCCCCAGGTTCACGATCCCGGACGGGCGCGGGCCCCGGCCCAGGACGGTCGCGAGCGCGGTCGCCGCGTTCACCTTGCCCATGCCGGTCAACAACACCGGCAGGTCCGTGTCCAGGAACTGCGCCTCCTCCTTGACGGCGAGGACGAGCAGGGGACGGCCGGCCGAGATCTCTCCCAAGAGTTCCATGGGGGCCACGCTAGTTCGATTGCCCGCCCGCCGTACAACCGGGACCGGAACTCCTCCGGGGGCGGCGGTACGTCACCCCGGTCACCCCAGGGTCAGTCCGCGCTCCGCGAGCGCCTCACCGAGCACGCGCAGCGCCTTCGGCCCGACGCCGTGCAGCGCGGCGAGTTCGGCGGCGGGCACCCCCGCGAGCTGGTCGAGCCGGGTGTACCCGGCCGCGGCGAGCGCGCGCGTGGCGGGAGCGCCGACGGCGCGGGGGAGATCCGCGTCGGGGCGGTCGGATCCGGTGGCCATGGAGCGATCGTGCCACGCCGGCGACGCGGCGGCCCGCGCCCCGCGATGTACGGCCGTGTGTACGGGATCCCTCTCGTCGTGGACCCGGACGGATGTGCCCCCCGCCGTTCCTGCGCCCCCGGCGCCGTACGCCCCCGTCCTCAGACCGGCAGCAGGCGGCCGATCAGCGCCCCCAGCCGGCGGGCGTTCCGGCACGGACGCATCTCGACGATTCCGGCGTAGGCCGGGGCCACCGAGTCCCCCGTGCCCCACAGCGAGGGCTGCTCGGGGTTGAGCCAGTGGACCCGCCGGGCCCGGTCCGCGATCCGCCGCAGCGCCGCGAGGTTCGGATCGGAGCCGTTGGTCCGTGCGTCCCCGAGCACGAAGACCACCGTGCGCGGGCCGACGGCCTCCGCGTACCGGTCGGCGAACTCCCCCAGCGCCGTCCCGTAGTCGCTCTGCCCGTGCCACCCCGTCAGCTCCGCCTCCGCCAGGATCCGGTCGCCGAGCCCCGCCGGGTCCGCCGAACCCCGGGCGATCAGCCGCGTCACCTCGTCCACCCGGTTGACGAAGGCGAACACCCGCACCCGGCTGAACTGGTCGTGCAGGGCCTGCACGAGCAGCATCGTGAACTGGGCGAAACCGGCCACGGAACCCGAGACGTCACAGAGCAGGACCAGCTCCGGCCGCCGAGGAGCGCGTCGCCGCAGGACCGGGCGCACCGGCACGCCCCCGGTCGACAGAGAGCGACGCAGCGTCCGCCGCAGATCGATCTCCCCGCGCGCCGCCCGCCGCCGCCGGGCCGCGAGCCGCGTGGCCAGCTTCCGCGCCAGCGGCCGTACCGTACGCCGCAGCTCGTCCAGCTGCGCCCGCCCGGCGAGGAGGAAGTCCACCTGGTCCGCCGTCCCCGCGACCGCGCGGCGTGCGACCAGGTCCCGCCCCCGCCGTTCGGCGACGCGCCGCCGTGCCTCGGTCCGCACCCGCTCGCGGAACGCCTCGATGCGCAGCCGGATCTCGTCGTCGAGCAGACGGTCGGTGAACTCGGCGTCCTCCGTGGGGAGGGCAGCCCTGTGCCGCTCCCTCACCCGGGCGAGCAGCGTCTCCGGGCGCAGCCGGGACAGCGTCTGGTACGAGGACCAGCCGTCCGAGCCGGGCGCGGAGCCGAAGCCGCCGAAACCGTCCACCGCCTCGGCGGCCAGCCGGTCGAGGGCGGCGCCGTCACCGGCGGTGAGGGCCTCCGCCAGCCGCTCGCGCAGCGCCGCGAGATCCGCCGGGGCGTGTGTGTACGCCCCCGCCGCCCCTGTCTGCCCGAGCGGGAAGTACAGGTCGAAGACCCGGTCGAACACCGGGCGCTGTCCCTCCCCGTGCAGCAGGGTCGCCGCCAGCGCCTCCCGTACCCGCTCGCGGTCCGTGAAGCCGACGGCGTCGAGCGCGTGCCCGGCGTCGACGGTCTCCCCGGTCCCGATCCCGAACCCATGGGCGCGCAGCGCCCCCACCAGGCCGGTGAGGCGCCCGACGGCCCCCGCCCCGGTCGGCTCCGCCGGGCTCACACCGCGTCCAGGTCGAGCTTGGCAGCAGCCTTCACGATGTCCTCCTGGTGCTTCAGAAGGACGCCCAGGGTCTCCCGTACGACCCGCTCGTCCAGCCGGTCCGCGCCGAGCGCGAGCAGGGTACGGGCCCAGTCGATCGTCTCCGACACGGACGGCGCCTTCCGCAGGTCCATGGCCCGCAGCGCCCCGACGACCCGCACCACGGAAGCGGCGAGCGCCGTGTCGAGCCCGGGGACCTTGAGCGTGACGATCCTGCGCTCCAGCTCCTCCTCGGGGAAACCGATGTGCAGGAAGAGGCAGCGGCGGCGCAGGGCCTCGGACAGTTCGCGGCTCGCGTTCGAGGTGAGCACGGTGAACGGCCGCCGGCTCGCCCTGATGGTGCCGAGCTCGGGAACCGTGATCTGGAAGTCGCCGAGGACCTCCAGGAGCAGCCCCTCCACCTCGACGTCCGCCTTGTCGGTCTCGTCGATCAGGAGCACGGTCGGCCCGTCGGACCGGATCGCGGTGAGCAGCGGCCGGGGGAGCAGGAACTCCTCGCCGAAGATGTCCGTACGCGTCTCGTCCCACGACTCGCCACGGCCGGCCGTGATCCGCAGCAGCTGCTTGGCGTGGTTCCACTCGTAGAGCGCGCGGGACTCGTCGACGCCCTCGTAGCACTGCAGCCGGACCAGGCGCGCGCCCGTCACCTCGGAGACGGCCTTGGCGAGCTCCGTCTTGCCGACGCCGGCCGGGCCCTCGACGAGCAGCGGCTTGCCGAGCCGGTCGGCGAGGAAGACGGTGGTGGCGACGGCGGGCGACGCGAGGTAGCCGGTCGCCGCGAGACGTTCGGCGACGTCGTCCACGCAGCTGAAGAATCCGGTCGTCGTGGTCGTCATGCCGTCCCCCCGGGAGCGAGTCTCTTACCGGCCAGTAGCCTCTGCTGTACTTGATCAGATCCGGCACCGGCGCACAACCGTCCCGCGCGCGGGAAGCCGGCCGCTGGTGCAATGGAGGACCGGGTACGCCACCCGGGGACCGCGCGGCGGTGGAGGTGTCGTGACGGAACGGGACGAGGCCCTCCTTGCCAGGGTGCGGGCCATGGAGCAGGCGGTCGGCGAGATCGGCACGACCCTCGACGAGACGGCCACCTGCCGCGAACTCGCGACCTTCGCCGCGCGCCGTCTTGGCGCCTCGGCGGCGGTCGACCTGGTGACGGAGCGGGGCACCCCGCCCCGGCGCGCCGCCCGCGCGGAACCGCCGACGCCCGTCACCACCGCCCCTACCGGCCCGGCCACGATCGCCACCCGTACCGCCCCGGCCGGCGGCCCCGGCCCCGCCACCGCGCCGGCCATCGATGGCGAACCCGCCAACTCCGGCGAACCCGCCGCCTCGCGCCCACCCGCCGCCCCCGGCGCCACCGCCCCCGGGAGTCGTGACGCCCACCGGCTCTCCGTGCCCCTCGCCGTGCACGACGAGGAGCCCCTCGGAGCGGTCACCCTCACCCGTACCGGCGGCCCGCCCTTCTCCGCCGACGAGACGGCTCTCCTCCGCCACGCCGCCCGGCTCGCGGCCCGGCACCTCGGCCATGCCCGGCGCCTCGCGGCCACCGAGGACACCGCGCTCCACCTCCAGCGGGCCCTCGTGGCCGAACCGGGCAGGCCGCACCCCAATCTGGAGGTCGCGGGCGGCTACCTCCCCGCAGGACCCCGCGCCCTCGTGGGCGGCGACTGGTTCGAGACCGTACGGCTCCACTTCGGCCGCAGCCTCCTCGTCGTCGGTGACGTCATGGGCCACGGCCTCGACGCGGCCGTCGACATGAACGCCTACCGCACGGCGCTCCGCGAGGTCGCCGCGACCGACCTCCCCCCGCACCGGGTCCTGCGCCACCTCGACTCCGTGGTCGCCGAGGACGATGCCCGCCGCCCCGCCACCTGCCTGCTCGTCCGGGTCGACCCGGCCCGTGGCACCGCCACCTTCGCCAGCGCCGGGCACCTGCCGCCGGTGGTGTTCGGCGCCGACGGCCAGGCGGAACTCGTCGACCTCCCGGTGGGCCCGCCCCTGGGCACCGGCGTCGGGGGCTACGAACCGGCGACCCGTCCGCTCACCCCCGGCGAGACCCTGCTGATCTTCACCGACGGACTCGTCGAACGGCGGGGCGAGGACATCGACGTGTCGCTCGCCCGTCTCGCGGCCCTCCGGCTCCCCGCGGGCTCCGGCCCCGGCCAGGTCGTCGACGAGGTGCTCCGCCGCCTCGGCGCGCACGGCGCGGAGGACGACGTGGCCGTCCTCGCCGCCCGCGTCCGCGCGCGTGCGCCGCAGTGACACCGGGTCACATCCTCCCCACGGAGCGCCGTGACACACGGTCACACCACCCCAGGTCACGACGGGTTTCGCAGCTGGGCGGGATTCTTCCGGCAGGACGCTTGTGCGCGGCCTCCGCGCCCGGCACGCTCCTCCGTATGAACACGGCCAGGCATGCCAGTGAACGTCTGATGAGCTGGCCCTCGCTGACACCAGGCCGCGCCCATTGCGGCGCCGCGCTCGGCCTGGGCACCGCGACGCACGAGATCGTCCATTTCCACGGTGAACACGAGGCCGACGTCCATCTCACCCGCGCCATGATCGCGAAGCTGCGCCCGGCCCTCCTCGGGTCGAGCGCGGTCCGCCTGCGGGCCGGATCCGGATGGGTCACCGTCCGTCTTGACATGGGATCGGACATCGACCTGCTCGCCACCCTGGTGAGCGCCGCCCTCCAGGCCAACGGCGTCCCCGACGTCGCCCCTGACGGCTGCACCCGCACCCGCCCGGTCTCCGGCATCCGCTGAGCCCGATTCCCGGATCCCCGTCCTTTACGCGCGCGTGCCCCCGGAACCCTCCGCCGGTGCGGGGAACAGCATGCACGTGCTGGTCGCGTGGGCGAGCAGCCGGTCCTCCGCGTCGTACAGGCCCGCCTCGGCGAGCGCGGTCCTGCGCCCCCGCGAGAGCACCGTGCCGATCGCCCGCACCTTGCCGGTGGCGGCCGTGAGCGGCCGGAGGAAGCGGGTCGACAGGTCGAGCGAGGTGTACGCCGTGCCGAGCGGGAGCGTCGAGTGCACCGCGCAGCCGGCCGCCGAGTCGAGCAGCGTCGCGTACACGCCGCCGTGCACGCTGCCGATCGGGTTGTAGTGCTCCTCGCCCGGCTCGAAGACGAACACCGCGCGCCCGTCCTCGACCTCGTCGAGGCCGAAGCCGAGGAGTGCTGCGATCGGAGGGCCGGGCAGCCGTCCCGCCACCATCTCCCGCAGGAAGTCCAGCCCCGCCATCGTTCCGGCCGCCCGCGCGGTGGCGCCCGCGTCCTCCCACTCGACCGTGCGCGACCGCCCCATGACCACTCTCCGCCCGTCGTGGCCGGCCGTCACCCGGCTGGCTCTGTGCAGCGAAGCTAGCCCTCGCCGCAGCTGACTGTCAACGACGCAGTCAGGTGGCTACAGTGGGACGATGAAGTGGCTGGAGACGGACACGGAGAACTGCTCGGTCCGCCGCACGCTGGACCTGGTGGGCGAGAAGTGGACCCTGCTGATCCTGCGGGACGCCTTCAACGGCGTCCGCCGCTACGACGAGTTCCGCCGTCATCTCGGGCTCTCCGAGGCCGTCCTCGCCGACCGCCTCCGCAAACTGGTCACGGCCGGCGTCCTGCGCGCGGAGCCCTACCGCGAACCCGGCACCAGGACCCGCTACGAGTACCGGCTCACCCCCAAGGGCGTCGACCTCTGGCCCGTGCTCCTCGCCCTCAAGCAGTGGGGCGACACCCACGCGGGAGACCCCGAGGGCCCGGTCCTCGACGTCCGGCACACCGACTGCGGTGCCCCCGTCCGGGTCGTCGTCCAGTGCGAGGGCGACGAACGGGCCACCCTCGCCGCCCGTGACGTCACCGTCCGCCCGGGCCCGGGCGCCCGCCGCCTCCACGCCTGACGCCGCCCGGGCCCCCGGATCGGCCGGCCGACGACCCAACCGGTGGCCGCCGCGGACTCCCGCACCGCCGGCCGACGACCAGCCGGTTCCACGAGACGCCGCCGGCACCCGTTCGGCCCCCTCCCCGCGATGGCCCACCGCCCGGCCGGGTACCTCACGAGGCATGCGCTTCCCACCCGGTCCGCCGCACGACGGCGCCCCGGCCGAACACGGCCACCGGCTCCAGCGACTCCACGCCCGTGTCCTCGCCTCGCCCCTCGGCCTGGCCTGGAACCGCGGCCGGGCCATGGAGCTGATGCACCGAGCCATGGGCTTCGCCGCGCTCAGCCTGCTCACGCTCGTCCCGCTGCTCATCGTCGTCGCCGCGGCCGACCTCGCGAGCGGTCAGGGCTTCGCCCGCTGGCTCGTCCAGGGCCTCGGCGTCTCCCAGGTCTCCCAGGAGGAGGTCGAGCGGCTCTTCGGCCAGCCGGGCCAGGCCCTGCAGCGCACCACCGCCTTCGGCCTCGCCGCCCTCGCCGCCTTCGGCGTCACCTTCGGATCCGCCGTACAGACCGGGTACGAGCGGGTCTGGGACCTCCCCACGGCCCGCTGGCACACCATGTGGCGCCATGTCGTCTGGCTCGCGGTCCTCGTCACCTCCCTCCTCCTCTTCGTCGCCACCCCCGCCCCCGCCGAGTCCTCGGCCGTCATGACCGCGCTCGTCGCCGCGGTCGACCTCCTCGGCACCTTCGTCTTCTTCTGGTGGTCACAGCAGTTCCTGCTCTGCGGCCGCATCCGCTGGCGCGCCCTCGCCCCGGGAGCCGCCCTCACGGCGCTCGGCCTCCTCGGACTGCGGATCTTCTCCCAGCTCGTGTTCTCCCCGCTCATCGCCTCGAACGCGGTGACGTACGGCCAGTTCGGCACCGTCCTCGTCCTCCAGTCCTGGCTCGTCGGCGTCGGCTTCGTCGTCTACGGAGGCGCCCTCACCGGACGACTCGTCCACGAGCACCTCCTCCGACGCCGCCTCCGCCGGAACGGCACGACCGCGGGCTGAGCCACCTCACCGGCCCCGGAGCCGAACCACGAGCCTCCTCACTGATCCCGGCGCCGCACCGCGAGCACCGTGACCGCCACCGCGCCCGCCGCCCACAGCGCGTACACCAGCCAGGCCCCGCCCGCCGTCCAGGGGAACGGCGGCTCGACCGGGCCGGGCCAGGCCAGCCGCTGCCAGGCACGCGCGGGCGTGGCGTGTGCGAGAACAGCCGTCGGACGGCGCCGCTCGCTGAACATCATCGGCAGGAGCAGCAGCACCACCACGGACGCGACGATCGCCACCGCGCCGCGCCGCAGCAGCGCTCCCAGGGCCATCCCGGTCAGCGCGCAGACGGGGGCGAGCAGCGCGGAGGCCACGACGATCCGCAGCGCCCCCGGATGGGTGATCGGCAGCCCCGCGCCCCGCGCCGAGAGCACCGCCTGCGTCAGCCAGAACGACCCGCCCGCGACCACCGCCCCGAAGAGCAGCTGGACCACGGTCACCGCGAGGACCTTCGCCGCCATGAGCGCTCCGCGCGCCGGCACCGCCGCGAACGTCGTACGGATCAGACCGCTGCCGTACTCGCCGACCAGCGCCGTCGCGCCCATCGCCGCCGCGCACAGCATGAGGACCAGCGACGCGTTCCCCGTGAAGGCGTCGCTCAGCGGAATCTCGTTCGCGACGAAGTCCGCCCGGCTCCGGGCGTCGTACTGGTACCAGTAGCGGTAGTGGTCCCAGGCCGTGCCCACGTTGAAGGCGACCACGGTCAGGGTGCTGAGCAGCAGCGCCCACCCCATCGAGCGCAGCGACCACAGCTTCAGCCACTCCGAGGCGACCAGGTCGAGGAACCGGGGACGGGGCTCCGTCACGGTGAAGGCGGTCATCGGGCGTCTCCTGCCAGGTACTCGACACTGCCGGCGGTCAGTTCCATGAACGCCTCCTCCAGGGAGGCCGTACGGGTGGTCAGCTGGTGCAGCGGCACCCGGTGCTCCAGGGCCAGTTCGCCGATCCTGGCCGCCGGGAGCCCCGTCACCGTCAGCACCCCGGACTCCTCGCGGACCTCCGCACCCTCCGTGAGCAGCAGCGCCGTGAGAGCCGCCCGGTCGGGCGTGCCGACGGTCACGCTCAGCCTGGCCCCGCGCGCCGCGAACTCCGTCAGGCTCTCCTCCGCGATCAGCGCGCCCCGGCCGACGACGACCAGGTCGTCGGCGGTGTGCTCCATCTCGCTCATCAGGTGGCTGGAGACGAACACCGTGCGCCCTTCGCCGGCGAGGCGCCGGAACAGCCCCCGAACCCACTTCACGCCCTCCGGGTCCAGGCCGTTGAGCGGCTCGTCGAAGAGCAGCACCGGAGGGTCGCCGAGCAGCGCGCCCGCGATACCGAGCCGCTGCCGCATGCCCAGGGAGTAGCCGCCGACCCGGCGCCGGGCCGCGGCCGTGAGGCCGACCTCGTCGAGGACCTCGTCGACCCGCGCGAGCGGGATGCGGTTGCCGCGCGCCAGGACCGCCAGATGGGCCCGTGCGGTCCTGCCGTCCTGCACATCGCCCGCGTCGAGCAGCGCGCCGACGTGCCGCAGGCCGCGAGGCCGGTCCCGGAACGGCCGGCCGTCCACCGTGACCGACCCGCTCGTCGGCCTGTGCAGCCCCAGGACCATCCGCAGCGTGGTGCTCTTGCCCGCCCCGTTCGGCCCGAGGAATCCGGTCACGCGCCCCGGCCGGACCGTGAAGCTCAGTGAGTCCACGGCGGTGGTGGCGCCGTAGCGTTTGGTGAGTTCGATGACTTCGATCATGGACACCACCGTGCCGCCCCGCCCCCGGGCCGGGCATCGGACCGGCGCGGACAATCGGCGCCGAGGACTGTCACCCCTGGTCGTACACCCCAGGTCCGATGCCCCGGGCGAGAGGCGTCCCCTACGATCACGCCCATGTCCGCCACCCCGTCAGCACCGTTCCTCAAGAGGGTCACTCCGGGTGCCTGGACCGCCCTGGCCTGGCTCGCGGGCCTCCTGTTCACCGCCCTGCTCCGGGTTCGGCTGCCCGGCCAGGAGGAGGCCGACGTCATGGCGGGGGTGATCTTCCTCCGCTGGGACGGCATCACCATGCTGGTCCTCGCCACCGCCCTCGCCCTGCGGGGCAGCGTGCTTCTGACCCGGCGTCCGGCCGCCGCCCTTTGGCTCCTCCTCGCCGCCGCGGTCGTCGGCAGCACCCCGCTCGGCGTCACCGCCATCCCCTTCGCCCAGTACCTCGCCGTCGACGTCGCCCTGTACGTCATCGCCGCGACCGGGCCGCCCCGCGAGGCCGCCCGGGCGCTCCTGTTCGCCGTCGGCGTCCTCGTCGCTCATCTGACGGTCCGACTGCTCGCGGGCTGGGAGATCGGCACCACCAGCGCCCTGGCCGTGGCCCTCGCCGCCGCCGTCGTCTGGCTCCTCGGCCGCTCGGAGCACCAGAGCCGGACGTACGCCGAACGAAGCCGCGCCCAGGCCGCCGAACAGGCGGTCACCGCCGAACGGCTCCGCATCGCCCGCGAGATGCACGACACGGTCGCCCACAGCATCGGCATCGTCGCCCTGCAGGCCGGCGCCGCCCGGCGTGTCATGGAGACCCAGCCGGACCAGGTCCGACAGGCCCTCACCGAGATCGAGACGGCGAGCCGGGAGACCCTGGCCGGACTGCGCCGGATGCTCGGAGTACTGCGCCCGGAAGAGCGCGGCGGCTCCGGACCGCGCCCCGCCACCGACCCCGAACCGCCCGGCCTCGCCGTCCTCGACCGGCTCGCGGAGGTCACCGCGGCCGCCGGTGTCCGCGTCGCCGTGCACCGCGCCGGCGCGCCCCGCCCCCTGCCCCCGGACATCGACCTCTCCGCCTTCCGGGTCGTCCAGGAGTCCGTCACCAACGTCGTACGGCACTCGGGCGCCGACTCCTGCACGGTCACCGTCGACCAGCGCGACCCCGAGGCGCTCGTCGTCACCGTCGAGGACCGGGGCGCCGTCCCCGGCCGGGACCGGGCGCGCGCCGCAGGCGGGTCGGGATACGGCCTCGCGGGGATGCGGGAACGCGTCACCCTGCTCCAGGGGGAGTTCACCGCGGGACCCCGCCCCGACGGCGGCTTCCGCGTCACCGCCCGCCTCCCCCTCCCCACAGGAGTCACCGCCCGATGAGCCAGACCACCACTCCCCGGCCCGTCCGGGTCCTCCTCGCCGACGACCAGCCCCTGGTGCGCACCGCGCTCCGCATGGTCATCACCGACACCGCGGACCTGGTCGTCGCGGGCGAGGCGGCGAACGGAGCCGAGGCCGTCCGCCTCGTCGAGGAGACCGGCGCCGACGTCGTCGTCATGGACCTGCGCATGCCGGGAACGGACGGCATCGAGGCGACCCGCCTCATCACCGGCGGCGCCACCGGCGCGCGGGTCGTCGTGCTCACCACCTTCGACGACGACGACCACGTGTACGGGGCGCTGCACGCGGGCGCGTCCGGGTTCCTGGTGAAGGACATGGCCCTGGACGACATCCTGGCCGCCGTCCGGGTCGTCGCCTCGGGCGACGCCCTCATCGCCCCGAGCGTCACCCGGCGGCTCATCAAGGAGTTCACCGACCGCCCGAGGACCGCCGCCGCGGCACCGAGACGCGGGACCGACGGGATCACGGACCGCGAACGCGAGGTCCTCACCCTTGTCGGTCGTGGCCTCTCCAACACGGAGGTCGCCGCCGCGCTCCACATCAGCGTCGCCACCGCCAAGACCTATGTGACCCGGCTGCTCGCCAAGCTGGACGCCCGCGACCGGGTGCAGCTGGTGATCATCGCGTACGAGGCGGGCCTGGTCTCCGCGGTCTGACGGGCCCGCGTGGTCACACGATCCGGTGATCGACTCGTGAGCGGCCGGGCCGCCGTGCGGGGCCCGCTTGGATGAGGGCGAACCCATCGGTCCGTCGAGAGAGAGCCGCCCATGGCGAACATCTGGCTGCCGCCCGTCGAGTACGTGGAGACCCTGCCGAGAGCGACGGCGTACGCCTGCCTCTACTTCACCGACACCGCAGGCCGGCCCTTCCAGCTGCGCGCCACCTACCGCGGCGAGCCGTGGCAGTGGCCGGGCGGCAACATGGACCCGGGGGAGACGCCCTGGGAGACGGCGGTACGCGAGTGCCACGAGGAGACCGGCATCACCTTCACCGGCGCCCCGCGGCTCCTCGGCACGCACTTCGTCACCGACCGGGGCGAGGAGTGGCCCGCCAACCACATCGGCTTCATCTTCGACGGCGGAGAGCTGACGGACGAGCAGGTCGCCGGGATCGTCCTCGACCCCGAGGAACACAGCGAGTACAGCCTGCGCACGCTGGACGAGTGGGAGCGGGAGATGGAGCCGGGGGAGTTCGGCCGCCTCGCGGGCGTCGACCGGGCCCGCAGGACCGGCGTACCGGTGTACATGGACAACCGGCCGGTGTCCCTGGACACCGGCCGGTGAAGGACCGGCGCACGAGGACGGCCCTACGGGAGGAGTAGCGGAGCACGAGGGGTGGGGCCGTGCGTGAGGACGGCCCCACCCCCGTGCCTCAGGCCCGGCACCCCACCGGGTGGGCGATGTCGACGACGAAGCGCTCCGGGGAGTGCAGACGGAAGGTCTTGTAGGCGGGCTTGGTGTCGAAGGCGGCTCCGATGGTGACCACGCCCTCGAAGTCGCCGGTCAGCGCGACTCCCTTGAGCGCGGGCAGATTGATCTTCTGCAGCCGGGGTCCCTGGTAGACGGACCTACCGGCGTCGTCGTGGGCGGCGGCGGGGGAGAGACGGATCTCCAGGAAGTGCTTCCCGGCCAGCGGGACCTTCAGCCCCGACCCGTCCTGATGGAGAGCGGCGACCTGGCGCACGGTGACCGGGGGCATGGCACCCCGCACGTCGATCACGAGCCGGTCGAAGGTCGCGTGGCCGCCCCAGCGGGCGTTGACGACCAGGGCCGTGGCCTGGGTCGAGGCGTTCGGGGAGGGGGCCTTCGCGGCGCCTGCCGGGATCGTGGAGCCGATCCCGGAGGTCAAGAGGATTCCCGCGGCGACGGCCGCGAGGGTGTGACGGTGATGCATGACGTCCCCCAATTTCTCCTGCTCCGGGGACAGTGGTGTCACAGGGAGAGACATCCACCACAACCATACGGTTCCACCCGATATGAGGTAAGAGTGCGCTATGTGCTGGAGTGCGACGGCCGACCTCTGGGCCGGCATCGGGATCGGCGCCGTCGGGGCGGCCTGCCTCGCCTCCGTACGCCGTCCCGGGGACGCGCCCCTCGCCGCCCTGCCCCTGCTCCTCGGCGCCCACCAGATCGTGGAGGCGGCCGTCTGGCGCGCCGGGGGCGGAACCGGAACCGCGACTCTCGTCTGGGCCGTGATCGCCCTCCCCCTGCTGCCCCTGTGGGTGCCGGCCGGCGTCCTCGCCGCCGCCCGCCCCGCCGACCGGGCGCGCCTGATCGTCCCGCTCGCCGCCGGAACCGCGACCGCCGGATTCCTCGCGTACCGCCTCGCCACCCGCCCCGTCACCGCCGAGGTCCGGGGCCACACCCTCGGCTACGTCGTCGACCTGCCGTACGCGCCCCCGCTCCTCGCCGGGTATCTCCTGGCCACCGTCGGCGCGTTGCTCCTCGCCCGCGACCGGTCACTGCGGCTCCTCGGCCTCGTCACCGGCGCCGGAGCGGCCGTCTGCGCCCTCCTGTGGAGCACCGCGTTCCTCTCCACCTGGTGCGCCTTCGCCGCCGTCGCCTCCCTGCTGCTCCTCCTGTGGATCCGGCGGCGGCCGGCCGTAACCCCTGGGCCGCTCAGCAGTTGACCAGGGCATGAAGAAGCGCAGCATGCTCGCCATCGCCTCCCTCGCCGCAGGCGTCGTCACCGCCCTCATCACCCCTCCGCCGCAGGCGAACGCGGCCGAGAGCCCCCTGGGCGGCGCCACCGGCCTCCTCCAGGAGGACCAAGGCGTCGAGACCGTCCTCCACGACACCGTCCAGAGCGCCGAAGGCACCCTTCCGGTCCCCGGCGCCGGTGGGGTGCTCTGAGCCGCCTGTCCCACGCCTCGACCGGGGCCCCGCGCGCTCACGGGCCGCGGGGCACCGGCGCGCCGTGACCCGGGAGGAGGCGGCCCGTGCGCGCGCCGTGCGTCAGTAATGACAGGATGTCCCCATGAGCGAGAACGTTTACTTCGACATCACCATCAACGACGAGCCCGCGGGCCGCATCACCTTCAAGCTGTTCGACGACGTCGTCCCGAAGACGGCCCAGAACTTCCGCGAGCTCTGCACCGGCGAGCACGGCTTCGGCTACGCCGGCTCCCCGTTCCACCGCGTCATCCCGCAGTTCATGCTGCAGGGCGGCGACTTCACCCGCGGCAACGGCACCGGCGGCAAGAGCATCTACGGCGAGAAGTTCGCCGACGAGAACTTCAAGCTGAAGCACGACCGCCCGTTCCTGCTCTCGATGGCCAACGCCGGCCCGAACAGCAACGGCTCGCAGTTCTTCATCACCACGATCGTCACCGACTGGCTCGACGGCAAGCACGTCGTCTTCGGCGAGGTCGTCGAGGGCCAGGAGCTGGTCAAGAAGATCGAGGGCCTCGGCTCCCGCTCCGGCGCCACCAGCGCCACCATCAAGGTCGCCGAGTCCGGCGTCGTGAAGGCCTGATCGCCTTCCCGAGCTGAGCGGAGGGCGCCCGGCGCCCTCCCTCGACCACCCCGGCCCGGGGCGGGGAACGCCGTCCGCGTGACGTGCGCCCCGCCCCGCCCGTCGGCCCTCGACAGAACCACACGGCCGGCCGTCGGTGCCGTCCTCAGACGAAGGCCGGCGCGTTGCGCTCCGCCCACGCCGAGAACGGGCGCGGTGCACGGCCCAGGACCCGCTCCACGTCCGGGCTCACCCGCTGCTCCTCCGCACGGGGCGCGCCCATCACGGACAGCATCCCGTCGACGGCCTCCTCCGGCAGGAACCGCACCAGCCGGGCCCTGGCCTCACTCGCGCTCAGCGCCACGAACCCGACCGGGCCGCCCACCACGCCCGCGAGGGCCTCGACCTGGTCGCGCGGCGACACCGCCACCGGGCCCGTCAGGACGTACGTCCGTCCCGTGTGCGCAGGGTCCCGCAGCGCCTCCGCCGCCACCGCCGCGATGTCCTCGGGGTCCACCACCGGCAGCGCCACATCCGCGAACGGGGCCGCCACCGTACGGGCCGAACGCACCTGTTCGGCCCAGAGGAAGGCGTTCGACGCGAATCCGCCGGGCCGCAGGACCGTCCAGTCGAGCCCCGACTCCCGCACCGCCGTCTCGAACGCGCGCAGGATCTCGTGCGAGACCGAGTCGCTCCGCGTCCCCACCAGCTGCGAGGACTGGAACACGATCCGCCGCACACCGGCGGCCACCGCCGCCGCCACGATCTCCCGAGGACTCAGCTCGTCCCCGAGACCCGCGACGAGCAGGTACACCGCCTCCGCCCCCTCGAACAGCCCCTTGAGGCCGGCCACATCGGCCAGGTCACCCTGCCGGTGCGTCACCCCCGCGGGCAGCCCGCCCGCCGGCCGGCGGCTCACCGCCGTCACCTTCCCACCGGCCGCGGCAAGCAGCTCCACCAGCGGTCGCCCGACGTTTCCGGTCGCTCCGGTCACCACGATCACAGCAGTTCCCCTCCAGGGAGTCCTCGGCGGAGCGCGAGCGCTCCGCCGTCTTCGTGACCTCATCCTGGAAGGTGAACTGGCCATCCTCCGGCCAGTTTCATGGGCGGGACGCCGGATGCACGAGCAGGCCCGAGAAGAGCGGCCGACCCCCCGGAGGTTCAGCCCGTCTCGCCGAAACGCCGCTCGAACTTCGCGATCCGCCCCTCGGAGTCCACCGTCCGCGCCTTGCCCGTGTAGAACGGGTGGCTCTCGGAGGAGATCTCGACGTCGATCACGGGGTACGTCCGGCCGTCGTCCCACTCGATGGTCCGGTCGCTGGTCGCCGTGGACCGGGTCAGAAAGGCGTACCCGGCCGAGCGGTCACGGAAGACCACCGGGCCGTACTCGGGCTGCTTGTCCTGCTGCACGTGTCCTCCTAGGGCCCGACTCGCCCGGCCTGATCGGCACGGGCACCTCCAGCCTCCCCGGGCACACGGCCGCCGACCAGCGCCACGGGCCCGACCGGGTGACCCTCAGCCGTGCTCGGGCCACCGCGCCGCGAGCAGCAGGGCGATGTCGTCCGGGCGGGCCGTGGCCTGCCGGGCCTCCCGGATCACCCGGTCGGCCGCCTCCGCGAGCGGCAGCGAACAGGCGGCGGCCAGAGCCCGGCGCAGCCGCTCGATCCCCTCGTCGATGTCCCGGCCCGGCCGCTCCACCAGACCGTCCGTGAAGAGCGCCAGCACCGCACCGGGAGCCAGCCGCAGCCGCGTCACCGGATACGACGCGCGGTCGTCGACCCCGAGGACCACCCCGCCCGCCAGCTCCACCGGCTCCGCCGTCCCGTCCGGCCGCAGCAGCAGCGGCTGCGGATGCCCGGCCCGCACCGCCCGCATCTCACCCGTGTCCGGATCGAGGAGTACGTAGCAACAGCTCGCGAACTGCCCGGGATCCAGGTCGATGAGCAGCCGGTTGGTCCCGCGCATCACGTCCTGCGGACGGTGACCGGCCAGGGCGAAGGCCCGTACGGCGCTGCGCAGTTGCCCCATCGTGGCCGCTGCCGCCACCCCGTGCCCCTGCACGTCCCCGATCACAAGCGCCAGGTGCCCCTGTTCCGCCTCGATCACGTCGTACCAGTCGCCGCCGACGTCCATGCCCTGCGTGCCCGGCAGATAGCGGCCCACCGTGTCCACACCCTCGCGCACCGGCAGCCGGTGCGGCAGCAGCGCGTCCTGGAGGCCCCGCGCGACGGCCGACTCCGAGTCGTACCTCTGCGCCCGCTCCAAGGCCTGCGCGATGAGTCCCGCGAGCGCCGTGAGGACGGTCCGCTCCTCCGCGCTGAACCCGCGCGGCCGGTCGAAGCCCAGGATGCAGGAGCCCACCGGCCGGCCCGAGGCGATCAGCGGCAGGAACGCCCGCGCCCCCGAGTGCGCGTCCAGCGGGAGCCCGGGATACGTACGGCCCAGCTGTTCCATGGACTCGAAGAACAGCGGCCTGCCCGTCGTCAGCGTCTCCACCCCGGGCAACCGGGCGTCCAGGGCCACACCGTCGAAGGATTCGAGGAACCCCGGCGGGAAACCCGTCTCCCAGGCCAGGTAGAGACGCCGGTCGCTCAGCAGGTAGATGGCCAGCTGGCGCCCGCCGAACGCGGGGAGCAGCTCCTCCGTCACCACCGCCGACACCTGGCGCGCCGTCACGGCCTCGGAGAGCGCGATCGCCAGGGCGACCGGCCGGTACGGGGTCGTCACCCGGTCACCGGGCAGGGAGAGCGTGTCCTCCGCGCCCTTCCCGCCGCCGGTTCCCGGCCCGAGCCGCGCCGGGTCCTCCTCGGGGACGAGCACCATCGTCACCCCGTCCCGCCCCGGGTGCAGCGAGACCGACAGCCACCGGCCGGGCGCCGGACGGGCCACGAAGCGCACCGGCTCACCGCCGACCAGGGCGGCGCGCAGCTGCTCCTCGTGGAACGGGAGGCCGAACCAGGGGAGCGCCTCCCACAGCGTCCGCCCCGCCAGAGCCGCCCGGGGACGGCCGAGCAGCCGCTCGGTGCGCTCGTTGACGTAGGTGACGCGTCCCAGGCGGTCGATCGCCAGGATGGCCCGGGGCAGCCGGTCCGTGGCGTCCGAGCCGATCAGCCCGGTGCCGAGGTCGACGAGGGTGCACAGGAGCCGCACGGCTCCGGGGCCCCCGACGCCGTCCCCGTCACCGCCGGCCTCGCTCGCCTCACGGGCCGCGCTCGTCTCACCGGCCTGGCTCCCCTCACGGGCCGCGCTCGTGTCGGCGGCCTCGCTTCCCTCACCGGCTTCGTCCGGCCCGGGGTTCGCTCTCGCCGCCCCCGGCGCGCTCGTACGCGCCCGCGTGGAGACCTCAAGCAGGTGCAGTCCGCCGTCGGGGCCCTTCAGGCGGAACCTGCGCACCGCGGGCCGTCCGTCCGTCCCCGTCGCCTGCCGGGCGGCCGCCCACAGCGCGTACCCGTCCTCCGGCTCCAGGAGCGACGTCAGCGACTCGATCGAGCAGGGCGAGGTCACCTCCGCGCCCAGGATCTCCAGGAGCCCGGCGTCCATCGTGACCGTGCCCGTCCGCAGGTCCCAGTCGAAGGAACCGAACCGGACCGGAGGCGCGCCCGCCGTGGACAGCTGCACGCACACCGGGTCGCCCGGCCACTCGACCACCGTCCCCCGGCGGGTCAGGCCGGCCAGGGCCTCACCGAGGCGGAGCGCTCCCCGTGTCATCCGGCCCCGGTCCCGCGCGTCCACCGGCACCCCGGGGGTCGGCGCCCGCAGCGCCACCAGGACCCCGAACCGCTCACGGGCGGCGACGACCGGGGCGTACAGCGAGGCGAAGGGGAACGGCAGGCTCGCCACCAGCTGGGGGAACCGCCGCATCGCCTCCTCGACGTCGGCGAGGTGGACGGACTGGCCCGAACGGTGTACTTCCGCCACGGGGAACGGCCGGTTCTCATGCATCCGCCACCAGGGGCGGAAGAGGGGCCCGGGCAGGCCCACCAGGACCGCGAGCTTCAGCAGCCCCGTCGTCCCGGAGCGCAGGTACACCCCGCCCGCGTAGCCGCCGACCTCCTCGACGGTCCGCAGCGCCGCCTCGGCGAGAGCCCAGGTCAGCGCGCCGGAAGCAGGCCCGTCGGCAGCTCCGTTCCCGGACGGACGCCCGGTTCCGCCAGCCGGGCCGGGGCCGGACGTGCCGTGCGAGGTCACACAGACAGCATGCCCCCCACCCGAAACGCCGTGCATCCCGACGGGGCGCCCTCCGGCCCTGTCCCGAGGTGTTGACCGCTCGCGCCCGCGCCGTCACACTCGGTCGTCGACCGCGCCGCAGGCGCGCGGCGCACCACCACCTCGCGACCAGGGGGCACGATGACGGACCGCGTTCTTCCGTACGACGTACAGGGCGACGGCCCCCGGCGGGCCCTCGTGCTGCACAACTGGTTCGGCGACCGGACCAGCTTCGCCCCGCTGCGCGCCCATCTCGACGACACCGAGGGCTCCTACGCGTTCGTCGACTGCCGGGGCTACGGCGAGGCCCTCGACCGCGCGGGCGCGTACACGATGGAGGAGGTCGCGGCCGACGCCCTCGCGGTCGCCGACGACCTCGGCTGGGACTCCTTCTCCGTCATCGGCCACTCGATGGGCGGCAAGGCGGCCCAGCTGATGCTCCTCGACGCCCCCGACCGCGTCCGCTCGATCGTCGGCATCTCGCCCGTCTCGGCGGCCGGTTTCCCCCTCGACGGCGAGACCTGGGAGCTCTTCGCCGGAGCCGCGGAGGAACCGGCGAACCGGCGCGCGATCATCGACAACACCACCGGCGGCCGGTACGACGACGCCTGGCTGAGCACCCTCGTCGAGCGCTCCGTCCGGCGCTCCTCCGCGACGGCCTTCCGTGCCTACCTGGACTCCTGGTCCCGGACCGACTTCCACGAGCGCGTCCGCGACAACCCCACGCCCGTCCTGCTCGTCGTCGGCGCCCACGACCCCGCGCTCGGCACCGAGGCGATGGAGGCCACCTGGCTGCGCTGGTACCCGAACGCCCGCCTCGAAGTCCTCAAGGACGCCGGCCACTACGCGCCCGAGGAGACCCCCGGGGCCCTCGCCGAGGCCATCGAGGCCTTCCTCGCGGCCGCTGGGGTGGTTGGCTGAGGAGACCTCCCGCGGACGCGTCTACCCTGGAGATACGGGCAGGGGACGGGCACCCCGCTCCTCCCGCGCGCGGAGCCGCGGAGGCGGAAGGGCGGCGGTCATGTACTTCAGCGACCGGATCAACGCGGGCCGGCAGCTCGCCACCAGACTCGCCCGGTTCAAGGACCATGACGTCGTGGTGCTCGGTCTGCCGCGCGGCGGCGTGCCGGTCGCCGCGGAGGTCGCCGACGCCCTCGACGCCCCGCTCGACATCTGCCTCGTACGGAAACTGGGACTGCCCCGCCAGCCGGAGCTCGCGATGGGCGCGCTCGGCGAGGGCGGGGTACGGGTGGTCAACGAGCGGGTGCTGCGGGCGACCGGCGCGGACGAGCGCGATCTCGCCGCTGTCGAGAAGCGCGAGCTCGCCGAGCTCGATCAGCGGGCCCGACGCTACCGGGGCAGCAGGCCGTCCGTACCCGTCGAGGGCCGGACGGTCCTTGTCGTCGACGACGGCCTCGCCACCGGCGCCACGGCTCTGGCGGCCTGCCGGGTGGTACGCGCGCGGGGCGCCGCCCGGATCGTGCTCGCCGTACCGGTCGCACCGCCGGACTGGACGGCTCGTCTCGGCGGCGAGGCGGACGAGACGGTGAGCGTCCGCACGCCGGAGCCCTTCTTCGCGATCGGGCAGTTCTACCAGGACTTCTCGCAGACCTCGGACTCCGAGGTCATCGCCTGCCTGGACCGGAACCGCGCCACGCACGGCCCGGTCGTCCACGACGCGGACGTACGGATCCCCGCCGCCGGAGCCACGCTCACGGGACGGCTGGCGGTGCCCGAGGGGGCCGCGGGCATCGTCCTGTTCGCCCACGGCAGCGGCAGCAGCCGGCACAGTCCCCGTAACCGGGCGGTCGCGGCGGCGCTCAACCGGGCGGGCCTCGGAACGCTCCTCTTCGACCTGCTCACCGAGGCCGAGGCGGGGGACAGGGCCCGCGTCTTCGACACACCGCTGCTCGCCGGCCGGCTCGACGGCGCCACGCACTGGCTCGCCGGACGGCCCGAGGGCGGCGGCCTGCCGCTCGGCTACTTCGGCGCGAGTACGGGAGCCGCCGCCGCGCTGTGGGCGGCGGGCGACCCCGAGTCCCCCGTGACCGCCGTCGTCTCACGAGGTGGCAGGCCCGACCTCGCGGGCGACCGCCTGGCGCAGGTGAGGGCCCCGACGCTGCTGATCGTGGGCGGCGACGACGCGCTGGTCCTCGACCTCAACCGGCGGGCCGGTTCCCGGCTGCGCTGCGAGAACCGGCTGGCCGTCGTGGAGGGCGCCACTCATCTCTTCGAGGAACCGGGTGCCCTGGAGGAGGTCGCGGAGCTCGCCTCCTCCTGGTTCACCCGGCACTTCCGTGACTAGTACGGACCGTTGACGTTGTCGATGGAGCCGTAACGGGCGGCCGCGTAGTTGCAGGCGGCGGTGATGTTGGCGACCGGGTCGAAGAGATCCGTGGACGTGCCCGGCACGTGGTAGGTGTCGAAGGTCGGCTGGATCACCTGGAGGAGCCCCTTCGAGGGGGTGCCCTTCACCGCGTTGGAGTCCCAGAGGTTGATGGCCTGGGGGTTGCCGGACGACTCGCGCATGACGTTGCGGAGGATCCCGTCGTAGGAACCGGGGATGCCGTGCTGGGCCATGATGTCCAGCGACTCCCGGATCCAGCCGTCGAGGTTGTTCGCGTACTGGGTGGCGGCGGCCGGGGCGGCCTTGACCGGAGCGGCGGCGGGAGCTGCCTGCGCGGCGGAGGCTCCGGTGCCCTTGGCGACGGCCGGGGCGGCCGCACGGCGCTCGGAGCGGCTCGCCCGTTCGGCCGAACCGGTCTTCTTCGGCTGCGCGGGGGTGGCCTTCGCGGAATTCCGACCGAGCGTCAGTTCAAGGCCCGGGTGAATAAGTGATGGGTCGTCACCCACCGTGCTCTTGTTGGCCTTGTAAAGGCTCTTCCAGCCGCCCTGAATTCCCTTCTTCTGGGCGATCAGGGAAAGCGAGTCGCCGCTGACGACGGTGTAGGTCCGGGCGGCGGCCGGGGCGGCGGGAGCCTTGGCCGGGGCCACCGCGGCGGGGGCGGCGAGGGGCCGGGCGGCGACCTCCGGGGCTCCGGAGACGGTCGCGGCGCCGGCTGCGGCGGGGGCGATGAGCGGCAGGGCGAGGGCGGCCCCACCCGTTCCGACCAGCGCGATTCCACGCGAGACGGAGTGGCGTCGGGGGCGGCGGTGCTTACCGTGTGCAGGCATGACGGATTTCCTCTCCGGCGCCTTCGGGGTGAGCTGTCGGGTTCGGACTGGAGATGTCCGGCCGCGCGCACGCGGCTTCACCCCGAGCCGTTCCGGATTCCGGGCCGGCGTATTCGTGGGTCCCCCGCTCCTGCCGTCGGGTGAAAGGGAGGTATTTCGAGCGGTGGCAGGATTCGGCGATCCGCTCGAATGGAGGTGACCGTAGGCCAGTGATGCCGGAGAGAACAAGAGGAGTGGACGGGTCTGAACGGTGAAAGGATCACGGAATTCATCGAATTCAAGATCGACCGTTTCTCCGGCCCCCCGAACTTCCTTGTGCGGCGCGGCATGCGCCGGCTCGGGACGCGGGGGAGTGCCGGGGAAAGTGAGTCGCGTCACCAGGCGTTCAATGTCCGTATATGGGCCTTAATTCTCTTAATGGGAGAGTGTGTTGGAAAGTGCCCGTCGGTAGGGGTGCACTCAAGGGCATACATCGCAAAGCCGACATTCGTCCTGAACGATGGAGTGACCCCGACCGAGGAGCCGCCCGGATGTCGCCCTCCGCCACCCTGCTCACCCCCGACACCCTCGACCGTGAGGCCGCCGCGCTCTACGAGAGCGCCGCCTGGCAGCGGATCGTCACGGACTGGACCGCCGCCCCTCCGTCCGCGCCCGCGCCCGCCCCCGCGCCCGACGCCCCGCCGGACGCCGAGAGATGGAGAGCCCTGCTCTCCGTGCCGGTGGACCGGCTCGTCGCCGACGCGCTCGACGCCCTTCCGCCGCCCCTGCCGGCCGAGCGCCGCCTTCCGGGCCGGCTCGGAGCCGTACTGCCCGACCGGCTCCACGCCTGGCGCCGCGTCGGCCAGCCGGAGCTGCGCCCCTCGGTCCACCTCGGCTACGCGCGCCTCGTCCTGACGGAGTGGGGCTGGCAGAACGCCCCGTACAAGCTGCGCGACGTCCGCGGGGCCCGGTGCGTCTGCGGCGCCCTCCTCGCCGCCCACCGACTCGGCTACGGCAGCGCGACGACGATGAACGAGGCGGCCGCGTGGATCATGGCCGAACTCCGGTCACGGGGGTGGCGGGACCTGATCGGTCCCTGGAACCGGGCTCCCGGCCGTACCGCCGCCGACGCCCTCGCCCTCCTCGACGCCACGATCCACCGCGCCGCGCACGCCGGCCGCTGACGGCCGCCCGTCATGCCACCGGGCGGCGACCGGAAGGCGGCCGCCCGGGCTGTAGAGGGTGAGCTCACCGGGCCGCCCTCGCTCCGACCTCCTGGAGTGCCGTGAGCAGACCGCGCACGGCGGGCAGGGCGAGCGAGGACTCGCGTACCGCCGCGTGGATGGAACGGACCGGCTCCGGACCGCGGATCTTGCGGACGGTCACGTTCGGGTGGCGGCTGCCCAAGGCCGTCAACGGGATCAGACTGACGCCGAGACCGGCCGCGACGAAGCCCTGCGCGGTGGCGTACTCCTCGCACTCCACCCCGATGTCCGGGGTGAACCCGGCCGCCGCGCAGGCCTCCATCACCGCGTCGAGGCACGGCCCGGGACGCTCGCCTCGACGAGCCGCTGACGGCACGCGTGGTGGCGGGCATGGCGGTCGTCCTGCTGGGAGTGGCCCTGACGAGGCGCCGGCTCGCCGGGACGGAACCGAGCCCCGCGCGCGCGTGACGCCCGGGGGTTGCGCCGAGGGGGTGTCCTGGGGAGGGGTGTCCGAGAACCTACTCGACCCGCTCGACGACGAAGACCGGGATCTCGCGGTCGGTCTTGCGCTGGTAGTCGGCGTAGTCGGGGAACGCCGCGACGGACCGCTCCCACCACACCCGGCGTTCCTCGCCGGTGACCAGACGGGCCTTCATGTCCCATACCTGCGGGCCGTCACGGAGCTCCACGAGCGGCGAGGCGACGAGGTTGTGGTACCAGACGGGGTGCTCGACGGCCCCGCCGTTCGACGCGACGAGCGCGTAGGCCCCCTCGTGCTCGACCCGCATGAGCGGGGTCTTGCGGAGCTTGCCGCTCTTCACACCGACGTTCGTCACCAGGACGACGGGCATCCCGCGCATCGTCGTGCCCTTGGTGCCGCCGGACGACTCGTACAGCTCGACCTGGTCGCGCACCCACGTCGTCGGGCTGGGCTCGTACTCGCCTTCGAGGGGCATGAGTGTCCTTTCGGGAAGTCCGGCGTCACCGGCTGCCTGCTGCGTCCCTCCGACGCTATCCGACGGATCGGCCGGGGCGGGAGCATCCTGACCCGTGCGTTGTCAGTGCCGACTCGTAGGGTGGCTCGTGACGGCACGTGAGCGGTGAACCAGGGGAGAGTGGGCGGCATGCGGGAGTTGTTCCTGACGGAGCAGCAGGCGTACATCCGGTGGATCGACCTGCCCGGAGACGGGCCCGTGCGGGTCTTCGTCCACGGCCTCGGCTGCACGGCGGCCTCCGACTTCGCCCACATCGCGGCCCATCCCGCCCTCGGAGGTGGCCGAGCGCTGCTCGTGGACCTCCTCGGCCACGGACTGAGCGACCGGCCCGCGGACTTCGACTACCGCATGGAGTCCCAGGCGGCGGCGGTGGCCGCTCTCCTCGACCACCTCGGACTCACGGGCGTCGACCTCGTCGGGCACTCCATGGGCGGCGCGGTGACCATCCATCTGGCCGCGGCGCGCCCGGAGCTCGTCGCCCGGCTCGTGGTGGCCGAGCCGAACCTGGACGCGGGCGGAGGCGTCTTCAGCTCCCCCGTCGCCGCACAGGACGAGGACACGTTCGTGGCGGAGGGGTTCGCCCGGATGCTGGCCACCGTCGACCGCGCCGACTACGCGGCCCGGCTGCGGCTCGCCGACCCGGTGGCCGTCCACCGCAGCGCGATCGCGCTCGTCGAGGGGAGCGTGCCCGCACCGGGCGAGCTCCTCGCCGCGCTCACCCTGCCCCGGACCTTCCTGGTCGGAGAGCTCAGCCTGCCGGACCCCGACGCGGAGAAGATGCCCGGCTTCGGCGTCCCGGTGACAGAGATCCCCCGCGCGGGACACAACCTGATGCTGGACAACGCGGACGGATTCGCCACGGCGCTGGCCCACGCCCTCGCGGACGTCCCGGCCCCGCGTCCAGGACCCCACGGCAGCTGACGCGAGCCCGGGCGGCCGGCCCCGGTGAACCACGGGCGCCGACCGTTCTCCCCCCCCCGTCACCCATCCCTCCAGGAGCCTCAGGTGCACAGCCTCACGTACGCCGACGTCACGACGGCAGCCGACCGGATCGCGGGCCACGTCCGCCCCGTCACGGTCACCCGTGCCGACCCGGGCACCGGGCCGTACGAGCTCCATCTCGCCCTGGAACTGATGCAGCACACCGGCTCCTTCAAGGCCCGGGGCGCGCGGAACTTCCTCCTCGCCCACGGGGAGGAGGGCACCCTCCCCGCCGCGGGCGTCACGATCGCCTCTGGCGGCAACGCCGGCCTCGCCTGCGCCTGGGCCGCCCTCCGGCAGGGAGTCCGCGCCACGGTCTTCCTGCCGACCACCGCCCCCAGGGTGAAGGTCGACAAGCTCCGCGGCCACGGCGCCGACGTCCGTCTCGTCGGCACGGAGTACGCCGAAGCGCTGACCGCCTGCGAGACGTTCGCCGCCGAGACCGGCGCGCTCGCCTCCCACGCCTACGACCATCCGCTGATCGCCGCCGGGGCCGGCACCCTGCTCGACGAGATCCACGAGAGGATCCCGGACCTCGACACCGTCGTCGTCGCGGTCGGCGGAGGCGGCCTCTTCGCCGGAGTCGCCACCGCCGCCCGGCACCACGGCATCCGGACCGTCGCCGTCGAACCCGAGCACTGCCGCGCCCTCGACGCCGCCCTCCGGGCGGGGCACCCCGTCGACGTGGGCGTCGAGTCCGTCGCGGCCGACTCGCTCGGCGCCCGCCGCGTCTCCGCCGCCGCCCTGGAGGCCGCCCGGCAGGGCGACGTCCGTACGGTCCTCGTGACCGACACCGAGATCGTCCGCGCCCGGCAGGCCCTGTGGGACGACCGGCGCCTCGCCGTGGAGCACGCCGCCGCGACCGCCCTGGCGGCCCTCACACCCCCGGACCGGTCCGGCGACCCCGACCGGGGCTATCGCCCCGAACCGGGCGAGAGGATCTGCGTCGTCCTCTGCGGCGCCAACACCGACCCCACCGACCTCACCCGCACCTCCGCGACCGCGTAGCCGACCCGCGAACGGATCGACGGACGGAGGGGCGGGCCGGTGGGGGAGCGCGGGGAGCCCGTGGCGTGACGGGCTCGCCGCGTACGTCAGGATGGGGACATGACCGAAATTCGTACCCCCCGTCTCATCCTCCGCCGCTGGAGCGACGACGACCTCGTCCCGCTGGCCGAGATCAACGCCGACCCGGAGGTCATGCGCTGGATCGGTGACGGCTCGGTCCGGGACCTGGAGCAGACCGCCGAGGACATCGAGCGGTACGAGGAGGAGTGGGACGAGGAGGGCTTCGGGATCTTCGCCGTCGAGCTCATCGCCTCGGGCGAGCTCATCGGCTTCGCCGGACTGTCCGTGCCCGAGTTCCTGCCCGAGGTCATGCCCGACGTGGAGATCGGCTGGCGCCTCGGCCGGCCCTTCTGGGGCCAGGGGTACGCCTCCGAAGCCGCCCACGCGGTCCTGGAGTTCGCCCTCCAGGACCGCGGGCTCGACCGGGTCGTCGCCATCACGCACATCAGCAACCAGGCCTCCGAGAACGTCATCGGCAAGCTCGGCATGACCGCCGAGCGGGAGACGAACCACCCGGCCTTCGGCGTCCCCCTGCGCGTCTACGCGATCGACCTCACCGAGTACGAGGCCTGAGCCATCTGAGGAGCGACCCCCTCAGGGGACCGCTCAGTGCCGCTCGGGCAGGTCACGCTCCGCCGGCAGCGACGTCAGGTCACGGGCCGTGGACGGGGCGGCGGTGCGCGCGGACGCCGGGGCCGCGGGCTTCTTGCCACAGAACGCGGCCTCAAGGGTTCCGCCGAGCGCGGTGTTGGCCGCGCCGTGGTTCGAGGTGTTCGCCAGGGCGGAGAGGCTGCGCCGGCCGTCCCGCGTCGAGAACGCGTACGTGTAGAAGCCCTGCACGGTGCCGGTGTGCCCGTACACCCGCGTACCGCACGACAGGTCGTAGCGGCGCAGGCCGAGGCCGTAGAACCGGGTGTTGGTGGCGTCGGTCGGCGTGACCGTCGTCATGGCCTCCATCATCGCCGGGGACAGCAGCCGGCCGCGCATCAGGGCGCTGGTGAAGGTGTTCAGGTCGCCGGGGCTTGAGATGACGGCGCCGGCGGACTGCGCCCAGGAGACCGTCTGCTCGGTGGAGTCCACGAGCGCGCCGCCGGCCTCGTCGGGGTGCAGGTAGCCGCGGACGTGCGTGCCCCTGATCCGGGTGTCGGGGTGCACGTACGAGGTCTTGCGCAGCTTCAGCGGCGTGAAGATGCGGCGCTCGTACGCGTCCGCCACGGTCTTGCCGGTGGCCTTCTGGATGAGCATGCCGACGACCACGAAGTTGGCGTTCGAGTACTTGTAGGACACGCCGGGCTCGGTGGTCCGCGGCTCGCTCAGGGAGAGGTCGACGAGCTCCTGGTAGCTGAACACCCGGTTCCGTACGGCCTCGAACCCCGGCACGGTGTTCGCGAACATCGCGTTCGTGTAGTCCGCGAGACCGCTGCGGTGCGTCAGCAGATGACGGACCGTGATGCGGTCGTCGGGGAGCAGGCCGGGCAGGTAGGTGTTCACCGGCGCGTCCAGCTCAAGACGGCCCTCCTCCACCAGCTGCAGGAGCACGACCGTGGAGAACGTCTTGCTGACGCTGCCGATCCGGAAGCGTGCGTGGATGTCCATGGGCGTCCCGGAGGCACGGTCCTGGACGCCGGCGGTCCGGCTCCTGACCCCGTCGGGGCCGGTGAACCGGGCCATGGCCCCCGGCGCGCCGTTGGCCATGGCGGAGTCGAGCGCGGCGACGACGCCGTCCATGTCGGGAGCCGGGACGGCGGGCGTGCCCGCGGCGGTGGGGGAGACGGGGGTGCTGGGGGCGGCGAACGCGCTGGTGGCGGGGACGACGCCCGCGGCGAGCGCGGCGATCAGGGTGGCGCTCACGGCCAGGCGTCGGTGCGACAGGGGCACGGTGATTCCTCGACTTCTTCCGGATCGGTCGGCGCGGCACACGGCAGACGGTGCGCCGCGGGGCTCGGGAGGACCGGCCGGGCCTGGCCCCCGGTGCCCATGGATCATGAGTGCCAACGCCGGAGATCGGTTCCTGACACGGGCCACGGGTTACGGAGCCGCCGACTCCGATACCGGCCCAGGTGCCGCGGCACGCGAGGAGCCCCTCCACCGTGGTGGTGGAGGGGCTCCTCGGGTGCGTCGTGACCCTGTCGGGTCCTTCGGCTACTTCAGGACGGCCAGCGCGGCGTCGTAGCTGGGCTCGTCACCGATCTCGTTCACGAGCTCGGTGTGCAGCACCTTGTCGTTCTCGTCGAGGACGATGACGGCGCGGGCGGTGAGGCCGGCCAGCGGGCCGTCCGCGATCTCCACGCCGTAGTTGGTGTGGAACTCGCGGCCGCGGAGCGTCGAGAGGTTCTTCACGTTCTCCAGGCCCTCGGCACCGCAGAAACGCGCCTGGGCGAAGGGCAGGTCGGCGGAGATGCACAGCACCACCGTGTTCTCCACCTCGCCGGCCTTCTTGTTGAACGCGCGGACGGAGGACGCGCACGTCGGGGTGTCGATGCTCGGGAAGATGTTGAGCACCTTGCGCAGACCGGCGTAGTCCTTCAGCGACGTGTCCGCGAGGCCCTCGGCGACGAGCGTGAAGTGAGGAGCCTGGCTTCCGGGGGCGGGCAGGCTGCCGTTGACCTGTACCGGGTTGCCCTTCAGCGTGACCTGGGCCATGGGGAATCTCCTTCGGGCGGTGTAGATGACAACGTGGGGAATCGTACGGTGTGCGGACCCGCGCACCGGACGTGAGCCACTCGAAGCCGGCCACCGACCACCGATTCGGCCTTCGCCGCGCACCTGACGTTCGGGCGACCAAGCGGTCCCCCGAGCCCGGACCGGTGCCTCCCCGTCCCGCCCGCGTACGCTCGATCCCGTGCCACCCACCCTCCGCCTCCACCGCGTCGCCGTCCTCGTGCTCGAAGGGGCGAAGCCGCTCGACGTCGGCATCCCGGCGCAGGTGTTCACGACCCGCGCGAGCATGCCGTACGAGGTGCGGGTGTGCGGCGCGGAACCCGGTCCCGTCACCGGGGGCGACGGCCTCTCCTACGCCGTCGCCCACGGCCTCGACGCACTCGCGTGGGCCGACATCGTCTTCGTCCCCGGCTACCGCTTTCCCGACCGCGAGGACCCGCCGCGCGCCGTCGTCGAGGCGCTGATCGCGGCCCACGACCGGGGCGCGCGCCTGGCCGCGATCTCCACCGGCGCCTTCGCGCTCGCCGCGACGGGACTGCTCGACGGCAAGCGCGCCACCACCCACTGGCACTACACCCAGGCCCTCGCGGCGAAACGCCCTCTCGTCCGGGTCGACGAGAACGTCCTCTTCGTCGACGAGGGCAGCGTCCTCACCTCGGCGGGCGCGGCCTCCGGCATCGACCTGTGCCTGCACATCCTCCGCGGCGACCTGGGGGTGGCCGCGGCGAACCATGCCGCCCGGCGTCTGGTCGCCGCCCCCTACCGCAGCGGCGGTCAGGCCCAGTACGTGCCGCGCAGCCTGCCCGAGCCGCTCGGTGAACGGTTCGCCGCGACCCGCGAATGGGCACTGCACCGGCTCGGCGAGCCGCTCACCCTCGACACGCTCGCCCAGCACGCGGCCGTCTCGCCCCGCACGTTCTCGCGGCGCTTCGTCGAGGACACCGGCTACACGCCCATGCAGTGGGTCATGCGCGCTCGCGTCGACCTCGCCCGTGAACTCCTGGAGCGCTCGGAGCGGAGCGTCGAGCAGATCGCCGCCGACGCCGGTCTCGGTACCGGCGCGAATCTGCGGCTGCACTTCCAGCGCATCCTGGGCACCACACCGAGCGAGTACCGGCGCACCTTCACGCAGGGCGACTAGGGCCCGTCCGGCGGATCGCGGCCGGGGCCGCGGCGCCCGGCACGGCACCTCGCCAGGGCCTTGTCCGGCCCTTCCCGTCGGGTCCGGCCCGCCCGGCTGTGCCGACGATCAGTCGGTGACGACGACGTCCTCGGCCGGCGGGGCCTTCGCCTCGACCGGCCTGTCGTAGTCCGAGAAGGTGGTCGTCCCCCGCACCTCGCCGCCCGCGGTGACGATCTTCAGGAGGTACGGGGTGCCCTCGGCGGCGATGTAGACGGTGGTCGTCCCGCCGTCGGTGCCGACCGGCTTCGTCAGCTTCAGCGCCTTCCGCCCCTCGACGGTGGTCGCCTCGCCCTCCGCGGAGTCGTCGTCCCAGCCGTTCCCCAACGCGGAGGAGTCCCTCTTCCCGCCGCAGAGCTGCTCCAGTTCGGGCGGGGCGTCGGGGCCGTCGACGGGCGGCTTCGTCCAGCGCCCCCTGAGCTCGTCGATCAGGGCCTCCAGATCCTCCGGGCTCCGGTGTCGCTCCTGCGTGCGCAGGAACGTTTCGTCGCGGCGCAGGTACACGTCCTTGCCCTCGATCTTGATCAGTTCGACCGTGCCCGCCCCGCCGTAGGACATCGTGGCGGTGCAGTTCCCCCGGTCGTCGGTGGAGACGTAGCCCTTCATCGGCACCATCAAAGAGAGCACGTCGGTGTGAACGGTGACGGACGTCGCCGCATCCGTCGCTGTGATCGCCTTGCCGAGAATCCCAGGTCTGCTCAGGTCGCCCAGGAACGGACCGCAGGCGGTGGCGGAGAGAGTGACGGCCACGCAGGCCAGGGCGGCGGCGGGGAGGCGGAGTGCGGCGGGCATGGGTGGCAGTCTCTCCGAGGGGGAGGAACGGGGGAAGGGCAGGTGTGTGGCGCGATCCTTGCGGACCATGGCGATCCCGCCTCTGTCGAGACACGTTCCGCCGAGCGAACCTGGTGGCGACGCAGAAAGGGACACACCTCATGACTCGCATCGCCATCAATGGTTTCGGCCGCATCGGACGCAACGTGCTGCGCGCACTGCTGGAGCGCGACACCGACCTCGAGGTCGTGGCTGTCAACGACCTGACGGAGCCGAAGGCCCTCGCCCGCCTGCTCGCCTTCGACTCGACCTCGGGCCGCCTCGGCCGCCCGGTGAGCGTCGAAGGGGACACCCTCGTCGTCGACGGCCACCGGATCAAGGTGCTCGCCGAGCGCGAGCCGGCGCAGCTGCCGTGGGCCGAGCTCGGCGTCGAGATCGTCCTTGAGGCGACCGGCCGTTTCACGTCGGCCAAGGCCGCCCGCGGCCACATCGACGCCGGTGCCAAGCGCGTCCTCGTCAGCGCGCCCGCCGACGGTGCCGACGTCACGCTCGCGTACGGCGTCAACACCGACGCGTACGACGCGGACCTGCACACGATCGTCTCGAACGCCTCGTGCACGACCAACGCGCTCGCGCCCCTCGCCAAGGTCCTCGACGACCTCGCCGGCATCGAGCACGGCTTCATGACGACGGTCCACGCCTACACGCAGGAGCAGAACCTGCAGGACGGCCCGCACCGCGACCCGCGCCGCGCCCGCGCCGCCGGCGTCAACATCGTGCCGACCTCGACGGGTGCCGCCAAGGCGATCGGCCACGTGCTGCCGAACCTCGACGGCAAGCTGTCGGGCGACTCGATCCGCGTGCCCGTCCCGGTCGGCTCGATCGTCGAGCTCAACACCACCGTCGCCCGCGACGTGACCCGCGAGGACGTCCTCGCGGCGTACCGCGCCGCCGCCGAGGGCCCGCTCGCCGGTGTCCTCGAGTACTCGGAGGACGCGCTCGTCTCCTCCGACATCACGGGCAACCCGGCCTCGTCGATCTTCGACTCGGAGCTCACCCGCGTCGAGGGCCGCCACATCAAGGTCGTCGCCTGGTACGACAACGAGTGGGGCTTCTCGAACCGCGTCATCGACACCCTCCAGCTGCTGGCCGGCTGAGCCGACGCCGCTTCCCCGCTGCCCCCGCCGAACCACGGATTCGGCGGGGGCAGCGGCGCGTTCCGATGTGCTCCGGAGCCCCGGGCCGCCCACGGCCTGACGTCGACTCCGGGCGTACGACACGGCCCCGGCGTCAACGGCGAACGGCCCGCAGCAGGAGGATGGCGCCGAACACCGGGACGCCCAGCGAGAACACGAGGAGCAGCAGGAGTTCCATCGGCCCGATCCGGGACGAGGCTCCGAGCAGGGCGCCCAGGAAGGCCACCCCGGGCACGACCACTCCGGTGGCCGTTCCGATGAGCTTCTGACGGCTCTCCCACTGGGGCGCGCCCCAGTAATGCAAGGTAGCCGGGTGAGAGGCGCCCGACAAGCCCGGCCCCCGGGACGGACCTCGTCCCGGGGGCCGACTCGTCGACGGGCCGACCCGTCAGCCCGCGGCCCGGTACGCCTCCGCCAACTTGCCGACCGCGCCCACCAGATCGCCCGTGAGCAGCAGATGGTCCGCCTCGGCGAACGGCCCCGCCACGGCCTCCGTGACGTTCTGGCCGATCCGCTCCTGGACGATCAGCCGCGCCGCCACGACGAGCCTCCGGCCCTCGGGGGAGCGGCCACGGCCGGCCGCCTGGAGCGCCTTGGCCGCGACGCGGACCGTCCGCAGCGCGGACTCCCCTCCGGTCGGCGCCGGGGTGAGCGTCGTCAGGCCCCAGCCGTACGGGTACTGCGGGTCATAGCTGCTGTCGCCGACGTTGATCGGCAGCTGCGCCTCCGACCTCGGCCAGGTCACCGGCAGCTGACCGGTGAACGGCCGCCTGCCGTAGAGGACATCGGCGACACCGGCGCCCTCCGTGCCGGGCAGCCAGGAGGCGACGAGCGCGTCGACGGCCGGCAGCCGGTCACCGATCAACTGCGGCCGCCCGGACACGACCAGGACCGCGCACGGCATCGCCGCGCAGACCGTGTCCACCGCCGCCTTGTCGGCGGCGGTCAGTTCGAGGTCGTTGCCGTTGCCGACGTCGCCGAACCCCTCGGCGTACGGCGTCTCGCCGACCACCACGACACCGACGTCATAGCCCCCGGTCGGGGCGGAGGCGTCCTTCGACCAGGCGATGTCGGCGTCCGGAGCCGCCTCGCGCATCCCTTCGAGGATCGTGGTCCCGGTGGTCGTACGACCGGAGGAGCCCTGCCAGCTGATGGTCCAGCCACCGGCCTGATTGCCCAGGTCGTCGGCGTTCGACCCGGCCACGTACACCTTCTGCGAGGGCTTCAGCGGCAGGACCGCGCCCTCGTTCCTCAGGAGCACCTGCGACTTCGCCACGGCCTCGCGGGCCACCGCGCGATGCTCGGGGGAACCGATCGACGGCAGGTTCGTGGTGTCCGCGTACGGCTTCTCGAACAGGCCGAGGCGGAACTTCTGGGTGAGGACGCGGGCCACGGCGTCGTCGATCCGCGCGGTGGAGATCCGGTCGGCCTCGACCTCGGCGGTGAGGGTCCGGGTGAACTCCTGGTAGTTCGTCGGCACCATGATCATGTCGAGTCCGGCGTTGACCGAGGTGCGCACATCGCTGGGGTAGTCGCCGGGGATCTGGTCGATGGCCTGCCAGTCGCTGATCACGAAGCCCTCGAAGCCCATGCGGTCCTTCAGGACTCCGTTGATCATCTCGGCGTTGGCGTGCATCTTCACGGGCCCCTGGTCGTCGCCGAGAACGTCCAGGGAGGAGTACGAGGGCATGACCGTGCCGGTTCCGCGCTGCACCGCCTCGGCGAACGGGGCGAGATGCACGGCCTCGAGCTCCGCGCGGGTGACCCGGGTGACGCCCTGGTCGATGGTGTACGAGCCGGTGGCCGAGGAGCCGAAGGCGGTGCCGCCGTCGCCGACGAAGTGCTTGGCGCTGGTGAGGACCTTGTCGTTCCGGTCGAGGTCCTTCCCGTTCCGGGCGCCCTGCATGCCGTTGATGACGGTCTCCATGGCGGTGACAAGCGCCGGGTCCTCGCCGAAGGCCTCGTAGGAGCGGCCCCAGCGCTCGTCGCGGGTCACGCAGACGCAGGGGGCGAAGTCCCAGGGGACACCGGTGGCCCGCACCTCCTTCGCGGTGACGGCGCCGGTCCTCGCGGCCGACTCGGGATCGCGGCCGGCGCCGATGCCGATGTTGTGCGGCATGATCGTCGCCCCGATGACGTTGTTGTGGCCGTGCACCGCGTCCACGCCGTAGATCAGGGGGATCTGGAAGCGGGTCGCCTGCGCGCGCAGCTGGTACGCGTCGACCATCGCGGCCCAGGCCTCGGGCGTGTTGGGGGTGGGGACCGAACCGCCGCCGGAGAGGAGGGACCCGAGGGCGTAACCGGCGATGTCGCCCGGCGCGCGCAGCGCGTTGCGCTCGGCCTGCGTCATCTGCCCGGCCTTCTCCGCGAGAGACATCCGGGAGAGCAGGTCCGCGACCCGCTTGCGTACCGGCAACCGGCTGTCGAGGTACGGCAGGCCGTGCGCGTTCACCACGACGACCGGGTTCTCCGCGGGAGCCTTGGCGCCGTCGACCGTCAGCCGGAGCGGAACGGTCTCGGCGGACTCGGCCGCACCGTCCTTCAGCGTCGGCACAGTGATCGAGCGGGTCGTACCGGAGGGCGTGCCGGCGGGGAACACGACGCTGCCCGTCACGGGCCGGTAGTCCTTCCCGGGCTCGGCGCTGCCGTCGCCCGTCTCGTACGAGACGGTGACGGGCTCACCGACCGGACCGGAGCCCGTGGTCGCCACGGAGACGTCGACCCGGGCGCTGCCGCCCTCGTCGACGGGATGCACGACGGACCGCGTGACCACCTTCGTGTTCAGGGCGGGCTCCGCCGTGCCGTACAGCTCCACGCCGTCCAGGGCGAACGCCCCGGGCCCGCCGGTGGGGAGCGTGACGGCGTACCCCCACATCCGGTCGAGCCCGAGGACCTGGTCGATGCCGCCGACGGGCTGGTAGTCGGTCCGGTAGGTGAACTCGGAGAACGGGATCTCGACGAGGTGCCACCCCTCCCAGTCGTCGGTGAAGGACGTCGTCCACAGCTCGGACGCCTCCCCGTTCGCACCGCCGTCCTTGATCTCCAGGGCGATCCGCCGGCCTGAGCCGGGAGGCAGCGGCGCGGTGTTCTGGCCGTACCACCAGAGCCGGATGCCCCGGTACGCGGTCCAGTCGTGGGCCGGCCGGTCGAAGGCGAAGTCATGGGTGAAACCGCCCCAGCCGCCGATGTCGTAGCGGCCTTCGAGGACCTTGCCGCCCTCGGGCGCGTCGGCGCGCTCCCTCAGTTCGAGCGTGGGGTGGGACCGCGCGGCGTCGCCCCAGGTGAACAGGCCCTCCGCGGGCGGACTCGCGAACGGCACCTCGCCCTCGAACCGGTCGACGGCTCGGGGAGCGGGCTCCTGGGCGGCGGCGCTCGGCGGACCGCCGGTGAGCAGGCCGGTGAGCACGGCGGTCACGGCGACCACCGCCGCGCTCACCGTCCTTCGGGGACGTGCGGGGGGCATACGGGCTCCTTGGAACGGATGCGGGGGACGGGGGAGGTCAGGACGTGCCCGGTCGGCACGGGCCACGGGTCACGACGGGCTGTGGGTCCACTTCTGGTTGGCCCCGCCGGTGCAGGTCCAGATCTGCGCCCGGGTCCCGTCGGCGGAGGAGTTGCCGGTGATGTCGAGGCACTTGTCCGCACCCGTGTTGACCACGTCGTGCGTCGAGGCGTCGTAGGTCCAGCGCTGCGCGGCGGTGCCGTTGCAGTTGTACAACTGCACCCGCGCCCCGTCGGCCGTCGAACCGCCGGTGACGTCGAGACACTTGCCGAGGGCTCGCACGCTGCCGTCTGCGGCGATGGTCCAGCGCTGCGCCGCGGTGCCGTTGCAGCCGTACAGCTGGACGGGGGTGCCGTCGGCGGTGGCCCCGCCCGCCACGTCCAGGCACTTCCCGGCCAGACCGGTCAGCGGCCCGGCACCGGTCCCGCCGCCGGGCGTCCCCGCCCAGGTGAAGGTCGCGGTGGTACGGGCGGGCAGCGTGTACGTGAAGGACTGGCCGCCCCAGTCGACCCGCACGGACTGGGCGGAGGTGCCGCCGTTGTGGGCGATCAGCGCCTTGGTGCCGTCGGAGTTGCGCCAGGCCACGTTCCGTACCGTGCTGTTGGCGGTGGAGGCGATGCGGTACGCCCCGGGCCTGACGAACTTGGTCAGGTGACCCGTCGTGTAGTACTCGATCGTGTAGTCGACCTGCCCGGCGCGGGGGCCGCCCTCCTGCACGGTGAGGAGACCGGTGCAGGTGCCGCAGCCGCCGTTGTGCGGGCCCATGTCCTGGTTGAGGGCGAGGCTCCACTTGACCAGGCTGCCGCTCCAGTTGCGCGCGTAGTCGACGATGTCCCTGAGGTCCTCGTCGTGCTGGTTCGCGATCCAGGTGCCGCCCGAGTGCTCGGTGCTGAACTGCCGCACAGCCGGGTACTGGTCGTGGACCTGCGTGCCCACGGCTGGGTCGCCGAAGTAGCCGTGCCAGGCGATGCCGCCGAAGAGGGGGTCGTTGCGGACGCCCGCGTCGTTCAGGACCCCGGCGCCGAAGTTGGCGTAGTCGCCGTAGTTCCAGTCGTGCACCAGGACCTTGGTGGTGATGCCCGCGGCGCGGAAGGCCGGGTAGACGTGGTTCTTGGTGAACTCGACGAGCCCGGCCGGATTCCAGCTCATCCCCGGGTAGTTCATGGCGGTGGGGTTGCCGGCCTGGCAGCAGTTCGGCTCGTTCTGCACGGAGAGGTAGTCGACCTTCACTCCGGCGGCCTGGTAGCTCTGCACGTACCTGACCAGGTACTGGGCGTACAGCGGGTAGTACTCGGCCTTCAGCCATCCCATCTGGTCCATGCGGCCGTTGTCCTTCATCCAGCCGGGGGCGCTCCAGGGCACGCCCTTGACCCGCAGCGCCGGGTTGAGCTGCTTGGCCTGCGCGGTCAGGAGCCGGACGTTCGTGTCGTAGCCGTTGGACCCGAAGTCCTTCAGGTCGCAGCAGGTGTCGTCGAGGGAGACGTTCCCGGGCCGGGAGAGGTCGGAGGCGCCGATGGGATTGCGGACGAAGGAGAGACCGATGCCCTCGGTCGGCGAGAACAGCTTGCGCATCACCTCGTCGCGGGTGGCCGCGCTGACGGCGCCCCCGCGCAGCAGATGGGCGGTCGTGTCGGTGATCGACGCGCCACCGCCCTCGAACTGCTGGTACGTGGTGCCCTCGTCGACGCTGATCGTGTGGGACGCGGTGCCGCCGGCCGGGCCGAACGCGAGGGGCGCCTGCGGGGCGAGACCGCGGGTGACGGTACGGCCGCCGGAGTCGGAGGTGGTGGTGAGCCAGACGTCGACCCGCTCGCCGGCGGCCTGCGCGGTGCCGGGGCCCGCGAGGACCAGGCTGCCCGCGACGAGGGCGCCGGCGGTGAGCGCGGTGAGGGGGCGGTGGCGGTGAGGGACGGCTGCTCCGCCTCTCCTTCCTCGGAGGAACGCGAGACCACGCGTAAGTATGTTATGCACCTGACAACCCTTTCGTCGTTCCACGCCGGGGCGGATCGCAACAGCAGGCCTTTTATCAAGGCTTGAAGTTATGGGGCGCCCCTGGGGGCGTCAACCCTTCGGGTCCGGAAGGTGGGCGCCCCTCTCGCGCCGATTGCGTTCGTCTCCTGCAAGGACTCCGCAGCGACGCAACTCGCTTGCGCGGCTTGCGATACTCTTGCGCTCATGACGCGACGACTTGCTCAAGTGGCCAAGAAGGTGGGAGTCAGCGAGGCGACGGTCAGCCGTGTCCTCAACGGCAAACCCGGTGTCTCCGAGGCGACACGGCAGTCCGTGCTCACCGCTCTAGACGTGCTCGGTTACGAGCGGCCCACGCAGCTGCGCGGAGAGCGCGCGCGTCTGGTCGGCCTCGTGCTCCCGGAGCTGCAGAACCCCATCTTCCCCGCGTTCGCCGAGGTGATCGGCGGCGCCCTCGCGCAGCAGGGCCTGACCCCGGTGCTGTGCACCCAGACCAAGGGTGGCGTCTCCGAGGCGGACTACGTGGACCTCCTCCTCCAACAGCAGGTGTCCGGCGTCGTCTTCGCCGGCGGCCTGTTCGCGCAGGCCGACGCACCGCACGACCACTACCACCAGCTGGCCGAGCGCAACATCCCGGTGGTCCTCATCAACGCCTCCATCAAGGGGCTCAACTTCCCCTGTGTCTCCTGCGACGACGCCGTCGCCGTCGAGCAGGCGTGGCGCCACCTCGCCTCCCTCGGCCACGAGCGGATCGGCCTCGTCCTCGGCCCCGGCGACCACGTGCCGTCGCGTCGCAAGCTCGAAGCCGCCCGGGCCATGGTCGAAGCCGCCGGCGGAGAACTGCCGGACGAGTACGTCGTACGGTCGATCTTCTCGCTCGAAGGAGGCCAGGCAGCGGCCACCCGCCTCCTGGATCGGGGCGTCACCGGGATCGTCTGCGCCAGTGACCCGCTCGCCCTCGGCGCCATCAGGGCCGCACGCCGCCGCGGACTCTCCGTCCCCGCCCAGGTGTCGGTCGTCGGCTACGACGACTCCGCCTTCATGAACTGCACCGAGCCGCCGCTCTCCACGGTGCGCCAGCCCATCGAGGCGATGGGCCGGGCCGCCGTCGAGCTGCTCTGCGCCCAGATCTCGGGCACCCAGACGGATCCCGGTGAGCTCCTCTTCGAGCCCGAACTCGTGGTGCGCGGCTCGACGGCGCCGCCGCCGACCGTCTGATCCTTCCGCTCCCGATCCCGGCTCCGGCGCCGGGGAGGCCCCACGGCCTCCCTCGGCGCCGGAGCCGTTTCTCGTTGACCTGCGCGGATGGAGGGCCTCAACCCCCGTTTCTGTCATGGCTGTTGACAAAGCCGTGACCTGCTAGAAACCTGACACCCCGGCGGCGCAAAAGATTAACGAAAATGCTCAATTAGTCTGTATCTCGCCGTCATTCATTGTCAGAGTTCCGCTGGGTTCCTGGCGAGAGGCACTGTGTCGGCGCCGAGCCGCGGCCCAGCAGACGGAGAGGCCCATATGAGAGGCAAAATCCTGAGCTGGCGGCTGACCATCGGCGTCCTGATAGCCGGACTGGTCGCCATCGGGCTCCTGCCGGTCACCGCCCACGCGGCGGCCGCACCCAACCTCGCCCTCGGCAGAACGGTGACGGCCACCGGCGCCCACGGGGCGTACCCGGCGGGCAACGTCACCGACGGAAGCCAGCAGTCCTACTGGGAGGGCCCGGCCGCATCGTTCCCCCAGTGGGTGCAGATCGACCTCGGCGCCGGAACCCGGGTCGACAGCGCCGTCCTCAAACTCCCCACCGGCTGGGGCGCCCGCTCCCAGACCGTCGCCGTACTCGGCAGCACCGACGCCGGCACCTTCACCACCCTCGCCGCGCCCCAGCCACGGTCCTTCGACCCCGCGGCGGCGAACACCGTCACCATCGGCCTCACCTCCGCCACCGTCCGGTACCTCCGGGTCCAGGTGACGGCCAACACCGGCTGGAACGCGGCCCAGCTCTCCGAGGTCGAGGTGTACGGCGAGAGCGCAGGCCCGGTCGACCCACCGCCCACCGGCGCCAACCTGGCCCGCAACAAGCCCATCGAGGCGACCTCCACCACCCAGACGTACGTCGCCCCGAACGCCAACGACGACAACACCGGCACCTACTGGGAGTCCGCCGGCTTCCCGTCCAGCCTCACCGTGAAGCTCGGGGCCGACGCCGACGTCACGGCCGTGGTCGTCAAACTCAACCCGGACCAGATCTGGGGCCCGCGCACCCAGGCGATCCAGGTCCTCGGCCGTGCGCAGGCCGCCTCCGGGTTCACCTCGCTCAAGGCCCGCGCCGACTACGCGTTCAGCCCGTCCGCCGGGCAGAACACCGTCACCATCCCGGTCACCGGAAGCTACGCCGACCTGCGGCTCACCTTCTTCTCCAACACCGGAGCCCCCGGCGCCCAGGTCGCGGAGTTCCAGGTCGTCGGTACGGCGGCGCCGAGCCCCGACCTCACCGTCACCGGCCTCACCTGGACCCCGTCCGCCCCCTCCGAGACGGAGACCGTCACGGTCCAGGCCACCGTGCGCAACGCCGGCACCGCCACGGCGGCCGCCACCACCGTCGAGGTCAGTGTCGAGGGTGCCGTCGCCGGGTCCGCCCCGGTCGGTCCGCTCGCCGCCGGCGCCTCGGCGACCGTCCCGGTCACTGTCGGCAAGCGGCCCATGGGCTCGTACACCGTCTCCGCCGTGGCCGACCCGAGCGACACCGTCCCCGAGCTGGACAACGGCAACAACAGTCGTACGGCCGCCACGAAGCTGGTCGTCGGCCAGAGCCCCGGCCCCGACCTCCGCGTCACGGCCATCACCACCAACCCGGCCAGCCCCGCCGTCGGCACCGCCGTCACCTTCACCGTCACGGTCCAGAACCGCGGCACCACCGGAGTCGCGGCCAGCAGCGTCACCCGGCTCACCGCCGCGGCGACCACCCTCAGCGGCACCACCGGCGCCGTCCCCGCCGGCCAGTCGGTCACCGTGCCGATCTCCGGCAGCTGGACCGCCACGACCGGCGGCGCCACGCTGACCGCGACGGCCGACGCCACCGGCACCGTCACCGAGACCGACGAGAGCAACAACGTCTTCTCGCGCTCGCTCGTCGTGGGCCGGGGCGCGGCTGTCCCCTACACCGAGTACGAGGCGGAGGACGCCCGCTACCAGGGCACCCTGCTCACCACCGACCAGAAGCGGACCTTCGGGCACACCAACTTCGCCACCGAGTCCTCCGGCCGCGCGTCGGTCCGGCTGAACACCACCGGTGAGTTCGTCGAGTTCACCTCCACCCACCCGGCCAACTCCCTCGTCGTCCGCAACTCCGTGCCCGACGCGGCCACCGGCGGCGGCGCCGAGGCCACGATCAGCCTCTACGCGAACGACGTCTTCGTCCGCAAGCTGACCCTGTCGTCCAAGCACAGCTGGCTGTACGGCAGCACCGACGACCCCGAAGGACTCACCAACCGGCCCGGCGGCGACGCCCGGCGTCTCTTCGACGAGTCCCACGCCCTGCTCTCCCAGTCGTACCCGGCGGGCACCACGTTCCGCCTCCAGCGCGACGCCGACGACCGGGCGGCCTTCCACATCATCGACCTGATCGACCTGGAACAGGTCGCACCCCCGGCCGCCAAGCCCGCGAACTGCGTCTCCATCACCGAGTACGGCGCCGTCCCCAACGACGGCATCGACGACACCGACGCCCTCCAGCGCGCGGTGACCGCCGACCAGAACGGCCAGATCCCCTGCGTCTGGATCCCCGCCGGCCAATGGCGCCAGGAGCAGAAGATCCTCACCGACGACCCGCTCAACCGCGGTCAGTTCAACCAGGTCGGCATCCGCGACGTCACCATCCGCGGCGCCGGCATGTGGCACTCCCAGCTCTACACCCTCACCCCGCCGCACGAGGCCGGCGGCATCAACCACCCGCACGAGGGCAACTTCGGCTTCGACATCGACCACAACACCCAGATCTCCGACATCGCCATCTTCGGCTCGGGCACGATCCGCGGCGGCGACGGCAATGCCGAGGGAGGCGTCGGCCTCAACGGGCGCTTCGGCACCGGTACCAAGATCAGCAACGTGTGGATCGAGCACGCCAACGTCGGCGTCTGGGCGGGCCGCGACTACTCCAACCTCCCCGAGCTGTGGGGCCCCGGCGACGGCCTGGAGTTCACCGGCATGCGGATCCGCAACACCTACGCCGACGGCATCAACTTCGCCAACGGCACCCGCAACTCCACCGTCTTCAACTCGTCCTTCCGCAACACCGGCGACGACGCCCTGGCCGTCTGGGCCAGCAAGTACGTCAAGGACACCTCGGTCGACGTCGGCCACGACAACCACTTCCGCAACAACACCATCCAGCTGCCCTGGCGTGCCAACGGCATCGCGGTCTACGGCGGCTACGGCAACACCATCGAGAACAACATCATCTCCGACACCATGAACTACCCCGGGATCATGCTGGCGACCGACCACGACCCGCTGCCCTTCTCCGGCCAGACCCTCATCTCCAACAACGCCCTCCACCGCACGGGCGGCGCGTTCTGGAACGAGGACCAGGAGTTCGGTGCCATCACCCTCTTCGCCCAGGGCCAGCCCATCCCCGGCGTCACCATCCGGGACACCGAGATCCTCGACTCGACCTACGACGGTATCCAGTTCAAGACGGGTGGCGGCGAGATGCCGGACGTGAAGATCACCAACGTCCGCATCGACAAGTCGGTCAACGGCTCCGGAATCCTCGCGATGAGCGGCGCCCGCGGCAGCGCGACGCTGACCGGAGTGACCATCAGCAACTCCGCCGAGGGAGACGTCCTCGTCGAGCCCGGTTCGCAGTTCGTCGTCAACAGGGCCGGATGAGCGCGATGCGACGATTCGAGAGCGAGGACAGATGACCATCCGCAACTGGAGATCACGGAGCCTGGGCGCCGTGATCGCGACCAGCCTCCTGGTGCTGGGAGGGCCCCTCATCTCCGCCCGGGCGGCGGGCGGCCCCAACATCGCCCTGGGCGACGCCGCCGCGGCGGCCAGCACCCACGCCGAGTACGACGCCGCGAACATCACCGACGGCAACCAGGGAACGTACTGGCAGAGCGCCGGCAGCACCTTGCCGCAGTGGGTCCAGGTCGACCTGGGCGCCACCACCCGCGTCGACGAGGTGGTGCTCAAGCTGCCCGTCGGCTGGGAGAGCCGCGACCAGACCCTCTCCGTCCAGGGCAGTGCCGACGGCACGAGCTTCGCCACCCTGAAGAGCTCCGCCTCCTACGCCTTCACCCCGGGCGCGGCCAATACCGTCACGGTGAGCTTCCCGGCCACCCAGACCCGGTTCGTCCGGGTCGACATCACCGCCAACTCCGGCTGGCAGGCCGCCCAGCTCTCCGAACTGGAGGTGCACGCCGCCGACGGCTCCTCCACGAACCTGGCGAGCGGCCGAACCCTGACCGCGAGCAGCCACACCGAGGTGTACGTCGCGGGCAACGCCAACGACGGCAACCGGGCCACCTACTGGGAGAGCGCCAACAACGCTCTCCCGCAGTGGATACAGGCCGACCTCGGCTCCTCCGTCCGCGTCGACCGGGTCGTGCTGCGCCTCCCGGACGGCTGGGGCGCCCGCAGCCAGACCCTGAAGATCCAGGGCAGTACGAACGGCACCACGTTCACCGACCTGACCGCCTCCCAGGCGTACACCTTCGACGCCGCCGGGGGACGGGCCGCGACGATCACCTTCGACGCCACCACCACCCGGTACGTCCGCGTCCTCGTCACCGCGAACACCGCGCAGCCCGCCGCCCAGGTCTCCGAGCTGGAGATCTACGGCCCGACGTCCGGGGACACCCAGGCACCGACCGCCCCCGCGAACCTCGCCTACACCCAGCCGGCCACCGACAAGATCAGGCTCACCTGGAACGCCGCCACCGACGACACCGGCGTCACCGGCTACGACATCTACGCCAACGGCACCCTGCTGACCGGCGTCGCCGGCGATGTCACCACCTTCACCGACACCCGGCCCGCCGGCCAGTCGGTCAGCTACCGGGTCCGCGCCAAGGACGCGGCGGGCAACCAGTCGCCCGACAGCAACACCGTCACCCGCACCGGCAGCGGCGGGACGGGCTCCAACCTCGCCATCGGCAAGGAGATCAAAGCCTCCTCCGTCGTGCACACCTTCGTCGCGGCCAACGCCAACGACAACAACGTCAGCACCTACTGGGAAGGCGCGGGCGGCAGCTACCCGAACACCCTGACCGTCAAGCTCGGCTCCAACGCCGACGTCAACAGCCTCGTCCTCAAGCTCAACCCGGACACGGCCTGGTCGACCCGGAGCCAGACCGTCGAGGTCCTCGGCCGCGAACAGAGCGCCTCGGGCCTCACCGGCCTCGCCGCCGCGAAGAGCTACACCTTCGACCCGGCGAGCGGCAACACCGTCACGATCCCCGTCACCGCCCGGGTCGCCGACGTCCAGCTGAAGTTCACCACCAACACCGGAGCCCCGGCGGGCCAGCTCGCCGAGTTCCAGGTGATCGGAGTCCCGGCCCCCAACCCGGACCTCGAAGTCACCGGCCTGACCACCTCGCCCGCCTCACCCGTCGAGTCGGCCCCGGTCACGGTCAGCGCCACCGTCCGCAACAGCGGCCCGGCCGCCGCACCGGCCAGCGCGGTCGCGCTGCGTCTCGGCGGCACCAAGGTCGCCACCGCCCAGGTCGGCGCCCTGGCCGCCGGCGCCCAGACCACGGTCAGCGCATCCATCGGGGCCCGCGACGCGGGGACGTACCAGCTGAGCGCCGTCGCGGACGAGGCGAACGCCGTCATCGAGCAGAACGAGTCCAACAACACCTACACCAGCGCCACCGACCTGGTGGTGAGGCCGGTGTCCAGTTCCGACCTGGTCGCCGCCGCGGTGACGACCTCACCGTCCAGCCCCGCCGCCGGTGACACGGTCACCTTCAAGGTGGCCCTGAAGAACCAGGGCACCGCCGCGAGCGCGGCGGGCGGCCACGGCGTCACCCTCACCCTGACGGACTCGACGGGCGCCACCGTCAAGACCCTGACGGGCGCCCACACCGGAGCCCTCGCGGCCGGTGCGAGCGCCGAGGTGAACCTCGGCCCGTGGACGGCCGCCAACGGCTCGTACACGGTGAGGACGGTCCTCGCCGACGACGCCAACGAACTGCCGGTCAAGCGTGCCAACAACACCTCCACCCAGCCCCTCTTCGTCGGGCGCGGCGCCGACATGCCGTACGACATGTACGAGGCGGAGGACGGCTCCGTCGGCGGCGGAGCCACCGTCGCCGGGCCCAACCGCACGGTCGGCGACATCGCGGGCGAGGCCTCCGGCCGCAAGGCCGTCAGCCTGGACGCGACGGGGGAGTACGTCGAGTTCACCACCCGGCGCCCGACCAACACCCTGGTGACCCGCTTCTCCCTCCCGGACGCCCCGGGCGGCGGCGGCATCGACTCCACGATCAACGTGTACGTCGACGGCGTCCTGAAGAAGGCGCTGCCGCTGACGTCGAAGTACGCGTGGCTGTACGGCGCCGAGACCGCCCCCGGCAACTCCCCGGGCGCGGGCGCCCCGCGCCACATCTACGACGAGGCGCACATCCTGCTGGGCGAGAACGTCCCGGCCGGGTCCAGGATCCGGCTCCAGAAGGACGCCGCGAACACCTCCACCTACGCGATCGACTTCGTGAACCTGGAGCAGGTCGCCCCGGTCGCGAACCCGGACCCGGCCACGTACACCGTGCCGGCCGGCTTCACCCACCAGGACGTGCAGAACGCCCTGGACAAGGTCCGGATGGACACCACAGGCACCCTCGTCGGCGTCTATCTGCCGCCGGGCGCCTACCAGACGTCCAGCAAGTTCCAGGTGTACGGCAAGCCCGTCAAGGTGGTGGGCGCGGGACCTTGGTACACGGCCTTCCACGCGCCTTCGGCACAGGACAACACCGACGTCGGCTTCCGCGCCGAGGCGACGGCGAAGGGCTCGCTGTTCAAGGGCTTCGCCTACTTCGGCAACTACACCTCGCGCATCGACGGACCGGGCAAGGTGTTCGACTTCGCCAATGTGTCGGACATCGTGATCGACGACATCTGGAACGAGCACATGGTGTGCCTCTACTGGGGCGCCAACACCGACCGGATGACGATCAAGAACTCCCGGATCCGCAACATGTTCGCCGACGGCATCAACATGACCAACGGTTCGACGGACAACCACGTCGTCAACAACGACGCGCGGGCGACGGGTGACGACAGCTTCGCCCTGTTCTCCGCGATCGACGCCGGCGGCGCCGACATGAAGAACAACGTCTACGAGAACCTGACCTCGACCCTCACCTGGCGGGCTGCCGGGGTGGCCGTCTACGGCGGCTACGACAACACCTTCCGCAACATCCACATCGCCGACACGCTCGTCTACTCGGGGATCACCATCTCCTCCCTGGACTTCGGCTATCCGATGAACGGCTTCGGGACCGGGCCCACGACCTTCGAGAACATCTCGATCGTGCGGGCAGGCGGCCATTTCTGGGGCTCCCAGACCTTCCCCGGCATCTGGGTCTTCTCCGCCTCCAAGGTCTTCCAGGGGATCAGGGTGAACCACGTCGACATCGTCGACCCCACCTACAGCGGCGTGATGTTCCAGACGAACTACGTGGGCGGTCAACCGCAGTTCCCCATCAAGGACACCGTGTTCACGGACGTCTCCGTCACGGGAGCGCGCAGGAGCGGAGACGCCTTCGACGCGAAGTCCGGGTTCGGCCTGTGGGCCAACGAGATGCCCGAGTCGGGGCAGGGGCCCGCCGTGGGCGAGGTGACCTTCAACGGTCTGCGGCTGAGCGGCAACGCGGTGGACGTCCGCAACACCACCTCCACCTTCAGGATCAACCTCAACCCGTAACCGCAGCCGTACCCCTTGCGCGAGACCGATGCAGGTGGCTTGCAGCCACGTGCATCGGTCTTGCGTGCGTTCTGACCGTCACGAGAAGCGCGGGGTGACGGCACGCCTCTGCGGCCCGCCAGGTGTCGGCTTCGTGAGCCTCCCATCACCCCCATATTCCGCTGCCTGTCAGGCAATTACTAAATCAGCGCGATATCTTGCGTTCACTTGTCGAGGGTGATTGAGTGTGCCGCGCCCCACAACGCACAGGCGGTGGGGCGACCTCCACGTTCAGGCCCGAAGGGGACCACCCATGAGAAGTGCCCGGTTCCGCCGTACGCGCCGCGCCAGCGCGGTCACCCTCGCCTCCGCGCTCACGCTGACCGCACTCGCCGCCTGCGGCACGAGCAGCAGCAACAACGGCGGCGGCGCTTCGGAGGGCGGCGGCTCGTCCGACCCCACCACCCCGCTGGACCCGAAGACCAAGGTGACGCTCACCATCGACTGCATGCCCCCCGCGGCGAAGGCGGCCGAGCTCAGGGAGTGGAAGGAGGACGTCGCCGAGTTCAACAAGACGTACCCGAACGTCACCATCGAGGGCCGCTCCACCCCCGGCCAGTGCCTGGAACCGCCGCGCTTCACCGCGATGCTCAAGGCCAAGTCCCAGCCGGACGTGTTCTACACCTACTTCACCGACCTGCCGCAGGTGCTCTCCGAGGACGGAGCCGCGGACATCACCGCGTACGTCCACGACAAGAGCGTGCCGCTCCTCAAGGACATCGACCCGAACGTCCTCGGCTCCCTCAAGCACGACGGGAAGCTCTACGGACTGCCCACCAGCAACTACACGATGGGCCTCCTGATCAACCGCAGGCTCTTCACCCGGGCCGGCCTGGACCCCGACGCCCCACCGCGCACCTGGGCAGAGGTCCGCACCGCCGCCAGGAAGATCGCCGCACTCGGCGACGGCATCGCCGGATTCGGCGAGTACAGCGCCGGCAACACCGGCGGCTGGCACTTCACCGCGCAGATGTACAGCATCGGCGGTGAGGTCGTCGACGCGAGCGGCAAGAAGGCCGCGTTCAACAACGAACTCGGCAGACAGGTCGCGAAGAACCTCCACGCCATGCGCTGGGAGGACGACAGCATGGGCAAGACCCAGCTGCTCAAGTGGGGCGACCTCCAGAAGCAGATCGCCACCGACAAGCTCGGCATGTTCCTCGCCGCCCCCGACGACATCGCGTACATGGTCCAGCAGCTCGGCGCGGAGTACGAGAACTTCGGCATGGGCCCCATACCCGGCGAGAAGAACACCCTCGCCGGCGGCAACAACTACATGATCAAGAAGGGCATCCCGGGCGACAGGATCAAGGCCGCCGTCGCCTGGCTCAACTTCAAGAACCTCACGGTCGGCAAGGGCCAGTTCGACTGGGCCCGCGCCAAGAAGGACGCCCTGCCCGTGGGCGTACCGCAGCCCAACTTCTGGCTGAACGAGTCCAAGAGCACGGACGACGCGGCCCGGCTCGCCCACGCCACCATGCCCGTCGCGAACTTCAAGACCTTCATGGACAACCCCGTCGCGGGCAAGGCCGAACCGCCGAAGGCGCAGGAGGTCTACAAGGTCCTCGACAACGTCATGTCCGGACTCCTCACCAACAAGGACGCCGACATCGACAAGCTCCTCGCCACCGCCGAGGCACAGGTCAACCAGGTCCTCGCCACCCAGTGACGGCCCCCGGCGGGGGCGCGCCGAACCGCCCTCGCCGGCCCCCGAACCCCACCCCGGCAGACCAGCACCAAGGAGCGATGATGTCGGCCCCCAGCGTCACCCCGAGCAAGGCGGGCCGCCCCCGCCACTCCCCGCCGCCGGCGCGCCCCCCGGCCCCCGGCGGCCGTGACCGCCTCGCGAAGAGCGTGCGGCGCAACCTCACCGCCCACGGCTTCCTCATCGGCGCCGTCCTCTGCTTCGCCTTCTTCTCCTGGTACCCGATGGTCAGGGAGTTCCTCCTGGCCTTCCAGAAGACCGAGAGCGGACAGACGACCTGGGTCGGCCTGGACAACCTCCTCACCGTCGTCAACGACCCCGCCTTCTGGCAGGCCTGGCGCAACACGCTCCTGTTCACCGCGCTCGCACTGGTCCTCGGCTTCGCCGTCCCCTTCGTCGTCGCCCTCGTCATCAACGAGTTCCACCACGGCCAGGGCTACCTCCGGCTGCTCGTCTACCTGCCCGTCATGCTCCCGCCGGTCGCCTCGGTCCTCCTCTTCAAGTACCTGTACGACCCCGGCTACGGGCTCCTCAACGAACTGTTCCGCCTCCTCCACCTCCCGGAGCAGCAATGGCTCCAGGACCCCGACCTCTCCCTGCTCTCCGTCGTCATCGCGTCGACCTGGATGAACATGGGCGGCGCCGCCCTCATCTACCTCGCCGCCCTCCAGGGCATCCCCGGCGAGCTGTACGAGGCGGCCGAACTCGACGGCGCCGGAATCCTCCGCAAGATCTGGCACGTCACCATCCCGCAGACCCGGCTCATCCTCTCCCTGATGCTGCTCATGCAGATCATCGCGACCATGCAGGTCTTCGTCGAACCGTTCCTGCTCACCGGCGGGGCGGGACCCGAGGGATCGACCACGACCGTCGTCCACCTCATCTACCAATACGCCTTCAACTTCAACAACTACGGTGCCGCGGCGGCGCTCGGCCTGCTCCTGCTCGTACTCCTGTCCGGATTCTCGGCGGCGTACGTCAGGCTCAGCCGCGCCGAGGACGAGTAGGACCGGGGAGACCAGCATGTCCACACGCACACTCATCTCGCCGGCACAGCTCGCCCGACCCCGGGGCAAGGTCCTCTACTGGACCGTCTTCGCCCTGGTCGTCGGTGGCTTCACCCTGGCGTTCCTCGGGCCCCTGTACTGGCTGGTGTCCAGCGGCTTCAAGGACACCCAGGAAGTGATCCAGACACCGCCGACCCTGGTGCCGGGATCCTTCCGACCGGAGAACCACACCCGGGCCTGGGAGGTCATGGACCTCGCGACCCTGCTCTTCAACACCCTCTACTACGCGTTCGGAGCGCTCGCCTTCCAGCTCGTCCTGGACGTGGCCGCCGCGTACTCCCTGTCCAAACTCCGGCCCGTGTTCGGCAAGGCCGTGCTCGGCCTGATGCTCGTGACCCTCATGATCCCGGCGACCGTCCTCGTCGTACCCCAGTACCTGACGGTCCTCGACCTGCCGATCTTCGAGCGCAACCTGCTGAACACGCCCTGGGTGATCTGGCTGCCCTCGGTCACCAACGCGTTCAACATCTTCCTGCTCAAGCGCTTCTTCGACTCGATCCCGAAGGAACTCCTGGACGCCGCGTCCCTCGACGGAGCGTCCCCGACGCGGGCCCTGTGGTCGATCGTGCTGCCCCTCTCACGCCCGATCCTCGGAGTCGTGTCGATCTTCGCGGTCGTGGGCGTCTGGAAGGACTTCCTCTGGCCGATGCTCACGCTCCCCGACCCCGCCCTGCAGACGCTCAACGTCGGGATCTACTCCCTGTCCAACGGCGTGCCCGTGAACGTGCTGATCGCCGCGCTCACCATCGCCTCCGTGCCGACCCTGCTCATCTTCCTGGTCTTCCAGCGCAACATCATGAGCGGCCTCACCGCCGGCGGACTCAAGGGCTGACCGGCCCACCCGCCCCGACCCGCCCGAAAGGACCCTCACGTGGCAGCCCCGCACTCGCATCGCACCGACGACTGGTGGCGCGACGCCGTCATCTACCAGGTGTATCCGCGCAGTTTCGCCGATGGCGACGGCGACGGCACCGGGGACCTCGCGGGCGTCCGGGCGAGACTGCCCCACCTCGCCGAACTCGGCGTCGACGCCGTCTGGTTCACCCCCTGGTACCTCTCGCCGCTGGTCGACGGCGGCTACGACGTCGCCGACTACCGCACCATCGACCCCGCCTTCGGCACCCTCGCCGACGCCGAGAAACTCATCACCGAGGCCCGCGACCTCGGCATCCGCTCGATCGTCGACATCGTCCCCAACCACGTCTCCGACCAGCACACCTGGTTCCGCGAGGCACTGGAGGCAGGCCCGGGCAGCGCCGCCCGCGCGCGCTTCCACTTCCGGCCCGGCCGGGGAGAGCGCGGCGAACTCCCGCCCAACGACTGGCCGTCCCAGTTCTCCGGGAACACCTGGACCCGCGTCCCCGACGGCGAGTGGTACCTCCACCTCTTCACCCCCGAACAGCCCGACCTCAACTGGTCCCACCCCGACGTCCGCCGCGAGCACGAGGAGATCCTCCGCTTCTGGTTCGAACGCGGAGTCGCCGGCGTACGGATCGACTCCGCCGCCCTGCTCACCAAGGACCCCGGCCTCCGCGACTTCGTCGAGGGCGTCGACCCGCACCCGTACATCGACCAGGACGAGATCCACGACATCTACCGCTCCTGGCGCGCGATAGCCGACGAGTACGACGGTGTCTTCGTCGGCGAGGTCTGGCTCCCCGACGCCGAACGCTTCGCCCGCTACCTCCGCCCCGACGAACTGCACACCGCCTTCAACTTCACCTTCCTCTCCTGCCCCTGGGAACCGGACCGGCTGCGCCGCACCATCGACGACACCCTCGCCGAACACGCCCCGGTCGGCGCCCCCGCGACCTGGGTCCTGTGCAACCACGACGTGACCCGCACCGTCACCCGGTACGGACGCGCGGACACCGGCTTCGACTTCGCGAAGAAGACCTTCGGCACCCCCACCGACCTCGGCCTCGGCACCCGCCGGGCCCGCGCCGCCGCGCTGCTGACCCTGGCACTCCCGGGCTCCGTCTACGTCTACCAGGGCGAGGAACTCGGCCTTCCCGAGGCGGACATCCCGCTCGACCGGATCCAGGACCCCATGCACGCCCGCTCCGGCGGCACCGACCCCGGCCGCGACGGCTGCCGCGTCCCCCTGCCGTGGACGGCCGACGAACCCTGGTACGGATTCGGTGCGCACACCGAGCCGTGGCTCCCGCAGCCCCCCGACTGGCACGACTACGCGGTGGACCGGCAGCGGGCCGACCCGGGATCGATGCTGGCCCTGTACCGGGAGGCGCTGCTGCTCCGCCGCACGGCCGACGGCTTCGGCGACGGCCCCCTGACATGGCTGCCCGCGCGGGCGGGAGTGCTCGCCTTCGCCCGGACCGAGGGCCTGATGTGCGTGGTCAACCTCTCCGAGGGCCCGGCCGGCCTCCCGCCGTACGAGCGCCTGCTCCTGTCGAGCGGCCCGCTCGACCCGGACGGCCGCCTACCGGTGGACACGGCGGTGTGGCTGCGCGCCTGACCCGCCGGCCGCTCACCTTCCGGTGGCCCCCCGCCCCGGCGGGGGACGTCAGGAGACGGACCTGCCGAAGAACTCCAGCTCCGCGACGGCCACCTGCTTCCGGGGGTCGGCCCGCCACGCCGTACGCAGCACAAGCCGCACCGACAGCGCGTCGCGCACCCGCACGTCGACCCGCTGGGTGCCACCGTCGTTGACGCGGTGGTGCGAGACCCGCGTCTCGCCCGAGGAGTCCCTGACCACCAGGTCGAAGGTGCGCGGGGTCGCCTGACCGTCCGCCTGGGTGGTGTTCTTCGAACTGCCGGGGGTGATGAGGACGCTCAGCAGATCGGTCGGCTCGGCGAAGCGCGCCTCCAGGTACTGGCCCGCCGAGTCGCCCGCGTACCCCGTGCCCCACCAGGTGTTGGAGTAGCCGTCGCCCGCCAGCTTCGCCTCCTGCTTCGGCGCGGAGTGCGAGGCGGTCCAGCCGACGGGGTGCACCGGGACCCGGGTGGCGAAGTGGTCCTGGACCGCGCGGGCGGCGGGCGGTCCGCCGATGACACCGCCGACCACCACGGTCACGACCGCGGTGGCGATCAGGGCACGGACGATCCAGCGGCTCCGGTCGCGGGTCAGACCGGGACGCCGTCCCGCGTACGGGCCCTCGGCCGTGGAGAGCCGCTCGGGGACCATGGGGGTCGCGCAGAAGCGGCAGAAGTGACGGCCCGGGGTGTTGGCGAGCGAGCACGCGGGGCACGGGACGCCGCCCTGGACGGGCGCGGGCGCCTCCGGGGCCCGTACCGCCGGACGTGCGGCCTCCGGACGAGCGGGCAGCACGGGCGCGGCCACGGCAGGCTCCGCGGGCCGGTTCCCGGGGACCGGGACGAGGAGGGAGCGTACGAGCGTGTCCGACGGCCCCTCGGACGCCGGCCTCGCCTCCGGTACGGCTGCCGACGCGGGTGCCTCGGGGGACGGGGGCACGGCGGGCAGCGGCGCGGTCACCTCCTCGGGCCCGACGGCCGGACGGTCGCCGTCCGCCGCGCCGGAGCCCGGGACGCCCGAAGCGCCGCCGACACCCGAAGCGCCGGCCGCGGCCGATGCCGGAGCCGGGGCGTCGGAGGCCGGCGTGGACGCCGTCGCCGGGGACGGCTCCGGCCGCGCCACGGGAGCCGGCGCGGTGTCACCGCCCGGCGTGCCGCCGACCGGCACCGCCGCGTCGGCGCCGGACGGGGACCCCCCGGCCCCACCGGCCGGGTTCACGGCCGGGCTGTCCCAGCGCAGGAACGCTCCGCAACTGTCACAGAAAGACTGGTCCGTCGTCCGGACCGGGCTCGCGCAGTCCGGGCAGGGACGGGTCTGGGGCGCGTCACTCATCAGGGTCATGCTCCTTCGGATGTACGGGAAGTGGTCACCGACACCGTGAACGGCAGGTGCGCGGGACGGGCCGCGGCCACGACCGCGCGCAGGCGGTGCGGATCCACGGAGGCCGGGTCGGCGACCCGGAGAACGACACGCAGCCCGGCCACGGGCGTTCCGGGGAACGGGCCGAGCGGAGCGGCGGACCAGCTCGCGCCCCCGCTCTCGGAGATCTCCGGAGGCACGCCGAAGGCCAGCCGGACCGCCGCAGCGAGGCCCTGCCGCGTGCCGCGGACCCGGTGCAGCGCCACGGCCGAGGCGACGGCGTGCCGGCGCAGCGGAAGCGGCTCGCCGCCGTCCAGCTCCGCGCCGACCCAGGTCGCGAGGTAGTCCACGAAGTCGGCCGGGGCGAGCGCGGGCGAGAAGTACGCCTCGAGGGAGTCCAGGACGCCGAAGAGGGGAGCCAGGACGACATCGAGACCGGAGACGAACCGCTGCCCGAAGTCGTCCTCCGCGTACACGGCGGGCAGCGCCGCCCCCAGCGGGTACGGCGTCGCCAGACCCGGAACCGTCCCCCGTACCGACCCGCTCACCGCGCCTCGATCACACGGACGCGGTGGTCGAACGGGAAGAGCAGCGCGGACGGCGACAGCTCGATCCGGTCCGTCACGTCACCCCTGCGACCGGTCAGCGGGTCCGCCGGATGCAGCAGGACCTCGTCCACCAGCTCCACCCCCGGCACCCGCTGGAGGGCCGCGAAGACCTCCCCGGCCCGCAGCGGGCGCCCGAACGGCCACCCCTCGCCGTGCGCCCCGCCCGTCAGCGGGTCCAGATACGCGTACAGCGCGTCGAGGGCCGCGGCCCGCACCCGCTCCGCCTCCGCCGCCCGGAAGGAGTGCAGCGTCGCCACCACCGTCACCCCCTGGTAGAACGGCGGCCCCACGGCGAGGCGGGTCCCCAGCGGACGCCGCTCGTCGAGGAAACCGGTCACCCGGGAGAGGAGCTCCTCGCCCGGGACCAGCTGCTCGAACCGCAGCCGCCCGCCCCGGTCCGGCACCGCCTGCGGCACCACCAGGACCCGCACCGCGTTCTCGCCCGCCTCGGCCGCGTCAGCCGCCAGGCAGGAGATCCGCGCCGCCTCGGGCGCGGCCCGGCGCGCCAGCTCCTCGTAGTCGCGGGCGGTGACCGCACGTTCCTGCGCCCGCAGGGTGATGGGCGCCCGGGACTTCGCCTCCTCGACGGTCTCCCCGTCCACCCCGCCCCGCGCCGCCTCCCGGTTCTCCACCCGCGCGATGTACGGGATGGAACTGCGGAGCACGGTGATCGTCGAGCGGGCCACGTTGCCCGCCCGGCCGCCCCCGGTGCCGTAACGGACCGCGCGGATCGCCGCGCCCTTCGGCGGCACCGCCCCGAACTGCCGCAGCGTCCCGTCCGGTTGGCGCACGCACGGTCCGAAGGCGATCTCGCCGGTGGTCGCGTCCAGGGTGACGTGGCGGTCCTCCGGGCGTGAGGAGGCGAAGTCGCGGACGACGCTCCACTCCTGCCACCCGGCCTCCGGATCATCCTCGTCCCCACCGCCGTCCGCCCGCTCGGCGACCTGGAGCAGCAGCGGAGGCCGGTCGACGACCGGCGCGTGCGCGAGCCGCACCCGCTGCCCCGCCACGCCCTCGGACTCGCCGAGCGGCTCGTCCCGTACCGCCTCGGCGTGCGCCGCCCGTACCGTCCCGCCGATCGTGAACGCCCCCGCCGCCCGAACGGTCGGAGACTCGCTGTACGAGGGCAGACCCTCGACCGGCTCCACGACCCGGCAGCGCACCCAGCCCGCCTCGTGCCCCGCGAGCCGCGACACCGCGTGCCCGGACGGCATGTGCAGCACGACCTCGCCCGGGCGGTTCAGGCCGCCCGTGGTGTCCTCGTCGACCTCGCAGCCGACCCAGCCCTCGGCCGCCGTCCACGCCTCCCACACCAGGGGCGGCCGGCGCGGGTCCACGCCGACGCCGTCCACCCGGCTGTCGAGGTCGAGGACGAGCAGACAGTCCGGCACGGCCGCCGAAAGACCGAGCAGCAGCAGATCGCCGACGCGCGGCGCCGGCGAGAACGCGGGCACGTCCTCGCCGCCGGCCAGGTCCTGCGAACGGTCCTCGGGCGTACCCCCCGTCTCCTGGCGCACGAGATGGGTCAACGCGCACGGCACGACGGTCAGATCGGCGGTGGTCGCGAACACCACCGCCTCCTCCGTCTCCGTACGCCCGGTCGACACCTCCGTCCCGGTGGGCAGCACCACCGGCTCCGGCTGCGGAGCGGAGAGCCGGAAGGTGATCTCGGCACGCGCGGCGGCCGGCGGGAACAGCGTCACCCCGAGCAGGTCGAGGAAGGCCAGATGGTTCTTCTCCGGGACCCGGTTGAGGCGGTAGACGAGCTGGTCCGCCATGTGCGCGACGGCCTCGACCAGGGTGACCCCCGGGTCCGAGACGTTGTGGTCGGTCCACTCGGGGCACGCCTGCTGGATGTAGCGCTTGGCGTCGTCGACGAACTGCTGGAAGCGGCGGTCGTCGAGATGGGGTGCGGGCAGGGCCATGGCGGCTCTTTCAGTCCTCGGAGGGGATGACGTAGAAGGGGAAGACGAGATTGCGCGGATTGTTGGCCCCGCGCACCCGGTAGCGGACGTCGATGTACAGCGTGGTCGGCTCGTCGGGCGCGGGGACGACCGTGACCTCCTCCACGTCGATGCGCGGCTCCCAGCGGTCGAGCGCGGACACCACCTCGTACCGGACCCGGCCCATCGTCGCGTCGTTGACCGGGGCGAACACCAGCTCGTGCACCGCGCAGCCGAACTCGGGGCGCATCGGCCGCTCGCCCGGAGCGGTCGCGAGCACGAGCCGCATCGACTCCTCGATCTCGCGGTCGCGCCGGACCAGGGCGATGGAACCGCTCGGCCCGGTCCGCAGCGGAAAGGCCCAGCCCGCGCCGACGAAGTGCTCACTCACAGGAGGTCCTCCTCAGGACCGGGATACCGGCCATCAGATCGGCAGGTTCGCCACGACGGGGTTCGGCATGGGGACGGTCGAGGTCACGAACGCCGGCGCGTTGACGACGGCCTGCGTCAGCGCCGACACCTTGAACTTCATCCCGGCCTTGATGTCCACACCGAGCCCCGCGTCGAGCTTGATCCGCCCCTTCGCGGAGAGCGTCAGATCGGTCCCCGACTCCACCGTGACCCCCCGGGCCCCCGAGATGGTGACCGTGCCGTCGCTGTCGATGGTCAGCGTGGTCCGCGCCTCGTTCAGCTCGACGCTCAGCCCGCCCTTCGCGGTGCGCAGGCGGATGCCGTGCGAGGCCCGCGTCCGGCCGCCCTCCTCGCGCAGCTCCACCGTGTGACCGGTCCGCGAGGTCAGGGCACGCCACTGGACCCGTCCGCTGGTCGGATCGACCGGCGGTACCCGGTCGGTCGCCGGGGTGTGCCGGTCGACGCCGTTGTACAGCCCCGCCAGGACGTACGGGTGTTCCAGTGACCCCCGGTCGAAGGCGCACAGCACCTCGTCGTCCACCTCCGGCAGCATCAGACCGCCGCCACCGCGCCCGCCGAGCTGGGCGACCCGGCACCAGCCGCTCTCGTACGTCGCCGAGAGCCACGGGAAACGCAGCCTGACCCGGCCGAGCGACAGCGGGTCCTTCGTGTTGGTGACGAGCGCGACCGCGACCCCCGGCATCGGCGGCGCCGGCTCCCCACCGCCCGAAGCCGTCCCGTACAGCGAACGGAACTGCCGGCCCGACACGGTCAGCCACGTCGCGAACTGCCGTCCCGACGCGAAGACATGCCGGACACCGGTGGCCGTGTAACGCCCCTCGAAGGGAAAACCCGCGCCCTTCACGGCCACCGGCTGCCCCGGCTTCAGCGCCGGGTTGCCCGTGACGGCGACCTCCAGCTCCGCGAACGAGCCGGTGACGTCGTCCGCGAGCGCCACCGCCGCCCGCGTCACCTCCGACTGCGTCGTGAACGGCGTCCCCGTCGCCGCCAGTTCGGCGGGACCGAAGGGGGCGGACAGCTGGGCGGGGGTGATGTCGGAGACGATCTCCGTGCTCGCCACGGCGGGCGTCGGAGACGACAGCGCCTGCTTGGTACGGGGATCCCAGCCCCGCACGTCCACCTTCCCGACCTGCCCGGCGGCGGTCACGGACACCCGGCTGTGCAGCGTGTTGCTCCCGAAGTCCAGCACGTACGGGCTGACCGCCGCCGGCGTCGTGTCGGCGGGCGCGGACGAGGCCGGAGGCAGCGCGGCGAAGACGAGCCGGCCCGCCGGGTCGAGCGAGAGACGCACGTCGTTCTCCCGCGCCAGCCGGGACAGGAAGTCCCAGTCGGTGATGTTGGGCTGGGTCGCCAGCTCGTACACCGTCGGCGTCGCGTCGATCCTGCCCAGCGGGATCCGGTTGAGCGCGGCGAGCTTCCTGACGATGTCGGACGCCGTCATGTTCGGATAGCCCTCGACGCGCCGACTGCGCAGCAGCCGGTGGCCCGGGTCGTAACCGCGCACGATCAGATACCGGCCGTGTCCTGGCGCCGCGTCCACCTCGACGGCGGTGACCTCGCCGGTGAGCATCGGCTCCCCGAGCTTCCCGTCGGTGAAGGGCGAAAGCACCGCCATCGCCCCGACCTTGAGGAAGGGGAACTTCCCGGTGAGGGTGCCGTCCTTGTCCCCGAAGGTCAGCTGGAAGGCGGACGGCACGTTGACACTCGCGTCCACCCAGCCCTCGGTCAGGCGGACCGCGAGCGGGTCCGGCAGCGGCGTGCCGTCGAGCTGCACGTGGAGGACGGTGGTGAAGGTCTTCTCGCTCATGAGGCGCCCTCGGTCTCCGGCGTTTCGGTGGTGGAAGGGAGCAGCAGTTCCGTGCCGGGCCGCAACCGCATCGGGTCGTCGATGCGGTTCGCCTCGGCGATGACACGCCAGCGGGTCGCGTCGCCGTACTCCCGCCAGGCGAGGGAGGCGAGCGAGTCCCCGGCGACCGTGCGGTGCACCCGACGGGCCGAGAGCGCGCCCGAGGTCGGGTTCTGCTTCTTGGTCGCGCTGGAGATCTCGGTGAGCGCGAGCGAACAGGTGGCCCGGATCGGCATCCCGCTGGGGCTGAACAGGGTGTACGTCGCGGACACGGAGGTGACGTACGCGATGAACTGCACCGTCGAGAACGACCCCCAGGTGAACTGCACCCACGGCGGCGACGGCGCCTTCGCGCTGATGCTCTGCTGGGTCACCTCACAACAGGAGAGCAGCAGTTCCACCTGCTGCTTCACGTCGTCGGACGACGGGTCGCCGGAACGGTCGAGGAAGACCTCGAGCTGCATCTCGGCGGGTTGGCTGCCGGTGAACTTCGGCGGCGCGCCCCGGTCGTACGCGACGGCCTGCTCGGTGTGCCAGCTCGCGGACCGGCTGAGGCTGAGCTGATCCGGGTTGAACTCGAAGGTGACTTCGCCGAGCTTGCCGCCGTAGTTGCTCGACAGGTCGGTGGGCGGCTGGTGGATGGCGAGCGACGCGCGCGACAGTCCGCTGGCGACGAGCCCGCCGAAGGACGGTGCCATCTCAGGCGCCTCCCGCGTCGGTGAAACCGTGGTGCGCGATCTCCAGCGTCTCCGTCGCCACGGCCGGATTCGCCGGGTCGAGCGTCGGCCCCGTCCAGCGGACCGGCAGCACCTCCACCAGACCCCACTGGGCGACGAGCGACCCGTCCGCGCGCAGCGCCGCGATCTGCGCCGTCGGACGGGTGATCCCGGTGGCGAGCGACGAGACCCAGGCGGCGACCTTGGCCGTGTCGGGGGTGAGGGGACGGGTGAGTCGGATCGTGGAGAACGTGACGCGGGTGGGGAGCTGCCAGACGAAACCGTTGTTCCCCCCTTCCCGGCGCTGCTCCACTTCGACCTCGGAGGAGAGACCGTCACAGCTGTTGAACAGGCCGAGGTCCTGGCCGTCGATGCTGAGCTTGAAGAAGACGGTGGATGCGGGGTCCAGCTGCTGGGGCATGGTGGCGGGTCTCTCGGATCGTCGTGTCGGTGTCGGGGCGGAAGCCTGGGAAGGGGCCGGGACGGCCGGTCAGCGGCCGTGGTCGCGGAGCCGGCCCACCCGCTCCCGGTCGGCGCGGAGCTCGGCACGCAGGAGCCGCGACAGCGGGGTGACGAGACGACGGGCCAACTCGTCCAGCTGACCGGGCCCATCGGTGTCGGCACCTGCGGCGGCGGCATGCGGGGTCGTGGCGGTCCGCTGTACGGCGGTCTGAGCCGGTGCGGTCCTGGTGACGGTGGTGGCGGCGCGCGGGGCGTGCGCGGCCGGAGCGGGTGCCGCGGTGGTCCGCTGGAGCGGGACGGGGGCCACGACGTGGAGCGGGGACGCGGACGGCGTCGCCTCGGGAGCGGTGTGACGCTGTACGGCCACCGGGCGCGCGACCGGCCGCGCGGCGGAGGGCGAGGCGAGGGGGACGACGGGAAGGGGGGAACTGGGCGGCGTCGCGGCGGAGCGGCGCTGGACGTGGGGGACTGGGGTGGTGGGCCTGGAGAGGGGAACGGCGGCCGTGGCGGGGGAGGTACGCGGGGCCGGGCCGCCAGGGGTACGGGAGGAGGGCGGCGCGGTCGGGACGTCCGGCGGCTTCGGTGTGAACGACCGCGTGCCGGCGAGCGGAAGCGCGGCCTGCCGCTGCACGCCGGGTACGCCGGCACGGGGTACGTCGGTGACGGTGACCACGGGCATGGGGAGCTCGGCGGGAGCGTGGGCGGGCGGCTGCGCAGCGGGCCGGGGAGGGGGAGCTGCCGCACTCGGGAGCGCGGCGCTCCGCCGGGGTGCGGCCGTGGAGCGCTGTACGAGGGGAAGCGGCGCGGCGACGGGAGCCGAAGGAGCACTGTTCGACACAGCCGTCGTCGGCGCCGGTTCTCCCGGAACGTCGGCTGCCTCGGGGGCGGTCGCCCGCTGGATCGGAGCCGACGCGGATGCCGGGGTACGTGGAAGGGGCGCGACCGGCGGAAGCGCGGGCGGAGTCAGGGGGGTGCTCGGGGCCGGTGCGGCGGCCGGCCGGGACGCGGGAGCCACGGGGACGCCCGGAAGGGCCGAGGGCGTGGAGGGAGCGGACGACGGCCGGGTCGGGGAGGGCGGGGCGACCGGCAGGGTGGTCGGAGGGGCGGTCGGCGGGGTGGTCGACGGTGTGATCGGCGCCCCGATCGGAGACCGGCGCGGCGCGGCGCTGGTGCGTGGTGCGGGGTTGCCCCGTGGCGTCGGATTCGGGTGCGGTACGGGTGCCTCGACGGCCGAGCGCTGCACGGGAGCGCCGAGGCCCGGGTGGGCGGGCGGAGGTGTGGTGACCGGGCGAGGGGCGGCGGCCGGGGCCGCCGGGGCCGCCGGGGTCGGCAGGTTGGCCGGGGCCGCCGGGGTTGCCGGGGGAGTGGGTGGAGCCGTCGGGCTCGGGGGAGTGGTCGGTGCCGAGGGACGTACCGGAGCGGCCGGAGCCTTCCGCGGTGCGGGTCCAGACGGAAGCGGTCGGCTCGCCTGAGGTTCCGGTGCCACCGGACCTGACGGAGGCGGCGGGCTCGCCTGAGGTTCCGGTGCCACCGGGGTCGCCGGGCCCGGCGGCGGCGTGGACGACGTCGTGTTCCAGTCCGCCCCGGGGGCACGCCGGGAGCGACGCACGAGAGGACGACGCTGCACCGGCGCGACCGGCGCGTCGGCCGTGCCGACGGGAGTCCCGGGCCCCACGGGGGAAGCGGGGCCCGGGACGTTCTGGGGCCGACCGGCAGCCAAGGGCTCCGGTGCGGCGGTGTCGTGCGCGGTCGTCGGCGTCGCACCGCGCTCGGACGCGGAGGCAGGGACTGCCGCCCGCTGGACGGGCGCCGCGCCGGGCGTGACCGTGCCACCCTGCCGGGCCGCCCCGGCAGGGGCGAGTCGGCGCGGCGGCTGCACGGGCCGGGCGGAGACGAGCGACGCACGCCGAACGGGCATCGGCCGTACGGGCCCGGGGGGCGTGGCGCCGAGGGACGGTGTCGCCGTACGCGCCACGGAGCCGGATTCGGGTTCGCGGGCGCCGCTCCTGGACGCGGACGTCCGGGCCGCGCCCTCGGAACTCCTGGCTTCGGGCGCGGCAGCACGCTGGACCGCCCGAGGCGCGGACGCCGGAGGGCGCTGCGCGCCGCCACCTCGTACAGGAGCGTCAGCTGCATCCCGTACGGGAACTGCGGCCGGCTCGACCCCTACGGGAGCGGTGGAAGGCACACGTTGTACCGGCGCCGGCGCCTCGCCCCGTACGGGACGGGCCGCCCCGGCCTGTCGCCCGTGCGGAGCTGTCGCCGCCGGCGGCGACACCGACGGTGTGGCGCCACGGGCGCCGGCCCCCGGGGGCACCGACCCGCCCGCACGACCGGAACCCGACCGCGCGGCCGAGCCCCCAGCCGAGCCCGGAGCGGACACGGAAGCGGACCGGGAAGCCGTTCCCGAACCAGGCACCGGCCCGGACGCCGTTCCCGAACCAGGCACCGGCCCGGAAGCCGATCCCGCACCCGGAACCAGCCCGGACACCCTCCCCGAACCCGCCGCGGAAGCCGTCCCCCCACTCGTTCCCGCCACCGGCAGCCGCAGCCCCGGCAGTTCGGCAGCCGCCTCGGGCCGGGTCGCCGACCGCTGTACGGGCCGTACCGCGTCGAGCAGTACACCGCTCGGCGCGTCCGGCACCGCCCCATGGCCCAGGTCGCTCTGGAAGGAGGGGTCCCAGTGGGTCGCGAGCGAGGCGGCGAAGCCGTGTTCCGCGACGGTACGCGCGGCGGCGGTGTCCAGTACCCGCTGCAGGGGCGGAAGCCCACGCCAGGCGTCTCCGGACGCCGTCGCCGGCGCGACGGGCGCGCCGCTCTCCGCCTGGGCAGCGGCCCGCGCGTCACCGCGCTCCGACCGCGCCGCCCGCCATCTCTCGAACATTCCCACCGTCTCCTCCAACCCCCTCTCCCTACACAGCGGTTACGCCTGCGACCGCTCCACGAGCGACGCCACCTGAGCCACGTACCTCCGCCGGTCCGCGTGTTCCAGATCGAGGATGTCGTCCATGCCCCAGTGGAAGTGGAAGGCGAGGTACGCGGTCTCCTCCTCGATCCGGTCGGCCGCGTACGTCACGATTCCCCCAGGCGGCTCCCGGCCAGCTCGACCTCGAAGGACTCCTCGCAGTGCGGGCAGGCGACGGCGGCCCTGGTGTGGCCCTCCGCGTTGATCTGCCGGTAGAAGTCCTGGAGGAACGCCAGGTCGGAGGCGAACATGTTCTCCACCGTCCCGTCATGGACCGACGGGAGCGTGCCCAGGCGTGTGATCACCCGGCCGAGCAGCACCACGGACAGATACGCCGGGTTCTCACGGACCCGGATGTCCCGCAGCGGGAGCAGCTCGTCCCTGGCCGTGGCGAGCCGCATCGCACCGCCGCGGTGCACGGTGCCCGCCTCGTCGACGAACCCGCGCGGCAGCTCGAACTCGAACTCCGTGCGCAGCGGCTCCTGTCGGTGGCCCGGCTGCGTGCCCGCCGCTCCTCCTTCGCGTCGCATCAGCCGAGCGTCAGCTCTTCGAAGGTGATGGTGACCTGCTCGGTCAGGGCGGCGGCGTCGCCGGCCTTGGTCGCGCTCAGCTCCACCTTGGTGCACCAGGCGTTGCGCAGGTTGTACCGCTTCACCTCGGTGAGCTGGTAGTCCAGGAAGATGATGGACGCGTCCTTGCGGGCCGAGCCCATGTCGCCGGCGATGGAGGACGTGATCCACTCGGTGAAGGCGGCGGACTGGGTCGCGCCCCGGGTCACCGTGCACTGACCGGCCTTCTTCACACCGGGAAGCTTCTTGATGATCGGCTTGCCGTCCGCCGAGACCTGCTGGAACTCGATGACGTCCTGCTCCATCGAGAGGCCGCTGATCTCCTGGAGGGTCTCGACCATGACGCCGTCGATCTGCAGGCCGAAATTGTGGGTGGTGAGGGCGTCACCGGTGTCGAGGGACATACGGTTCACTCCTGTTCATGAGAGGGGTTTCGGGTGCTGAGGGGGACGCGGGGCGGGGGACTACTCCTCCAGCTCGCCGCCGCCGCCCTGGATCTGGGCGAGCCGGAAGACCACGAACTCGGCGGGCTTCACCGGGGCGATGCCGATCTCGCAGACCACGCGGCCCAGGTCGACGGACTCCGGCGGGTTGGTCTCGGCGTCGCACTTCACGTAGAACGCGTCCTCGGCACGCTGGCCGAACAGGGCGCCCTGACGCCACTCGTTGACGAGGAAGGCGGAGATGTTGCGGCGGATACGGGCCCACAGCGACTGGTCGTTGGGCTCGAAGACGACCCACTGGGTACCGACGAGGATCGACTCCTCGAGGTAGTTGAAGTAGCGGCGGACGTTGAGGTAGCGCCACGCCGGGTCGGAGGCCAGCGTCCGCGCGCCCCACACCCGGATGCCGCGCCCGGGGAAGGCGCGGATGCAGTTCACGCCGATCGGGTTGAGCAGGTCCTGCTCACCGCGCGTGATCTGGAGCTCCAGGTCGACCGCGCCGCGCACGATCTCGTTGGCGGGGGCCTTGTGGACTCCCCGCTCGGCGTCGTTGCGGGCCCAGACGCCGGCCATGTGGCCGGACGGCGGAACCGTGCGGGTCTGGCCGCTCGCCGGGTCGAAGGCCTTGATCCACGGGTAGTAGAGCGCCGCGTACGCGGAGTCGTAACCGGCGAGCTCCTGCCGCCACTTGCGGACGTCACGGGCGTTGAGCGAGGGCGGCGGGTCGAGGATCGCCATCCGGTCGCCCATCAGCTCGCAGTGCGCGATGAGACCGAGCTGGACGGCCTTGACCTGCTCCAGGTCGATGAGTCCCTGCTGGTAGGCGGCCATCAGGTCGGGCACGGCCACCATGTTGATCTCGTCGAACGCCTCAAGACCGCCGAAGCCGGTCCGGTCGGCGGAGTCGCCGATGAACTGCCCCGACTCCAGCGCACCGGCGACGTCGGCCCGCGCGGTGACGGGGGCGGGCACCTGCGCGGGCGGCGCCAGCGTCACGGTCTGCGCGTCGGGCCTGGCGAGCTGCGCGCCGGCCGCCGCCTCCTCCAGGACGATGGTCTTGGAGCGCTGCTTGACCTGCGCCACGACGTAGTTGCGGGCACTCTTCTTCGCGGAGGCGTCGAAGCTCTCGACGACCTTCTCCCCGTCCTTCACGACCAGCTTGAAGCGCTCCGCCTCGCCCTCGACGTCCTGCACCTCGACGGTGAGTGCGCCACCGGCCTCGGAGCCGGCGGCGACGGCGGCGACCCGGAAGGTGCCGAGCGCGACGGCCTCACCGGCGACGAGCTGCGGCGCGGCGACGGCGGGGGCGGATCCGACGGCCCGCGTGGCGCCCTGGGCGTCCCCACCGCCGACACGCACGACGTACGCGGCGGTGCCGCCGTTGTTGAGGAACCCGTACACGGAGTGGGCGAGGTAGTACCCGTCCGTGAAGTCACCGAACGCCGCGACGTACTGCGACCAGTTGGTGACGAGCACCGGCTCGTTCAGCGGTCCGACGGGCGACAGGCCGACGAAGGCGGCGACGGAGGTCCCGAGGCCCTCGATGGGGCGGGAGCCGCTGGCGACTTCCTCGACGTAGACGCCGGGGGACAGGTACGTGGGCATGGTGCGTGTTCTCCTCGGGGAGCGTGGTGCTGCGGAAGGCGATGGTGATGCGGTGTCACGGGGTGGTGCGGACGGTGGCGAGAGCGGTACGGGCGGACCTCCGCGCGGGGCGGGAGCGGGTCCCGCTGCTCCGGCCGTGGCGCGTCGCGCTCCACCGGCCGTGGCGCGGCCCGCTGCTCCGGCCGGTGCGCACCGCGAACGTGAACGCGCAGGGCCTCGCCGCCGCTCCCGGTCTCAGGTGCGCCGCGCCGTCGGAGGCCGCCGGGCGGTCCCGTCGGCCCGACCCCGTCGTGCCGTGGTCCGCCGCATCGGGGCGCGTGTGGCGCGTCGGCTTCATCCCGCTCGCCCTCCCCTCGGCCGTCGGCAGCGGTCGTACGCTTCCGACTCTCGCCGAGTCCCACCGCCCCGGCCAGGGAGGAAGGGGCGTTCGCGAGGGCAGCGACGGTTGCCCTCGCGGACACCGCTCCTCGCGGCCCGGCCCCCACGACGCCCCCGGCCCCAGGGGCCCGGCGGCCCCCGCAGCGGCCCGGAGGCCCCACGGGCACGGCGCGCTGCCCCCGAGCAGGGACTTTCGGGCAGCCTGACACCACCCCCGCCCCCTTAACGTTCGCCCATGACCATGTGGACCTCTCTGGACCCGGCCGAGGTGACCGTCGAGCCCGGAGCACGCGCCGGCGCCCGACTGCGGGTACGGAACACCGGCGACACCGTCGAGGAGTATCGGCTCTCCCTCGTCGGGAAACCCTCGGGCTGGTCCCGGGTGGAACCGGACGTACTCCGCCTCTACCCGGGCAGCGAGGGGACCGCCGAGATCTCCTTCGCCCCGCCCCGCTCCTCCGACGTGGAGGCCGGACCGCTCGCGTACGGCATCCGTGTCGACCCCCGCGAGAACGCCGCCGCCCGCGACGTGGTGGAGGGCCGGCTGACCATCACGCCGTTCACCGAGACGCGCGCCGAACTGCTGCCGCCCTCGCTCCTCGGCCGCTTCCGCGGGCGGGCCCGGATAGCCGTGGACAACCTCGGCAACACCCCCCTGACCGCGTCCCTCGTGGCACGCGACGAGGCGAACCGGCTCACCTTCGACGTACGGCCGAACGCCGTGCAGATCGCCCCGGGCCGTGCCGCCTTCGGGGAACTCGTCGTGCGGCCGGAAACCGTGCGGTGGACCGGCGCCGAGGAGTCGCACCGCTTCACCGTCGCCGTACGGCGGGCGGGCGACGACACCACCCTCGACCTCGACGCCACCTTCGACCAACGGCCCGTCTTCGGGAACTGGCTGATGGTGGTCGGCGGACTCCTGCTGACCGCCGTGATCGCCTTCGTCGTGCTCTGGTTCAACTTCTCGCCGAAGATCGTCAGCGCGGCGAAGGAGATCCGGGCGACCGGCGCGCCCAGGCCCGCGCCGCAGGGCACGGGATCGGCGCTGCCCGAGGCGCCGCCCCCGCCGGGTGGGAACGGCGGGCCCACGCCCGGCGGCCCGCCGCCCGCCTCGGACGGCGGACCCCCGCCGGCCGGCGGGGACGGCGGGCAAGGCGGCGCCACGGGAGGCAGCGGCGGCGGCCCGACGGAGGGCGGCCAGGACGGCGGCGGGCAGGACGGAGGCGGCGGAGCGACCCCGCCCCCGCCGGACACCGGAGACGACGGGAACGAACAGCCCCCGGCCCCGCCCGTCGCCCCGGAGCCCGTGCCCCCCTGGGTCCCCGGCTCTCCGAAGGACGTCATCGTCGAGTTCGCCCAGGAACGCCTCGCGCACATGGCGGCCGGCAACCCGTGCAGGCTCCAGCCGGGCTGGAGCCCCGGCGTGATCGACACGCCGACCCGCAACTCCCTCGCCTGCTACCAGAACGCCGTCGTGAGGGACGGGGAAGAGAACCAGAAGAACTCCGCCGAGATCTTCAAGACGGACGCCGAGGGCACCCTCGGCCCGGCCACACTCACCTCTCTCTGGGCTCAGGGCATCACGCCGGAGAAGGTACGCACCGGTGGCACCAGCTGGGAGACGACCCAGCTGATGGCGGCGTTCTGGGCGGCGTACAACCGCGACTACAGCGACACCGACTTCGAACGGGCACGCACCAACGCCCAATGGGGCATCGACCACTTCCGCTCCAACTCGGACACGCCCAGCCACTACAGCACCCAGGTCGAATCGAAGATCCGCGCCTACCAGGCGGCCGTCGGCGTCACCGTGACCGGCAACGTCGACTGGCCGACGATCCGCAAGATGCTCGGCGGCAGCATCATGTGAGCTGACGGGCGAGCGGTCCGACAGCCAGGAGGGGGCCACCCGCACGGGTGGCCCCCTCCTCCGGTTCTCCGACCGCTCCGCCGAGCGCTCCGTCACGGAGCCCAGGGCGCCCCCGCGTCCAGGACGAGCCGTCCCGCCTTCTGGTACTCGCGCCGCGCCCCCGCCCGTACGTCCTCGCCGGTCACCGCCGAGCCGCGGGCCGCCGCCAGGTACCCGGCCGTCACCGCGGCCGAGCGGATCGCGCCGCCCGCCAGCTCGAACTCCCCGGCGCAGCGCGCGATCTCCTCGTGCGCGTCCTCCGCCTTCGGCGTGCCCGCCAGGCAGGAGTGCCAGAGCGAGACCCGCTGCTCCGGGTCGGGGAACGGAAAGTCCACGACCAGATCGAGCCGGCGCGTGAACGCCTCGTCGATGTTGGCCCGGAGGTTGGTCGTCAGCACCGCGATCCCGGCGAACGACTCAAGGCGCTGGAGGAGATACGCACTCTCCAGGTTGGCGTACCGGTCGTGCGAGCTCTTCACCTCCGACCGCTTGCCGAACACCGCGTCGGCCTCGTCGAACAGCAGCACACAGTCCGTGCGGTCCACCTCGACGAAGATCCGCTCCAGGTTCTTCTCGGTCTCGCCGACGTACTTGTCGACCACCGACGAGAGGTCCACCACATAGAGGTCCAGGCCGAGGTCGCCCGCGACGACCTCGGCGGCGAGCGTCTTTCCGGTGCCCGACTCCCCGGCGAACAGCGCGACGACACCCCGCCCGCGCCCGCCGCCGGTGCGCAGCCGCCACTCGCCGAGCACCCGGTCCCGGTTGCGGGCCCGGCCCGTCAGCTCGCGCAGCAGCCCCAGCGGTTCCTCGGGAAGGACGATGTCGGCGAAGCCGACCGCCGGCCGGATCCGCCGTGCGTGACTGTCGAGCAGGGGCGCCGAGACCAGCCGGGCACCCCGCTGCACCTGCGCGGCGGTGAGCGAGGTGCCCTCGAACGCGGCGAGCGCCCGCGCCGTACGGGCCGCCCTGCGGACCTGGTCCCCGCTGAGACGGTACGGCGCGGTCGCCTCGTCCAGGTCGAAGTCACGCTCGGCCGCGCTGAGTTCGGCGCGCCACAGGTCACCCGGACGCGCCGCGTCCTCCGGCGCGTCGAGAACCAGCAGCTCTCCGTCCGGCGCCCACCCGGGGTCGGGCGCGTCCGTGCCGGCGAGGACCACTGTCGTGTCCGGCGAGGCGAGGGCGCGCACCAGCGGACCGGGCCGCGGCGGCAGCGGCTCGACGACCACGGCGGCACCGCGGAGCCGTGCCTCCCGCAGCAGCACCCGCGCCACCGCCTCGTCGACGGACTCCGGCCGGTACCGCAGGACGGGCCGCCCGGCACCGAGCAGAGCGGCCACCACCGAACCGGTGGCGGCCCCGGGAACACGCTCCCGCAGATGTACGGTCACGGGCCCGGCGGCGGCGACCCGCGCACCGAGCCCCGTGGACGCGTCGCCCGTGTCCGCCCCGGTCCCGAGGCTGGTGGACGCGTCGCCCGTCTTCGTCCCGGTCAGCAGCTCGACCCCCTGGCCGGCCAGTCGGGCATCCAGCCGCCCGTCGTCGCCGAGCAGATGCGCCACCACCCGCTCCGGCACCCGCAGGGCCCGCCCGGGCAGCGGCCTGTCCTCGTCCTCGACATCAAGGAGGCCACCGGAGCGGAGCGGCGCCGCCGGATGGAACCGGTCGCGGGCGGCAGGGTCGGCGGGACCCGTACCCGCGAGGTCGAGGGCGAGGGCCACGGAGGCCCGGCGCCGTGCGACATCGTCGTTGAGGTACCCGTACAGCGTCTCGAAACCCCGGTCCACATCGGGTGCGAGAGCCACGAGCAGGATGTGCGCGTCGAGCGGGGACAGCCCGAAGGACCGCGCCAGCGCCCCGAGCCGATCCCCCCGACCGGTGTCGGGCAGGGGGAGACCGGCGCCCCGCGCCCCGGCGGGAGCCGGCTCCGAGGCGGACCGACGGGCCGCCTCCGCACTGACGTAGAGCCCGCGCAACGGGTCGCCCGCCGTGGGATCGCCGGCACTGCGGGCCTCCACGAGCGCCCCGACCCTCGACCGCAGCGCGTCGATCAGCTCCAGCACACCGTCCGGACCGCTCACGCCCCGGCCTCCCTCTCCGAACCGGAGCGGGCGCCGGGCGGGGGACCGGAGTCCGAGCCACCGCCCCGAACCCCCTTGAGCTTCAGGGCTTCCTCGACCCCCGTGATCCCCGCGCGCCGGATCAGCCGCGGCCTGCTGTCGGCCGGCCCGCCGTCGGTCCCGCGGACGACGAACTCCGCCTCGGTGACCGGCGGCGCCACGTCGTGCACGGGCGTGACGGGGAACGGCGTGCTGATGACGACGTCGAGCGAGGGCTTGAGTTCGCCGCCGAGCGCCGACCAGATGTCGGCGAGCGAACGCGACTCGGCGGGCGGCACCGCGACGGAGAGGGGAAGGGAGGCGGTGAGCGGCCGCACCGACTCGGGCACGGAGTCGCCCGGCAGCACCTCGTGGGGCAGCAGCAGCGCCATCGCGCCCGAGAGCAGCCGGTGTTCGTCCTCGGGGCGTGACGTCCAGGCCGTCACCAGGTACGAGAGCCGGAACCAGCGCGGCGGCCTGCGTCTGCGCGTCACGACGCCGCCGGCGTCCCGCTCGGCGTAGGCGCCGCGCTCCCGACGCGCCACGTCCTCCCGGATGTCGTACAGATAGGCGTTCAGGGTCGGGGCGTTGCGGCGGGCCGCCCAGTCGCGGGTCGGCGCGTCGAAGGCGACGTCGCCGGTGACGGCGGGCGCGAGCAGGCGCCGCAGTGCCTCGTCGATCTCATGGATCATCAGATGTAGCCTTCGCGGAGCGCGTACGCGACGGCATGCGCCCGGTTGGTGAGCTGGAGACGCGTCATCAGCGCGTGCAGGATGTTCTTGACGGTGCGTTCGGAGTAGGCGAGCTTCTCGCTGATCTGCCGGGTGTCGAGCCCCTCGGCGAGGAGCCGCAGCACATCCACCTCGCGCGGTGCCATCCCGAAGAGCGGCACCGCCCCGCCGGCGGCCGCTCCCGTGGTCGTCGCCCTCTGCAGCCGCCCCACCTGGTTCAGCAGACGGCTGACCAGGTCGGGCGGCAGCTCTCCCTCGCCGCGCGCCGCGCTGTGCACGGCGCTCAACAGCCGCTGTTCGGTGGCCTGATGCCGCCAGATGATGGCCCGCACCCCGTACTCGACCACGGCCAGCAGGTCGGGCTCGCGCAGCTCGCGCGCGACGAGCACGACGCGCTGGTCCCTCCCGCGCAGCAGGCGCCGCAGTTCGGTGGTGGTCGGTTCGTCGATCCGTTCCGCGAGCATCACGGCGACCGCCGGGCCGTCCCGGTCGCCGTCGTCCTGGTCAGGAACGACGTCGACGGTCGGCTGATGCCGCAAGTGGCTGATGAGCCCGGCCCTGCTGAGCGGATCGGATGCGTGGACGGTCACCGTCACCCGCTTGGTGAGCACTTCCCCTACCTGCTCTTTCTCACTCGCCTCGACGGTCCGGGCGGCAGGGTCTTCGGCGCGACCGTTGAGACGGCCGTTCCGGTGTCCCCCGCCGGATGGTCGGCACGCATGGTGAGCCCCCCGAGGTCTACTGATCCGTGGCGGAGGCGCCGGTGGGGGGTCTACTGATTCCCGGTCCGGGCACGCGTCGGCCACGTGTGGTCCCGGCCAGCTTGCCGTGCGCGACTCACGTCCCACTGGCGTCGCGCTAACGTTCTACTGCCGCTGTTCGGAACCCGCTTGAACCCGTCCCACCAACGTTCTCCCGTGTGGTGCCTGTCACGTGCCCAGGGGGTGTCTTGCCGATCAGGCCGGGCTCGCGGCGTGATCGGCAAGACACCCCCTAGTACGGGCCGCCGCGGAAGAGGAGGCTGCCGTGGTGGCGCGGGCGGAAGCCGTGCTCGTGGGCCGCGTCGGAGCGGTCGGTGGGGGACGAGCGTCCGGCGAGCGCCCGGAGCTTCGCCAGGCCGGCCAGCACCTCGTCCCGGTGGTCCGCCGACTTCATCCAGACGGGCAGCCGGGCGAACATCGCCAACGTCGGAGAGGCGTGACGTTCACGCAGGCGCGCGCCCACATAAGCGGCGAGCGCGTCGACGTGCTCCTCGTCGTACGCCCAGAGGATCCGCCCCGCGCAACGGGTCTGCAGCCAGAGCGGCCGCCCGAAGAACGGGTCCTCGGTGCCGCCGGGCACCACCCCGACCAGCGCGGTGCCCCGCTGCTCGGCCGTCCACTCGGCCACCGCCCCGCAACCGGCGCAGCTGAGGCGGCGGGGCTGGAAGAGCAGGCCGCTGACGTACTTCGGTGCCTCGAGCCGCGGCAGGGGCACGACGAGCGCCCGGCCACCGCACCGGGGACAGACCACCTGCACCCGGCCGGTGAACCGCATGAGCCACGTGCCGTGGTCGTGATGGCGCTCCGGTCCTGGGGCTGCGGGCTGGGAACTCATACCGGACACCCTGCCAGGCCGGCCGCGCCCAGGGCGACCGGAATACGACGGACCGTGGGCCGGTGCGACCGCCCCTGCGGACGCGGGCGGCGCGCCCCTTCGCCGGTGTGACCGCCCGTGCGGACCCGGGCGGCGCGCCCCTTCGCCCATGCGCCGCCCGCGCCCGCTCCTACGCCGCCGCCAGCGCCAGCGTCGGTGACAGTCGTGACGCCCGGACCGCCGGATAGAGGCCCGCCGCCGTGCCGATCGCGAGCGTCGCGGCGAAGCCACCGCCCACCGCCCAGAGCGGCACGACCCACGGCAGCCCGCCCGTGGACGCGTACACGCCCGTCGCCGCACCGCCCAGCGCCACGCCCGCCAGGCCGCCGAGGCCCGACAGCATCAGGGACTCCGTCACGAACTGGATCCTGATCTGGCCCCGGGTCGCGCCGAGCGACCGGCGCAGGCCGATCTCGTGGCGCCGTTCGAGCACCGAGATGATCACGGTGTTGGCGACACCGACGCCGCCCACCAGGAGCGCGATCCCGCCGAGGCCGAGGAGCAGCGTGGTGAACGCGCCCTCCGTCGCCGCCTTCGCCTTGAGCGCCGATGACGGATCACCGACCGACACGTTCTGCGGGTTCCGCGGGTCGATCGTCGGCGCCAGAAGCCGCTGGACGTCCCGTACGGACGCGTCCGTGGACCGCTCGTACACCGCCGTCGGATGCCCGTCGAAGCCGAGCAGCCGCGCCGCGCCCTCCCAGCCGACCAGCGCCGACCGTTCGATCTCGGGGGAGAGCGGCAGCGGGTCGAGGACACCGATGACCGTGAAGTACCGGTCGTCGATCCACACCTGCTGCCCCGGCCTCGTGATGCCGAGCCGCCCGGCCGCGACATGGCCGAGCACCACGGACGGATAGCGGCCGTTGGCGCCGTTCAGCCACGTACCGGACGCCGTCCCGCCGCGCAGCACGTCGAGAAGCCCCTCCGTGGCCGCCTTCACCGCGATCCCGCCGGTCTCGCCCTCCGGGATCTTCTCCGTGCGGCGCACCGAGCTCTTCAGGTCGCCGGTCCCGGCGGCCTCCTCGACCCCCGCGATCCGGCCGACCATGCCCACCGCGTCCTTGGGCAGCTTGACCTCCTGCCCGCTGAACATGCCCTCGCCCGGCTTGGCGACCAGCATGTTCGTGCCGAGCGCGTCGAGCTGACGGAGCAACTGGGCCTGGCTGGAGGCCGAGATGCCGACGACCGCGATCATCGTGGCGATGCCGATGGCGATGCCGAGCGCGGACAGCACCACCCGCACGGGCCGGCTCCGCAGCCCCGCGGAGCCGACGTGCAGGACATCGCGCGGGCCGAGCCGGGCGGCCTTCGGAACGGTGCGCGTACGGGACATCACGCCGCGACCTTCCCGCGAGCGGTGTCCGCCACGACACGCCCGTCACGGATCCGGACCTGCCGTGGCAGCCGGCCCGCGATCTCGGTGTCGTGCGTGATGACGGCGATCGTCGAACCCTCCGCGTTCAGTTCCCGCAGGAGTCCCATCACCGCCTCCCCGGAGGCCGAGTCGAGCGCGCCCGTCGGTTCGTCGGCGAGCAGCAGCGCCGGTTCGCCGACCACCGCCCGCGCGATGGCGACCCGTTGTCTCTGCCCGCCCGACAGCTCGTGCGGCCGGTGCTTCATCCGGTCCGCGAGACCCACCCGGGCCAGCGCCTCGGCGGCCATCGTCCGCCGCCGGGCCCTGGGCAGCCCGGAGTACAGCAGCCCCTCGGCCACGTTCTCGAGCGCGCCCACGCCCGGCACCAGGTGGAAGGCCTGGAAGACGAAGCCGATGTGCCGGGCGCGCAGCGCCGAGAGCCCGCGGTCCGACAGCGAGGCGATGTCGTGCCCGGCGATCTCGACCGTTCCGGCGCTGGGCCGGTCCAGGGTGCCGACGATGTGCAGCAGCGTCGACTTGCCCGAACCGGACGGCCCGACGATCCCCAGCAACTCCCCCGCGGCGACGGTGAGGTCGACGCCGTCGAGGGCGCGGACCCCGCCCGCGTACTCCTTGGTGACTCCGGAGAGCCGTACCACCGTGCTCATGCGGACGGCACCCCGACCTTCATGCCCTCGCGCAGCCCCTCGCCGCTGACCTCGACCCTGCCCTGCCCGAACATGCCGAGCTCGACCTCCACGTCCCGAGCCGTGCCGTTCTCGACGACCTGGACGCCGAAACCGCCACCGGGCAGCGCGAGCAGCGCGTTCACGGGCACGGACAGGACGTCCCGGCGCGTCTCGCCGGTGAGGTCGACGGTGACGGGGGACTGGTCGATGCCCCTGACCTTCCCCGGCTCGTCGAAGGAGACCGTGACGGGCACCTTCGGGGTCCTGTCCTGCGGGTCCTCGCCCGCCGACGCGGTCCTCCCGACGGCCGACACCTTCCCCGGAAGCTCCGTACCGTCCGGCAGCCTGACCCTCACCCGTGTGCCGGTCCTCGCCGACGCCGCCTCCGACACGGGGATGTCGAAACGTACGACGCGCTCGGAGCCGGTCACGGTGAGCACCGGAGCGCCCGGCGCGATCCGGTCGCCGACCGCGGCACCCGCCTCCTTGATCCGTACGGCACTGCCCGCGAAGGCGATCCGGTCGGGACCGACCGTGCCCGTCTGCTTCAGGTCGTGGGACTTCTGCCAGCGCTTCACGGCGGCGGCGGTCCTCGCCGTGTACTCCTCGTCGACGTCGAAGCCCGTGTATCCGAGGGCGGCGAGGTTCTCCTCCAGCTGCCGTACGTCCCTGCCCTCGTCGCCGGTCCTCAGCGTCCGGTACATGGGCTCGGCGCCGTACATCAGCCGGACGGGACCACCCTCGACCTCGTACAGCCGCTCGTCCCGCCCGACGACGGACCCGGCGGCCGCGACCCATGTGAGGACCCCGGCCGGCCCGGCGTTGATCTTCCGCTCGCCGAGGTGCCCCAGGGTGCCGTCCCGCTGGGAGCTGTCGCTGAGATCGCCCCGCGTGACGGGGGCGGTCGCGCGCGGAAGCCCCGCGGAGCCGGCCGAGCCGCCCGCCGTGTCCCGCTGTTCCGGCGCGGACAGGGCCGTCACCGCGGCGCCGCCGCCCGCGACGGCCACGATCGCCGCGAGGGCGAACGCCAGCCGACGCCGGCCCATCGGCCGTTCGCGGCCGGTCACCGGGCCACGCTCTCGCACGCCTTGGCGGCCTTGTCGAACTTCTGCTTCTCCGCACCCTGGGGTATCGGCCGGGCCGCCTGCGCGCCGCCGTCGAACGACGGGTCCGGCATGTTGAAGCCGTTCTCGCGCATGCACTTCGCGTACGCGAGCGCCTTGTCCTTGTCGGCCTGCGTCGGCTCCTCCCCGACCCCGGCGCCGCCCGCCTTGTCCCGGCAGGCCTTGAACGCCTTCTCCATCTGCTCCTTCGACACGCCGTCGCCGCCGATCGTGAGCCCGACGCCCTGCTCGCCCGGCTTGGGCTCGGGCACGTCGAGACCCTGCTCACGCAGGCACTTGCGGTGCTCGAAGGCCTGGTCGGCCTTCTTGCCCTCCTCGCTCACGCCCCCGTCGCTCCCTCCGGAACCGGAGTCCGAGCCGGAACAGGCGGTGGCGAGCAGGGACAGGGCGGCGGCCAGGGAAGTGGCGGCGGCGGCCCGGGTGATCCTTCGAATCGTCATGGCGTGGAGCCTGCCGCCAAGGGATGTTTCGTCTCTCTCAGCGGTTTCGTTTACACCGGCGAAACGTCACTCTCGGATAGACAGGGGACATGCGTGTACTGGTGGTGGAGGACGAGGCGTTTCTCGCCGAGATGATCGCCGAGGGGCTGCGCCGCGACGCGCTCGCCGTCGACATCGCGGCCGACGGCCTCGAAGCCCTCCGGAAGATGCAGCTCGGCGAGTACGACGTCCTGATCCTGGACCGTGACCTCCCCGGGATGCACGGCGACGACGTGTGCCGCCGCGTGGTCGAGCAGCGGCTGCTGACCCGGGTCCTCATGCTGACGGCGTCCGGCACGGTACGGGACCGGGTGGAGGGCCTCGGTCTCGGCGCCGACGACTACCTGACCAAACCCTTCGCGTACGACGAGCTGCTCGCCCGCGTCCTCGCGCTCGGCCGGCGCGCCCGGCCCGCGCTGCCACCCGTACTGGAACGGGCCGGGATCGTCCTCGACACCGCCCGCCGCCAGGCCTGCCGGGACGGACGCCACCTGCATCTGTCACGGAAGGAGTTCGCGGTCCTCGAAGCACTGCTCCGGGCCGAGGGAGCCGTCGTCAGCGGCGAGGACCTGATCGAACAGGTCTGGGAGGAGCACACGAGCTACCGCACGAACGCGGTACGGGTCACGCTCAGCAAACTCCGGGCGAAACTCGGCGAACCGCCGGTGGTGGAGACGGTGCCGGGCTCGGGCTACCGGATCGTGCCGTGAAGCGGATGCCGACAGGGGAGCGGTCCCGGCTGACGGCCCTCTACGGAGGACTCCTGCTGCTGGCGGGCGCCCTTCTCACCGGGGTCGTCTATCTCCTCGTGAAGGAGGGCCTCTCCTCGTCGATCAGCCTCGCGGTCACCGGGGCCGTACCGGCCCAGCGTCTCGAGGACCTGCCGACCATGTTCCCGACGGACTTCCGGACGGCCGAACCCGCCAGTCCGGCACCCTCCGACCCGACAGCGACCGCGCCCGCCCGGATCCCCGGCGAAGCCCTCGCGATCACCCGCACGGTGAGCGACGCGGCCGAGTCGGCGGCCCTCGAACGGCTCCTCACCGTCTCGCTCGTCGTCCTCCTCGCCTACGCGGTCCTCTCCGTCGTGCTCGCGTGGTGGATGGCGGGACGGGTGCTCCGGCCGGTGGCCGTGATCACCGAGACGGCCCGCCGGCTGTCCGGCGAGAACCTGCACGAGAGGATCGCCCTCGGCGGACCGCCGGGCGAGCTGAAACGACTCGCCGACACCTTCGACGGCATGCTGGGCCGGATGGAGGGCCTGGTCTCCGCACAGCAGCGGTTCGCGGCGAACGCGGCACACGAACTGCGCACTCCCGTCGCCGTACAGCGCGCCGCGGCCGAGATCGGGCTCGCGGGGGAGCCGTCACCCGAGCGGATCGCCCGGATCCGGACGAAGCTCATCGAGGTCGCCGACGACAGCCAGCGGATCATCGAGGGCCTGCTGCTGCTCGCCGCCTCCGACCAGGGGCTGCGGGAACGGAGCCCGGTGGCGGTGCACCGGGTGGCCACCGAGGCCGTGGACGCCCTGGCCGCCGAGGCACGGGAACGCGGGGTGACCCTGACCGTACGGGCCCGCCCGCTGACCGTCGACGGCGACGCGGTGCTCCTCGACCGGCTGATCCACAACCTGGCCGTGAACGGCGTACGCCACAACGTCCCCGGAGGCCGCGTGGAGGTCCGTACGGGCCCCGACGGCATCGAGGTGACGAACACCGGCCCCGAGATCCCGCCGGCCACCGTCCCCCTCCTCTTCGAACCCTTCCGCCGCCTCACGGAACGCACCGGCGCCTCCGGAGAGGGCGCGGGCCTCGGCCTGTCGATCGCCGCCTCGATCGCCCGCGCCCATGACGCCAGGGTGGAGGCGTCCCCGAACCCGGAGGGAGGCGGTCTGACGGTACGGGTACGGTTCGGGTCGTCCGACTGAGGGCGTGCGCGGCGACCGAGACGGCCCGCCCGCCCCGAACGAACGGCTCGTCAGCGGCCGGGACCGGACCCGTCACCGTGCCGGCCGAGGACCTCCAGGTAGTGCGGGTTGCGCATGATCCCGAGGATGTTGCCGAACGGGTCGAGCACCGCCCCCGCACGGAAGTCGCCGTAGTCGCGCAGCGGTTCGTGTTCCTTCGCGCCCAGGCCGAGCAGCCGGGCCATCTCGGCGTCGGCGTCGTCCACGTGCCAGTACGCGACGACACCGGCCGGGGCGGAGACGGTCCGGGAGATGCCGAACTCCTGCAGGTAGTCGCCGAGCCGGAACTCGATGTACTCCGGGCGCTCGAAGTACGGCTCGACGCCGAGTACCTCGGAGTACCAGGCACGGGCGGCGGCCAGGTCGTCGGCGTGGTAGCGGATGGTCGCGAGACCGCGGAATGTCGTCGTCATGGGGAACACTCTGCCTGCCATATAGGCCAGTTGATGTCCTAGATGGCCACGCTCCGCGCGTCAGCGGCACTGATACGTGAACGCCGCAGCGGACGTGTGGGCGGTGGGCGAGATGATCACGAGGCGCGCCTCCGCGTGGTGCGTCCCCGGGCCGTGGAAGGTCCACAAGAGGCGCAGCTTGGCCTCCTCCTGTCCACGTGTCAGGCGCTCGCGCAGAGGAGCGGAGCGGGTGCCGTCACTGCGTTCCCAGCGGTACGTGAGGGTCCCGGGGCGCCCGTCCGTACGCACCACACCCACGATGTCCGCCGTGTCGTCGCAGCCGATGCGCTGCCCCGTGGCGCTGACCGTGACGTCCCGCACCGCGACGCGGGGGCCGCCATGGCGCCAGGCGAGGAACACGAGGACGGCGGCCGCCACGACGGCCGCCCACGCGAAGCGGACCGGCCACCGGGAGCGGACGGGGCGCGGCCCGGGGACGCCGGGGAGGGTGCCGTGCCAGATCTGTACGGCGGTGGGGGCGCTCGCGGCGCGCCGGGCCGCGGCGGCGGTCACGCCGGGCCCGAACCGCAGGACCTCGCCCTCCGCCCGGTCCGGAGCCGTATCGGGTGTCGGGTGTGTGAACCAGTGGCTGCCGAGCCGGGTGGCGCTGTAGTCGTCGTCGTTCATGAGACCGTGCACCGCCGGACGAGGACCTCCTGGAAGGAACCGCCGTTCGCGGCGGCGGGGTTCGTGGTCGCACGCAGCCCCCAGTGGCAACCGGCGCCCCGGAACTCGTGGGTGAGCGCCAGGGTGTACCGGGTGGCGCCCTCGCGCCGGAAGGTCTCGGAGCCGTCGGGGGTGCCCGGCGCCCCCTTCCCGTCCCCGGTGAACCACTCGACGGAGATCGTCACCGGTCCCGTTCCGTCCGTCGTGACCTCGACGCCCCCGGCGGCGGTCGTCGGCCCGGTCTGACGCGGGCCGGTGACGGAGACCGCCGTCACGGAGACGGGCGGAGACGCCGAGGCCGTGGTCGGGGGCGTGGTCGTCGGAGTCGGCGGTGCTGTCGGTGGGGGTGTCGTGGGTGCCGTGGAGCCGGCAGGCGTCGCCGTGTCCGACCATGTCGGGGTCGGCGCCGCCTCCGAGCGGGTCGCCTCCGGAGAGGCGGTGGGCCCAGGGCTCTCCGACCAGGAGGGCGAGGGACTCGTCAGGGTCGGCGTGGGCGCCGTAGTGGTGGACGTGGCCGGACTCGGGGCGGGTGGCGGAGTCGACGCGGCGCCGGGCCCGGTACGCGTCGTCGCGAACGCCTGGGCAGCCTCGTCGCCCTCCGCCTCCTCACCGCCGGCCCGCGCGGCGAGGGCGAGCAGGAGCGCCAGGACGAGCGCGGCCGCACCCGCCGGCAGCCCATGGGGGATACGCCGTCGAGGACGGGGCGGCGGGGCGGGAAGGGTGGTGGTGGCGAGGGCGGTCGTTCCCTCCGACGTGCCGCCGGAGGAGGGGAAGAGCAGGGGCAGGAGCGCGGCCAGGGCGGCCAGCCGCCTCCGGCCCCTCTCCTCCCAGTCCGGGCCGTACGCGGCCCTGGCGACCGACTCCAGTTCCGTCACGAACGCGGCCGCGTTCTCCGGCCGCTCGTGCGGGGACTTGGCGAGACCGCGCCGGATGAGCGGACGCAGCGGCTCAGGCGCCTGTCCGTCGGGAACGGGCATGTCCAGGTGCTGCAGGGCCAGCTCCGCGATGGTGCCGCCGGAGAACGGCTTCCGCCCCGTCAGACACTCGAAGAAGGTCGCGGTCGCCGCGTACACGTCGGCGGCCGGCGAGGCGGGCGCGCCGTTCCACTGCTCCGGCGCCATGTAGGCGGGCGTGCCGGCCACCCCCGGCGTGGCACCCCGACCGGTCGCGATGCCGAAGTCGACGAGCTTGGACGAGCCGTCGGCGGCGACGAGGACGTTCGCGGGCTTGTAGTCACGGTGCACGACGCCCGCCCGGTGAGCGGCGGCGAGACCGAGGAGCGAGCCCTTGAGCACGACGAGAGCGGCCTCGGGACCGGTCGCACCCTCCCGCGCCAGGAGGGCGCGCAGCGCGACGCCGTCGACCAGCTCCATGACGATGGCCGCACCCCGTGGAGCCTCGACGTACTCGTAGAACCCCACGACGTACGGACTGTCCAGAGCGCCGAGCAACCGGGCCTCGGCCCGGAACCCCCGTACGAACGCCGCGTTCGAGCGGAAGCTCTCATTCAGGTACTTCACGGCGACCGGCGCACCGGTCGGATCGTGCGTCGCGAGCACGACCCGACCACTGGCGCCCGCACCCAGCTCCCGCGCCTCGCTGTACCCCGGGACCACCCACGCGCCCATCCGAGCCCCCTCGACGCCGTACCCGATACGCCCGCTCATATGGACACAATCCCGCCACGGCCGGTTCCCGGCGGTGGCGGTCGTTTCGTCGGTGTGTGCCGTGCGGCCGGAGGAGCGTCCTCCGCCGACCGCGACGGCGTCCACGCGGGTGATCGGGGCGGGCATCCGGTGGAGGCGGGACGGGCGTGCGCGCCCGCCGCGTGGCGGCGGCGCACAGTGGGAGGCGTGGATGTCGAGCAGGTGACCGACGAGCTGTACGGCCTCAAGCCGGCCGAGTTCGTTCCGGCGCGGGACGCGTACGTCGCCCAGGCGCGGAAGGCGAAGGACACGGCCGCGGCGAAGGCCGTCGCCGCCTTGCGCCGGCCGGGACTCGCGGCATGGGCCGCGAACCTCCTGGCCCGGGAACGGCCGCAGGAGACCGCGCGGTTCCTCACGTTGGGCGAGACACTGCGAGAAGCCCACAGGACGCTCGACGGCGAGCAGTTGCGGGAGGCCGGCCGACAGCGGCAACAGCTCGTGACCGTTCTCGCCCGTACCGCCGCCGACCTGGCCCGAGAAGCCGGACAGCCGCTGAGCGACACGGTGCTCCACGAGGTCGAGCAGGCCCTCCACGGCGTACTGGCGCACCCGGAGGTCGCCGAGCAGTGGTCGAAGGGCCGCCTCGTGAAGGTGCCGGAGGCCGCGGTCGGCTTCCCCGCCGTCGCCCCCGAGTCGGTGCCCGCCCGGCCGGCTCCCGCCGAGCGGCCGACGCCGGGGAAGGCGGAGGCGGGGCGCGCGGCGGAACGACGGCTGCGGGAACGCGAGCGTGCCCGGACGGAGGCGGAGGCCGCCGAGCGAGGGGCCGACCGGTGCGAGCGGGAACTCGACGCGGCCCGCGAAGCGCAGGAGGCCGCGGAGGGGAAGGACGAGGAGGCGGCCGGCCACGTACGCCACCTGGAACAGGCGCTGCGGGAGGCTCGCGCGAACAAGTCCGCGACGGGGGCGGCCGCGACGGACGCCGGTACGAGGATGAAGGCGGCGGAACGTGCCCTCCGGGAGGCCCGCCGAGCCGCCGAAAAGGCGGCACGAGCCGTTCAGGACCTGGAGCGGCAGCCCGAGCCGTAGGCCCGTGGAGCGGGAAGCCGCAGGCGATGCGTACGCCTTCCGTACGGCCTTGGTGCGCTGCCCGTACGGTTGCCGTGGGTAGAGTGGCGGCCAGGAGGTCTCATGTCCGAGTTGTTCGACGCTGTCGACGCCCTGGTCGCGTCCCGCGCACCGCTGCCGCCGCCGGAAGAGCGCAAGCGGCTGCGCACCGCGCACGGCCTGACTCTGGACCAGGTGGCCGCCGCGCTGCGGGTGCGCCGGGCGACGGTCAGCGGCTGGGAGTCCAGGACGGAGCCCCGAGGACCGGAACGCGAGGCGTACGCCCGGCTGCTCACGCAGCTCGCCGAGCTCTACCCCGTTCCCCCCGGCCCGGCCGAACCGGCCAGGGAGACGGCGCCGGTCACCCTGGCCCCCGCGCGAGAAGCCGGCCCCGCCGATCCGGCAGCGGATCCCGACAGTCCTGCGGGCCCCGCCCCTGAGGCCGCAGCCGCCCCCGCGACCGAAGCCGTTCCCCCGCCGGAAGCCGATCAAGCCGAGCCGCCGTTCCCCGGGCAGTCCGCCGATCAGTCCGCCGACCCGACCGCCTCCGAGAGCGCCCAGCCCCCACCCGCCACCGCTCCACGGTCCGCGCCCCGCCCCGCCGCCGCTGCACCGTCCGCCCCCCGCCCCGCGCGCCGCCCCACGAGCACGTCCCCGGCATCGCGCCGCCCCGGCGCCGTGAAGGCCGCCGCCCCGGACGGGGGCGCCGACCCACGGTTCGAGAACGGTCCCCTCGCCGTCGTCGACGTCACCGACGACGGTCAGGTCCTCGCGTACTGCGTCGGCGGCCTGGTCCTTGACGTGCCCGCGAAGTCCGTCCCGGCTCTGGTCGACTGGACCCTCAGGGAGGCCCGGCTCGGGCAGCCGAAGCTGTCCGGTCCCGGCAAGGACGCCGACCCGCTCCTCGTGCTCACCGAGGCCGCCCTCGCACGCTACGGACTGCCCGTCACCCTGACCGATGAGGAGCAGCTCGCCGGCCGCGTCCCCGAGGACCACCCGGTCGTCAAGCAGCTGGCGCGGGCCGACTGGAAGCTGACCAAGCGCGGATTCGGGCCGTGGGCGCGCATCTACCGCCCCGCCACCGGCTCCGAACGGGCCTGCGTCCAGCTGTGCGTCCCGTCCTGGAACGCGCTCGACGCCCGCCACTGGGGCGACGCCGCCCAGCTGCCGCCGGCGGAACTGGCCAGGGTCCTCGGTACGTACGCCGCCCGGGTCATGACTCCGCGCGGCTCCACCGCCGTCACCGGTCTGGAGCTGATGACCGCGCTGCACCCGCCGACCCGCGCGTCCGAGCCCGACGCCGACGGCACGCGGCACTCCGAGCACAACCCCGGTTCGCTGGGCAGCGACCCGGTGGACCCGGCACCGTGCGAGGCCCCCGACGGACACCCCGTACTGAAGGACCTGCCCCGCTTCCACCTGCGCGGCCCGGCCGAGGCGCTGTTCGAGGAGGCGTACGACTGGGCGCGGCCGATGACGGACGCCGAGTGCCTCCGCCGGAACCTCGTGGGCATCGATGTGAACCTCGCCTTCGCCGCCGGCGCGAACGGCCTGGTCGTCGGCCTCGGCGCGCCGACGCACGTCGACCGGCCGGCGTTCGACCCGAAGCTCCCCGGAAGCTGGCTCGTCGACCTGTCCCATGTCGACCTGTCGAAGGTGAAGGTCGCCAAGGACAAGTGGGTGGAGCTGGACGGCAGTCTGCTGCCCAGCCCCTTCACACGGACCGGCGACCGTCCGCAGGGCCCGGCGTGGTACGCGACGCCCACCGTCGCCTACGCGGTGGAGCTCGGCTACGACGTGGCGCCGATCGAGGCCTACGTCCGCCGGGAGAACGGCCGCTACCTCGACGTCTGGTACAACCGGCTCCGTGACGCCTACCTCACCACGATGGCCGAGCTCGGGGTGTCCGCGGACCTGGCCCCGGCCGACTTCCTGACGGCGATGGACGGCTTCAGGAGCCGTGACCCGGAACTCGCGATCGTCGTCTCGGCGATCAAGGCCACGGTCAAGGGCGGCCTGGGCAAGCTGCGCGAACGCCCGCGCGGCGAGGGCTGGCGCCCGGGCCGGCCGTGGCGCGCCCTGGCCCGCCCGACCTGGCGGCCGGACATCCGCGCCGCGGTCATCTCCCGGACCCGCGTCAACCTCCACCGCAAGATCGTCAAGCACGCCGCCTTCACCGGCGACTACCCGGTCGCGATCCTGTCCGACTGCGTGGTGTACGCGGTCGACGGCACGTCACCGCTGGACTTCCTCCCGTACCGGGACGGCCGACCGCTGCCCGGCGGCTTCAAGCTCGGGGTCAATCCCGGCCTCGTCAAGCACGAGGGAACCCAGACCGTCCTCTGGGGCGAGGGCGTGAGGGAGCAGTTCGACGCTCCCGAACTCAACCTGGCCCGCTACATCAAGGACGGCACCGTCACCGGCGCCGACAACGGAGAGTAGGAGAGGGCGATGACCCTGTTCGGGGACGGCCTCGACAAGGCGGTGCAGAAGTCGTTCACCCGCCCGGCCCCCAAGAGCGCCGGCGCGCAGATGCGGTACCTCGTCCGGCAGCTCAAGGGCACCAGGGCGGTCGCCCGGATGCTGCGGATCTCCCAGCGCACCGTCGAGCGGTACGTGAAGGACCAGATCAAGAAGCCGAGGCCCGACCTCGCCGCACGCCTGGAACACGAGGTGAGGAAGCGGTGGCAGCCTCAGATCAGGGCCAGGGCCCGGCAGAGGGCGGCCACCACCGGCGGCATCGTCATCGACACCCGCGCCCGCCTCGGCTACACGGCGCCGATCGGGTCGACGGACCAGGACCGCACCCGGCACCTGACCGTCGCCCTGCCCCCCGCGTACGCCGCCCGCCTCTTCGCCGCTCAGGAGGCCGGCGCGGGCGACGACGAGCTCCAGCACATCGCGGCCGAAGGACTGAAGGAGGTGTACTTCCAGGACGGCGGCCGCCGCGCCGGAAGCCTGGAGGAGGTCCGCTTCACGGACATCCAGCACCTGGAGTTCGACCTGTGACCCGGGGCGGCCGAGGGGCCACCAGACCGGACTCGTAGGCGAGGACCACGAGCTGGGCGCGGTCGCGGGCATGGAGTTTGGTCATCGCCCGATTGACATGGGTCTTCGCGGTGAGCGTCGTGATCACCATCCGGGCGGCGATCTCGTCGTTGGACAGGCCCTGCGCGACCAGGGTGACGGCCTCGCGTTCGCGGCTCGTGAGGGCATCCAGCGCCGTGGAGACGCCGCCGTCGTCGGCGGGAAGCAGACCGGTGACGTACCGGTCGATCAGCTTGCGGGTGATCGACGGGGCGAGCAGGGCGTCCCCCCGGGCGGCGACGCGCACGGCGTGCAGGAAGTCCTCCGGCACGACGTCCTTGACGAGGAACCCGGCGGCCCCGGCGCGCAGCGCCTCCAGGACGTACTCGTCCATGCCGTAGTTGGTCAGGATGACGACGTGGACGGCGGCGAGTGCCGGATCGGCGGCGATGCGCCGGGTCGTCTCGATGCCGTCGAGGACCGGCATCCGGATGTCGACGAGCGCCACGTCCGGCACGTGCTCCCGAGCCAGAGCGAGCCCCGCGGCCCCGTCGGCCGCCTCGGCCACCACCTCGATGTCGTCCTCGAGGTCGAGCAGAGCGCGGAACCCACTGCGGATGAGCGGCTGGTCGTCGACCAGCAGGACCCGGATCACGACGACCGCTCAAGCGGCAGTTCGGCGTGGACGGTGAAACCGCCCCCGTCCCGTGGCCCCGCGCGCAGCCGGCCGCCGAGGGCGGTCACCCGTTCGCGCATGCCGAGCAGCCCGAGGCCGGGTGCCGTGACACCCGCCGGTCTCGCCGCCGTCGCCCCGCCGCCGTCGTCGTCGACGCGCACCGCGACGGCGTCCGTACGGCAGTCGATGCGCACCGACGCCGTGCCCACGTCCGCGTGCCGGGCGACGTTGGTGAGCGCCTCCTGAACGATCCGGTAGACGGTACGGTCCACCGCCGCCGGCACATCGTGGCCCCGGCCCTCGATCGTCAGCGTCGCGTCCACGCCGAACGCACGGGCCCCCTCCACCAGCTCCGGGACGTCATCGAGTCCGCACGGCGGAGTCGTGTCGTCGTCGCGCAACGCCTCCAGGGTCGCGCGCAGCTCCCGGCTCGCCTCCCGCCCGGCCTGCTGGATCGCGAGCAGCGCATCCGGCACGTCCTCGCCCCGCTTCCTCGCCACGTGCACGGCGACCTCCGCCTGCACCTTGACGACCGATATCTGATGGGTGAGCGAGTCGTGCAACTCGCGGGCGATGCGCAGCCGTTCCTCGTCGGCGCGACGCCGGGCGGTCTCCTCCCGGGTGCGCTCGGCCTCCTCCGCCCGCCGCTCGGCCTGCCGCAACGCCTCTCCGGCGGCGCCGGCCGCGACCAGCCAGGCGATTTCGAGGGCACCCCTGGCCTGCGCGAACGCCTGGCCCGTGTCGTGCAGACCCGAAGCCAGGGCCGCGACCGGGAGTGAAGCCAGCATGACGACGCTCGCCACCACCGTGACGGTGCGGTACCCCGCCCGCACCGCCGCGTACACCGCGAAGAGGTACGCGACGACGGGCACGTCGAAACCGGCCGCCTGATGGCCCACCGCGCAGACCCCGGTCACGGCCAGGACGGCGACCGGTGCCCGGCGGCGCGCCGCCAGAGCAAGCCCGCCCGCCGCCAGGAGCCCGAGCCCGAGCAGGTCGAGGCGGGTCGTCGTGGCCGTGTCCGGACGCAGCTCGGCGAGACCGGTGACCAGGAGCGCCGCCGTCACACCCGCCGCGATGACCCAGTCCCCGTACCGCTCCCACACACCGGCAGTCCGTGTCTTCATGCGCGCACCCTAGACCGGGTGGCGCAGCCGGCGAATCCTCCTCGCGACCAGCGAACGGCTACCACGCCCGTGGTAGCCGGCACCGTGCCTGCCGCAGTCGCGGCAGTGCGAGGAGTCTGCGCTCGCCGGACGACCGGCGAGCGGCCCGAGGGCCAGGATTCGGGGGACAGAAGCGAGGCGGCGCAGCCCGCCCCGTCCGACGAGAAGGAGCATTCCCATGAGCCCCGACCTGTTGCTCGCCGCCGACGTCCTCAGCTTCAGCCCCGGCCGTCTCGGAGCCACGACGGGGGCCCTCCTCGGCCTCGCCGGCGTGGTCATCGCCTGGCGCGCCCTGGCCAGGCCGACGAGCCGCCCCGGCGCGGTACCGGCCGTGGTCGCGGGCCTGATCGGCCTGCTCCTCGGCGGACTCGTCGCGGCCACCGCGGAAGGCGGCCTGGGCACCGGCAACGGCCTGGGCGGCGCCTACGTGGCCGTCCTGACGGGCCTGCTCGCCACCGCACTCGGCGGCTGGGCCGTGTCCCGCTCCCGGCGCACCGGCTGAGGCCGGCCGGGGGGGCGGACCGCAGGCGCCCCCCCGGCGCGACGAGGGCGGGACGGGTTCCCGACGACCCACCAGGGCGTCAGAGCATCAGCAGCAGTCGCGTGTTCGGTACGAGCTTGCGGTTCACGCTGGTGCTCTGCACGAAGATCGTGAAGTCGTCGTTGTGGTCCGGCTTGACCCGGACCTCCACGTCCGGCAGTCCGAGCAGGGCCCGGGCCTGGGGACCCGTGTACACCCGGTCCGTCTTCTTCTCCAGCACCGCGATCTGCTTCCGCGCCTGGATCTTCTCCGACTTGCTCAACTGATAGAACGCACCACCGGTGCGGTACGTGTGGCCGGATTCGACGATCCATTCCCGTATCGCGGCATCACGGGCCACCGGAATCAGCTGGTATTCGGACTGATTCACCGGCGTGAGCCCGGCGGCTTCGATGGTCTTCTTGTTGACCGCCTCGGCCCCCGCCGAGAACACCGAACGCGATCCACGGATTCCCTTGGTGCGACCCACCATGAATTTCTCGGTGGCCTCCTGGATGACCTGCCCGGCCTCTTCCAGACCCTGCGTGCTCGTGGCGTCCCAGATGGCGATGTTGTCCTTCGGGAAGCCGTACTGCATGGCCTCGCGCTTGCCCATCTGGTCCGGCACCAGAACGGCCAGCGTCCAGTTGTCCTCCTGCGTCTCGATCATCTTGGCGACGGCCTCGACCAGTTGACGCGGATCGCGGGCGGGGGCGTCCGAGCAGCGGTGACTCACGTTCTCCTGCCCGTCGGTCAGCACGAACGTCAGGAAGCTGTGGTCGCCGTACAGTTGCGCCGTCTGCGCCAGCTCGCGCTGCGACTTCAGCGCGGCCGCGAGCAGAGCCGTCATTCCCCCGACCCGGTACAGCTGCTTGAGGGACGGCATGCGCAGCACGTCCTTGTCGTAGATGACGCACTCCACCTTGTCGGCGAAGACGTACACCGTGACACGCGTTTCCTGATCCAGTTCCCGCGAGCGGCGGGCGAGATAGGCGATCTGCTGGTCGGCGACTTCGACGACCTTGCCGCTCAGCCGCGACATGGAAGAACTGGCATCCAGGACAAGAGCAACATGGTTGATGTAGTTCTGCGTTCGGGTCATGGTGACTCCCCCTCTTTCCGACTGGATGCTCCTACCTTCTCACCCACCACTGACAATCGGCCCTGGCTCCCGAACCCCTGCAGGGCACTCGCGAAGCGTGACACCGCGGAGGGTCCGGCCGGACCGCCCCCGACGTTCCGGCCGGCCCGAAACCCTTCGCCCAGGACGTCGATCAGGACGGTTCCTGACCGTCGACGGAGACGCCCAGGCGGGCCGCCACGGTGGTGAGCGCCGCTCCCAGGGGGAGCGCGACCCGGGCGAGGGCATGCCGGTCCCCGCGCGTGGGGTCCTGGTTGACGATGAGGACGGGCGTTCCGGCCTCGGCTGCCTGGCGGACGAACCGGAGCCCCGACATCACCGTGAGGGAGGAGCCCAGGACAAGCAGCGAGGTCGCGCCCCGGACCAGCTCCCGGCAGTGCTCGACCCTCCGCGGAGGGACGGCCTCGCCGAAGAACACCACGTCCGGCTTGAGGACGCCGCCGCAGACTCCGCACGGCACCACATGGAAGTCGCCGACCTGCTCGTCGGTGAGGTCGGCGTCGCCGTCTGGGTTGATTCCGGCCGCCACCGGCTCGAAGCCCGCGTTCGCCTCGTCGAGGCGCCGGGCGACCTCGCCGCGCGCGGTGACGGCGCCGCAGGAGAGGCAGACGACCCGGGCCAGGCTTCCGTGCAGCTCCACGGCGTCCTCGCTGCCGGCGGCCTGGTGCAGCCCGTCGACGTTCTGGGTGATCACCCCCGAGAGCAGGCCGTGGCGCCCGAGGGCTGCCACGGCCCGGTGCCCCGCGTTGGGGCGGGCACGCCCGAAGGTGCGCCAGCCGAGGTGGCTGCGCGCCCAGTACCGGCGCCGCGCCTGAGCATCGGCGGTGAACTCCTGGTACGTCATCGGGGTGTGCCGGCTGAGGCTCCCGCCCTCGCCCCGGTAGTCGGGGATGCCCGACTCCGTGGAGAGGCCGGCCCCGCTGAGGACCAGCACACCGCCGGCGCCCAGCGCGTCGGCGACCGGTCCCAGGTCCGTGGTGCCCGGCGGCAGGTCCTCGGCAGGTGTCCAGCTCAGAGTGGGACGCATACGCATGCCGCCAGGGTACGAAACGAGATCGCCGCCGGCCCTTCGACCGGTCCGCGCGCGGCGGAGGCCCGTACCGGCGAGGGCGTCGCCCACCGCTCACCCCGCAGATCGCGGCTCGGCCCCCGCGGCCGCAGCCCACCCCCGCGCGCCGCGCCTCAGCCCCTGCGCGCCGCGCCCCAGGACCCGAAGGCCGCGCCTCAGCCCCCTAGATGCGGCAGGAGCCGGTCCGGGGTCAGCGGCAGGTCCCGCAGCCGTACGCCCACCGCGTGATGCACGGCGTTCGCGATCGCGGCCGCCGTCCCCACGATGCCGATCTCCCCGATCCCCTTGCTGCCCATCGGATTGAGATGAGGATCCTCCTCGTCCAGCCAGCGCGCCTCCACCGCGGGCACGTCGGCGCAGACGGGCACGTGGTACGAGGCCAGATCGCGTTCCGCGAAGTCACCGAACGCGGGATCCAGGGTGCTGCCCTCGGTGAGCGCCATGCCGAGACCCATCGTCATGCCGCCGATGAACTGGGAGCGGGCGGTACGAGGGCTGAGCACCCGGCCCGCGGCGAACACGCCGAGCAGCCGGCGGACCCGTACCTCACCCGTCACGGTGTCCACCTCGACCTCCGCGAACTGGGCGCCGAACGCGTGACGCGCGTACGGGGATTCCCGCCCGGCCTCCTCCGTGGTGTCCGCCCACGCGGTGAGGCCCTCGGGCGGGAGCGGACCGGCGTGCGCGCGCAGCATGCCGGCCAGGGACGTGCAGGCCTTGTGGACCGCCCACCCCCACGAGGAGGTTCCCGAGGAACCGCCCGCGAGCGGGGCGGTCGGCAGCGCGCTGCTGCCGACCTCCACGCGCACCGAGGCCGGCGGGGCGCCGAGCGCTTCGGCGGCGATCCGCGCGAGGACGGTCCGCGCCCCGGTGCCGATGTCGGTGGCGTTGAGCCGTACGACGTGGCTGCCGTCCGGCGCCGCGTGCGCGGACGCCGTGGAGGGCTCGATGAGATACGGGTACGTGGACGAGGCCACTCCGGTGCCGGTCAGCCGGTCGCCGCTCCGCCGCACCCCTGGCCGGGGGTCGCGGTCCGCCCAGCCGAAGAGCCGGGCGCCCTGCCGCAGGCATTCCGCGACGTTCCTGCTGCTGAACGGTCTGCCGGTGTCGGGTTCCGTGGCGGGTTCGTTGCGCAGCCGGAGCTCGACCGGGTCGACGCCGGTGGCGAAGGCGAGCTCGTCCATGGCCGCTTCGAGGGCGTACATGCCGGATGCCTCGCCCGGTGCCCGCATCCACGAGGGGCTGGGCACGTCGAGGGCCACCACGTGGTGACTCGTGCGACTGTGCGGCGAGGTGTACATGACGCGGGCGGGGACGGCCGCCTGCTCGACGAACTCCCTGACCGTCGACGTCTGGGTGACGACCTCGTGGGCGAGGGCGCCGATCACGCCGTCGGCGTCCGCGCCGATGCGGACGCGCTGGACGGTGGGGGCGCGATGGCCGACGACGGCGGCCAGCTCACGGCGGGGGAGGACCACTCTGACGGGCCGCCCGACGTGCCGTGAGGCCATCGCGGCGAGGACGACCTGCGGCCGCGGGGTGCCCTTGGAACCGAAGCCGCCGCCGACGTACGCGGAGACGACCGTGACACGGTCCTCGGGCACCTTGAGCAGCTGCGCGAGGACGTCCCGTACGGTCGTCGACCCCTGGCTTGAGTCGTACACGGTCAGCTCACCGTCCTCCCACCACGCGGTGGAGGCGTGCGGCTCCATCGGGTGGTTGTGCTGGGCGGTCATGGTGAACGTCGCGTCGACGCGCACCGCCGACCCGGCGAAGGCCGCGTCGAAGTCGCCGCGTTCCCGCAGGCCCGGCTGGCCGCCGTTGGCCTCCTCCGGGACGCGGAGACCGGGATGACCGACGGGTGGACCCGGGTCGTGGTCCTCTTCGGCGTACTCGATCCGCAGGTCGTCGGCGGCCGCGCGCGCGTTCTCCGGGGTGTCGGCGACCACGAGCGCGACGTACCAGCCCCGGTGCGGGACGCGGTCGTCCTGGAGCAGGGCGAGGGTCCCGTCCTCGGCCTCGCCGAGCCGGGGCGCGTTCTCGTGGCTGAGGACCGCGAGGACGCCCGGCCGCCGAAGGATCTCCTCGGCGTGGACGGCGGTGACCCTGCCGCGCGCGACGGTGGCGGGCACGGCGACGGCGTGGACGCGGCCCGGCGGAGCGTGCTCGGCGGCGTAGCGCGCCGTGCCGGTCACCTTCTGACGGGCGTCACGGCGGACGGCGTCGGCGTCGGCGACATCGGACGGGGCGAGGGGCGGGGGAGCCGGGTTCATGACGGCCTCCTCAGGCGCGGGACGCGAGATCGGTGAGCACGCGGACGGCGAGATTGCGGGCGAGCGGCACCTTGAAGCCGTTGTCGCGGAGCGGCTCGGCCGCGGCCAGTTCGGCGTCGGCGGCCCGCGCGTACGTCTCCTCCGTGGCGGGCGCTCCGCGCAGCACCTCCTCGGCCGCGTGGGCACGCCACGGCTTGTGGGCGAGCCCGCCGAAGGCGAGGGCGGCATGGCGGACGACACCGTCCTCCACGGTGAGCACGGCGGCGACGGAGGCGAGCGCGAAGGCGTACGAGGCACGGTCACGGGCCTTGCGGTAGGCGCTGGCGGCCCCGGCGGGCGGGGGGAGCGTCACACCGGTGACGAGCTCGCCGGGACGGACGACGGTGTCCTGCTCCGGCCGGTCACCGGGCAGCCGGTGGAAGTCGGTGACCGGCACGACGCGTTCCCCGTCGGGACCGAGCAGATGCACCCGCGCGTCGAGGGCGGCGAGCGCGACCGCCATGTCCGACGGGTGCGTGGCGACGCACCGCGCGGAATGGCCGAGCACCGCGAGATCGCGGTGGACTCCTTCGCGGGCGGGGCAGCCCGTACCCGGTTCGCGCTTGTTGCACGGCTTGGAGGTGTCCTGGAAGTACAGGCAGCGGGTGCGCTGGAGGAGGTTGCCGCCCGTGGTGGCGGCGTTGCGCAGCTGCGCGGACGCGCCGGAGAGGAGCGCCTGCGACAGCGCGGTGTACCGGGTCCGTACGAGCGGATGGACGGCCAGGTCGCTGTTGCGGACGGTCGCCCCGACACGCAGGCCACCGTCCGGCGTCTCCTCGACGCCGTCCAGCGGCAGCCGGCTGATGTCGACGAGGAACGGAGGATCGGCCACCCCGAGCTTCATCAGGTCGACGAGGTTCGTGCCCCCGGCGAGGTACTGGGCACGGGGGTGGGCCGCGTACGCGGCGAGTGCCTGGTCCGTGCGGTCGGCGCGCAGGTATCCGAAGGGCTTCACGAGGCGACCTCCCCGATGGCGTCCACGATGTTCGGGTAGGCGCCGCAGCGGCAGAGGTTGCCGCTCATCCGCTCCCGGATCTCCTCCGGGCCGAGGTCCACCGGCCCTTCGCCGTCCGGCCGGTCCGGTGGCGTCACGTACGAGGGGTGACCAGCGGCGGCCTCGTCCAGCATGGCCACGGCCGAGCAGATCTGGCCGGGCGTGCAGTAGCCGCACTGGAGGGCGTCCCGGGAGACGAACGCCTCCTGGAGCGGATGCAGACGGTCCGCTTCGGCGAGGCCCTCGACCGTGGCGACGGGCTCGTCGCACGCCACCGCGAGCAGCAGGCAGCTGTTCACGCGCCGCCCGCCCACGAGCACCGTGCAGGCCCCGCACTGCCCGTGGTCGCAGCCCTTCTTCGCCCCGATGAGGTCCAGGTGCTCGCGGAGGGCGTCCAGGAGGGTGGTGCGATGGTCGAGGCGCAGCGCGTGCGTCGTCCCGTTGACCTGGAGCGACACGGCCGACGCGAGGTCGTGGCGCCCTTCGGTACCCCCTTCCCGTACGGCGGCGGTCCCGCCGGTCCCTTCGGTACGGTCCACGGTGCCTGCTCCTCCGACGATGGATGGGGGGTGACCCTCTGCCCGACACCCCTTCCCCGCCTCCCTCGCCGTATGTCCCCTCTGTCCGCCGAACGGCGTAGAGCGCCGAATGCGCCCCCTTGTCGGCCATGCGTGGACTCACGAGAGCCGGGAAGGCGGGCCGAAGGCACCCGTCCGAAAGGCTGAGAGGAGAAAGCCATGCCCCGTGCATCGGACAGCAGGGCGGACAGCGAGACGGCGGAGGCGGAACGGCCTCCGCCGGTGACCGCGGTGATCAGGACGGCGATGGACCAGCTCGCGCTCCTGCTCGACCGGCCGACGGAGGCCGTCAGCTCCTGCGGACGCGGCGAGGACGGCAACTGGCGCCTGACGGTCGAAGTCCTCGAACTGCCACGCGTGCCGGACACGATGAGCCTGCTCGCCTCGTACGAGGTCGACGTCGACCACCACGGGCACCTCATCGGCTACCGGCGCACCCGCCGCTACGAGAGGGGACGGGCGGACCGCCGCTGAACGAGACGGCACCGCCGCACCCCGGCCCGCCCCACCCCACCAGAAAGGGAGAGCGAGAAGCATGACTGTCATCCCCACCCAGAGCGCTCCGGCACCCTCCGGGGGTGGTTCCAGCGGTCTGTACGACGTACTCGAACTGGTTCTGGACCGTGGCCTGGTGATCGACGCCTTCGTGCGCGTCTCCCTGGTCGGCATCGAGATCCTGAAGATCGACGTACGCGTCGTCGTGGCGAGCGTCGACACCTATCTGCGCTTCGCCGAAGCCTGCAACCGGCTGGACCTGGAAGCCGGCCCGCGAAAGAACCCCGGCCTGCCCGAACTGGTCGGCGACATCACCGAATCGGGCACCCGCTCCAAGACCAAAGGAGCCCTGAGCGGCGCCGCGCAGACCATCTCCGACGTCTTCCACCCGGCACGGGACGAGGCGACGGAGGAGAAGAGCGGCAGCGGCGGATCGCGCCGGCGCACCTCGACCCGACGGGAGGAGAAGGAATGAGCACCTACGTCTACGGCATCGCCCCCGCCGACCGGAAGCTGCCCGACGCCATCGAGGGCATCGGCGACCCCCCGCGGCCCGTCCGCACCGTCCGCAGCGGCGACCTGGTGGCCCTGTGCAGCGACGCGCCGCCCGAACTGAAGGCGAAGCGACGCGACCTGCTCGCGCACCAGCACGTCGTGATCCTGGCCGGCAAGGACGGACCGGTGCTGCCCCTGCGGTTCGGCGGGGTCGCGCCCGACGACGAGACCGTCGCCGCGATCCTCGGCGAGCACCACGACCGCTACGTGGAGCGGCTGGAGAAGCTCGACGGCAAGGAGGAGTTCAACGTCAAGGTGTACCACGACGAGGAGGCCGTGCTGCGCGTGGTGCTCGCCGCCGATCCCGGCCTGCTCGCCCGGCACGCCGCCCAGCGCGAGGCGGGCGGTGGCAGCCACGAGGAGAGGATCGCCTTCGGCGAGCTGATCGCGCGGGCCGTCGCCGAGCGGGAGAAGGCCGACGCGGCACTCGTCGAGCAGACCCTGGCGCCGCACGCGGCGGCGGTGGCGCGCGGGCCTGCGGGCAGCGGCCGGCTGGCCGATCTGTCGTTCCTCGTCGCGCGCGAACGGCAGGAGGAGTTCCTGGCGGCCGTGCGCGCCCTCCCTCAGGAGCACGAGCACCTCAGGGAGCAGGTGACGGGACCCCTGCCCGCGTACAGCTTCGCCGATACGGAGTGACCCCATGGGACTGCTCAAGGAAGTCCTCCTGCTGCCGGCCGCACCGGTGCGGGGCACCGCCTGGGTGCTGCGGCAGGTCGTCGAGGTCGCGGAGCGCGAGTACTACGACCCGGACGTCGTCCACCGCGAACTGGCCGGTCTGGTAGCGGCGTTCGAGGCCGGCGACATCGACGAGGCGGAGTTCGACCGCAGGGAGGACGCCCTCCTCGCCCGACTGGACGCGGGGCGGAGGAACGGCCGATGACCCACCCCCACCGGGCCCGCAAGGAGGACGGCGCATGACGATGCCGTCCGGACTTCCGCGTCCGTACGACGACCAGTCGGCCAATCTGGCCGACATCCTGGAGCGCGTCCTCGACAAGGGCGTGGTGATCGCCGGAGACATCCGCATCAACCTCCTCGACATCGAACTCCTCACCATCAAGCTGCGCCTCGTCGTGGCGTCGGTCGACCGCGCCAAGGAGATGGGCATCGACTGGTGGGAGCAGGATCCGGCCCTGTCGTCCGGAGCCCGGCGGGGCGAACTCGGCCGGGAGAACGAGGAGCTGCGCCGCCGTATAGCCGAGCTGGAGGCGAGGCAGGAGCCATGAGAGACGAACCACTGAAGGACGAACGTCCGAGGGAGAATCCGCTGAACGGCGAACCTCCGTACAGCGGACCCCTGTTGTACGTGTACGCCGTCATCCGTTCAGGCGCCACCGGGCCGCCCCCCGGCCCCCCGCCGGGCGAGACGCTCGGCACGGGCCTCATCACCGTCACGCACCGGGGACTGACCGCCCTCGTCGAACCGGTCCCGGCGGCCGACTTCGACGAAGCGCCCCTGCGCGACCGGCTGGAGGACCTGGACTGGCTCGCGCGAGTGGCCAGGGCCCACCACGGCGTGGTGGCAGCGGCGGGCCGGCACGTCACCACCGTGCCGCTGCGCCTTGCGACCGTCTGCCGCGGTGAGCCGGGCGTGCGCCGCCTTCTCTCCGAGGGGGAGCACCGCCTCGCGGAGACCCTCGACCGCCTGACCGGCGCCCATGAGTGGGGAGTCAAGCTGTACGCCGAGGAGACCCCCGCGACGACCGCGAGCGCCGGCGGAGCCCCGACACGGGCGGCGTCCGGCCGCGACTACCTGCGGCGCCGCCTGGGCGACCGGCATGCCCGTCAGAACGTCGACGACTCGGCGGCCCGCGCCGCACGGCAGCTCCACGAGGTGCTCGTACGCACCGCGGCGGAGACGGTGCTCCACCCGCCCCAGCAGGCGCGCCTGACCCAGGGGCCAGGCAGGAACGTGTTCAACGCCGCCTATCTCGTCCCCGACGAGAAGCGGAGCGCGTTCCTCGACGGGGTTCCCGCGCCCGAGGACGTGCCCACCGGCCTGCGCGTGGAGATCACGGGCCCCTGGGTGCCCTACTCCTTCACGCGGACCGATACCGACGAGGGGGCGGAGCGATGACGGACCAGCGGGAGATCGCGCTCGTCGACCTGCTGGACCGGCTGCTGGCCGGCGGCGTGGTGCTCGCCGGCGACATCACCCTGAGGATCGCCGACGTCGACCTCGTACGCGTCGACCTCAAGGCGCTCATCAGCTCCGTCGGCGACGCCGTGCCCTCCCCGTGGGAGCGGGTGACACCGTGACGACACGACCGCGACGGGTGGAACTCGACCCCGACACCGTCGAACGCGACCTGGCCTGCCTGGTCCTGACCGTCGTGGAGCTGCTGCGCCAACTGATGGAACGACAGGCCGTACGCCGTTTCGAGGCGGGTGACCTCACCGAGGAGCAGGAGGAACGGCTTGGTCTGACCCTCATGCTCCTGGAGGACCGGATGGAATCGCTGCGCGAGCGTTTCGGAATGGAACCGGAGGACCTCAACATCGATCTCGGCCCGCTCGGCAAACTCCTGTGAACAAGGGTTTGTCGCGGCGAGGTCCGGTCAGACGATGGATATGAGTGCATCGGAGAAGAGCAACGAGAATCCGTCCAGCCGGAACAGTTCGCGCAATTCCTCGGACAGCTCCGGCACCGGCACACGAAACCGAACGAGCCGCGCTTCGGAGGAGGCGAAGAAGACCGTCCACGCGGTGGAGGAGACCGAGGAGAAGGCCACCGGGGCTCTGACCGCGCTTCCCGCCCCTCTCGCCGAGAAGACTCTGGCGGCCGTCGAAGCCGTCCGGGGCACCGGTGGGACGCTGGTGACCGCCGTACGGGCCCGCAAGGCGGCCACCGGCAGCGCCGCCGTGAGCGCCGCCGCCGCGCTCACCGGCGCCTACGCGCTCGGACGCCGGGCGGGACTGCGCTCCCGCGGCCCGCTCTCCCGGCTCACCGGCGGCCGTATCTGATCTCCAGGCCGCCACAAAGGAAAAAGAAAAGAAGAGAAAAGCAAACTGGCCCTTCCCTGGGAATCCCCTCCATGCGGAGCGGGGAGGGGGCGACATGCGAACAGGGAATTCCGGAGGTTTTCGACACATGGTTCCCCTGCTGTTGGTTCTGCTGCTGGCACTGATTCTCTTCGGCGCCGGATTCGCCGTGAAGGCCCTCTGGTGGATCGCCGTGATCGTGCTCGTCCTCTGGCTGCTGGGCTTCGTGGCCCGGCCGAAGGGCGGCACGGGCCGCTGGTACCGCTGGTAGGCCGTCCCCTCCCGTAGCACGACGAGCCCGGCACGGTCCTCGAAGGAGGACCGTGCCGGGCTCGCGTGTCATCGGGGGTTCAGGCCATCAGGACCGAGTCGTCGCCGGGCCGTGCGCCGGGCAGCCGATGACGGGCGGCGACCAGTGCCGTGTCCACGTCCCGCGTGCCCGTGGAGACACAGAGCGTGTACGCGATGTCGTCCATGCGCCGCCGTACCTCCGCGCTGCCGTTCTCCGCGTGCAGCACCCTCAGCGTCTCGTACTGCTCGATCAGATTGCTCAACACCGCGGGATGGGCCATCAACACAGTGCTTCTCCCTTCGCCGTCAGGGCGCCGACCGCCCGGTTCGATGCGCCGGGTACCCCCGCTCCCGGGTTGTATGCGGGGGCCGGGCCGGCGCCCGGGTTCCGGGATGTGGCGAATGGAAAGCGAAAAGGGGGGAAAGGCGCAGTACGAAGTGTGTGCGAAGCACGGTAGGAAGCCGTGTGAGAGAGGGGGAGGCTGATGACGGACGCGATCGCCACCGAGCGTGCGACACAGGAGCCCGTGCTGTCCGTGAGCGTCGACTACGACGCTGCGGACGCCGGCGACGGCATGATCGCGTCCGCCCGTGCCTTCACCGCGGACTTCCTCGCCGCCGCACCGGCCGTGGGACGTGAGCCGGTGGCCCAGGAGCGGGTCGACATGGCGCGGCTGGTGGTCAGCGAGCTGGTGACCAACGCCGTGCGGCACGCCCCCGGACCCTGCAGGCTTCTCCTGGAGCTGTTCGAGGACGTACTCGACATCTCGGTGTACGACCGTGCGGAAGCCTCCCCCGTCCCGCGAGGTCACGACCCCGGCCGCGTCGGCCAGCACGGGGTGGAGATAGTCGTCGCGGTCTGCGAGAGCGTGCGCGTGGAGCCGCACCCGACGGGGAAGCGGGTCAGGGCACGTCTCTCCCTCGTCGGAACCGGATGACCCGGGACCGACGGCGGCGGCGCGGTCTCGAGAATTCCCGCGCATGCTCCCGGAGCGCCGGGGTATACGAGCCGCCCGGGGGAGAACGCGTTGCCGACGATCGAAGGGGTCAGTGGAGTGTCGACCGCAGTGCCGACGGAGACGAAGGACCGCACCGAGACGAAGGACCGCACGGAGACGAAGGGCCGCACCGAAGGGGCCGTGGGGGGTCTTCCCGTTCTCGACGCCCCCCGCGAGATCGCGCCGAAGGACGCCCGCGAGCTGTCGAAGCTGTTCTTCGGCCGGATGGCCGTACTGGAAGAGGGGACTCCCGAGCACCAGTACGCACGCAACACGCTGATCGAGATGAACATGTCACTCGTCCGCTACGCGGCGGGTCGCTTCAGGGCCCGGGGCGACGAGATGGAGGACATTGTCCAGGTCGGCGTCATCGGGCTGATCAAGGCCATCGACCGGTTCGACATCTCCCGTGAGGTGGAGTTCACCACCTTCGCCGTGCCGTGCATCGTGGGGGAGATCAAGCGCTTCTTCCGCGACACCTCATGGGCGGTCCATGTGCCGCGTCGGCTGCAGGAGGCCCGCGTGGAGCTGGCGAAGGCGACGGAGGAGCTGAGCTCACGCCTCGGGCGGGCGCCGACCGTGTCGGAACTCGCGGCCCTGATGGACCTCTCGGAGGACGAGGTGATCGAGGCGCGGCTCGCCTCGAACGCGTACAGGTCCACCTCGCTCGACGCGGCCGTCGGCGGCGACGAGGAGGACGGCGGCGCCATGCTGTCCGACCTCTTGGGGGAGGAGGACCCGGCGCTCGAGCTGTTCGAGGACTTCCACGCCCTCGCGCCGCTCCTCGACGAGCTCGGTGAGCGGGACCGCCGGCTGCTCCATCTGAGGTTCGTCGAGGAGCTGACGCAGTCGGAGATCGGCCAGAGGCTCGGCGTCTCCCAGATGCAGGTGTCGCGACTGCTCTCGCGCAATCTGGCCCGCCTGCGCAAGGGCATGCTCGCCCCCCTGGAGGAATGAGCCGAGGCACGAGCCTCTCTCCAGGAGGTGAGCCTCCCTCCAGAAGGTGGCGACAGGAGACCGAACGGCCTCACCGGAAACCCCTACCGGTGGGGCCGTTCCCCCGCGCTCGCCCCACGGCGCAACCTCCGCTTCAGGGAACGCCGTTCGTCGTCGCTCAGGCCACCCCAGACGCCCGTCACCTGATGGGAGTCGTCCATGGCCCAGCGGAGACACGCGTCGCGCACAGGGCAGTGCCGACAGATCGCCTTGGCCTCCTCGGCCTGTACCAGGGCGGGGGCTCCGGTGCCCACGGGGAAGAAGAGATCGGGGTCGACGTTCTGGCAGGCTGCGGACGCGCGCCAGCTGTCCATGGGTCCTCCTGACCGATGGGATGAAGGGAGAAGTTCTTTCTTCTCGGCTGACCGGTCGCCGCCGCTTGAAACGCCGCCGCGACGGGTGAATTCGGAGGGGATCACGAGCGCGGCGAAGGCGGCCCTCCGGGCACGGCGGGGTGCTGCAGCTCAGGATCGGAGCGACGTGGCGCCGGGCGGCGGGGGAGCAGCAGTGGGGTCGCCAGCAGGAGCAGGCCGGCCAGCCCGATGGCGGTGCGGGGCCCGAGCAGAGCGCCGAGCACACCCCAGGCGGCCGTCAGGACGGCGGTCGAGGCCTTGGTCGTCACCGCCCAGGCGGACAGCGTGCGGGCGACCCGGTTGTTCGGGGTGCGTTCGAGACGGCAAGTGGCGCTGACGGGGTTGAAGACCCCGCAGCAGAAGATGAGCCCGAGCTCGACGCCGACGACCAGCAGCAGCCCGCCGGCACCGGGACCGAGGAAGGCGAGACCCACGGGCCAGACCGCGCGCAGCACCCCGGCCGTGAGCAGGATCCGGTGCTGCCCGAACCGGTGGACGAGCGGTCGGGCGAGCCACGCGCCGATGAGGCCGCCGATGGAGGGCAGGGCGAAGGCGAGGCCGTACTGCCACGGGGTGAACCCGAGCCGGCCGAGCATCAGGACGGCAAGCAGCGGCTGGACGGCCATCACCAGGCCGTTGAACAGGACGGTGTTGAAGAACAGAGGGCGCAGCGTCGCGTCGGCGAGGATGTACCGCCAGCCGTCGAGCAGATGCCCGGCCCGCAGAGGTGCGGTCTCCCGGGGTTCGGGCGGCGGCTCGTGGCCGCCGATCGCCCGGATGCCCAGGGCCGAGAGCAGGTGGCTGACCGCGTCGGCCACCACCGTCGCGAAGGGGCCGAGGAGCCCGATCGCGGCGCCGCCCAGCGGCGGCCCGATGATCGTGGTCGTCCAGGTGGTGGACTCGAACCGGGCGTTGGCGACGAGCAGGTCCTCGGCCGCGAGGAACGTCTTCAGATACGCCCCGGAGGCGGCGCGGAAGGTGATGTCGGCCGCGCGACGACGACCGAGACCAGGAGGAGCTGAAGGAAGCCGAGCACGCCGAGCGCGTACGCGGCGGGAATCGTCAGGAGCGCGGCGAACCGCACCACGTCTGTCGCGATCAGCACCGGCCGCTTGCGGCGGAACTCGACCCACGGGCCGAGCGGCACCGCCACGGCGGCGCCCACCGCGGCCCCCACGGAGGAGAGCGCGGCGACCTCGGCGGGCCCGGCGTCCAGCACCTGGAGGGCGATCAGCGGGAACGCGCCGAAGGCGAGCCCTGTGCCGAGCGCGCTCGTTCCGTACGCCCCCCACAGCCACCCGAACCGCCGCCCCAGCCGCCGCCCGCTCCTCATACCCGACGCCCCCACCCTTCACCCGCACAACCAATTCGCGCCCGAAAACATCAAAGCGGTCACCAAACCCGGAGATCAAACAACCGAAAAGCGCCCCAGCCACAACCCACCGTTGTGCCACTACCATGCCGACATGGACCTCCACACCGTCCGGACCTTCGTGGCCGCAGCAGACGCGGGGCAGTTCCAGGAGGCCGCCGCAGAGCTGTCGATCACCCAGCAGGCCGTCTCCAAACGGATCGCCGTCCTGGAACGCGACCTCGGCGTACGGCTGTTCACCCGTACCGCGCGCGGATCCGAGCTCACCATCGACGGGCAGGCGTTCCTGCCCCACGCACGCGAGCTGCTGCGCGTCGCCGAGCGCGCGGTCGCGTCCATCAGCGCGGGCCACCGCCCGCTGCGCGTCGACGTCATCGCCCTGCGCAGCGCGCAGTCAGGCCTGATGCGCGGCTTCCACCGCGCGCATCCGGACATCGACCTCGACGTGATGACGCTGTTCGGCATCGAAACGGCCGTCGCCGCCATCCGCTCGGGTGCGATCGACGCGTCCTTCCGCGCCGTCGCCGCCCCCGGCCGGCCCCTCCCCGAGGACATCGACTCCGTCCGGGTGCTCGATGAACCCCTCCAGCTCCTCACCGGCCCCGACCACGCGCTGGCCGGCGCCCGCTCGGTGACCCTCGCCCAGCTCGCCGGGCACCGGATCTGGATGCCCGGCCTCGTCCCCGGCACCGAGTGGGCCGCCTACTACGACGACCTCGTCGCCGCGTTCGGACTCACCATCGAGGCGACCGGCCCCAACTTCGGCTCCGACGCGCTCCTCGACACCATCGCCGACACCCCGGCCCTCGCGACCTTCATGGGCGGGCAGACCCGCCTCGTCTGGCCCGCCGACCACGGCCTGCGCCGCATCCCGGTGACCGATCCGACGCCCGTCTACCCGCACGCACTCCTCTGGCACCGCGACAACCCCCACCCCGCACTGGCCACCCTCAAGGCCCACCTGACCGCCACGAAGACGGACGACGAGACCACCGACACCTGGACGCCGAGCTGGGTGATTCCCCGCTGAACGACGGGCCGCCCGGAAGCGGGGAGCCCAGCCGCCTCCTCGCGCGCCCCGGCATAGGCCGGTAGAGGGGCCGCTGGCCGGTGCCGCCGGCGCCCGGTGCTGTCACGTTTCTGCGGTGAATCCCTGCCCCCGAGAGGGTGAGAGGACAGGTGACCGCCCGTACTCCGGCGGGCCGGCACGCTACAAAACCGAGCGTGACCAGCAACCTGCTACGGAGCGTGCCGACGCTCCTCCTCGCCGCCGTACCCCTTCTCCCCCTCCCCGCGTCCGCAGCCGTCGCCCCCAAGGCCGAGGCACGCCCCGACCCCGTCGTCTTCGTCCACGGCTGGAACTCGGACGGTTCCACCTGGCAGTCCATGGCCAAGCGATTCCGGGCGGACGGCTGGCCGGCCGACCACCTCGATCAGTGGACCTACGACGCCACACAGTCCAACGCCACGACCGCCGCGCAGCTCGCCGACGAGATCAAGCGCGTCCTGAACCTCACGGGCGCCTCCAAGGTGGACATCGTCACCCACTCGATGGGCGCCTTGTCCTCCCGCTACTACCTCAAGAACCTCGGCGGCGCCTCCAAGGTCGACGCCTGGGTCTCCCTCGGAGGACCCAACCACGGCACCGCCACGGCGCACTGGTGCGGCGGAGCCCCGTGTGTCGAGATGCGACCGGGATCCGACTTCCTGAACACCCTCAACTCCGGCGACGAAACCCCCGGCTCCCCCCGCTACGCCACCTGGCGCTCACCCTGCGACATCGTGATCAGCCCCAAGAACAGCGTCGCCCTCGCCGGCGCACTCAACACCACCACGGCCTGCCTGGGCCACAGCGAACTGCACGCCGACCCGACGGTCTACACAGAGGTCAAGAAGCACGTGAGCTAGCCAAAATCAGGAGCCACTCCGACAGCCGCCCTCCACCCGCCCCAGCACGGAGGCGGGTGGAGAGGGGAAAACGAGGCCCGCACCGGCGGCGCGTCGACCACCGACAGCACGCACGACAGGGAACGACGGGGGGCCGATCCTCCGGACTTATTGGTTTGCCGTCGCCGAGTACGGTCGGATAGAAAGCCTGCATGCTCAAAGGCGAAAAGGTCGGGCTCAGGGCCCGGCACGAGGACGACATCCCGGTCCTACGGGCCGAGCTCTACGACGACGTGGCCAACTCCGCACGAGCCGAAGGCGGTCCGTGGCGGCCGATCACCCCCGGTTCGAAGGACCCGCGGCTGGTGGTGGACGACAAGGAGCAGGGACACGTCCCGTTCTCCGTGGTGGAGCTGGAGGGCGGCACGCTGGTCGGCACCGCGACGCTGTGGGGCATCGACAACCACAACCGCTCCGCGCACATCGGCCTGGGCCTGCTACCCGCCTCGCGCGGCAAGGGCTACGGCACGGACGTGGTCGCGGCGCTGTGCCACTACGGATTCATCGTGCGCGGCCTGCAGCGGCTGCAGATCGAGACGCTCTCGGACAACACCGCGATGCTGCGCTCCGCCGAGCACAACGGCTTCGTCCGTGAGGGCGTACTGCGCTCCTCGGCGTGGGTGATGGGCGAGTTCCTGGACGAGGTCCTGCTAGGACTCCTCGCCCAGGACTGGAAGCCGGACGTGAAGGGCTAGAGAGCACCTCTCCGTCCATCGGAGGTTGGGACGAATACCGGTGCGCCCGCAGGGCGCTGACCCACTGTCAGGTTTTCGTCAGGGTTTGTGTAGGCGTGCGGACCGGTTGGTTTCTCTGGTGCCATTGACGTGGGCAGCGGTGGCCATGTCCCGAGTTTCACCGACTGGTGGGTGTACGACGCAACGGTGCGCAGGCCGACGGCGACGACGATGCGGGGCAGGTGCGCATGCGGATGGCGCGGCGAGCGCACCTTCCCGATCGACTGGCAGCAGGGCGACCGCGACGACCTCGACGCCTACGACACCTCCGGGCCCGAGCGGGACTGGGAGACCCACGTGGACGGGGTCGCCGCAATCGCGGTGCCGCTGCCCGAGGACCTGGCCGGTCTGCTGCGGCAGTTGTACGAGCGCCTGGACCAGCTCGTCGACGACGATCCGCTCACCGTGGTGAAAGCGGCCGGTGAGCTGGAGGCGACCGTCGCGGTCTTCGGCCCCCTCGCCATCAGGATTGTCCCCAGCAGCGGACAGCTCCCTCTCGCTCAGGTCGCCGAAGTCCTCGGCATGACCGAGCAGGCCGCCGCCTCCCGCCTGCGGTACTACGAGTACATGGACCTGTGACCCCGCGCCGCGTGGTGTACGAGCCGTGCGGGCGAGGGCGGCCCAGCGTCCGTCCGACGGCGAAGTCGCGTGAGCGTCAGGATGCGTGACGAAGTTGTCGGCGGCCAGATTCCAGCGGAGCTTGGTGCCGCCCCATTCCGAGATGGAGTGGCAGTGCTCTGGTCAGCTGGATCGGCGCCCCACCAACAGCCAGAGTCCCATCGAGGCGAGGGTGACGGTGCCACCCCGTCATGGTCAGGATTTAATCAGACGCCCATAACACGGTGCTGACCAGCAGCTTTCCGATGGTGGAATGGGCTCAGTGACGTGCTGTCGGTGGCTGCTCCTACTGTTGCCTCATGGGGAACTACTTTCAGACCGTCGTTGACCTCGACGCCACGCATGCGGACGCGCGCACCCTGGCAGACAGCGGACTCAACTGGCTGGTCAGGGAGGGGATAGTTCGGGCCGAGCTCACCGACTGTGTTCTCGGGGCGCCGTCGGGGCATCCGCCTGGTCCCTCCTGGGCCAAGGCGGTCAGTCGGGAGGACTGGGAGCCCAGCGACGGACTCAGGATCGAGACCGGCCGCACCGTATTCGACTGCGGTCAGGGCGAACCCAGGTTCGCGGTGTGCCCCCATTGTGCCGGGCGGGCGGATTTCTACACCGACCGGCTGGAGGAGATCGAGGGGGCGTGGGAATCCTTCGGTGAGGCCATCAACGCCTGGAGCGACACAGGCAGCGCGGCAGTCGCCTGCCCGCACTGTCGGTGCTCTGTTGACCTGACTGCGTGGACCTGGTCGGATGATTACTTCGCCTTCGGGTACCTCGGTTTCGAGTTCTGGGACTGGCCCGACTTCAGTCCCCGGTTCCTCGAAGGTCTCTCCCGCGCGCTCGGGGGGCATCGCACGGTTCTCATGGAAGGCAAACTCTGAGGGAGCCGGAGTTCGTACGTCCTCCCCCGCTCGACCCGGGGATGCCCGGAGCACGGCGAACAGGCCGCGATGCGTTGGCGGGCGAGGCGGAGGAGGGCCTGGGTGTGGGCGCAGCCCCGCCGTGCTGCTAGCCGAATCCCCGCCTTGGGCTGGCGGACCGATCAGGCCACCGTGGTGCACGTGCGCCTGCAGCAGCCGTCCCTGGCTTGCCACCGTTGCGGATGGGGAGGCGGTGGTGGCGACTTCGCAGCGTCTACGACTTTTCGCACGGGCGGCGATGACGCGGGCGACGCACGTGAGGGTGAGCGCAGCACGGCGGTGTCGGGGCACTCGGGTGCGGTGGTGGAGGACGTCGTAGCCGTTCTTGGTGATCTCTTCACGGATGGCCACGTAGTGGGCCAGAGGGGCGCGGAGCGCGGGCCGCACCTGCGGGGCCAGGACTGCGATGCCGGTGGTGGCGTCCCGGTGGGCGGTGTTCGCCAGGCCGGCGAACGACTTCATGGCTGCTGTGATCCGTGGGGCACTGTTGCCGGTGCGACGGCTCCATTCCAGCAGGGAGCGGTCGACGCCGTGCGCCTGGAGGAGATCCTGCCGCAGGTAGAGGCGGCCGCGGTCGAGGTCTTCGCCGACGTCGCGCAGGATGTTGGTCAGCTGCAAGGCCAGGGCGAAGGCGATCGCGTGCGGAGCGGCTTCCTGCTGGGAGACGAGCGTTCCCAGGACCGGCGCGGTCATCAGGCCGGGGGCAGCGGCGCAGCCGTGGCAGTACGTTTGCAAGGCTTCGTAGTCGGGGTACTCAGTCGCAGCCAGATCTGCGCGCATGGCGTTCATGACGTCGTCCATGTGCCGTAGATCCACGCTGTACCGGGCCACCGTATGGGCCAGGGCACGCAGCAGTGGTGTGGCGTAGTCCTTGCCGCGCAGCGCCGAATCGAGTTGCTGCTGGAGTGTGTCCAGGGCTGCCTCACGCTCGACGGTGTCCGGGAGCGGGCCGGGATCGTCAACGATCGCGTCGGCCACGTGTGCGAAGCAGTAGAGGCGTGGACAGCAGGGCGACAGTGAGGCGGGAGGAGACGGGTGGCCAGCAGGAACGAGCTTGCGGTGCGCGAGTTCAGGCGCAGGCAGTCGGTGTAGGCGTCCCGCAGCGCGGGTTCGGTGATTCCGGCTGCGTCCAGGGCGCGGCGGTTCATGTCGCGGGCTCCGACGCCTGGGGGGAGGGGAGGCGGCGCAGGTGCTGGTCGCCGGTCGCGGGCGGCTTCGGGTAGGACCGTGTGCGGAGCCGGTGAAAACGACGGCCAGTACCGTCTGCTCACCGCGTTCCGACATCAGGGGCTGGCGACCGCCTTCCACGTCGAGCGTCGCCAGCCGAGTGTGGTGCCCAGCCCCGCCGGCCACTCCCGCCACACGGCCATAGCGTCCGGGCCGCGGCAGGCGAGAACTTCGGTCATCTCCTTCAACGTAGACGCCGACTGCGCGACCTCATCACCCCAGAGATCGCCCACGAAACCGACCAGACCGCACATCGTCGCGACTCTCCCGCATCGGCCCCCCGGGGGCCGCAGTGCACCATCCAGGCCCCAGCCGCAATGCCGGTTTGACGGGCCCCGATGATCGCCCCCGTTGAACCGATCTCACCATCGAAACGATCAGGCAGAGGCAAAGTCACCGGGTCTACCGCCCCTGCCCGCCCGAGGTCTGGCGGGGCGGGTGGCGAGTGCGGGGTGTCGTGCGGCTCTGGAAGGGGCAGGATCGATCGCGGCTCCGCGACGTCGCGGAGCCGGAAGCATTGACGGAAGGCGGCCGGCATGGCATACAGCAACGGCCGCCGTCCGCAAGTACCTGCGACGGCGGGGCATCCGCCACACCATCCCAGAGAAGAGTGACAGCCAGGCCGCCCCGCCTGCGCAAGGGCTCACGCGGTGGACGGCCACCCGGTTTCGACAAGGACCGCTACAAGAAGCGCAACACCGTTGAGCGGGCGATCAACCGCCTGAAGCAGTTCCGGGCGGTCGCCACTCGCTACGACAAGCGCGGCTACGTCTTCCTCGGCACCGCCACAGCGGCAGCCCTTGCTTTCTGGCTTCGTATGTGATCAGTCGGACAAATTCCTAGTGCTTGTCGAGCCAGCGGCGTGCCGCGATGCTCAGCGGCGGCTCGTCCGGCTCGCCCATGTCGTCCATCGTGCCGTCCGTCAGTGCCTCGGCCCACCGGCGGAGAACCTGCGAACGATGCGGCGCCTTCAGCACGGAGGTGCTGATCGCGTGCTCCCACGTCGTTGCGAAGCACAGCACGTTCCCGTCGAGCGAGAGCATGCGGAACTCGGGGCGGCAGGGTGCGCTGCCGAGCAGTCCGGCAGCACCCTTGCCCATGAGGTCCCACTCGCTCTGCAACTCGACGCAGTGCCACCGTGCGAGGCGGTTCTCGTCGGGCTGGAGCGCGAGCAGGAACCTGCGGTCGGTCTCGGAGAAGAGCCCTCCTTCGACCGACAGCCGGTACCAGTCGGCGTTCGCTTTCTCGTGCAGCTTCGGCTCGAGTGCGTCCAGCATGGCCTCGACGCGCCCTTCCTCGGAAGGACAGCTCGGTGCCTGCCCGGTGACGACGGGGGGAATGAGCCCTTCGGGCTCGGTCCACCCATCCACGATCCGCAGGCCCGCCACAGCGAGAGACTTCATAAACCCATCATGCCGTCTCCGTTGATCAGCACGCGGGGCAGGGCGGTGCTTGGGTTCGCGCCTGGGTCGTTGCCGCCCGTTACGGCAGACGCAGCCATGCGTTCCTCGGCACCGCCATCGCAGCGATTGCGGTCATCCCGCTCCGCACATGATCGGCCGGACAAGACCTGGCGGGCGGCGATGCCCTTGAAGCCGGAGCCGAGCCCGCGCCGCTTGCCGCGTGATGTGGCACCGGTCCGGGCGGTGAGGGCGGCGACCACCGCCTGGGCGGCTGGGGGGTAAGTCCGGCGCTCACCTGCCCGGAGGTAAGGACCCGTGCGTACGCGCCGGTGCCGTGCGCGCGAAGAGCGTCGGCGAGGGCGGCGGCCGCAGTCTCCGCCGGCCCGGCTCCTCAGCCGATATCGTCCCCCTGCTGCGCCTGCCGCGGGAGGGCATCGCGTCGGCTGAGGAGCACAGCCAGGGCCTGCGCCTCGGGAGCGTCCAGCGTCACGGTGACCAGTACGGCCCCGAGCTGGTGAACGCGATTGCGGACCAGGCCATGAGCGGCGAGCGCCTGGCGCAGCGCCGCACGTGTCCCGGCCGTAGCTCTGCCGCCGACGGACTCACTGGAACCGGGCCTATCTGCGCCGCCGGGGGATTCGCTGCACCATTCCGGACAAGGCCGACCAGGCGCGCAACCGCCGGAAGCTCGGTTCCCGCGGCGGCCGGCCACCGTGCTTCGACCCGGTCGACTACGGCGAGCGTCACGCGGTCGAGTGCGGGATCAACCGCCTCAAGAGACACCGCGCCGTCGCCACCCGGTACGACAAACTCGCCGTCCGCTACGACGCGACCGTGCTGGTCGCAGCGATCAACGAATGGCTATGACCCTGTCTCGCGCGTCATCACGTACGTGTTCCCGATGTCGGGATCACCGTAGAAGAAGAACAGCTTCAACTCATCGTGCTGATCACGGTCCACGTAGAAGTACCACGAGTACGTCGATGGGGGCTCCGGAGCCGAGGCATCAGTCGCCGTTACGGGAAAACGCCTCTCGACTCGTGTCCGGGCTGTCAGCACAAGCTGGACGACCTGTCCGCCATCGTCGTCGGTCAGTTGCCAGGTTCCCGTACCGGAGAGACGCCAGCCGTCCTCGAAGTCAAAGTCCTTCCCGTCCAGCTTCTCGAGAAGGGCTGTTCCGTCTCCACGAAGCACTACGCGGGTTCCCTCGACGTTTCCCAGCCCCCAGCGACTTCGGCCGCCGTGGCGTCGTGGAGCCCCGTTCCCTCGTAGTACTGATAGGGACCCGCGCACGCAGTCAGAACGGTCAACATCACCATCAAGCCGCCAAGGACTGCCACCCGCGCACGCAGCCTGCTTCCACCCGCCATCAGGCCCTCCCGCCGAGACCGTGTCCTATGTGGTGAGGCGGAGAAGCCGTTTATAGCAGCAGATGGCTGCGGCGAGGCCGAGGAAGGCCAGGTAGTTGCGTGGATGGCGCTCGTAGCGGTGGTTGAGGCGGCGGTAGCCGGTCAGCCAGGACATGGTCCGCTCGATGACCCATCTGCGGCGTCCGAGACGTTCTGATGACTCGATGCCCTTGCGGGCGATACGCACGCCAATGCGCTTGCCGCGGAGCCATTTCCGCAGTTCAGGCATCTCGTCGGCCTTGTCGGCGTGCAGGCGCTGGGGCTTGAAGTGACGGCCGCGGTGGGGGTCGTGTCTCGTTGGGTGACCGAGCACCATGGGCTTCAGGGCCTGGCTGTCATGGACGTTGGCCGCGGTGACACCGACGACGAGTGGCAGTCCGTTCGCGTCCGACAGGATGTGCATCTTGGAACCCGGCTTGCCCCGGTCCACAGGGCTCGGACCGGTGAGTTCGCCCCCTTTTTCGCCCTCACGTGGGCGGAGTCGAGGACCGCTCGGGACAGGTCGAGCAGGCCGGCGTCGTCGAGGCGGTGCAGGATCTCCTCATGCAGCCGGCCCCACACCCCGGCACGGGACCAGATCAGGAACCGGCGATGGGCTGTCGACTTCGATATCCCGAAGCACGGCGGCAGGGCTCGCCAGGCGCACCCGGAGACCAGTACGTAGATGATCGCGGTGAACAGTGTCTCATCAGGCGTGTCCGGCGTCCCGCCGCCCTGCGGCCGCACCCGTGAGGGTGGGATCAGCGGCTTCGCGATCTCCCACAGCCCGTCCGGAACAATCCAACTCCACGTACCCCGCCCCATGACGACCTCAACGACCGCCTCACCACATAGGACACGGTCTAAGCCCGCCACGGCCAGCCACTGGCACCGAGCTCCAGCCCAACCGTTTCCATCGTCCGATCCGGAGCAGACCCCGTTGTTCACCCCCACCGACGAACAGACCCGAGCGGCCGACCGCTTCCACGCCGGCGACCACATGGTCCTCCAAGCCGGCGCCGGCACAGGCAAGACCTCAACCCTGGCCCTGCTCGCCCAAAGCACCAGCCGCCGCGGCCGCTACATCGCCTACAACCGCGCCATCGCCCGCGACGCCGCCACCCGATTCCCCAGCACAGTCACCTGCAAGACCGCCCACGCCCTCGCCTACGCGGCCATCGGCCACCGCTACGCACGCCGCATCGACGCACCTCGCCGCCCCGCATGGAGAACCGGGCAGGACCTCGGGATCACCAAGCCCGTCCGCATCGAAGGCCACACCCTCATGCCGACCACCTTGTCCAACACGGTGCTGAAGGCTGTGACCCGCTTCTGCCACTCCGCCGACCCAGAGATCACCGAACATCACGTCCTGCCCCTGCGCGGCCTCGACAGCCCCAACGCCTGCAGTCAGCTTGCCGCCTTCGCCCTGCCGTATGCCCGCAAGGCGTGGGAGGACCTCCAGCGCAAGGACGACGGCGTCGTCCGCTTCGACCCCGACCACTTCCTCAAGATCTGGTCCCTCACCAACCCCAGAATCCCCGCCGACTTCCTCCTCCTCGACGAAGCACAGGACACCAACCCCGTCGTCGAGCACATCTTCAACAGCCAGCGCGACCACGCCCAGCTCGTCCTCGTCGGAGACTCAGCACAGGCCATCTATCACTGGCGCGGCGCCAAAGACGTTATGGCCGGCTTCGACGGCATCCACCTCACCCTCTCCCGCTCCTTCCGCTTCGGCCCCCTGCTGGCCAGGGAAGCAAACCGCTGGCTCACCAGGCGCCCAGGCGCCCAGGCGCCCAGGCGCCCAGGCGCCCAGGCGCCCAGGCGCCCATCCGCCTGACCGGCACCGACGCCATGCCTACCGAACTCGGCCCGCTCAGCCACCCCGACGCCATCCTGTGCCGGACCAGCGTCGGCGCCATGAAGCACGTCATGAGCCTTCTCGCAGCCGGTATTCAAGTCGCCCTCGTCGGCGGCGGAGACAGTCTGCGGGCCCTCGCCCTGGCCGCCCGCGACCTCAAAGACGGACGCCGCACCAGCCACCCCGAACTTGTCCTCTTCCCCACCTGGGAAACCGTCCAGGATTACGCCGCCCATGACCCCTCCGGACGCGACCTCCAGCCCCTGGTCGACCTCGTCGACCCCCACGGAACCGACGCCATCCTTGCTGCGGTCAGCCGTCTCACCAGGGAAGAGCATGCCCAGGTCGTCATCTCCACTGCCCATAAGGCCAAAGGCCGCGAATGGGCACGCGTACAAGTCGCCGACGACTTCACCCCGCCCAAGGACACCGACCAACAGGACAGCCAAGGACAACCCATCCCAGGACCCATCGACGACGCCGAAGCCCGCCTTGCCTACGTCGCCGTCACCCGCGCCCGCACTCACCTCGACATCGGCGGACTTGCCTGGATCGACACACACCCCGACGGGCAAGCCCTCCCGCAAGATGCGTGACCGCGAGCGTGCCGCCACCACCGATGCCGGGGTGCCCCGAGCCCGGGTCTGCCACGCCTGCACGTCTTCATCTGTGGCCTCGAGCGAGACCGCAACGCTGTGATCGCCGCAGTCATACTCCCGTACTGCAACGGCCCAACTGGGGGCATCTACACCAAGACCGAGCGGCTCGCCCGCCAGATGCACGGACGAGCAGGCTTCACCCTCCTCCGCCACCGCATCCTCTTCGGATAACGCCGCCTTCCGTCACATCGGATGTGAGACAGAGCCGGACGATGGACAGTCCCGGACGTCGCTGCCGAGCTCCACAGCCGCCCATGCAAAGCGCTCGGCTGGGAAACCCCAGCCGAGCGCCTGTCTAAACTCCGTGCGGCTTGATCAACTCACCAGGTGTTGCAGTGATCTCTCGAATTAACTGAGTGCCCTAAAGCCCTTTTGCACTGCGTATTTATGGTGGTGTAGCTAAGGGCTGTCCCGCAAAGATCTTGGCTTCGAGTGCGGAGCAGCCTGAAGAGCTGGTGAGGTGTTCAGGGACCGGGCGTAATCGGCGAGTGCGCGGAAGTCGTTCTCCCGTAGGCCGATCCGCGGGTTGACGTGGTGGAGGAGCCCGGCACCTTGGTGATGGGTGGTCACGTACGTCTGGTCCAGCTCGCTCTGCTCGTCGTCCACCCAGGCGAACGGACGGCCGCCTGCGTAGTCCACCAGCGGTCGGGTCCTCCAGTGGACCCCATCAGGGCGTTCCCGGAGTAGGACGTCGCCGAAGTCCACGAAGGGGAGTTCTGGAAGGCCGAGGACTGGTGCGATCCACCGGTTGGCGTCGTCCATCCATGTGGTGGCCCAGCACAGCTCGAAGCCGAGATGGAGCAGGATTCGTCCGTGCTCTGGGTTGAGCCAGACTCGCAGGGGTCGTCGGGACGAGAGGCCTCTGTCGTCCTGATGGGCGCCGTTCCGGGGAACTCTGAGTGTGGTGTAGCCGTCGGGACGTCTCTCCGGCTTGGCCGCGTAAGGGTTGAGTGGCCCGTCCACGTCGAGGAACAGTAGTGGTCGGTTCATGATTTCCCCGGTCTTGCGCACTGTGGACTGCCCCGATCAGCGTAGTTGTGGGATTGTCTCGGCATTGGGCCGGCCTGAGTGATGATCACGATGTGGCGAGTGTGATCACGGCATCGGAGCCGTCCTGGATAACCCCGTTCGCGGGGCTGAGCCCGCGCTGCTTCCGCAAACTGCTGACCGCGCTGCGGCGCGAAGGGGCAGATATGGTCCACCGAGGCCGGCCGTGGAGTCTGCCGCTGGAGGACCGGGTGTTGCTGGTCACGGCCTACTGGCGCACCAATCTGACGTTGCGGCAACTTGCTCCGCTGTTCGGCGTCTCGAAGTCCACGGCCGGTCGGGTCATCAACCACCTCGGCCCCCTGCTCGCACTCCAGCCCCGTGAGCGGTTCGCCAAGGACACCGTGCTCATCGTGGACGGCACCCTGGTCCCCACCCGTGACCACACCGTCGCCGAGCGGTCGAAGAATTATCGGTACTCCACCAACCACCAAGTCGTCATCGACGCCGACACCCGCCTGGTCGTCGTGGTCGGCCGGCCGCTCGCCGGGAACCGCAACGACTGCAAGGCGTGGGAGGAGTCAGGCGCCAAGTCCGCCGTCGGCAAAACCACGACCATCGCCGACGGCGGCTACCCAGGCACCGGACTCGTCATCCCACACCGCCGCGAGCGCTTCCAGTCCGAACTGCCGGCCTGGAAAGAGGAACACAACAAGTCCCACAAGCAGGTCCGGGCCCGGGTCGAGCACGTCTTCGCCCGTATGAAGACCTGGAAGATCCTCCGCGACTGCCGCCTCAAGGGCGACGGTGTCCACCACGCAATGCTCGGCATCGCCCGGATGCACAACCTCGCCCTCGCCGGATAGGCAAGCGGGCTGCAAAGTGGCCGCCATGCCCGAGGCGGCTTCAAGATCTTTGCGGGACAGCCCTTAGCCGAGGGTGAGGAGGGTGGTCCATCCGGCTTCGCCGACGAGGCTAGAAGTGCCGTGGGTGCTGGGGCCTCCACGGTAGAAGCGGAGGGTGCCGTCGGCGAAGACGGCCCACAGGTCGGGGATAGCGTCGCCGTTGGCGCTGGGGGTCCCCTTGATCATGGGGATGCTGGCCTTGTTCCAGCCTCCGGTGCCGTAGACCTCGTCCTTCCCTGTGCCCGAGTTCACGGCGGCAGCGAGGCTGTTCAGGTCGACGCCCGAGCCGGCGGCCTTGCCATGACGCAGAAGGAGACCGCGTCCGGTTTCTTCGGTGCGGAAGAGGAGGTCGGCGACTTTGTCGCCGGTGATGTCGGCGACGCTGACGATGTCACGTGTGGTCCACGCACTGGCGGAGAGGAGACGCGCGCTTGTGAAACTGGCGCCGGTGTATCCGGTGAAGGCCCACAGCTGGTCGCCGGCGACAGCAAACATGTCGGGCAGGCCGTCTCCGGTGATGTCGTTGGTCATCGCGAGTTCGGTCATGGCCGCGGTGCTGGGTGAGCCGGGGGGCAGGAGGATGTCGAGACGCTCGTCGATGTTGAAGCTTCCGTACCCGTCACCGGGATAGAGATAGAGCTTGCCGTCAGGCATGCGAGCGATGATGTCATTGATGCCGTCGCCGGGGTACCAGTCGCCTGAATGGCTGATCAGCGCATGGCTGGTGGCTTCACCCCAGTAGCCGTCGTCGAGAGCTCCTGCGGCGTTGTAGCCGCCGGGCAGGTGAGTGCCGATGTCGCCGTCCGGCTCGGCGGGGTAGTTGCGCAGGTTCCCGGTGCCGTCGATGGCGAGGAGATCGGGCGTGCTGTCACCAGTGAGGTCTCCTGCGGGATCGAGAACCTTCCGAGGCGTGACGAAGAAGACGTACTTGGCCGGTTGGGACCGGTTTCCTGCCGCATCGACGGCCCAGGCGTAGAGAACGTTGACGCCTGCCGTCGGCGGGTTGAGAACCTTGCTCTTCGTGGAGCCATAGGTGGTGGTAATGGGCGGATTGATGGTGTGGTTATTGGTGTTGAGGCTGTACTCGTATCGAACCACGCTGGGGTCGACGACAGTCTTGGTCCCGCTCTCCAACTGTGTCCCGAAGGTGAAGGTACCGCCGGTTCCGAATTCGACAGTGCTCCACTGGTTCTTGTTGTCCCCCGGCGGGGGGAACTGCGTTGAGGAGATTACAGGGCTGCTCGGAGCGGACTGGTCGACAACGAACTGGCAGTAGGCCGTGGTTCCAGCGGGCCCCCAGAATGATACGGCGTTTTCCGTGTCGATGGTCTGTGCACTCCACGAGTACGTCTTGCCGTGGGCCAAGGAACCCCAGGGGACGGTTACGGAGATGGTTCCGTCACTGGCGGGCGGGTAGTTGGCGTCGACCACCGGGTCATCAAGGTAGCCCGTGGGCCACACCTTGAGGTGCACGTACTTGAGGTTGTTGTCGTAGTCGCGGCCCTTGACGCTGAAGCGGATGTCGGACTTTCCGACGGAGAAGAAGGGAGCGCTGGTGTCGCAGGTGCCACCCGGCGACATCGTCATCTCAGACTGCCTGGGCTCGTCTGGATTGTGGTTGTAGACCGTGTCGATGTAAGGAGAAGATTCCCCATTGGCCATGAACTTTTTCCACGCGGCTGTGTCCGACTCGTTCGCGGCGCGGATGCCGATCCCGATGCCAGACCATCCCTTGGTGGCAGCTTCCTGGGCAAGGGACTTGATGTCGACGCCGACCCACTTGTCGGGGCAGGTTACGGCCTTGTAGCCATGGCCGTTGGTCTGGTTTCCCACGAGCCGGCCCCAGCCAGGCTGCTTGTTCCAAGTACTGGTACTGGACACCAGACCGGAGACGTACAGGTTGTATTGACGAGCGGAACAACCCCAGGAGTACGTCTGAAGGATCCTGAGATAGGAGGTTTTGACGACAGCGTTACGCAACTTTACGGCGTCGTGCTCGAAGTTGAACACAGACCGTGACAGGCCACCGGTGGTGGACTCATAGCCTACGCGTGCTTCGTTGGTTCCGTCGTTGAAGTTCTGCCCATTGAGGAAGTTGGAAGACGGCGCCTTCTCGTACAGCAGAGTCCAGCTCCGCTTGCGCCCCTTGAAGGAGGGGTCGATGAAGACTGGATAGACGGTGTCGGGATCCTGCAGGAAGCGTGCCTGCACGGCCAGGTTGAGCACTCCAGCGCCGTCGAGCGACGCGCTGAGGGCGGACTCATGGCTGCCGGGCTGCGGTCCCGCGAGTCCAGGGAGCGCGAAAGCCGTCTTGGGGATCTCGGTGGAGGGGCTGTGTGAGGGCTCACCGACTGTGGCCATGACCGTGCCCGCGGAGTCCCACAGATAGGGGGTGGGGGCCACCGCCATCTCCCCGCCTTCCGCGTTCAGCGCGCTGACGACGTGAGAATCGGCATCGAGCTTGAAACTCAGGGTGGGCGAGGTCAGACGGTAGTCGAGCTCGGCCAGCAGGGGATCCTGGGCGGCCTGCGGAGTGTGCACGATCAGGACGTGCGAGTAGCCGCTGTCGCGTGCGGTCAGCAGCAAGTCGATCCCGGGGCGCACGTTTTCGTACAGGGCTCGGGGCCCGTCGACGACAGGGGCGGGCAGCGGGCCGGGCCAGCTGACGACGAGCTCGTGGCCCTCTACCGTAAGACGCACCAGCTCGTTCCATGCCGGGCCGTCATCTGACGCAGTACCGTCCGGGCCCAAGGGCGGGCGCTGCACCGTCCGTGAGGCACGCTGCTTGCCCGGGTCTGTGGTTCCGGGACTGAACAGCAACGGGTCGTTGACCGCCGCAGGAGCGTAGCCGCCCTTCACACGCTTGAGCCGGGTATCGATCTTTTTCCACTCACCGTCGACCTTGGCCCGGATGGTGTCACTGTGAGTACGCGTACGCATCAAGCCGTCAGGCTGCGCCCAGGTGGTGGAGTTGGCTGTGCGATCCGCCGTGACCTCGACGTCCTTGCCGGTCCGCCTGGCCTCTCGAGCTGCTTCCGCGGCAGTAAGCGGGCTCGGGCGTGACTCCTTCTTTGCTACGGGGGGAGTGTGCTCCACCTGGTCCTGGGTGGAGTGCACGGCGAGCGGCAGAACGACCGCCGCTGCCAAGACGGCAGCCAGCCCGGCCAAGCGACGCCGACGACGGGTCCAAACGGTTCGAGCGGTGATCCCCGTGGTCAATCCCGGAACAGGTGCCGGGCCGGACTTTTCCGGTGGCATCGAGGCGTCCATGAGTTTCCTTCCCCCGTGGGCGCCTGGAGGCTTGAGCTGCCCTCGGAAATTCCTGTGTGCGCACACGCGTGCCAGCAGAGCATGACGCATCTTCACGTCTTCGTCACGGGGAGAAAGCCGCGACGGGAATGAAATCAAACAGGCGGGGAAGGTATCTCGCTACTTGGCAGAGCTCTCATCAGTATGCGCAAAACCCCAGGTCAATGCCCCTACATTGGAATAATTGGGGCAATTTGGTGCATGTTTGTGCCCGAGATGGGGTGCCAAGATCTGATACATCCATTCATGCTGAAATGGTTGCATGATGTCGGCTGGTTGGTGATTGGCCTGTATTTAATCCAACTGGTTACGATGAAGGTCTAGTTGACTGCGTGACAGGAATCACCAAGCTCAATGTTGTGTGGATTTTTGGTGTCGACTTCCTGCACAATCTGCTGGCAATTAATCGTTTTCCCCGTGCGGCGGTTGAGTGTCTGGCCGGCGGTGGGAGTGGGGGTCTCATGTCCTCGTCCGATCAGGGACGTCCGTTCCACCCGCCTGCGCACCGGCAGCCGGTGCGTGCGCTCAGAAGCGCCCGACGCGGCCGCACCGCGCGTGGTGCCCGCACGGCCGGAATAGTGCTGTCGGCACTGCTTACGGTCTCCCTCCTGCCTACGCAGACCTGGGCCCTGCCTCCGGTCAACCCGCAGCCGCAGAGCGTCGATCTCCCCGAGGTCCAGAAGACCGCGGAAGCCCCGGCGGACGAGCCCAAGATGGAGGAGCTGACCAGCTGGTCCGGTGCCCCCGTCGAACCCCCTGCGGAGTACGTCCCGGTCAACGATGTTCCTCTCGTGGAAGACGCCGGCACGAAGGCGCTCACGCCGGAGACGACCGGACTGGTCCAGGTAGAGGACCTGCCGGTGAAGATCGGCAGGGCGAGCGCCACCGCTGACGAACCGGCTCCCCCCGCCCCCAACGGAACCTGGGGCGTCGAGGTCGAGGCCCGTACTACTACCGAGGCATCCGATGTCGACGGCGCGATCATCACCGTGACACCCCCGGCTACAGGCTCCACTCCCATCGATGTGGAACTCGACTACAGCAAGTTCGAGGACCTCTTCGGCAACGAATGGGCTACCCGTCTTCGGCTCCAGCAGCTCCCGGCCTGTTTCCTCGAGACCCCCGAACTCGACGAGTGCAGCACCGCAGTCGACATCCCCAGCACCAACGACCCGGCTCAGAACACCATCCGGGCCACAGTCGATCCCGCTGACGGCTCGGTACAGGGCATGTCCACACAGGCCGGCGGCAGCCCCGCCGTCCTGGCGGCCTCCGACTCCGGCGCCGGCGCCGGAGGCACATACAAGGCGACTTCGCTCTCCCCGTCAGGCACCTGGAGCGCCGGTGGCAGCAGCGGTGGCTTCACTTGGACCTACCCCCTTACCGTCCCCGCACCCCCGGCTGGACCCGCCCCCAAGGTCGCCTTCACCTACTCCTCCCAGTCCGTCGACGGCAAGACCTCCGTCGCCAACAGCCAGGCCTCGTGGATAGGCGACGGCTGGGACTACCACCCCGGCTTCGTCGAACGCCGTTACCGCAGCTGCTCCGATGACCGCAAGAACAGCCCGAACAACGACAACGAGGACGACAAGAAGAAGCCGGACCTGTGCTGGGCCAGCGACAACCTCGTCATGTCCCTCGGCGGAACCACTACCGAACTCGTTCACGACGCCAACGGCAAGTGGGTTCCTGCCAACGACGACGGCGCGAAGATCGACTACCTCATCATCGGGGAAGACGGCAAGGAGAAGGTTAAAACAGAGCAGGACGCCAAGTACGGCGGCGAGTACTGGCGGGTCACCACCCGCGATGGCACCCGCTACTACTTCGGCCGCAACGACCTCGACGGAGCCGGCACCCGAGCCGTCACCAACTCCGTCTTCACCGTCCCCGTCGTCGGCAACCACACCGGCGAGCCCTGCCACCAGGCCACCTACGCCACCTCCTTCTGCAGCCAGGCATGGCGCTGGAACCTCGACTACGTCGAAGACGTCCACGGCAACGTCATGACCATCGACTGGAAGAAGGAAACCAACCGCTACGCCCAGAACGGCAAGTACAAGCAGACCGTCGAGTATGTCCGCGGCGGCTACCCCACCCAGATTCTCTACGGACTGCGCGCAGGCAACCTCACCGGGCCTCCCGCAGGCAGGGTCGAGTTCAAGATTGACGAACGCTGCATCAAGGAGGGTGCCACCTCCTGCTCTCTGGCCGAGTTCGAGTCCAAGAACTACGCCGACAAGCAGCCCTGGTGGGACACCCCCGCCACGCTTCACTGCAAGGTCGGCATGACCAACTGCCTGGTCACCACGCCTACCTTCTGGAACCGCGTCCGCCTCACCGCCGTCAACACCTACGGCCAGCGCACCCCCGGTTCCACTGCCCTCTCGAAGGTCGATACCTGGACCCTGCAGCAGTCCTTCCCCAAGCAGCGCACGGACACCCACCCCCCGCTCTGGCTGGAGTCGATAACCCGAACGGGATACGGCACCACCAAGGACGAAGAGGGCAACCAGACCTCCACACAGCTGCCCGCAGTCACCTTCGTGGCGAACGTCGTCGACATGCCCAACCGCGTCTCTACCAGCGCGGAAGACAAAACCCCAGACTTCGATCGTCTGCGCGTGGAGACCATCCGCACCGAGTCCGGCGGCGACATCTACGTCGACTACTCCGCACCCTGCCCCGTCGGAACCACCCACCCGAAGCCCGAGGACAACACCACCCGCTGCTTCCCGGTCCACTGGTCACCCGACCCTGACCTGGAAACCCCCAACCTCGAGTGGTTCAACAAGTACGTCGTCGACCGCGTTATCGAGAAAGACCGCGCCACCCGCGAACCCGACGTCACCACCACCTACACCTACGGCGACGTGAACACCCCTGGCGCCGCTTGGGCCAAGGACGCCGATGAATTCTCCAAGCCCGAACTGCGCACCTACAGTCAGTGGCGTGGCTACGCGACCGTGACCGTCACGCGCGGCGAAAACTACGCCGGCACCACTGGCGGCTACGACCGTGCCGAGCAGTCAAAGACGACCACCCGCTACTTCCGCGGAATGTCCCGCGACGCCGGACGCGCCCTCATCACCGTGAAGGACTCCGCAGGCAGGGAGACCCTCGGCGAGGACCTCCCTGCCTACCAGGGCGACGCCGCCGAAACCATCACCTACACCTCCAGCTCCGGCAGCGCCACTGTTCAGGCCCGCGAGCTGTCCTGGCCGTATGCGAAGGAGACCGCGAAGCGCGGCCGCGGCGACGGCCTTCCCGACCTCAAGGCCTACCGCACCGGGACCGTTCGCACAGACAAGATCGAAACGATCAGCGCCGGTATTCGCACCGTTCGCACTGACACCGCATACGACGACACCCTTGAGCAGACGCCCGCCTATGGTCTGCCGCTGACCGTCCACACCACCGCACGCACCGCCGACGGCACCGTTACCGACGAGCAGTGCACCACCACTGAATACGTCCACAACACCAGCGGCGACAACAATCTCGTCGGCCTGCCCTGGCACACCCGCACCATCACCGGCGCCTGCCCCACCTCTGGAACCGCCCCCGCCGAGCGGACCATCACCGAATCCCGTACCTCCTACGACAGCCTCAATGCCTTCGGGACTGCCCCGATGAAGGGTCTGTCCTACCAGGTCGACACGGTTGACGGTGACGCCATTGGATGGATCACCACCACCCGTACCTCCTACGACAGCCTCGGTCGCGCGATCAAGGTCACCGACGCAGCCGGCAATGACACCACCACTACATATGACCCGCTAACTGGTCCCGCCTTCAGCATCACCGCCACCAAGGACGTAACCCTCACCTCCGTCCACAGCTCCACAACCACCTACGACCCCGGCCGCGGCACAGCACTGACGGTTACCGACACCAACAACCGCACAACCACCAGCAAGTACGACGACCTCGGACGCGTCACCGACGCCTGGAGCGCTTCACGCAAGCCCGCCACCGACAAGGCCTCCGTCCACTTCGCCTACCAGTTCGACGACAACAAAGTGCCCGCTGTCACCACCAGCACCCTCCGCGACAACGGCACGTACGACGACGCCATCACCCTTTACGACGGCATGCTCCGCCCCCGCCAGATCCAGACCGAGGCCCTTGGCGGCGGCCGCATCGTCACCGACACGCTCTACAACCCCAGCGGCACCGTCCGCGAGTCCAAGAACGGCTATCTCGCCCCCGGCGAGCCGACCGCCGAAATCTTCGTTCCCAAGACCGTCTTCGACGTCCCCAACTCCACCAAGACGTCCTACGACGGACTCGGCCGCCCCACCCGCGTCACTACCCTCAAGAACGACATCGCCCAGCACACCGCCACCACGCAGTACGGCGGCGACTGGACTCTGGCCCGCACCGGCATGAACCCCGCTGGCACCGCACCCCTGCAGGGAAGCCGCGCGGTCAAGAGCTGGACGGACCCCCTCGGACGTACCTCCAAGATCCAGCACTACACCACCGTCAGCGTCACCGAGCCCGCCACCACCCTCGACACCACCTACACCTACGACGCGCGGGGCCAGCTCACCAAGATCACCGATCCCAAGGGCAACAACTGGACATACAGCTACGACACCCGCGGCCGCCTGACGGCCTCCACTGACCCCGACGTCGGCGCCTCGAGCTTCGGCTACAACAACCTCGACCAGCGCATTTGGTCCAAGGACACCCTCGACCGAGTCCAGTACACCTTCTACGACATGCTCGGCCGCACAACCGAAGTCCGCGACGACTCCGCCGCCGGCCCCTTGGCCGCCCAGTACACCTACGACACCCTGACGGCAGCTAAGGGCCAGCCCGTCGCTTCCACCCGCTACAACAACGGCAAGGCGTACACAAGCGAAGTCACTGGCTACGACGCTGAGTACCGCCCCACCGGCACCAAGATCACCATCCCCACGGACACGCTCACCAAGGGCCTCGATCGCAGCTACGCATACAGCTACGACTACACCGCAACCGGCAAGCCGCAAACCGTCACTCTCCCCGCCGTCGCCAGCGTCGGTCTCGCCGCCGAAAAGGTCATCACCCGCTACAGCGGCGAAGGAGCACCCCTCACCACCTCCGGCCTCGTCTGGTACACCACCGGCACCACCTACAGCCCCCACGGCCAAGTCCTGCGCACCGTCACCGGACAGGCACCACGCCGGATCTGGACCACCAACGACTACGACCAGCACACCGGCCGTCTCAGCGAAACCGAATCCATCCGAGAGACGGCCAACCCTCACTGGATCACGACCCTCACCTACGGCTACGACACCGTCGGCAACATCACCTCCATCAAGGACCAACAGTCGGCCACCCAGACCGACCAGCAGTGCTTCTCCTACGACCCCATGGGCCGCCTCGTCAACGCCTGGACCGGCAGCGCTGGTTGCCCCACCAGCACCACCGAGCAGAGCGCCCCGGCGCCCTCCAGTACCCAGGTGACGCCCGGCATTAGCGGCACCGGCTACTGGCAGTCCTACGCCTTCGACAGCATCGGCAACCGCACCAGCCTCACCGTCCGCGACCCTGCCGGCATCAAGGCAACCGAGACATACAAGTACGACTACGGCAAGACGGTCTCGAACAACGGCACCCAAAGCACCCTCGTACAACCCCACACCCTCGCCGCAGTCAGCTCCACTCAGGACATCAACGGCTCGACCTACACCCTGCGCCAGAGCTACAACAGCGACGTCACCGGCAATACCACCGAACGCATCACCGCAGGCGGTACCACCACCGGTTTCACATGGGATCGCCGCAACAAGCTCACCTCAGCCGACAGCGACAATAACGGCACTGCAGACGTCAGCTACCTCTACGACGCCAACGGCAACCGCCTCATCGAAGCCACCAGCACCACCCGAACCCTCTACCTCGGTGACACCGAAATCACCGTCAACACCGCCGGCGAAGCCGTCGACGCCCAGCGCTACTACACCCACCCCGGCGCCCCCACCACACTTCGCACCACCGGCGGCAAGAGCACAGACCACAAACTGACCGCCCTCCTCACCGACCACCACAACACCTCCACCGCCGCCGTCGAGCAGACCAACAACCAGAACATCACCCGCCGCGCCTACGACCCCTACGGCAACCCCCGCGGCACCCGGCCCACCGACTGGCCCAGCCGGCACACCTTCCTCGGTGTCGGAATCGACGACGCCACCACAGGTCTCACACACATTGGCGCCCGCGAATACGACCCCACCACAGGCCGTTTCATCTCTGCCGACCCCCTCATCGACATCACCGATCCGCTTCAGATGAACGGATACACCTACGCCAACGGCAACCCCGTCACCAACTCCGACCCCACCGGTCTCAAACTCGACGACGGATCCGGCGGCAAGGGCGAAACGTTCTATGAGGACGCCGAATGGGGCACGTGGGACGGCGGCGCCCTCGCTGAGGCAACACATGCAGTATTCGAGGAGACCGTTCTCCTGGACACCGGACCACTTCAAAAGTGGCCTCGCAACCGGGACACCGTGGGCGGCAAGAAGATGGCACAGATGACAAGGAAGTTTGATCCGACCAACGGAAGCGTTATCGATCAGATTTCCTTCAAAATGTGGGCTGCCGGCGCCACGGACCAGCAAATCGAGTACTTCCGATCAAACTATTGCGAGTTTGTCACCTGCTACTCCTGGAAGGAATCTCTTCTCACAGGCACGAGCATCGACTCAGAAATTTACGACAAGAGCGCCGCGCAGATAGCTGGAGAATCCTTTGCGGGAGGTCTAGGAGCACGCACGCTAAGCGGAAAGGGAAATTCCTCCAAGGGAGGGTGCGGTAACAGCTTCGCTCCAGGCACCGAGGTCCTCCTCGCGGATGGCACCACCAAGCCCATCGAAGACATTAAGGTCGGCGAAAATGTACTAGCCACCGACCCTGAAACTAGTGAGACCGCGTCCAAGCAGGTAACCTCCACCATCTACACCCAGGCCGATAAGGCATTCGTCGATCTCACCATCACGACTGCCGATGGGCCTCGCATCATCACCACAACGGACCACCATCCTTTCTGGTCTGAATCCGAACAAAAATGGCTAGACGCCGGCGAAATCAAGCCCGGCGTGACTCTCCGCACCAACCACGGAGCCGCCGCCACTGTCCAGGCCACTAGCAGCTACACGGCGAAGCAGGACACCCACAACCTCACGATCGCTGACCTCCACACGTACTATGTACTGGCGGGTGAGACTCCAGTACTCGTTCACAATAGTAATTGTCCTACGAGCGCTGCGAACGGAGAGAAGCTTCGTAAACAGCTCGCTGAGAAGGCTGGTCAGCTTCCCGGTATTCGCTCAGCAGATGACATCTTCGATACCCCGTCCGTCCTCAGGGGTGGCGTAACCCCCGACCAGGTCAAGCCGTTCTTTGCAGGTAGGTCGGGATGGCGTGAAGAAGGACTGGGGCGCGGCAAGAATGCTGGAGGTGGATGGGTGATTCGCGAATACACGGATCGAGGAAATCCGACCGGTCGGATGCTCAGGTGGAATCCTGGCGGTGGCCATCATGGCGATGGTGCCTACTGGAGAGTTGTGGGTCCTGAAGGAGATCTGGGAGGAATCATTCGATGACCGGAGAGCGAGAGCTGGCCGACTTTCGGCGGTGGACTCTCACCGTGTTGGACCTGCTCAATGCAGAACCCGATCGTCAAGCTGCATATTTGCAGGCGGCAGGAGTGGGAGCAGATGAAATCTTGCTTCAGCTCGACGACGTGCTGAATGTGGCTCGCGCCAGAGTGAGCGATCATTCGCTGAGTCATGAGGAATATCTCCTACTCCAGTCGGTCAATGAACACGCGGATTCTATAAATTTGGGGCCCGAGTCGATTTGGACTGAAGTTGCGCTCGAAGAAGCAGCCGAATGGCGAGCACTTCGGGCTGCGGCGAGGGCGGCGAAGTCGAGTCTGGAGAGTAATTGGAGTCAGGGTTTTGATAATTAGTCAAATTCGCTAAGAGGTCCTATAATAGTCGCACTCTGGGGAGTTAACGGTGAAGTCCATTTTGCTGCAGCTTCTGATCCGACCTGTGCCCTGTGCAATTTTTGGAACCGATCACACCGGAAACAGCGGTCTGTAGGGTAAGCGCGTCAGCCCCACATGCCGAGGGCGAACTCTTCGAAGAATCTGCTCCATTCGCCGTCCTCGCTGGCGAACGGTGTCTGGTCGACCTGGGTGATGCGTTCGCGGAGAGCCTCCACGGCTTCAGTGCGTGCTCGGTCGTCGTTGTGGGGGAGCTCCTTGAACTCAGTGAGACCGGTCTCGGCCACGGCGAGGGTGTGAACGAGGGAGGAGACGTCCTGGTGCATGGGGACGTAGAACTCCTCGCCTTCGGCGAACGATTAGATCTGGCCGGTCTGGGGATCGAGGGCGACGGTGGCGTACTGAAACTCCCCGAGGATCTCCCACTGCTCGGTCCCTTCGGGAGAGTGGCGCCGTCGGCGTCGAAGGCTGTTTTGAGGGACGGCCGGCACTCGAGGCGGTCGGTGGAGTCGAAGTCGATCTTGGTGGAGAACAGCTTGCTCGAGGGCAGCCCCACGGTGGCCAGGAACCTGGCTGTGCCGGGGTGCATGCGGCTGCCGACGGGGTGGGGGAAGTAGGTGACGCCGTTCAGTCCGTAGACGTCGGTCACGTTCTGAGGGGTTACGGTGAAGTTCATTTTTCAGCTCGGCAGGGTCCCGGTCGGTCTTGGACCGGTTGGTGCGGGCGACGACGACCAGAGAGATGGCTGTGCTTCGGCGGGCGGGAGACCTTCACCTCGGTAATCGCGACATGCCCGGTACGACGAGCTGCGGGTCTTGGGCCGTGTGGCCCTCTGGAGGGACGGTCCTCAGGCGGTCCAGCTTGACTCGAGGATGTCGTCGGTGATGCGGGTCCAGGGAGAGTCCTCGTCGGAGAACGGGACGGGGTCGAACGATTCGATCTTGTCTTTGAAGCGGGACTCGAGCTCGTCGAGGTCGTTGCCGGATCCGCAGGCGGCGACGAACTCCTTGTAGGCAAGGAGCGTGTAGACCAGGGACTCCACGTCTTGGTGCAGGTGCTGGCATTCGTCCAGGGGGGTGCCTTCGGGGAAGGCCCGCGACACGGTGCCCGCGCCGGGTGCGCTGCCCGGTGAGCTGCGCTTTCAGCCGAAGTTCGACGGTTCTCCAGACACTTGAAGTTGTCTCATCCGAGTGACACCGCGGCACATCCCGGCCACCATGGCGCGCGGCGAACTCCCACCCGGCGGCCGATGCGACATCAAGACCCTCGCCCGCGAAGCCGGCGTCGACCGCACCGCTTTCTACGGCTCCCGCCCCTACGCTCACCTTCGCAAAAAGTTCGAACGCCGCCTGCAGATCCTCCAGCGGGCCGGGGAGATCCCTGACCCGCGCGAGGCCCAGATCGTCCGCCTCAAGACCGAGGTGGCCGCGCTCAGGACACGGCTGGCCGCAGCGGAGGAGACCACCGAAGCGCTGAGCGACTTCCGCGCCCAGGTGTACCCTCCCGGCCACCCCACCACCGCGCCCACTGCCGGTACGGCGGCCGACCCTGCAGGGCCGGTAAAGACCCGCGAGACTGCATCAGACGGCTTCCGGCGCACACTCGCCGCCCACCACGAGGTGTGGACGCCGTTCCAGCAGAACCCGGCCCTGGCCGACGCTGTCGGGTGCCAGGAGCAGGGCCCGCCACGACATCGGCTCCCGCACCTTCGCCGACCCCGAGGACTCAAATAGTAAGGGGCCATCGGCAAATGTGCCGGGGGCTGGCCGTCGGTCGTCTTCCAGTGAATCGCATGTGTGTCAGATGCCGCGCGTCCCCCACCAGATCGCTCACACCCCACCAACGACCCAGAACCCAAACCGCTTCGGATCAATGTAGGCGGGTTCTTGCCAATTGCGCCGCGCGCCTTGTCCCGTGCGGACGCCGCCTGCATCGTCGGAACCTGCGCCCAGCATGAGGGCAGGGCGAGAAAAATCGGGGGTACGAGATGAAGATTCTGAAAGGGACGACGTCTAGACCAAGGACGCTCGTGCTGGGAATTCTCGTGGTGATCGCGAGCCTGCTGCAGGCTCCGACTGCGTCGGCGACCGATCCGGCAGACGCTCCACCCGGCTACGGCGGACCGTTCAGCTCTTGCGCGGGTCAAACGTGGAAAACCGTGGCCCTGCGCAACGGCACCAGGGAACTCGGGTACATGCAGATCTGGTACTCCGGCAGCTATAAGGGGGGTACCTACTGTGCGAGGGCCGGCGAGGGGATCTCCGGTGCGCATTACATGAAGATCGTCGTCCGCCGCGGGGACTGGCAGACTGCCTGGTACGACTCGGGCACCTACAACCAGTATGCCGGTTATATCGACGTGTACGGCGCGGCGACGAAGTGTGTCCACTTCTCTGGCCAGGTCACGGTGAATGGGGTGAAGTACGAGCGGACTTGGCTGACCCCCGAGTGCCTTTGACGCCGACCTCCTCCTGGGCTGTTCTCTTCGGCCGCCCGACGGGAAGACGGAGCTGCACGAGTGCGGGCCCCGGTGCCTGGTCGACGAGGTGGGCGCCGCCTGGGAGGAATGGATCAACCATGGGCGTGGGCGACGGTCCGGCCTCCTGGTCGCCGAGATCATGGTGGACACGGCGCAGGAGCGCGGATCGTGGCGGCATCCAGTGCGCTTCGCCCGGCTCCGGCGGTGCGTCGCGGTCACGGACGTCCAGCCCTTCGGCGCGGGCATCGAGCCCACCAGCGGCTGACCGCCCTCCCGCCGCTCCCGGCGGGGTGCGTTACGGGCCCGTGAGGATGTTGTGGGTGCCGATGCGGCGCCAGATGACGTGCTGTACGCCGGGGCGTATCGCTGGCCCGTACTGCCAGGTCGCCCGTCCGTTGCCGTCCCAGGCCAGCTCGAAGACGCCGGGCGAGCTGCGGACGCCCTTCACGCGCAGGCCGGCGCGGAAGCGCCCGCGTCCGGTGCGCAGGTCGTCGACGAAGGCGGCCACGGCCTGGCGGAAGCGGCGGCGCTGGGCGGGGGTGAGGCGGTGAAGGTCGGCGGTGAAGCGCGGCAGGGTCTCGTAGGTGGGCACGGCGAACTCCTCCAGGAAGCACGAAGCCCCCGGCCGGTCGGCCGGGGGCGGTGGTGGCTGTTCGTGTTGAAGGGCGTCGGTGACGCGGTGCGCTCAGCGGTGGTGGGCGGTCGGGGAAGTGGTGCGTTGGTGCGCGTTGGATGGCGTTGGAGTCGGCTCGGGTCGGGTGGTGCTGGTGTGGTCGTGGCGCAGTATTTGCACGGCCCGGGTCAGAGGCCGTAGCGGTCGTTCATCAGGTCGTTCCACCTCTGCATGTTGGGCAGGTCGTTGGCGCAGGCGGTGCAGTAGGGCTGGTAGTCGGTCCGGGTGGGGTGCGGCACGTTCGAGTGGATGACGACGGTCGGGCGCAGCGTGAGGGGTCGGCCGCACAGCGGGCAGAGGTCTCCGTGGAGCAGTTCTGTAGTCATGCGGCGGACTGTGCACAGGTCGGCGGCTTACCGTCTCGGGCTGGCCCGGCGGCCCGCCTGACGGGCGCTCCGGTAAAAATCTGGTGATGCCCTCCCGCCCGGCGGGACCGACCCCGGATCACGCTTCTGCGCAGGTCAGCGCCGGGGTTCCATGGGTTGATGATCAGCATGTCGCCAGTTCGCCCGGGGGCTGGGGTGCGCTACCTCTTCCGTGGCGTGATGGTCGGCGACGGCCACCGCCCGGCGGGTACGCCGTTGCGCGCCGCCCAGGACGAAGCCGGTGTCCCGCCCGGGATCTGGAAGGGCCGGGGCCTGGCCGCGCTCGGCCTGGCGGCTGGGGACGTGGTGACCGAGCGGCAGGCCGAACTCCTCCTGGGCGAGGGCCGGCACCCGGACGCCGACCGGATCGAGCGCGAGCTCCTGGCGCAGGGCAAGAGCCCGGCGCAGGCGAGGCGGGCGACCGTGCTGGGCAGGCCCATCGAGCACAACCGCTCACCCAAGACCGACAAGGCCAAGGAGCGCACCCCCTGGCTCGCCTTCGACCTGGTGTTCCGGCCCCCGCCGACCGCCCACATCGCGTGGGCACTGATGGACGACGAGCATCGCCGGGTGCTGGAGCTGTGCGACGACATCGCCCGCGACAAGACCCTGGCGTGGCTGGAGGCGTCGGTCGCGGAGATCCGCTCGAAGGCCGGTGGCAAGCAGCGGGCCCGGGTCAAGGACGGGCTGATCGTCGCGGTCTTGAGGCACTACGAGTCCAGAGCCACGGAATCGAGGCCGCTGCTTCACGGTCACGCGGTTGTGTCGATCCGCGCCCGGCGGCCGCACGACGGGAAGTGGGGCAACCTGTCGGCGGACTCGCTGATGACCCACATCGTCGCCGCCGACACCCTCTACACCCTGCACTTCATGGAAGAGGTGACGGCCCGGCTCGGGTGGGCGTGGGAGCCGCGCGAGGTGACCCCGGGCCGCCGGCCCGTCATGGACATCGCCGGCATCGACCGGCGGCTCATCGGCTGGCAGTCGACCCGCCGCCAACAGATCGAGGACGCGCTGCCCCTCCTCACCGCCCGGTACGAGGAGAAGCAGGGGCACCCGCCGGGGGAGCGGGCCGCCTACGCGCTGGCCTGCCAGGCCGCCGACCAGACCCGCCCGCCCAAGCGCACCGAGCTGCTGTCGCTGACCGAGCTCCGCGAGCGATGGCGGGACTCCGCGATCCGGGCGCTCGGCGCCTGCACCGTCTACCGGCTCGCCGAACGGGCGCGAGCGGCGGCCGCAGCGGTGTTGGCCCGGGTACGGCCGGTGGTCGACGTCGCCCTGGCGGCCGTCGACGCCGTGGTGTACGTGATGCGCGGCGCCTTCGCGCGCCACCACCTGCTCGCCGAAGCCCGCCGCCACCTCTCCTACGTCCTGCGCGGCCGACCCCACGAGCCGGGCCTGGACGAGACGATCGTGCAGACAGCCGTCGACGACTACACCCGCCCGGTCGGGCGCGGCCGGAAGGTGACCGCCGATCTGCGGGCCCTGTACCCGCGTGACACCGACGACCAGGCCGTGCTGCGCCCGCTGACCCGCAAGCGGACCACCCCACCGTACGAGCGGGCCCGCCTCGCCGCCGACGCCCTGGCCGCCCGGGTCCACGCGGTGCGCCGTGCGGAGCGCCTGGGCTCCCGCCCCCGCCCATACACCGTCGCGGTGCCCGCCGCCTCGAGGTCGCACCCGCGGCCGTTCCGCACCGGGCGGAAGGACGGCCGTCTCCTGGAGCCGGAGACCGGCGTCGACACGGTGGAGCAGACCCGCCAGACCTTGGAAGCCGCCGCCGCGAAGGTGGCCGCCACGCTCCAGGACAGCCAGCGGGCACGCGAAGCCGCCCACGGCCCCCGCCCCCAGCCCACGCCGACGACGGCTCCGCAGCCGGACACCCAGCAGCAGGCCCGGCACGCAGCACACGCCGGGCCGAACCACAGGGGGAGTCACGTGAACACCCCGGAAGAACCCCCAACCCCGACGACGCCCTCGCCAGCGCCCGTGCCGCCCGCAAGCAGATGGCCGCCGCCCTCGACGAGGACCAGGAGCCCGAAGTCGACGAGCCTCTGGGGTGGCAGCCGATCTGGAAGCGCCCTCGGAAGCCGAAGTCGAAGGCAGCGAAGAAGGCGGAACTGCGCAAGCCTGGACCGGGAGACTTGGAACCGACTGATCGCCACCCTCACCCAGTACAGCCCCGCACGCCCGGACACCCGCTGCCTTGCCTACTACAACCCGCTGACGCTCGGAGCCACCGACTTCGACAACCTCCACGTACGCGCGGGCCGGCTCGGCGACGCCGAGATCCTGTACGACCAGTCCGAAACAGACTTCAGCCCCTCCAATCTCTGGGCCGATGACCGCTCCTGGGTCCTGTGCACCGACTACGACCTGTGGGCCACCAAGGTCGTGGGTTCACCAGCCCTCATCAACGCATTGCTGAACGACTCCGAAATCGAGGCAGTTCGCCTACCTTGGGCACACTGATGACGAGCTGCCCTGGCTCCTTTCCCAGCCCTGGAGCGGTGAGCACTCCAGTTCCTGCCTGCTGGGGCCGGACGGCCCTCTACGATCCGGTGCTTGCTGGATCCTGAGCTGCTGGAACGGATCACCGCGCGGCGTGCGGAACTGGATGACCTCGAAGCACAGCTGGCCACCCAGCTGGCGGAAGTGCGGGCCGAACGGGACGAACTCGCTGTCGCCGAACGCGTCCTTGCCCGGATAACCGGGCAGCTCGCCGAGGAACGCGCCTCCGCCAGGCCGATGCCGGGGCAGGTGGGCGGCCGGGCGGTGATGCTGATCCCGCACCGCGAGCCGGGCCAGGAGGAGGACGCGCTGCCGTGGGACTACCAGCGCCTCATCGCCGCCGTGCGACAGGCCGCCGGGCCGGTCATGGCGCGTGAGGTGGGCGAGGTGGTGGGGGTGGACTTCAGCGTGAAGGCCAAGCTGGAACCGCTACGCAGCAAGCTAGGCAGACTTGTCGATCGCGGCTGGCTGCGCAAACTACCCGACTGTCGGTTCACCACCCGCCTATGACCAGCAACACCGCCACTTGGAGCGGCACGGAACGGGCGTGACCCGGTTGCCCACCGGCGGCCGTTGAGATTGTGTGACGAATACCAACGTGCGCGCCGAGGACACCTGCTTGCTTGTCTACCGGTGCCGACTGCCGCTGTCCACGCGCACCGTCAGCCACCTCGCCGATCTGCTCAGGCGCCATCTGAAGACGATTCGGTCCAGGTGGCGGATCCTGCCGCCGGGGAAGATCGCGGTGATCGTTCTGGCCGTACTGCGCCATGACCAGCGCCTGGCCGACATGGCCGGCGGCAACGACGTGTCCGAGCCCACCGTCCGCCGCTGGCGCGACGAGCTGATCGGACTGCTCGCCGACCAGGCGCCGCGCCTTGACCGCGCCCTGCGGAAGGTCGCCAAGCAGGGCGGGGAGGCAGTCCTGATCGACGGCGCCCTCATCCGCACCAGGCGCCGCACCGGCAAGGCCGACCGACGGAACTACTCCGGCAAGCACCGCAGCCATGGCCTTCACTGCCTCGCCCTGACCGACGAGAACGGACGCCTGATCTGGATATCCGCGGCCCGGCCCGGCCGCGCCCACGACAACACCGCCGCCCGCCACGACCACATCCTGGGCCCACCTGCGCGCCGCCGGCCTCGGGGCACTGGCCGACCTTGGCTTCCGCGGCCTGGACAACGACATCCTCGACCCCGAGATCGTCACCGGCGCCCGGGCCGTCGGCATCACCGCCGTCCACTTCACCGACGCCGGCACCCTGCGCACTGCGCTGGAGGACCTTCCGGACCGGTGAGGATCCGGTCGAGCCCCCCACACCCTTGGCGGGGCGTGAGTCGGCGCTACTGGACGGTCAGCACGTCCACGCCGATGCCGATGGGGTAGTAGCGGAGCATGTCTTGAAAGGTCGCTGTCTCCGCGTACGTGTTGACGACCGACTCGGCCATGACCCCTCGGGCGCCCTTGTTCAGCTTCTCGGGGAGGAAGAAGGTCCCCAGCGGCTCTTCGTATCCCTTCTGGGCCTCGAACCAGCGCTTCCAAGACGCTCGCACGTCGTACCCGGGCGTCTTGGAACGCCACACCGAGCAGACGTCGTTGAGCCCCCAGGCGAACTGGCGGTAGTGATTCGGGCCTCCGCCGCCGAACACGTGGAAGGCGAGTTGCGGGGTGCTTCTGGTGCCGCCGAAGGACAACTGGAGCGACTGGTCGCGCTCCCATTCCGCAGGCAGCACATCCGACAGCGTGTTCCCGTTCAGGACGATCCTGGTCTTGTCGTCACCACCGAAGAAGAACTCCGGCTTGAAGGCCGGATCGCAGGTCGTCACCGCATACGTCATGGCGGCGTTGCTCTTGTCGGAGATCGCCTCCACCCAGTACTCCTCCCGTGGGTGGTACACGTTCCGCACGAACGGGCCGCCGCTCTCCAGCGGCGTACGGAAGACGGGCGGCCCGAGCTCCTGCCGGAACTTCTCCAGCGTGTAGCCCGCTCGGAGCTGCCGGAGCTTGCGGTACTCCGCGGCGCGCCAATCCGTCCCCGTCTCCCTGAGGACGGTCACGGCCGTGACGAGGGTGCTGACCGCCGTCAGGAGATTGGACAGGAAGAAGACGGCCACCAGCACGACGTTGCGCTTGGTGAACGAGCTGAACCGCTCACCCGCCGTTGCGCTCGTCTCCGGGGATCCGGGTGCTTCCGAGTCGTCCATGGCCGCTCCATCGTGTCGGCCGCGCCCCGGCGTCCACACCTTCGGACCATAGGTCGGGAGCCGAGGGAGCGCACGCTCCCGACGGCCGGTCGGTGGACCAGGGAATCCGAGGGCACCCGAGCAGGCCGAGGACAGCCGACGGCTCCCTCGGATTCCCTGGTCAGCCGACCGGATGCGGCCCTCCCACGGTGAGAGTCGGAACTCACCCGTGATCAGATCGAAGCCTTGTCGGGCAGCGACGGCACGGCGCGCGGACGGAGGACCATGAGCGAGTCCTCCGAGGTCGCCACCATGGCGAAGGGGAACCGGTCGAGCTCGAGGCAGAGGGCGACGTCATCAGGGTGGGCGCCTTGACGCACGCCTTCCGTCAGTTCGGCGGCGGCGCGCGACTCTCCGGCGCGGCGCAGGTAGTCGGCCGCGTCCGTCACGGCCTCGGCGGCCCTCCGAGCGATGTACTCGGCGCATGCCAGATCCTCATCGGCACGACCGTCCTCGCCGGTGACCACGAACGTGACCCCCTCGCACTCGTGTCTCCGTGGTCGTCGGGGTCGGGGATAACGTTCTCGACGAAGCGGATGATGCTGCGGGCGATGCCGGGCACCGCCGTGGTGGGGGAGTCGCGCGCCCAGTCCCGCAGCGCGGACAGCAGCACGCACCCGACCTCGTCCAGGACGAAGGAGTCCGCGCACGGATCGGCGGCCTCCCCCGTCGACGGCCGTGACGCGCCAGACGATGTCCTCGGCCAGCCGCAGCAGGACGAACACCAGCTCCAGGTCCGGCTTCCGCCCGCCCGGCGACAGCGCCGCCGCCACCCATCTGCAGCGCCAGGAGGTAGTCGAAGCCCCGCTCCACCTGCTCGGGCGTCAGCGGCGCACGGGACGGGATCAGGTACGGCATGAAGCTCTCCTCACGATGACCGCCGTGCGACTCACGGCGTCGTCTTCGTATGGTCGGCGCGCTGCCCTGTGGACAGAGGACGGAGAACTCTCCCTCTCAACTCGAACCGGACGAATCGGGGCTGCAAGGGCCAAATCCGACCCCTTGTCCGCCAGGGTCGGCCCGACCGCGAACCCGCCCCAACCCCTTGTCCACCTCTGCTACCGCCCTGGCCGCTGCCGTTTTTCTCCTTGACCACGGCCGCTGCCGCCCACGGTCAGACCGCGGACAAGGGGGTCGGTTGCACGCTGCTCCCTCGAGTCACCGCCCCCTCTGGGGTGGTCCGAAGAGAAGGAGCCACCGCGATGACCACGCACCGACCACCAGCCGGCGCCCGGCGCGCCCACCTTGGGGGACTGGCCTTCTCCACGGCCATGCTCAGCATCGGCAGGTCGACAAGTGCCGTTGTACGATGCGTAGTTGTGCGATTACTTGCAGGCAATGGCAGTGGTGAACCCGCTGGCCTCGGTGTGGTGCGGCAGGCGGTGATCCTGGCCGGTGGCGCCGGGAGCCGGCTGCAGCCACTGACGTCGACCAGACCGAAGGCGATGGTCGAGGTGCACGGCACGCCGATCCTGCGGCATCAACTTGACTGGTTCGCCGAGTCGGGAGTGGAGCAGGTCGTCATCTCTGCGGGCCCCCGGGCGCAGGTGATCACTGACTACCTTCTCGCCCGCCCGTTGCCCGTGCGCACCGATGTGGTGGTCGAGGCGCGGCCGCTGGGCCGGGGCGGGGGGCTAAAGCTGGCCGCCGCTACCCTGGAGCGGTCCGACGAACCGTGGCTGGCGGTGTACGGGGACATCTGGACGCGGTTCCCCCTCAACGTGATGTTCGCTCACCACCAGCGTCACGCGGGGCTCGCTACGGTTGCTCTGCCCCGTCCTTGGCTGCCCAGGGGCAGCGCCGAGTGTGACGATCTGGGCCGGGTGACCGCACTTGCTTCGCGGACACCTGCGCCGTTGCGGGTGAACGGCGGCGTCTTCGTCTTCGAATCGCAGGTGCGGGAGATGCTGCCGGACGAGGGCGACCACGAGGAGACCACGCTCCCCCTGCTGATCCGGATGCAGCAGCTCATGGGTTTCTCGGTCAATGATCCGTGGCGGGCCATCAACACACCACGCGATCTGCGCGACATCGAACGCGAGATCGCCGCCCATAGCTGACACTACGTGCAGCCTCCAGCCCGGCCGCCGTCCACTCCAGCCATCGCCGTGCGATGGGGCTGGAGCGGACGGCGGGCACAGCATCAGCGGCGCCTCCAGTTGGCGCTCGGCGACAGGGCCTCCAGTGCCGCGCGGCGCCGCTCGTAGGGCCAGGCGGCCATGTCGGTGCCGTCCGCGTGGACCAGGTTGAAGATCACGTAGTGCGCCGGGCCGCTGGCCCGCGCCCTCGATCGCTGCCGCGCCGGGCGGGGCGCTGCTGGAGCCGCTCGAACGCGAGCCGGCGTTGTTCCCACACGACCTGTTCGCCGTCCAGGCCGCCGTGGTCGGCCCGGCCGCGAGCCCGGCCCCATCCCCTTGTCCACCTCTGCTACCGCCCTGGCCGCTGCCGTTTTTCTCCTTGACCGCGGCCGCTGCCGCCCACGGTCAGACCGCGGACAAGGGGGTCGGTTGCCGCTGCTCCCTCGAGTCCCCGCCCACCAGGGCGGCCTGAAGCGAAGGAGCCACTGCGATGACCACGCACCGACCACCGGCAGGCGCCCGGCATGCCCGCCCCGGCCACGGGCCCGACCAGCGCCGGGCAAGCTGGCCCGGCCTCCTGTGGTGCGCACTTGGGACGCCACTGTGGAACCCACTTTGGTGCCCGTCACCAAGCCGGACGGAGAAAGCCCAGGTCACCACGCGGATACGGCCGCGCGCCGCGTTGTGACAACCCTCTTCTCTCCTCCTGAACTTCGCTGTGATGTCCGTGGAGGAGGAGATCATCGGGTCCGGGGGCCGGATGCCCTTGGCGGCCGGGCGCGGCCGGCGCTCGGCAGGTGGCCGCGCTCGGCAGTCGGCGGGGAGGGAGCGCAGCTGATGGGGGTCAAGCGTGAGGAGAACCCGGCGGGGTCGTCGAACAACCTGCGCGGCGACGTGCTGCGCGTGCTCGGAGTGCTGAAGGTTGCGACGGTCGAACAGATCCAGCAGATCTCAGCCCCGCACCTGAGCTACCGGCGCACCGTGCGGCGCACCAGCGTGAACAGCGCCGACCCGGTGATCGCAACCTTGCCCTCCCGCTCTCTGATCAGCTGCAGCAGGACATCGACCACACGCGAATCGCACCGCCCGTGCAGCGATGGCATCCGTGTCCGCCGCTTGTCGACCAGCCCCCACACACCGCTCTTCTCGTACTGCAGCCGCTTGCGCTGAACGGTGTGCCACGACACGTCGAAGTCCAGCACCGCGTTGAGCTCGGCCGCCTTCGCCTTGTACCGCTCGATCAGCGTGAACTCACCCGGTGCGTACCCCGGCCGAGGCGTGGCATCCTCGGCCTGTCCGGGCAGCAGACCGGTCGCCACCTCGATGACGTGCCGCTCCCAGATACGGGCCTCCCGATCGGCATCAGGACTGATCCCGTCCATGAGACCGATATCGGGGATCGGCGTGTGCTCCACAGGCCGACCATCGGCGTCCTGAACGGCGAAGTCACGGGCCGAAGCCAAAAGGCCGATCGGAAGGGCCACCAGAGGCAGGCCACTTCCCGGCCGCGGCGCCAGATGCACCATCACGCCGTCCAGCAACACCACCGAGTACCGCTCGCCTCGCCAGCGCACCATATCCCCGCACGACAGCAGGCCATGATGCGCACGCGACACCCGCTCGGACGTAGCCGCCCTCGCCATCACGACGGCTCTCCGACCCGGAACGGCCGCATCGACGGCATGGCACCCCCGCCGCGGCGGACCACCGACGCCGGCCTCAAGGAGATGCCCCAGTCCATCGTCAGCTTGCGGCGCCACATCAGGTGGTATAGACGCGGCAGAGCCTGGAGACGAGGAAGACCTGCCGCCTCTATCCCCTCCAAGAGACCTGCCGGCGCCTCGAACGCCTCAAGCAGAGCCCGCTCCATCGCCTCGTCGGCGCACCGGGGATGCCGGTAGCGGGAGACCCAGCGCAGATTGGCCAGCGCCACGGGACGAGGCAGCTGAGGAGAACCCAGCCGCCACCTCGCCTCGGAACCGGCCTCCCTGAGCACGTCCTGTTGCCGCTGCCACCTGCTGCTGGAGCCCGACGCGGGCGGACAGGCCACGACCACCCTCTCACCTGCCGCCGTACGGACGAAGAAGTCCGGCACAAAGCGGCGGATCCGGCCCCGCTCACGCCACTCCAGACGGGCCGTCCACGCCGAGAACTCGGCAACGTTCGGATGGAAGTCCAGAGGCATCGCCACCGACAACCGCTGAAGCGACCGGCAGCCTACAACCTTGCCCGTCGTCGCCGACCGCCAAAACGTCACAATGCTGCGCTCGGAGGGGTGCCGCAGCGGAACCCAGACCGGATCCCCGTCGGTCAACCTGATCCCTGCCGCCTGTGCGGCGGGCCGACTGATCTCCCGTCCCCGGTCGTCGCGATGGACAATCTGCAGGCTCCGTGACGCCATCCATGCTCTCCTGCATCTGCGCATGCGCTGTTCCACGCCCGCACTTGCCGCGAATCCCCGTACCGCAGCCCGGCCGTCCGGGAGACGGACCTCAGCGCGATACTCGAACGATGAGGCAGGAGTAAATGCGCGGCGTACAATTCCCGTCAATTCCAGAAGAGTTGGAGAAGCCCACGCCGGGAGGGAATGTCCCTGTCTGGATACTCCCGCCTACCGCTCCACCCTCCTTGTGCAGCATTCGGACGATGACGCGAACTCGCGTACCAAGTGGACAGACCTGGAAGATTCCGGTCCTGTGCGAGACGACCACCAAGACGCACTGTTCGCCCGCGTCGATGCCCTGCTGGAATCCCTTCAGACCCCGCTCCCTCCCCCCGAAGAGCGCGCCAGCCTCAGGCAGCGCGCTCACCTCACACCGGAACAGCTGGCACAGGCACTGCAATGCGAGCCCCGGGACGTCGATGAGTGGGAAACCGGCGCCCGAGAACCACAGGGCATGCAGCGAGCCGGCTACGCCCGCCTTCTCAACGGCCTTCGGGACATCGACGCGCAAGCCCACCAGGAACCAGCGGCGACCGGCACTATCACACCCCCGCCGAACCCTCCCCGGACCCAGTCTCGGACCAGGCCCTGGGCCCGTGGTGTTCTGGCCCAGCACAGAGCGGCGCCACAGGCGCGTTTCCCGCGAGGGCCACTGGCCGTCATCGACCAGGCCGGCGAGGGCCTCATCGCCTACTTCGCCGACCAGACCCGCACCGACGTCGAGGCCGATCATCTCACCGGCCTGGTGCAGTGGGCGCTCAGCGCAGATATCGGACGCGAACGCCTGCACAAGCACGGAAGGAAGGACGCGGACCCCCTCCTCGTCCTGACCCCGCCAGCCATGCAGTACCTCGGCCTCCCCCCTACCCTCGAGGGCCGCACCACACTGAGGCTGCCTGACAACCACCCGCAGATCAGCCAGCTGCGCGCCGCCGGATTCCAGCTCACCAGGAGCGGATTCGGACCGTGGACACGCGCCTATCTGCCGGTCAGAGACGGCAAGCGATCCTGCGTACAGCTCGCCCTGACCGGATGGGGAGCCCTGTCCGACCGCGACGGATGGAACCTGCCCACTCTCCAGCCCGGCCCGCTGGCCAGACTTCTCGGCACCTACTCCGACCGCGTCATCACCCCCACCGGCTCCACGGCAGTATGCGGCCAGGAACTCATGACCGCTCTGCGCCCCCCGACACGCGCAGAGCGCTCGGACACCAGCGGACAATGGGTCTCCGCCCAGAACTCCAACGCACTGTGGCAGCCGATCGAGCCGGCCCCACCAGAGGCGCACGACGCACACCCCCTCGCCCAGGGACGCCTGCCCGAGGACGCCATGAACGAGGAAGCCTGGGACTGGAGCCGGCCGCCCGCCGATGGTGAGACCAACGAGTTCGCTCATGTCGTCGGCATCGACATCAATCTCGCCTTTGTCTCGGTCGCTTCCAGCCTCGTCGTGGGGCTGAATTCACCGCCTCGCCATGTGACCGACCCCCATTTCGACCCCAAGGTCCCCGGCGCCTGGCGGTGCGACTTCTCCCACGTCCCGCACGACCCGCGCCTGCCCTCTCCCTTCACCACCACCGGCCAGCCGCCCACCGGGCCCGCCTGGTACGCCACTCCCACGGTGAAGTACGCGAAAGAGGAATTAGGCATCCCCGTCCAGCCGCTCGAGGCATACCTGAGGGACGATCACGGCCGATACCTCGATCCCTGGTACGAGCGGCTGCGCAATGCATACCTGGACACCATGGCCGAGGCCGGTATTCACCGAGGCACGACGCAGGAAGAGTTCCTCCGCGCCATGAAGACCCTGCCTGACGCCGACCCCGAACTCCTCGGGCTGCTCGCGGCCATCAAGGCCACAGGCAAGGGCGGCATCGGCAAACTGAGGGAAGGCCCCCGTGGCACCATCGCCCCCTATCAGCGCTGGGCCGCGCTGGAAACACCCACCTGGCGCCCCGACATCCGCGCCGCCGTCATCTCCACGGCCCGAACCCGTATGCACGGCAAAATGCTCAAACTCGCCGAACGCACCGGCCGCTACCCCCTCGCCGTGCTCTCCGACTGCGTCGTCTACCCAGCCCACAAGCCCACGGCACTCGACGTCGTCCCATCAGCCCCCGACGGTGGGCGACTCCCCGGCATGTTCCGACTCGGAGTCAACCCCGGCTACGCCAAGCAAGAAGGCACCCGGCCCATGAGCTGGTACCTCCACCAGCACGGCCAGGGCCTCAACCCCGCCCGCTACATCAAGAACGACTGACCTGCGCACGCGGGGGCTGGGGCCACGGGCCTCAGCCTCCGAAACCCACGCTCGTCATCGGCGAACCCAGCCGCCACGGAAGACACGACACCTTCTCTAACGGCCCGCCCGAAGATCACGCGATGCGGCTCCAGCAGCTCCAACGACACACTCCGAGCCGCCGGCCGCACATCCTGCCCCAGGCGCTGCACCACCGGCACCGTGTTGCGATGCGCCACCAGCCACGCCTCCAGAGCACGATGGCCACCCTCGGCCATCTCCCCGCCCATGCCCAGACGCTCACCCACCCACTGGACCCACCTGCCCGTCGTCCAACCGGCCGGCCCCCCGGCGAAACTCCGCCCCACAGCCCGCTGACGCTCCCGCACCGCCATGGACTCCGCCACCACCACAGTCTCCGGATACACCACCAGCGGAACCGCCCACAGCGCCGAACGGTCCACCCCCAAAGCTTCCTGCCGCCGACGCCACACCCCCCGCGAACCCATCTGACGGCACTGCCACCAATACACCGCCACCTGCTGCGCATCAGCCATCAAAGCCCGGCCGTACGGGCCTACCCTGCGCTCCAGCCGAGCCCTGCGCTCATGCGCCTCCACAACCTCGGAAAGCCCCGACAGGCCCACCTGAAATCGCCCCCCAGCCCGTCCCATCCAGCGTCCGTGCCGCACGCAGACAGCCCACTGCTCCCCATGCACCCGCCACACCGGACGCTCACTGCGCCCCGCCACACACAACGCACACGCCTGCACCGGACGCGCATCCACCGGCCACGCCTCAACCTGCACCTGATGACGCGCCCGCGCACTGATCCGACTCCCCAGCCACGACGGCAAAGCCCGCGCCAGATCCGCCGGCGAACGCCCACACGTCACGGACAGAAGCCGTTGAGCCACCGGTCCTAACCGCACCTCCTGCAGTTCGGCATCCACCTGCCCAAGCGTCCGCGGCCCGCCGATCCGCCAGACCAACACCTCGAGCGCCATCCCATTGCGCTCCGCCAGCCGCCACAGGAACGACGCGACGGTCTCGCCACGAATCAACTGCACCCGCCGCGGCAAAGGCTCTGCCGGAACCACAACCACCCTTTGCTCCCTGCTCTCTCTCATCACGCACGGATCCCGACAAAGAGACGCCATGCCACCTATGAGGCTGAACGCCGACACCGTCCAGGAAGCCCTCGACAGGGCAGACGCCCGACACTGGACACGCAACCGCCTCGCTCGCCACGAGCAAGGCTGAAATACCTCCTGCGCCACTACAACGGCGACCTGGCGGCCCTCGCCACACACCTCAAGACCACACCTCAGGCGCTCGACGGGCCGCTCGATCCACAACGACCAGCGGACAGCACCCTTTTGCAGCAGACAGTGGAACGAGAGGTCATCCGCCTGTGGCAACCCCGGATCCGACGGCGCGCTCACGACACCATCCTGCACAACAACGGGCAGATGATGGTCAGTTTCCGGGCTTGGCTTGGCTTCACCGCTGCAGCCGGATCATCGGACGACCCGCGGCTGCGGACACTCACCCTCAGCCTTTCCGCTCCCTACCCCGAGCACCTCTTCCCGCCACCGCAACGCGCCGGAAGAGGAACTCCTCAGACTCCTCAGCGATGCCCTCGGCGCCTGCTACTTCCACCGCAACCGACCACACGTGTCCGGCGAAAGCGTCAGCATCGAAAGAGTCGACTACCTGGAGTTCTACTACTGACCTGCATCCGCCGTGGCGACCTTCCCAACCGCCCAGCCCCTCTACGGAGATGGCCTCCACGAGACCCGTCGGGGAACATCCCGAGACCAGGTCTGTGGCCGGCAGCCGTGTCCGATCACGTCGACACGACACCTCATGACGTGCCGCAATTGCTCCGGATGCCAGACACCACGAGGGCCACATGCTCAGAGGCTTGCATCAGCGCGATTGAAGGCCAAGGTCACAGGTCCAGCAGTGCTCTCAGCGCGACGATGCCGTGCCACAGCGATTCGACGGAGACCTCGGATGAGAGGGGTGTCGTCTCGGTCCACCCGTCGTAGTCGCGGCCCGCGTCAAGGACCGGACCCCATCCCTGAGACCTCCACTCCGCGATGACCTCACGTTCCAGCCTCTCGGCATCACGACCGGCTGTGAAGGCCAGCCTGTCGTGCAGCCTCCAGCCCCGGCGCTCATGCTTCTCGACACGTCCGGTGCCGAGGTTGCAGATCCCGACCTTGGCCGCCTTCAAGCGGTCGTGGCGAAGGAGGTACACCAGCGCCGGCTGGTCTCGCTTGAAGCCGGACTCCGCGCACTCGACGCACCCGCTGCCGCGGCTGTTCACGCTACCCAAAGTCGTGTGGACGACTGCTCGGCAGTCCAGGTTCAGGCACTGGCATCTCCAGCGTTCCCGCACCCCCGGATACGGCTCCATGGGCTGCAGCCCGGCTGAGATCATGATGCCCTCTGCCACGTGCGGCGCGATCACCACGCCAGCGCACCACTTGCAGGCCTGCGCGCCCCGGCGGACCCACCCGAGCCGGGGATAGATGATCCGGTCCCGCGGACCGGGGCATGCCGGAGCCAGGCACTTGCAGCGCCAGCGCTCATTGACTCCCTTGTACGCGTCGAGCGGCTGGGCTCCGACCGCGAGCATCTCGCTGACGGCCTGCTGGTCGGGCACGCGCATCCGACCGCCGCAGTGCTTGCACCCTCCCTGCCCGTTGAGGACCACATTGGCGTAGGAAGGCGTGATGTCGTTGGCGCCGCACGCCAGGCAGACGCACAGCCACGGCTCGTCAGCTGCGCGGTATGTCTGCTGCGGTTCGACGCCTCGCTGGACCATCTCGTACGTCGCCCGCTCAGGGCGGATCGCGACGCGGGCGCAGAACTTGCACGCCGAGATCTTGCTGAGGCGGGCATCCGACAGACGTGGACTGATCTCGGCGGGACTGCCTTCCCACAAGCCAGGGCACAGAGCGCTGAGGCAGCGACTGCGCCAAGGTATGTCCACGCCGGGGTAGGGGTCCAAGGGCTCCACGCCGGCGGCACGCATCTCCGCGACTGCGACCTCTGCCGGAACCTTCCGCTTTACCGCAGCCCGGGCACGACCGCACGGGTCGCAGCCGCCCCGTTCCGGCCGCATCACGTTGCGGTAGATCGGCGTGCGGAACTGGCCGCAGTCCATACACACGCTCAACCACGGCTTGCTGCTGGAGGGCCACGCCGAGACAGGCCAGACCAGTTTGGCGATCATGTTTGTCTTGGCGACTTCGGGATCAAGGTGACGAGGCACTTCACTCCAAGGGATATACAGGGGCCGAACCCGCACCGATCGCCGAACACCGGTGTCCTGCCACTAGTGTCCGGCAGCGCCAAGAAACCGGTGCAGAGTCCGCGGTGGCCAAGCTCGCCGGCCAGACGCACCGTCACGTCGCCGAAGTCCCCCACCGCGGACCCGCCTGCAGGCAACTTCGAACCTACCGGGAGCACCGCCAGCGCCTGTCTGGCAAAGCCAACGGGGAAGCCTCCCGGGCAGT
>NZ_JBVHUJ010000010.1:230836-344905 GCF_055565415.1 Streptomyces sp. NPDC028711 | reverse complement strand
CGCTACGACAAACGAGCCCGGCACTACCAAGCCATGGTCACCCTCGCCTGCCTTCGCCTCTGGCTGCCATGACTTTCCGGACACCCCCTAGGGGGCGTCGGGCCCGCCGTTCCCGCTCCCCCGTACGAGCATGCCCGCCGCCGCCAGGTACTCCAGGATCTCCCTGGTCACCGTCCGCGGCAGCGGCAGGGCCCGCGCCACCGCCTCCGGTGTGACGGCGACGGCGAGCATCGCGACCACCCACATCGGCTCGGGGCGGTGCAGCAGCACCCGGTGCTGCGCGCCGCCCCGCTCCATACGGAAGCCCTTGGCCTCCAGGAGCAGGGTCACGCCCCGGTGGAGGCGGACCGGTTCCGTCTCCCCGAGCCGGGGCAGCACGAAGACGGCGGGCCTGGTGAGCGGGAGGACCGAGAGGAGCGGGCCGCGCAGGTCGGCGAGTCCCAGCGTGCGCACGGTCAGATGGGACAGGCGCCGGAGAGCGGGGAGGAGCACCAGATAGAGGCCGGCGCCGAGCAGCGGACCGCCGGGAGCGGGCTCGATGTTGCTCAGCAGGACGGGCCCGAGCTCCATCCGGTACAGGGCCTCGCGCAGCACCGGATGCGCGTCACCGATGCGCTCGTCGCCCCAGGGGCCGACGAGCAGGAGGCCGCCGTCCACCTCCCGCTCGATGGCGACGTCTTCTCGAAGGGACCACAGGTGCACGGTCCCGGGTTCGCCCACACTCCGCACGCCTAGTCCTCGACTTGACACCACGATCGCATCGAGTATCCGGCCGGAGGGGTGAGGCGCGGTAGCCAAGCATTCACGTATCCGTCATGAATTTCTCATACCCCCGCCCCCGGGGAATCAGCCCGGCCAAGGGATGGCGCCCGCGGCCTCGCACACACCGGCAAGCCTCGCGGAAGTGCCCCTGCTCACCGGCGATGTGACGCTCAGTCCGGTCCGTGGACGACGACCCGCGCGTGCGGGGTGTCCGGGCCGAGGACGGTGACGACGAGCGCGGTCCGGCGGGACTCCGCGACGAGCAGCGCCTCGGCCCAGCGGACGGGGGTGTCGGCGGGGGCGCCGGGGGCCAGGGTGAGGCCGATCGGCACGGCCCGTGTGAGGCCCGTCCGCTCGTCGAACTCCCGGATGACGGAGGCGTTGAAGACCCCGTCCAGGAGGACGTTCCCGCCGGACGGCTCCTCGTCGTACGCGGGAAAGGCGTCGGTGGCCACGAGCAGGAGATCGACGTCGGCCGGTGCCACCCCGGCGCGGGCGAGGGCCTCGGCCGCCGTCGAGGCGGCCCGTGCGAAGCGGCCGTCGTCCGGTGTGCCGGGGTCCGCCCGCGCGGTGGTGTCGGCGGCGCTCATCCGGGCTGTTCCTCGAAGCCCAGGTCCAGGGTGGCGAAGCCCCTCAGCATCGGGTTGGGGATGCGCTCGGGCTCCGGCCCCCGCAGCTGGAGGCCGGGGAGGCGGTCGAGGAGGGTCCGGAACGACACCTGGCCCTCGAGTTCGGCCAGGGCGGCGCCGACGCACACGTGCGGGCCCCAGCCGAAGGCCAGGTGCCCCGTCGGGTTACGGGTGAGGTCGAAGGTGTCGGGGTCGTCGAAGGCCTCGGGGTCGCGGTTCGCCGAGCCGAGCATCAGCACGAGCCCGTCCCCCTCCCGGACCTCGGCGCCGCCGAACTCGAAGTCCTCCCGGGCCACGCGCCGGATGAACTGGAGCGGGCTCTCGTAGCGCATGATCTCCCGCACCGCGCTGGGCATCAGCTCCGGCCGCGCGTCGAGGAGGGCTCGCTGCTCCGGGAAGCGGAGCAGCAGCTCGATGCCGTTGGCGACGAGGTTCCGGGTCGTCTCGTGCCCGGCGACGATGATCTGCGTGCAGTTCGCAAGGACCTGCTCGGCCGTCATCCACTCGCCCTCGCTCTCGGCGCTGAGCAGCAGGCTGACCAGGTCGTCGCCGGGGTTCGCCCGCCGCTCGGGGAGCAGCTCGGCGAAGTACTCCATCATCGACAGGAGTCCGTCCTGGGCGGCACGGAACATGTCGAGGGTGGGGCGCAGGGAGCCGGCGAAGTTGAGCAGGTCCTCCGACCAGCGGACGAAGGCCGGGTAGTCCTCGGGGTTCACGCCGAGCATCTCGGCGATCACCTTGGCGGGGAAGGGGTGAGCGTACTCGGTCATGAACTCGGTGCCGCCGCGCTTGACGAAGGCGTCGATCAGGTCGTCGCAGACCCGCTGGATCTTCGGCTCCATGGTGGTGATGAGCCGGCGGGTGAACCCCTGCTGCATCAGCTGGCGCAGCTGGCGGTGCTCGGGCTGGTCGTGCAGCACGATCCACCGGCTGATGGCGTCGTTGAACCGCGCGAACTCGGGCCGTACCTCGGCCGGGAACTGGTTGACGAATCCGCCGGCCTTGCGGGCGGCGGAGAACCTCTCGTCGCGCAGCGCGGTGCGGATGTCGGCGTGGTGCGGAAGGAACCAGGTGCGCCCGGTGTTGGCGGAACTCAGATGCATCCGGCCGGTCTCCCGCATCCGCTGGTACACGGGGTAGGGGTCACGGAGGAACTCCGGCGTGATCTCCATCAGGTGTGAACTCCTGTCGGTGCGGGGGGGGGAATCGGTTCAGCGGGCGTGCACGGTGGTCATGCCCCAGGTGGACGGGCCGGTGGTGAGCATCAAGAGGGACTCCCCCGGTGCGATCCGCCCGTCGCGGTGCAGATCGGAGAGGTCGATGAGGGTGTCGGCGGCGAAGCAGTGCCCGAGGCGGGCGATGTTGGCGGTGTAGAGGCGCTCCGCCGGTACGTCGGCCAGCGCGGCGAACTCCTGCAGGACCGGGGACGAGTAGTGGTTGGAGAGCATCCGGGCGAAGCCGTCCCGGGGTGTGTCGAGCGCGGCGCGGCAGACGCGGATCCCCTTGACGATCTCCAGGTGCTTGCGCAGCCCCTGCCCCTTGGCGAGGGCGCGCATGGGGGCGCTGGAGTGCTGGACGGTGGGGCCGAGGCGGAAGTCGCCGGGCACCTCCGTGGAGACCAGGCAGGAGGCGGCACCGTCGCCGTTGATCGTGACGGCGTTGGGCATCGCCCGGTACTCATCGGGGAGCGGCGGAACGGCGTCGGCGCTCACGCACAGCACCGTGCGGTGGACTCCGGCGGCGACCAGGGCCCGCGCGAGCCGCAGGACGGAGCCGGTGTTGCCGGACTCGGCGAGCCACACGAGGGAGAGCGCGGCGTGCCCGAGCCCATGGGGTTCGAGGACGACGCGGGCGATGGTGTCGGTCAGCTTCGCCGGGTCGCCCGGCGGGGGGTGTCCCTCGCCCCAGTAGCTGCACGTGCCGTAGAGCACGGCGTCGACGCTCCGGGGGTCGGTCCCGGCGACGGCGAGCGTCTCGGCGACGGACCGGGCGGCGAGCTCGGCGGGTGTCTCCCGGGCGACCGAGCAGTTGACGAAGCCATGGGCGCGCAGCCGGTCGAGGAGTTCGCCGGAGGTGTCGGGCGGCACGGCCCGCTCGATCGGGAGGGACGCGCCGACGGCGTACCCGAGCCCGCCGAGCCCGACGTCCGGCTCGGCGCGGTGGGGGGAGCTGGTCATCGTCAGGCCTCGCAGCGGATGAGGGAGGTGGCGCTGTAGAGGTAGTTGGCGCCCACGCCGATGGCGAGGAGGGCGTCGCCGGGCGCCGCTTCGCCGCGCTCGGCCAGCTCGCTCAGGGTGATCAGCTGGTCGTAGGCGAAGCAGTGCCCGAGGGTGCCGATGCCCTCGGTCGGCACCCGGTCGAACGGGATGCCGAGGGTCGCGGCGAAGTTGCGGAGCACCGGGCGCGCGTGGTTGGCGAGAACCAGCTTGGTGTACGTCTCGGGGGCGCGTCCTGTGGACTTGGTGAGCCCGCCGACCACGTCCCCGAGGGCGCCGGTGAAGCCGTCGATGTACCTCAGCAGGTCGCGCTGCGGGTGGAGGGCGTGCAGTTCGGGCCGGTAGCGGTGCTCGACGCGCTCGACCAGGTAGCCGTCGGTCCTGGGGCGGGACAGCAGACAGGTGACGACCGTGTCGCTGAAGACGGACACGTCGCCGGGCAGCACCCGTGCGGCGCGCCGGTCGTCGAGCGCGTCGACGCCGAGCAGCAGCACGTGGTCCAGGCCCTGGGTGGCGGCGAGGCCCTGCGCGACGGTGAGCGCCGACGAGAAGTTCGTGCACTGGCCGAGGAACATGCCGAGGGGGAAGGCGTCACGGATCCCGAACCGGGCGCAGAGCGCGGCGAGATCGGCGTGGTCGTCGTACGCGGAGAACGTGGAGGAGAAGAACAGCACCGCGTCGACGTCGGCGGCCCGAAGGCCGGTGCGGTCGAGCGTCTCGGCGAGGCAGTCGTCGTACTGGGCGCGGGGCGGCTCGTCGAAGACCGCGTACCGGGTCAGGCCTCCTCGGCGCAGGGCGGTGACGGACGCGGCGGACACCGCGCCGTCGCCGAGGAGGTCCTCCAGGTCGTGCCAGCGTCCGTGGCGGCGGCTGAGTCCGCTCAGATGGACGTCCGTCATCTGCCCTCCCAACGTCGTGCCATCTCGTGCCGGTCGGTCTTGCCGTTGCTGGTGAGGGGGATGTCGTCGACGACGCGGAACCGGCTGGGCACCATGTACCGGGGAAGGTGCCGGACGGCGTGCCGGCGCAGCTCGTCGGCCAGTGCGGCGGATACGGAATCCTCCCGACCGGAACCGCCGGAACCGGAACCACTGGAACCCGGACCGCCGGAACCCGAACCCCCGGGACCGGAACCCCCAGGACCGAAACCACCGGGACCGGAGTCGCCCGGAGCGGAGTCGCCGGCGCGGACGAAGGCCACGATCGCGCCGCCGCCGCTCACGATGGTCGCGGAGAGGTCCACGGCGGGGTGCGCGAGCAGGCAGGCGTCGATCTCCTCCAGCTCGACCCGGTTGCCGCGGATCTTGACCTGGCTGTCCCTGCGGGCGTGGAAGTAGAACTCCCCCTGCTCGTCCCTCGACGCGAGGTCCCCCGAGCGGAAGGCGCGTCGCCCCGTCCCCAGCGGGCTCGGCACCAGGGCCGCCGCGGTGGTCTCCGGGTCCTGCCAGTACCCGTCGAAGAGCGCGTCGCCCTCGACGTAGAGCTCGGCGACCTCACCGGGCCGGTCCGTCGGGGTGCCGTCCTCGCGCACCAGGTACATGTGCATGCCGTCGATGGCGCGGGTGCCGAACGGCACGCGGCCGTCGCGGTGGGGCACCTCGTCCCCGGGAAGCACCTTCCACGCGCAGGCGATCGACTCCGAGTGGCCGAAGCCGTTGATGAGCCGGGCGTGGGGCAGCGCGCGTCGCAGTTCCCTGAGGCCGCGCAGGGGAAAGCCCTCACCGGCGTACAGCACCGTGTCGAGCGCGGTCCCGGCGAGCAGGTCCGTCGCCCCCGCGTCCAGGACACCGCGCCAGATCGACGGCACCCCGTTCATCTGGGTCACCCCGTGGCGCTCCAGGTGGCGGACGAGTCCCTCCGGCTGCTGGAGGAGCAGGGCCGGTACCTGCACCAGACAGCCGCCGGCGCCGAGCGCCAGACCGAGGTCGAGGAGGGAGAAGTCGAACTGGAGCGGCGAGGTGCTGCCGAGCCGGACCCCCGGCCGTACGCCGAACCCGCTGAAGCCCTCGTAGAACGAGACGACGGCGCCGTGGCTCATCACGATGCCCTTGGGCTCGCCGGTGGAGCCCGAGGTGAAGATGACGTACAGCGGGTCGGAGGGTCGCGGCTCGTGGCGCTCCCCCGGTGTCCGCCGGGCGCCGGTCAGCTCCAGGTGCCCGTCCGGCGTGAGCGTGCCCGTGGCCGTCCCCGGGCGGTCCGCGGGGGTGCGGCCCGGCGGGGTGATGTGGGCGCGGGGCGCGGTCCTGCGCAGGATGTTGGCCTTGCGCTCCGCGGGCAGGTCGGGGCCGAGCGGGACGAAGACGAGCCCGAGGGAGGCCGCGGCGATCTCCAGGGCCACGGCCTCGGGGCAGGGCGCGAACTCCAGGGCGATCCGCTCCCCGGCGCGCAGCCCGTGGGCGTGGAGCGCGCCGGCCAGGGACTCCACCCGGTCGGCAAGGAGGCCGTGGCTCCACTCCTGGTCCCGGCAGATCAGCGCGGGCGCGTCCGGCGTGCGCCGGGCGGCACGCAGGACATAGGTGTGGAAGAGCCGGGGAGCGACGTCGCCCTCGCCTCCGTCGCCGGGCCCCTTGAGCAGGGAGCCGCCGCTCACGCCGCGCCGGAGGCCGCGGCCTCCGCCGCGCGGGCGGCCTCCTGCTGCTGGCGGGACAGTTCGTCGCGGAAGGCCTCGGCGGCGGTGGTGCTGCTGAGGTACTCGGTGTCCGGCGCGCCCGGGCGGCCCAGTTCGATCGCGATGGTCTGGGGGCGGGCGAGCGTGGCGAGGAGCACGGAGCGGCCGAGGGCCGCGGTGAGCACCGAGGAGAGCGCGTCGAGGTCGGCGTCGCTCGTGAGCACCAGGTCGAACGCGAGGTTGTGGAAGCGGCTCGGGACCTCGCGGAGCACGTTCTGCATGCCGCGGATGTCGAGCCGGCCGCCGCTGGCGACGTGCAGCCCGTCGACGGGTGTCCCCGTGCGGTCGGTCTCCTCACGGACCAGGCCGACGAGTTCGCCGCAGACGGCGGAGAGGAGCAGCTCCTGGGGGTTGGGGCCCTTGCCGATGCCGAGCATCTGCTTGGACTGGTCGACCACGAGGACGGAGGCGCCCTCACGGCGGGTGCCGCCGTGCTCCAGGGTGGTGCGGGCGTGGACCTCCGTGCCGTACTCCCAGCGCAGCCGCACCTCGAGCCGGGCCCGGTCCGCGCCGGTGTCCGGGGCGGCCGCCGGCACGTAGGGCAGGGTCAGCGTCTCCTGGCGGCCGTCGCCGCGGGTGACAAGCGCCCTGAGGGTGAGCTCGGCCTCGTCGAGGAAGACCCGGTGGTTGGGGCTGAACGCCGTGACGAGGCGGTTGACGCCCTGGACCACGTCGTCGGAGGCGCCGCACGCCACCGTGCAGCGCCAGGCGAGCCCCTGCAGGCCCGCGCCGGCCGCGGCGTGGCCCGAGGCGTCCACGGGCAGTTCGGCGCGCGCGGTGAGGTCGATCTCGTCGAGTGCCACGCCCCGCCCGGTGAAGCCGTTGACGTGGGTGATCAGCGCGCAGGCGCCGAGCGCGGCGAGGGCCGACTCGTACGGGCTGGTGAGCGGGTCGAGGCGGCCGGCGGCCGACACGGCGTCCTCGGACCGTGTGCGGTGGGACAGCTGGTCGACGCGGAAGCCACGGGCCATTCGGACGGTGCCGTGCCGGGCGGTCCGCACATGGGTGGCGACGCCGTCCCTGGCCGGGTGTCCGGTGACCCTGAAGTCGATGAGGGCCTCCTCGGGCTTCTCCCGGATCTCGTGGATCAGTTCCGAGACACCGCTGATGTTCAGTCCGTTGCGCATGCTGCTCTCCTGCTCGCTGTCTCTGCGGGGGTGGTGGGGGTGCTCACAGGCCGGTGAGCGCCTGGTCCAGGTCGGCGATCAGGTCCTCGGCGTCCTCGATGCCGACGGAGAACCGCACGAGTCCGGGCTCGATGCCGACCTCCCTACGCTGACGCTCGGTCAGGACGCTGTGGGAGGTGTTGAACGGCAGGCTGACCAGGGATTCCACTCCGCCGAGGCTGGTGGCCACCACGGGGACGCGCAGCCGGTCGAGGAGCCGCAGCGCGCCCTCGTCGCCGGACTCGACCTCGAAGCTCACCATGCCGCCCCAGGCGTCGGGGCTGTAGGCGAACAGGTCCTTGTAGGGGTAGTCGGGCAGCGAGGGGTGGTGGACGCGGCGCACCGCGGGGTGCTGGGCGAGGAAGGCGGCGACGGCGGCGGCGTTCTCCGCGTGCGCCCGCATCCTCGGGACCAGGGTCTTCAGGCCGCGCTCCAGGAGGAAGCACATCATCGCGTCGAGCGAGCCGCCGAACTTCAGCATCTGGCTCCACAGGCGGTCCACGTACTTGCGGGGGCCGGTGGCCACGCCGGCGGTCACGTCGCTGTGTCCGTTGAGGTACTTCGTACAGCTGTGGATGACGATGTGCGCGCCGTGCTCCAGGGGGCGCGCGTACAGCGGGGTGAGGAAGGTGTTGTCGATGACGAGCAGCAGGTCGAACTCCTCGGCGAGGCGGCCGAGTTCGACCAGCGGGATCGCCTTGAGCAGCGGGTTCGTCAGGGTCTCGAAGAAGAGGACCTGTGTCTCGTCCCGTACCGCCGCGCGGATCTCCTCGATGTCGGTGGGGTCGACGAAGGTCACGGTGCGGCCGAGCTGGTGCATGTCCTCGCGCAGCAGGTTGTAGGTGCCGCCGTACACGTCACGGGAGCTGACGATGTGCCCGCCGTGGTTGGTCAGGGCGAGGAGCGCGGTGGTGATGGCCGCCATGCCGGAGGAGAAGAGCAGGGAGCTCTCGCCGTTCTCCAGGGCCGCGATCTTCTCCTGGACCGCCCACTGGTTCGGGGAGCCGTACCGCCCGTAGATCGCCACGTCGCGGATGTGACCCTGGTCGAAGGCCTTGTACGTGTCCTCGGAGAAGACGAAGGTGCTGCTCTGGAAGATCGGGGTGCCGACGGCGCCGGTCACCGGGTCGACGTAGGTCCCGGCGTGGACGCTGCGGGTGCTCGGTCCCGTGCCGTCGACCACGGTCTGCTGGGGCAGCCGGGGGCCGGGGACGCGGCCGCGCTCCAGGCTGTTGGTCCACTGGTGCTCCTCGCTGGAGCCCGGAGTGTTGCCTATCGCCCTTGCCATGAGGGTGCCCTTTCGTTGCTCAGTGCTGAGGTCAGCGCCATGACGATCCGATCCGCGTCGGCGCCGTGGAAGAGGTTGATTCCGACCCGGCCGACGCCGTCGTCTCCGATGCGCGGGTAGCCCAGGCCCAGGGCGTGCACCCCGGGGACCGGTCCGCCGTGCCGCGTGAGGACGCGGCAGCCGTCGTCGACGGCCGTGGTGCCGCGCCGGGTGCGCACCGGGATCGGCTCGCCGGAGGCCGCGCGCAGCCGTACGTCGGACGTCCGGTAGCCGGAGGCGTGCACCAGGAGCCCGGAGTCGGCGGTGGCCCGTCGGGCCTCCGGACTGCCGGCGGCACAGAGCCGGACGCGTGGCTCGGTGCCGCTGATGACCCGCTCGCACACCTGCCGGCTGCGGCCGCGGAGCCCGCTGAACCGGTTGACCTTGCCGGTGTCGGGACAGACCGTCAGGGTCTGGCCGATGAGGGGTCCTTCGGCGCGGGCGCGCTTCATGCTGTCGTAGGACAGGGACAGGGTGCGGTGGACGACGGTGATGGCCCCGGCCGTGAGCCGGTGACCCAGCCGCTCCAGGAGCAGTTCCACCGTGGCGAATCCGCTGTGCGAAGCGCCGACGACGACGATCCGGCCACCGGCGCGCAGCACCGCGCCCGCGCGGTCGAGCGCGGCGCCGGTGAGGACGTCGGCGGAGGCGACCACCCGCTCGGCCGGTACGCCGAGATCGCTCGCCGTACGGGCGGTGTCCTCCCAGCCTCCGGTGGCCAGGACGACCCGGGCCGAGGTCGTCAGCTCCGCGCCGTCCCCGTCGAGGCTCGTCCATGTGCCGTCGTCGTTGCGGCGGAGCTCCGCGACGCGGGCGCCGAGGCGTACGGCCGCCGGGTCCGTGAGGACGTCCTGTTCGAGGACGTCGGAGACGTCGTCGAGGAACCGGCCCACAAGCCGCAGCGGCACCGCCTGTTCCCTGGCCAGGGAGAGTTCGCGGCCCGCCGGCATGCGCAGCGCGCGGCCGAGCGCCCCCGCCGGGTTCACGCCTTCGATGAAGTCACCGGCGCGGGAGTTGGAGTGGATGACGTACGGGAAGCGGGACCGCAGCAGCCGCTCGCGGTCCGGCGCCGCGTCCAGGAAGCGGAGTCCGGCCTCGGCGAGCCGGGACAGGAGTCCGGCCCGGTCCGCCGCGAGCGGGACGCCCAGGGCGGCGGCGCCGAATCCCACGATCTGACAGTGAGGTACGGTCACCGGCTCCTCACGCTCTCGAGGATCAGACCCGCCGTCAGATCGGCCTGTTCCTCGGTGACGAGGGAGAAGTGGTCGCCGGGTGTCCGGTGGAAGGAGACGGAGGCGGGCGGCGGGGTGCCGTGCGCGGTGAGCGTCCGGCTCAGCGGGCGCAGGTGGCGGCCCGCCGGTCCGCCGAGGCCGCGTTCCGTCTCCAGGACGTGGGCGCGTACCGCGTCCTCGGGGGTGAACCGGTGCGCCGCGAGGGCCTCGCTGTGCGCCCGGTAGAGGGCGAACAGGGTACGCAGGCTCCCGGAGGTCAGGGAGCCGAGCGCCGGGTGTACGGCGATGGCGAGCTCGAGCGCCCGGGCGAGGGCCGCCTCGCCGGTGAGCCCGGCGAGGGGTTCGGCCGGGACGACGGCCCTGCCTCCGGAGAGGTTGAAGAAGAACGACCCGATCAGCTCCCGCTCCCCGGCGGTGGTGTCCCCCGCGGCGACCCACGGGTCCAGCATCACCACGTCGGCGCCGGTCTCCCGGTGGCCGTCGGCGGCGAGCAGGCGGGCGGTCTCATGGGCGACGAGCGCCCCGAAGGACCAGCCGGCGAGGCGCACCGGGGCGCCGTCGGCGAACAGGGGGCGGAGCTCGGCGGCGTACTCCCGGGCGAGTTCCCGTACCGAGCGCAGGGGTGCGCGGTCGCCGAGCGTGCCCGGTGCGCGGACTCCCCAGACGGTGTGGGTGGGGGCGAGCCGGGAGAGCAGGGGGCGGTAGCACAGGATGTCGCCGCCCACCGGGTGGATCAGGACGAGCGGCGGTCCGCCGGCGGCCGAGAGCCGGCTGAGGCAGGGGGCGGTGGCCCGGGTGCCGGTGGTGCCGGGCCCGGCGGCGGCCGCGGCCGCCTCGGTGAGGAGCGCGGCGAGACCGGCGGGCGTCGCCGCCTCGTACAGGGCGGTGAGCGGGAGGCGGGTGCCGAGTTCGGCCTCGAGGCGGTTCATCATGCGGGCGGCCGTCAGGGAGTCACCGCCCTGGTCGAAGAAGTCGGAGTCGGGCGTGGCGGGGCCGAGCAGCTCCGTCCAGAGCCGGAGGACGACGGCACCGGCCGGGAAGCCGATGGTGCTGGTGGTGTTGCTGGTGGCGCTGGTGCCAGGGACGGTCGCAGAAGCGGTGGCGCCGGTGCGGGGGCCCTTGCCGGAGGCGGCAGCGGGCGCGGAGCCCGCACCCGCACCCGCACCCGTGCCCGTACTCGTGCCCGTACTCGTGCTCGTACCTGTGCTCTCGGCCAGCGCGGCCCGGTCGACCTTGCCGTTGTCGGTCAGCGGGACGCGCCGGTGGAGCCGGTAGCCGCGCGGTACGAGCTGGGGCGGCAGGTTCTCCCGCAGGTGCCGTCCGGCGCGGGCGACGAGCTCCTCGCCGTCCGTGCCCGCCTGGGCGACCAGGTGGGCGACGAGCGCGCTGCCGCCCGCCGAGGCCTGGGCCAGGACGATCGCGTCGGCGACACCGGGGCAGGCGAGGAGGTGCGTCTCGATCTCGCCGAGCTCGACCCGGAAGCCGTTCACCTTGGTCTGCTGGTCCTGGCGTCCGAGGAACTCCAGTGTCCCGTCCGGCCAGTAGCGTCCCCAGTCGCCGGTGCGGTAGAGCCGCTCCCCGGTCGCGGGCCGGGTGACGAAGGCCCCGGACGTGGTCTCCGGCGCGTTCAGATAGCCGTCGGCCAGGCCTCTGCCGCCGATGTACAGCTCGCCGGGGACCCAGTCGGGCCGGTCGGCGAGTTCGTCGTCCAGGACGGCGTAGTACTGGTTCGTCAGGGGGCGTCCGTAGGGGACGGAGGTCCATCCGGCGGGGATCCCCTCGCGCGGAACCTCCTGGACGTTGGACCAGATGGACGCCTCGGTGGCGCCGCCGAGCGCCAGGCAGCGGGCCTCCGGCGCGACGGTGGCGAGGTCGTCGGCGACGTTCAGCGGCACCCAGTCACCGCTGAGGAGCACCTGTCGGAGGGAGCCGACGGGGGCGTGGCCGCCGCTGCGCGCATAGTCGGCGAGGAGGCCGAAGTAGGCGGGCACGCTGTTCCAGACGGTGGCCTCCAGACCGGTCGCCAGGCGGTACAGCTCGCCGATCTCGCCGCGGGGCACGTCGGCGGCGATGACGGCCGCGCCGGCCGCGAGCGCGCCGAAGACGTCGTACACGGAGAGGTCGAAGGTGTACTCGGAGACCATGAACAGGCGGTCCTCCGGGCCGACTTCACACCGCTCGTTGATGTCGAGGACGGTGTTCGCCGCGCTGTCGTGCCGGATCATCACCCCCTTCGGTACGCCGGTGGTGCCCGAGGTGAACAGGACGTACGCCAGGGCCTCCGGGTCCTCGGGCACGGGGAGGGGCTCGTCGGCCCGGTCGGCGGCGGGCCGGTCGAGCGCCGCCGACAGGTCGACCACCGCGGGCCGTTCCGGGTGCCCGGCGAGGAACCCGGGGCCGGCGAGCACGGTCCTGAGCCCGGCCCGTTCGATCACCTGGCGGTGGCGTTGTGCCGGCCAGTCGGGGGCGAGGGGGACGTAGGCGCCCCCGTGGTAGAGCACCCCGAGGAGCGCGGCCACCTGCTGCCATCCCCTGGTCGCCACGACGCCGACCGGTTCGCCCGCCCGGTGACCGGCCTCGGCGAGCGCGTCGGCCACGGCGCGGGCGTGCGCGTCGAGCCGCGCGTAGGTCACCGTGTGCTCCCCGGTGAGCACGGCGGGCCGCTCGGGGTGCTCGGCGAGGCGTTCGCGGAAGAGGCCGTGCAGGGTGGTGGCGCCGCGGGGTCTGCGGGTGTCGTTGGCGGCACGCCGGGCGGCCGGGCCGCCGGGCGGGGTGAGGTCGAAGGAGGAGCGCTTCCACGCCTCGGGGGACGAGGCGAGCTCGGTCAGCAGCTCGCGGTAGGCGCCGAACATCTCGTCCACCAGGCCCTCGGGGAAAAGGCCGTCGAGGGTGTCCCAGTTGACGAGCAGGCCGGTGGCCAGCTCGAAGGCCTGATGGTCGAAGGCCACCTGGGGCGTGTGCACCCCGCCCCGGAGGCGGTGCCAGCCGAGCCGCTCAAGGAAGACGCCGCCCTGGGTGCCGGGGCCGAGGACGGGCGCGAAGACGACCGCCGCCACCCCGTCGAGGCGGCGGGAGCTGCGGTTGGCCGCGCGGAGGACCTCGACCCCGCCGACCACACCGTGCTCCAGGCCCTCGTGCAGCCGGTCGCGCAGCTCGGCGGCCCGCTCGGCGAACGTACCGCCCGGGGTGCGCGGCCCGCGTTCGAGGAGCAGGGTGCTGGAGAAGTTGCCCACCACCCGGTCCACGTGCGGGTGGTACGGGCGCCGCTCGCCGTACATGACGTTCAGGACGAAGTGCTGGTCCTTGGACCAGTGTCCGAGGATCTCGCAGAAGACCGCGCCGAGCGCGGTCGCCGGCGTCAGGCCGTGCGCGCGCACGCGTGCGCCGAAGCGCTCCCAGACCTCCGTCGGCAGGAGGAACGAGCGGCGGGTGACCGGGCCCTCGTCCGTGGAGCGGCCCGCCTGGCGCGGGGGCAGCACGGGAGAGGCCGGCAGCCGGCCGGCGCGCCGGGTCCAGTACGTCCTGGCGGCCGCGTAGGCCTCGGTGTCCCGCTCGGCCTCCGCGGCACGGCGGTAGGCGGCGTAGTCGTACTCCAGCGGTTCCAGGGTCCCGCCGTCGAGAAGAGTGCGCAGCTCGTCGGCGAAGACGGTCCCCGACCGGCCGTCGAAGACGAGGAGACGGCCCCAGACCTGGACGCGGTAGAGCGGACCGAGGTCGAGGACCCGCAGCCGGAGGTTGATCCCGGACTCCAGCGGCGGCTGCTCGGCGCGCAGCTCCGCCAGGCTGTCCCGCAGGGCCTGTTCGGCCTCGTCGGGGGCGACCCCCGTCAGGTCACGGAACTCCACGGGGCAGGCGCCGGCCACCGGGCCGAGGCTCTGGGTGCCGTCGTCGTGGAAGCGGGCGCGGAGCATGCCGTGGCGCTCGGCGAGGACCGTCAGCGAGGACCGCAGCTCCGCCACGTCGAAGGGGGCGCAGTCGTACTCCTCGTGGAAGACGGCGGGGCAGGAGAGGGGCAGCCCGCTGTGCTCACCGACGAGGTATGCCTGCTGCAGCTCGCTGAGGGGGAAGCGTTCCGCCCCGAGGGGCGCGCCTTCGCCCGGTACGGAACCCGCGCCCCCGGCCGGTACGGAAGCCTCAGCCTCGCCCAGCACGGAACCCGCGCCCCCTGCCTGTACGAAACCCGCGCCCCCGCCCTGCCCGGAAACCGCCTCCTCGCCCGGTGTCCCGGCCGCCGTCTCCAGCCAGTCGCGCAGCCGGTCCAGGGAGTCGTACTCGAAGACCAGGGTGCGCGGGGCGGTGACGCCGAACTCCCGGCCGATCCGCTCGGCGAGGGAGAGCGCGAGCAGCGAGTAGCCGCCGAGTTCGAAGAAGGATCCCGTGGTGTCGTCGTCCGAGCCGATCTCAAGGGCGTCGCACCACAGTTCGGCCAGTCGCCGCGCACGGTCGACGGCGGCCTCGGGTGCTCCGAGAACAGTCATGACTCTCCTTTGGGTCCCAGCCACATCCGCAGGGCCTGCGGCCTGCGGAAGGTCGAGCCGGTGATCGGCGGCAGCGGGTCGTCGACCGCGCGGAGCCCGGGGAAGCGGGTGAGGAGGGCTCCGACGAAGGCCTCGGCCACGTCGAGCGCGATGTGCGTCCCGAGGCAGGAGTGGGGTCCGTGGCCGAAGGTCAGCGAGCCGTGGGTGGACCGGTCGGGCCGGAACTCCTCGGCGTGGTCGAACACGTCGGCGTCCCGGTTGCCGCTGGCGAGGACGAGTTTGAGGGCGCTCCCCGCCGGTACGGGCACCCCGGCGAGTGTGGTGTCCCGGCGGGCGAAGCGGACGGTGTCGTGCTGGGGCGGCTCCCAGCGGAGCGTCTCCTTGAGGAAGTTCCGCAACCGGCCCGTGTCGGCGGCGGCCACGGCCGCGTATCCGGGGTGGCGGGACAGGCAGTGCAGGGCGTTGGAGATGAGGCCCGTCGAGGTCTCGAAGCCGGCCGCGAGGGTGAGGGTGGCGAGCCCGACGGCCTCCGCCGCCGTGATCCGACCGTCGCGGACCCAGGAGTGGACCTCGCCGAGCATGGACCGGTCGGGCGCCCCCGTGGAGACGAGCCCGAGCAGGTACTCCTCGAGCTCGGCCCGCAGCGCTGACGCGCGGGCGAAGTCCCCGCTGCTGCCGTCGAGATGGCTCACCAGGTACTCCACGGTGTGAAGGAGCCAGTCGTGCCGTTCGGGAGGGATGCCGAGGAAGGTGGCGGTGGCGGTGAGCGGCACGGAGCGCGCCGGGCCGCCGACCATGTCGAGCTCGGTGCCCGGGCGCAGCGCCGCCACCGCCGTGCGTGCCCTGTCCTCGGCGGCGGCACGGAATCCGATGTTGTCGCGCTGGCCGAGGAGGAGCCCGGCGAGGGGGCGGCGCAGCCGCTGGTGGCGGGGTCCGTCGAGGTCGAGCAGGGTCTCGCCGAAGACCTGCCGGCTGACCCGGAAGGGGTATTCGACGGTGTAGTCGGTGCTGGTCAGGCAGGTGCGGATGTCCTTGTGCCGGAAGACGCAGAACATCCGGATCTCGTCGGCCCACCAGACCGGCCGCTCGGCGCGGAAGCGGGCGTACTCCGGCCAGGGGTTCGCGAGGAAGTCGGCGGAGAGAAAGGCGATGCTCCTCATGCCGCCCCCTCGCGGGCGGCCCGGTGACAGCACATCAGGCGACGATGAAGCTCTCGTAGATGGTCGAGATCGAGGCGAAGGACTCGATCCCGGCATGCTCCAGATCGACGGGCTCGCCGCGCAGGCGCTCCACCAGGGCGATCACCCTCAGGACGCTGAAGGAGTCGAGCACCCCCTGGTCGAAGAGGTTGTCCTCGGCCGTGACGGTGGCCAGGTCGACATCGAGCTCGAAGGTCGAGAGGAAGCTGCGGAACTCCGTGTCGAAGGCGTCTCGGGTGATCGCGTTCATGGCACTCCAAACCGGTCCACGGGCGCCGGCCCGCCGTTTTGCCAGCGAATTTTCGGACGAATCGACTGGCTGAAATGACTGCGTTTGGCTCAGTTCCAGCGTCCGAACCGGGCTTCACCCTGGCCAGGAGACGACTATCAGTCAAGATCGTTGTCAGCCGGGGCGATATTTTCGGCTGAACCACGACGACTTTTGCCCACATGGTTCCGCTGTGCGGAATATTTCGGTCCAACGCCGATTGGATCTACGGAATTCAACGCTCCGCCCCGGAGGGCAGGACATCTCGCGTCGGCCCGACGGTTACCCTTCCGTAATATCCAATCCATGGACATGATCTCCCTCTGTCCCGAAAGAGTGTCTGGTCCGGATCTGCACCCCCGCTAGGTCCCGATATGACCGCTTCCGCGACCGGCGCGCACTCGTTGTTCGTTACAGCTGAATTGCGACGCCGCCTTTGAGACACCACTTGCCAGCCAGTCGTTCGCGGCCGAAGGTTTGCTGCGTCCTGGCCGCGGGCCGGCCCCACCGGCGGGCCTCCCAGGACCGTCAGTCCTCCAAGTCGCGGCCACCGCATGACGCTTCCGTCATGCCCGGCCATCTATTCCGGACGAGGTGCAATCACCATGGGCATATCCCTGCTGGACGGCGAGGCGGTAGTCGTCAGAACTCCGGACGAGTTCCTCGCCATGCCGGAGGAGTACCGCGAGATCGCCCTGCGGCAGATCATGGTCAACACGGAGGGAGAGCTCTCCGGCGGCGACGACTACATCCAGGTCTTCCTGCCCCTGGCCCCCAACGCCGAGGAGCGCCAGGTCTGCGCCGAGCGCGCGGTCGAGGAGTACGACCACTACAAGCTGGGCAAGGCGGTGCTCGCCAACATCGGCGTGGACACCGCCTACATGGAGACCCAGACGCTCGCCGAGCGCACCATGTTCGCCGACCAGACGCTCCACACCTGTACGACCTGGGCCGAGCGCGGCATCTTCTCGTACATCGGCGAGGAGACCGCGATGGTCATGATCTCCGAGTTCGCGGAGAGCAGCTACAAGCCGTGGGCCGAGGCCGTCCGCACCATCATCCTGGACGAGAAGGTGCACATCGCCCACGGCGCCCGCGTCTGCCGCAACCTCGCGCAGACCGAGGAGGGCCGCGAGGAGCTCCAGCGGGCCCTCGACCGGCTCTGGCCGACGTTCGTGAAGATCTTCGGCAGCCCCCGCTCCGAACGGGCCCGGCTCGCCGTGAAGTTCGGGCTGCGCAAGACGACCAACGGCGAGGCCTGCGACCTGTGGCGGGAGAAGGTCACCCCGCGCGTCCAGAAGCTCGGTCTGACCCTCCCCGAGTGACTGCCCATCAGGTCCATCCCGACAGAGGAGCCCACCTCATGGCTACACCCGTGACGATCACGGAGCGCCCGCCGAGCCGCAGAGAGGCCAAGGAGCGCACCGCCGCCCTCCTCGCGGACCGCCCGGACCTGGCCGCGCGCCTCCACCGCGTCCGCCGGCTCGGCCGCACCGTCCGCTCCTGCGAGGTCCACCTCACCAACGCGTGCAACATCCGCTGCAAGGGCTGCTGGTACTTCGAGGGTGGCTTCGACACCGCCGTGAGCGAACTGTCGGACGTCGACAAGATCCGCGCCTTCGCGTCCCGGCTCCGCGAGGAGGGCGTCAACCAGGCGACGCTGATCGGCGGCGAGCCCACCCTCGTACCGCGCAGGGTCGAGGCCTTCGTCGAGCAGCTCCCCTACATCACCATCTCGACCAACGGCCTCCGTCCCATGCCGAAGCAGGGCTTCGAGGAGATCGCCATCGCCGTCAGCATCTTCGGCGGCGGACCGCTCGACGACGACCTGCGGGCGATCCGGGTCAACGGCTCCAAGTTCAGCGGGCTCTTCGACACGGCGCTGTCCCACTACAAGGACGACCCGCGGGTCATGTTCATCTTCGCGCTCTCCGAGGCCGGCGTCGCCCACATCGAGCCGACCGTGCGCCGGATCGCCGAGAACGGCAACATCGTCACCTTCAACTTCTACAGCGAGCACGGCACCGAGAACCCGATCCAGATCGAGAACGAGCGGCGGATCCTGGACGAGGCGCTGCGCGTACGGGACCTCTACCCGCACGCGGTGATCAGCCATCCGTACTTCATCCGAACGCTGATCACCGGCACCACCCACTGGGGAGGCCGCTTCGGGTACGACGTCTGCCCCAGCATCAGCGTGGACCTCCCGGCGCACGCCGAGCGGCTGGCCAACGGCAACCCGGTGATCCCCGGCTTCGCCGCTTGGGGCGCCGACTACGAGACGCTGCAGTTCTGCTGCACCTCCGGAGACTGCAACGGCTGCCGCGACAGCCAGGCCGTCTACAGCTGGCTGATGGTGAACGCCTCCCGCTTCCTCGGGAGCGAACAGCGCCTGGAGGAGTGGCTCGACATCTCCGAGAGCTACTGGCGGCAGTGGCACTGGTCCCCGTTCCACGCGAGCAAGGCGGGCGCGGTCACGCCCTGACCGGCCACCCCGCAGCCCGGTCACGCCCCGACCCGGTCACGCCCCGACCCGGCCGCCCCACCGCGCGCCCCGCAGCGCCCGTTCCCGACGAGGAGACACATGTCCGACGTGATCGACCGCACCGCCATAGCGACCTTCGTCACCGACGCCCTGATCGAGCTCGGTGTCGACCGCTCCGACATCGTCCCCGACGCCGCGCTCGACGACCTGGAGATCGACTCGCTCGACATGGTCGAGCTCAGCCAGTCCATCAAGCGGGAGCTCGGCGTCCCCGTGAAGCCCAAGGACTTCGACGACGTGGAGACCTTCGGGCAGCTGCTGACCGTCTGCTGTACCCGAGCCGGCATCGCATGACCACAGCAGTGATCACCGGCGTCGGTGCGGTCACGCCCCTCGGCGTCGGCGCCGACGTGCTGCACCGACGGTCGGTCGCCGGACACAGCGGGGTGTCCGGCGGCACGGGGTACTGCGAGGACTTCCACCCCGGCGATCACCTCTCCCGCCAGCAGCTGCGCCGCACGGACCGGTTCACCCAACTCGCCCTCGTCGCCGCCGATGAGGCCCTGACGCAGGCCGGCTGGAAGACCGGGGCACTCCCGTACGCGGCCGAGCGCATCGCCACCGTCATCGGCTGCGGTCTCGGCGGCACGGCGAGCTTCGAGGCGCAGCAGGGCGTGTACACCACGCAGGGCGACGAGTACGTCTCCCCGTTCATGGTGCCGACGATGATGGGCAACGCGGCCTCCGCGCACCTGTCGATGGTCCACGGCTTCACCGGCGAGTCCCTGTGCGTCACGTCGGCGTGCAGCAGCGGCGCCCAGGCCGTCGGCACCGGGATGCGGCTCCTTGCCGCGGGCGCGGCGGACGCCGTGGTCGTCGGGGGCGCGGAGGCCTCCACCTCCCCGCTCGTCGCCGCCGCCTTCCGCAACGCCGGGGCGCTTTCGCCCACCGGCACGTCCGTGCCCTTCGACCGCAAGCGTGACGGATTCCTCCTCGGGGAGGGAGCCGGTGTGCTGGTCCTCGAGACCGCCGAGGGCGCCGCCCGGCGCGGCGCGGAGGTGCTCGGCTCGGTCCTCGGCTACGGCGCGACCTCGGACGCCCACCACCTCACCGCCCCCGAGCCGGGCGGCCGGCACGCCGCGGCGGCCGTCGTCCGGGCCCTGGCGGAGGCGGGGGCCGCTCCGGAGGACCTCGCCTACATCAACGCCCACGGCACGGGCACCGTCCTGAACGACCGGCTGGAGAGCGACGCCCTGCGGCTGGCGCTCGGCGCGGCGCTCCCCGCCATCCCGGTCTCGTCGAGCAAGGGCGCGCTCGGTCATCTCCTCGGCGCCGCGGGCGCGGTGGAGGCCGTCGTCACGCTCCAGGCGCTCCGCCACGCGACCGCTCCGCCCACGGCGGGACTTGCCGATCCGGACGAGCGGCTCGGCCCGCTGGACCTGATCCGTACGGCGAGGCGGCTGTCCCCGCCCCGGCCGGGAGGGGCGCTGCTCGGCCTCTCCACCTCGTTCGGATTCGGCGGTCACAACGCAGCACTCGTGCTCGCCTCCCCGGGCGCGCTGAAAGGCCAGGACTGATGCTCGACTTCGAAGGACGCCGCTATCTGATCACCGGGGTGCTCAACGAGGACTCCATCGCCTGGCACACCGCCGCGGCGCTGCAGAAGGCCGGAGCGGAGGTCGTCCTCACCGGCTTCGGCCGCTCCCGCCGGATCACCGAGTCGGCCGCCGCGTCCCTGGGCACGCCGCCCGACGTGCTGGAACTCGACGTCACCCGGCCCGAGGACTTCGCGCGCCTCGCCGAGGACCTCGACGGCCGCTGGGGCGCCCTCGACGGTGTCCTGCACGCCGTGGCGGCGGCTCCGCAGAGCGCGATCAGCGGCAACTTCCTCACCGCCGACGCCGACAGCGCGGCCTTCGCCTTCCACACGAGCGCCTACTCGCTGCACGCGCTGACCACGTCCCTCGCCCCGCTCCTCGGCAAGGGAAGGGGAAGCGTCGTCGGACTCGACTTCGACTCGACGGCCGCGTGGCCCGGTTACGACTGGATGGGCGTCAGCAAGGCGGCGCTCGGCGCGGTCTGCCGCTACCTCGCGCTCTATCTGGGCCCGGCCGGGATCCGCGTCAACCTCGTGGCCGCCGGCCCGGTGGAGACCGTCGCCGGGCGTGGCATCAGCACCTTCGACCGGATCGCGGACCACTGGGAGGCGGAGGCGCCGCTCGGCTGGGACCGGGCCGACGTGTCCCGGCTGACCGGGCCCGTGCTCTTCCTGCTCTCGAATCTCTCGGCCACCATCACCGGGGAGATCGTGCACGCCGACGGCGGCATGCACGCCGTCCACATGGGGAACTCCCGAGCGGTCCCGCCGGCCGCCGGGGCGATACAGGAGGCCGAGCGATGACCGTCGCGATCGTCGGCATCGGCGCCGCGCTGCCCGAGCGGACCGTGCCCAACAGCCACTTCACCCATCTCGACACCTCGGACGCGTGGATCACCCGGCGCACCGGCATCAAGGAGCGCCGCTTCCTGCCCGAGGACGGGCACCTCGCCGACCTCGCGCTCGCCGCCTGCCGCGACGCGCTGCGCTCCGCCCGGCGGGAGCCCGGCGACATCCGTCATGTGGTCGTCGCCACCACCACCCCGGACCGGGTCACGCCGGGGCTCGCCGTCGAGGTGGCCGCCCGGCTCGGACTGCCCCACCCGGCCGCCTTCGACCTGCACGCCGCCTGCGCCGGATTCGTGTACGCCCTCGACCACGCCACCGCGCTGATCGAGTCGGGCCGCGCCGGTTCCGTACTGGTCTGCGGGGCCGAGGCGCTGACCCGGATCACCGACCGCGACGACCGCTCGACGGCGGTCCTCCTCGGCGACGGCGCCGGCGCGGTGCTCCTTGCCGACGTGCCGGGCGCACCGGCTCCCCGGTTCGTGCTCGGCTCCGACGGGGAGCAGATCCCCTCGCTGTACGCGGACCGCCACGACCGGGTGCTGCGGATGGACGGCCGGGAGATCTTCGTCCACGCGGTCGCGCGGATGAGCGAGGCCACCCGCGAGGTGCTCGCACGCCAGGGCCTGACCAGCGACGACCTCGACCTCTTCGTGCCGCACCAGGCGAACGCCCGGATCATCCACGCCGTCGCCAAGGAGATCGGGTTCCCCGAGGAGCGGCTGTTCCTCAATGTGCACCGGGTGGCCAACACGTCCTCGGCGTCCATCCCGATCGCGCTCGCGCACGCCCGCGAGGCCGGCCGGATGAACGGCTCCGGTCTCCTCGGGGTGGCCGCCTTCGGCGCCGGGATCACCTGGGGCGCCGGAGTCGTCGGCTGGCACCTGGAGGACGCGTGAGGCAACCCCGTATCCCGGTACTCGCGCACGTCACCGCCCGGGACGCCACGACGTCGACCCTGCGGGCGCTGACCCAGGCCGACCCCAGGGCACCCGTGGTGGTGGTGCTGCCCGCGATGGGGATGTCCGCGCGGAACTACACCCCGCTCGCCCGCGCGCTGCACCGGCGCGGGATGACCGTGGTCACCACCGACCTCCGGGGGCACGGGGAGAGCCTGCCCGTACCCGCGCGCGGGGTCCGGTTCGGCTACCGGGAGATCGTCGAGGAGGACATCGGCGCCGTCCTGCGGGAGACGTTCGCCGCCTTTCCCGAGGCGCCCGTGCTGCTGCTCGGCCACAGCCTCGGCGGCCAGCTCGGTCTCATCCACTGCGGCCTCCGCCGGCCGCGCCTCGCCGGTGTGGTGCTCGTCGCGTCCGGCTCCGCCTGGTACCGCTGCTTCGGTCCCCTCGCGGGACCCCGCCGGCTCCTGCTCAGCCAGCTGTACGCGGTGACGGCGGCGCTGCTCGGCCACTGGCCGGGCGAACGCCTCGGCTTCGCGGGACGGGAGTCCGCCCGGCTGATCCGGGACTGGGCACGGCAGGTGCGTACGGGCCGCTACACGGTTCCCGGCGGGGCCGCCGACTACGAACAGGCGCTGCGTCAGGTGACGTTGCCAGTCCTCGCGGTGGACGTCGCGCACGACGACCTCGCGCCGCCCGAGGCCGTCGACCATCTGTGCGGCAAGATGCCGCGCGCCGCCCTCACTCGTTGGCACTATGGCCGCGATGACGCCTCGGGGCGTCCGCTGGACCACTTCCGCTGGATCCGGCACCACCACGGACTGATCGAGAGGATCACCGCATGGGCGTCCCAGGTCGCGGCGGCGCAGCCCTCCGCACGGTAGGAACGGCGGACGGCGGGCGGGTGCCGGGGGCGACCCTCGGCGTCGCCGTCGCCTGTCTGGGTTTCTTCCTCATCATGCTGGACAGCACCGTCGTGAACGTCGCGGCGCCGGTGATCGGCGCTCAGGTCGGCGGCGGCATCAGCGGCATGCAGTGGGTCGTCAACGCGTACGTGCTGGTCTTCGCCGCCTCCCTGTTGTCCTCGGGAGCGGTCTCCGACCGGATCGGGGCCGTACGGGCGCTCGGCGGCGGACTCGCGCTGTTCGGCGCCGCCTCCGTGGCCTGCGCGCTCGCGCCCTCCCTCTCCTGGCTCGTCGCGGCCCGAGCGGTCCAGGGCCTGGGGGCCGCGCTGATCCTGCCGTCCTCGCTGGCCCTGATCCGGCAGTCGGCCGACGACGCGGCGGCCCGCGCCCGCCGGATCACCCTCTGGGCGATGAGCGGCGGTGTCGCCGTCTCCGCCGGGCCGGTCGTCGGCGGCGTCCTGACCAGCGGCCTCGGCTGGCAGGCGATCTTCTGGCTCAACGTGCCCCTGTGCGCGCTCGGTCTGGCCCTGCGCCGGGCACCCTCGTCCGAGCCCCGGCCCGCCCCGCTCGACCTCGCCGGGCAGGTCACCGCCGTCATCGGTCTGGCCTCGCTCACCTACGCGATCGTGGAGGACGGACCGCTCAGCCGCTGGGCGCTGGTGGTCCTCGGCCTCGCGGCCGCCGGTTTCGTCCTCGCCGAGACCCGCGCGCCGCACCCGGTGGTGCCGGCGGCGCTCGTACGGTCACCGGCGGCGCTGACGGCGGTGGGCACCGGCTTCGTGATGAACGCGTCCTTCTTCGGCATCGTCTTCGTCTTCACCCTGTACTTCCAGCAGCTCAAGGCGCACGGGCCGCTGGTCACCGGCCTCATGTTCGTCCCGCTGACCGCCCTCACCCTGGTCGGCAACCTGGTCGCGGGACGGCTGATGGCCCGCCTCGGCACCTGGCGGATCCTGACCTTCTCCCAGGCGCTCGAAGCCCTGGGCTGCCTGGCGTTGCTCCTCGCTGGACCCGGGGCGCCGCCGGCCCTGGTCCTGCTGTGCTTCCTGCCGATCGGCCTTGGAGCCGGAGCGACCTCGCCGCCGATGACCAACGCCCTCCTCGACGCGGTCGACCCGGCCCACGCGGGCGCCGCCGGCGGGCTCCTCGGCGTCATGCGCCAGGTCGGCGGGCTCCTCGGCGTGGCGGTGTTCGGCACGGTGGTCTCGGCCCTCGGCGTCACCTCGGGGACACGGCTCGCCCTCGCGCTGTGTCTGACGATGCTCGCCGTGTCGGCCGCGCTCGCCCTCGTCCAGGCACGGCGGCACCCCGTACGTCCCGAGGGGGAGGCCGCCTGATGCTGAAGAGCCTGCTGCCGGACGGGGTCGCCTGCGCCGAGGCCTTCGACGACCTGGAACCGGCGCCGCTGTTCCCCGAGGAGGAGGCACTCGTCGCCGCGGCCCGGCAGGGACGCCGCCAGGAGTTCGGCACGGCCCGGCTCTGCGCCCGGCGCGCCCTCACCTCCCTGGGGCTGCCGGCCGGTCCGCTGCTCAGGGGGCGGCGCAGGGAACCGCTGTGGCCGACCGGGGCGGTCGGCAGCATCACCCACTGCGCCGGCTACCGGGCGGCGGCCGTCGCCCACGACCGGGACGTGCTCGCCCTGGGCATCGACGCCGAACCGAACGGCCCGCTGCCCCCCGACGTCCTGCACGTGGTGGCCTTCGGCACCGAACGGCGGTGGCTGCGCGAGTACGCCGACCGCGACCCGCGCGTCCGCTGGGACCGGCTGCTGTTCAGCGCCAAGGAGTCCGTCTACAAGACGTGGTTCCCGCTGATGGGCTCGGGCCTCGGCTTCGACGACGTCGAGGTGACGATGGAGCCGCACGACGTCCGGGCGGCCACGGAGCCGCACGACATCCGCACGGGCGTCACCGAGCCGTCGGTGACCGCCACCACGGGCGGTTTCCGGGCCCGTATCGCGAAGTCCACCGCCGGGAGCGCGCTCCCCCGCGAGCTGCGCGGCCGGTGGCTGTCCCGGGGCGACCTGCTGGTCTCGGCGATCGTCGTGACGGCCCCGTACGACCATCGGGAGGCGGTGTGAACGCCGAGCAGTTGAACGCACTGATGTGGAGCCGGTTCCCCGAGCACGCGCCGCACCACACGGTCACCGAGGTCGACGCGGACTCCCTGACCATGACGGCCGACTCCGCGTTCCTGCGGAAGGGGCCCGGCGGCACCGTCTCAGGACCCGACCAGCTCCAGCTCGCCGACCTCGCCGGGTACGCGCTGCTCACCTCCCGCATGGGGCCGGAGAGCTCCGTCCGGCTCAGGTCCGCGAGCCTGAGCTGCCTGGAGGCTCCCCCGCCCGGCGTCCTCACCGCGCGGGCCTCCCTCCTCCGCCACGCCAAGCGCAACGCCGAGGTCCGGATCGACGTCTTCGGTGCCCGACTGGCCTTCACGGCCTCCCTGTTGTTCTCCGTCCGCTGAGCCCCGCCCGCCGCCCGTCCTCACCAGGAGAGATCGCCATGACCGCTGCCATCCCCGACTCCGCCCAGGGCAACCTCGCCGCGATCCTGCCCGTCACGGCCGCGCGGTACCCGGACAGGCCGGCCGTCCGGCTCGACGAGGAGGAGCTGACCTTCGCCGCCCTCGACGAGCTCAGCGCGCGCACCGTCGGCTATCTGCGCTCCCTCGGCGTGGCCCCGGGCGACCGGGTGGCCCTGCTCCTCCCGAACGTTCCGGTCTTCGCCGTCCTCTATTACGGCATCCTGCGCGCGGGCGGCATCGTCGTCCCCATGAACCCGATGCTCAGGGCCGGCGAGGTGGAGCACTGTCTGAAGGACGCCGAGGCGGCCCTCCTGTTCACCTGGCACGAGGGGTCGAGGGAGGCGGCGGAGGGAGCACGGCGGGCGGGCACCCGCCACCTCGGGGTGGACCCCGCTGTCTTCGTCGAGCTGCTCCAGGGCCACGAGCGGGGCGACTTCACCACGGACCGCTCGGCCGAGGACACGGCGGTGATCCTCTACACCTCGGGCACGACAGGACAGCCGAAGGGCGCCGAACTCACCCACACCAACGTGCGCCGCAACATCGACGAGGCCGTACGGGTCCTCGGCCTCGGCCCGGACGACGTCACCTTCGGCGGGCTGCCCCTCTTCCACTCGTTCGGCCAGGTGGTCGGGCTCAACTGCGCGGTGTCCGTCGGCGCCTGCCTCACCCTGCTGCCCCGCTTCGACCCGGCCCGCGCCCTGTCGCTGATCGAGCACGACCGGGTGACGGTCTTCCTCGGCGTACCGACGATGTACACCCTGATGCTCGGCGTGGAGGACAGGACCCGGCATGACGTGTCGTCGCTGCGGGTGTGCGTCAGCGGAGGCTCACCGCTGCCGGTGGAGGTCCTGAACGGCTTCGAGTCGGAGTTCGGCTGCGCCGTCCTCGAGGGCTACGGCCTCTCCGAGTCGTCGCCGCTCGCCTGCATCAACCGCATCGACCGCGTCCGCGTGCCGGGCACCATCGGCCGTCCCATCGACGGGGTGGAGATGCGGGTGGTCGACAAGGAGGGCACCGAGCTGCCGGACGGCGAGATCGGCGAGATCGTCATCCGCGGGCACAACGTGATGAAGGGCTACTGGCGACGCCCCGAGGCCACCACGGCGACGATCCGCGAGGGCTGGCTGTACACCGGGGACCTGGGGACCAGGGACGCGGCGGGTGACTTCCGCATCGTCGACCGCAGCAAGGACGTCATCATCCGGGGCGGCTTCAACGTCTACCCCCGCGAGGTCGAGGAGGTCCTCTACCGGCACCCGGCCGTCGCGGAGGCCGCCGTGATCGGGATACCGCACCCGATCCACGGCGAGGAGGTGGCCGCCGCCGTCGTCCTCCGCCCGCACGCCGAGACCACCCCCGAGGAACTGCGCGCGTACGTACGCGACCAGGTCGCCGCGTTCAAGTACCCCCGCGTCATCTGGACCGCCGACGCGCTCCCGAAGGGCGCGACCGGGAAGATCCTCAAGCGGGAGATCGCGGCCCCGGCGGACGCGCTCCACTGACGGGAACGCCACAGGCGCCCCCCGCTGTCCGGCCGGACCGGACAGCGGGGGGCGCCTCGCGAAGCGAACGTCCCGTCAGGCGACGGCGGGGGCGCCGAGCATCGCGGACGCGTGCTGGAGCGGGTCGACGGCACGCGCGGGCATGGGGTTCGGGGGAAGGTCACGGCAGGTGAACCCGAGCTTGGCCATGGCCCGCATGACCTCGTCCGCGCTGAAGTCGCGGCGGTCCTGGCGGGTGATGACCTGGCCGACCTGCTTGGCCGGGTAGGTGCGGCGGCCGATGATCACGGACGCTCCGGTGACCGCCTCGGGCGTGACGCCCTTCATGGAATCCAGGACGCCGCTCTTGGTGAGGTCGAAGGGGAAGCGGGCGATGACACAGCGCATGATGCCTCACAGGGAGAAGGAGAGAGGGACGGTTCCGCCGCGGTGAGGCGGTTCAGCGGGCGAGGGCGAGTCCGCCCCGGGCGGGCAGGGTGAACGGCCCGCGGTCGCCGTGGAGGTCACGCAGTCGCACCCGGTCCGTGTAGGCGGGGCTGTCGCGGACGGCGGTGAGCTGCGCCCGGGTGACGAGGCCGGTGCGGAGGCCGTCGTCGTCGCAGACCAGCAGGTGTCCGGTGAGCGCACCGGCCATGACGGACAGGGCCACCTCGACGGTCATGTCGTCGGAGACCCACGGCCCGTCCGTGTCCGGGACCTCGGTCTCCCTCCCCTGCCCGGGGACGGCGTACGCCGAAACGTCCATCTGAACCAGCGTCACAAAGCGCCTCCTGTGGAGATGGGTCGACTTCCGGAACACGTGGCCGCTCAGGCCGCGGCGCCCGCGGTGGACTGGCGGGTGCTCGCGCGCCGGGCGGCCGCGGCGGGACCGCGCCGGCCGCGGCCGGTCGGACGCTTGCGCCGCTCGGCCGGCGGCGCGGTGATCGTCACGGGGACGCCCGAGGGGGTCCGGGCGCCGGTGATCCGGTTGAGCGCCTCCTCGCCGGAGCGCACCTGGGTGATCTGGGGCACGACGCCGGCGGCCGCCATGAGGCGGCTCATGTCGCGGCGCTGCTGGGGGGTGACGAGGGTGACGACGCTGCCGGACTCGCCGGCCCGCGCGGTGCGGCCGCCGCGGTGGAGGTAGTCCTTGGGGTCGGTCGGCGGGTCGACGTTGACGACGAGGTCGAGCTGGTCGACGTGGATGCCGCGCGCGGCCACGTTCGTCGCGACGAGGACGGTGACGTGCCCGGTCTTGAACTGGGCGAGGGTCCGCGTGCGCTGCGGCTGCGACCGCCCGCCGTGCAGGGCGGCGGCGCGGACGCCGCTGTCGAGGAGGTCCTGGGTGAGCCGGTCCACGGCGTGCTTGGTGTCCAGGAACATGATCACCCGGCCCTCGCGCGCCGCGATCTCCGTCGTCATCCGGTGCTTGTCGGCGCCCTGCACGTGCAGGACGTGGTGCTCCATCGTGGTGACCGCGCCCTGGGAGGGGTCCACGGAGTGGACGACGGGGTCGGCGAGGTAGCGGCGGACCAGGAGGTCGACGTTCCGGTCCAGCGTCGCGGAGAACAGCATGCGCTGGCCCTCGGGGCGGACGAGGTCGAGGAGCGCGGTCACCTGGGGCATGAAGCCCATGTCCGCCATCTGGTCGGCCTCGTCGAGGACGGTGATCGCGACCTGGTCCAGGCGGCAGTCACCGCGGTCGATGAGGTCCTTGAGACGGCCGGGGGTGGCCACGACGACCTCGGCTCCGCCCCGCAGCGCGCTCGCCTGCCTGCCGATCGGCATCCCGCCGACGACGGTGGCCAGGCGCAGCTTCACGGCGCGGGAGTACGGGGTGAGGGCGTCGGTGACCTGCTGGGCGAGCTCCCGGGTGGGGACCAGGACCAGGGCGAGGGGCCGGCGCGGCTCGGCGCGCTGTCCCGCGGTGCGGGCGAGGAGGGCAAGACCGAAGGCGAGGGTCTTGCCGGAGCCGGTGCGGCCGCGGCCGAGGACGTCGCGGCCCGCGAGGGAGTTCGGCAGCGTCGCGCCCTGGATGGGGAACGGCACGGTCACGCCCTGCGCGGTGAGCGCGGCAAGCAGCTCCGCGGGCATGTCGAGGTCGGCGAAGGCCTCGACGGCGGGCAGCGCGGGGGTGATCGTCTGCGGCGGGGCGAACTCGCCCTGCACCGCGACGGGCCGCCTGCCACGGCCGCCGGAGCGGTTCGGGCCGCCGGAGCGGTTCGAGGCTCCGGAGCGGTTGGAGGCGGACGTGCCGAAGCGGCTGCCGCGACCCGAGCCGCCGGCGGAGTTACCGCCGGAGCCGAATACGGGGGCGCCGGCTCCGCGGCGGGAGCGGCTGTTCGTGCGAGTGGGGTTCATACAGAACCTTCCTTGATACGGCGCTATCAAGGAATTCCCGCAGCGGAGGTGCAGCGCGCGGAATCACAAGAACGGCCGATGGAATACATGGAATAGGAATACGGGGTGGAGCGCGATCTGCGGTGCGTTCTCCCCGGAATGCGGGAGACGAAATCGGTGAGATCGTGTCGTGAGTACTGCAGCTGGGGCCCGCACCCCGAGGGATGCGGGCCCCAGCTACGAATTGCGCGTCAACGTCAGGCGGGAACGATGTTCTCGGCCATCGGACCCTTCTGGCCGTGCGCGATGTCGAAGAGGACCTTCTGGCCTTCGAGCAGCTCGAGGACGCCGGGGGCGGAGATGCCCGAGAAGTGGGCGAACACGTCGGCGCCGTCGCCGTCCTGCTCGATGAAGCCGAAACCCCTGGCCGCGTTGAACCACTTCACAGTGCCGGACGCCATGTCACATCTCCTCTTGCGGGGGCAGCACACCCGGATGTGCGACGCACGGATACCGAATGGCCGCGAGGCCGACCCGACCGGAAGGGATCGTTGGAGAGAGAAATGCTTCCAGCGGCCGAAAGCACCGAAAAAAAGATGCTTGAAGTATGGGGAGCCAAGATGGCAACTTGAGATCGACAGTAGCATGCCGCGTCGATCTGAGTACGTGGATAACTCCGCCGGAGTTCAGGGCGACAGGAACTCTGGCCGCGCCGCGCCCCAAATTCTCACTTGGCGGAGACAGATGATCGGGCCCGCGCCTTGTCGCCGCGCGGGCCCGATCACGTACACCGGAGGTCTTGAGGGCGCCCGGGCGGACGCGGCACCCGCCTCAGTCCGCGGTCGGCGGCTTCGCCGATTCGGCGGCGCGGCGGTACTCGGCGTTGATGCGCTGGGCTTCTTCGAGCTGGTCTTCCAGGACGATGATGCGGCACGCGGCCTCGATCGGGGTGCCCTGGTCGACGAGCTCCCGGGCGCGGGCGGCGATGCGCAACTGGTAGCGGGAGTAGCGGCGGTGGCCGCCCTCCGAGCGCAGGGGGGTGATCAGGCGGGCTTCGCCGATGGCGCGGAGGAAGCCCTGGGTGGTGCCGAGCATCTCGGCGGCCCTGCCCATCGTGTAGGCGGGGTAGTCGTCGTCGTCGAGACGGCCGTACGAGTCGTCTGCTGCCATTTGCACCTCTCTGTGAAACGCCTAGAGGGGTCCTGGTGCCATAAGGCACCAGGACCCCGAAGGAACTGCTACACCATCTGCCGACCCTGATACTGCGTCGGCTTCCTGTTTCCGCAGACCCGGCTGGGACGCCGCCGGGCGTACGGGGATCGCGGTTGCTTGACCGGAGACCACCTCACTATCGATGTCCTGCGGTACCCGGACCCACATGCTCCGGTCCGGGCGATCCTGATGGCGCTCGGCTCCTCCGTTCTTCCTCGATGAACTGCTTACCACGGGTACTGCGTACTGCTGGTGATGCGTACTTCACTCACGGGCACCGCCACTGCCATGACAGCGGTCCCGCCGGCGGCGGCCCCTGATCACCGCGGGCCACCCGGTCCGGCCGTCAGTCCCGTCGCCGTCCTGCGTACTCCTGGCTTCGAAACTCCACCGCCGCACCGTCCTGCGTACTGCACCTACAGGTACTGCTGGTACTGCTTCCGGCCGGCAGTTCGTCTCTGCCAGGCCTTGCTTGTCCTTCTGGCTACGAGAGAAACCATAGCCAGACGCCAGCCGAATGTCTACTGCGGCGAGCATAGATTTTCGCGCGCCTCGGAACGAGACAATCGTTCGCCCGCTCGACACGAGGGCTGACCGGCTCACGACCGGCCGGATCGGAGGGTGACCGCGCGGTGGCGATTCGCTGGACCGATCATCAAAACGGTCGGATCCTTGGCGCTGTGCCCGACAACGACTCCTCCCCTCGCCCCCTGCCGTGGTTCGCGCGCCCCGATGCCCGCGCCTGGCGCTGTGAGCCCGCACCCGCGAAGGTGCGGGCCTTCCACGCGTCACTCCCCGACTACGGGCCCACTCCACTGACCGGACTCCCGGAACTCGCGGCGGAATGGGGAGTCGGCCGGGTCCTCGTCAAGGACGAGTCATGCCGTCTGGGGCTGCCCGCGTTCAAGGCGCTGGGCGCGTCCTGGGCCATCCACCGCACTCTCGCGGAGCGGGCGGCGCACGGCGACGAGCAGGGCCCGGTCACCCTGGTGACCGCCACCGACGGCAACCACGGCCGCGCGGTGGCCCGCATGGCACACCGCCTCGGGCAGCGCGCCCACGTGTTCGTCCCCCAGGGCGTCCATCCACGGGCCGTGGCGGCCATCGCCGCCGAACGGGCGAAGGTCACCGAGGTCCCGGGGCCGTACGACGAGGCCGTACGTCTGGCGGCCGAGGCGGCCGCCGCACCGGTAGCGGTCCTGATCCAGGACACCGCCTGGCCCGGCTATGAACAGATCCCCGGGTGGATCGTCGAGGGCTACTCCACCCTCTGCGCCGAGATCGACGAGCAACTGTGGACCGCGGGGCTCGCCGAGGGCCCCGACCTCGTCTCCGTACCCGTGGGCGTGGGGTCCCTGGCCCAGGCCGTGGTCACCCACTACCGCAGTCGCCCCTCCGGGCACGCCCCGGCGCTGCTGTCGGTGGAGCCGGAGGCCGCGCCGTGCGTCCTGGAGAGCCTCACGTCCGGCGCACGCGTGAGCGTCACCACGACGGAGACCACCATGGCCGGGCTCAACTGCGGCACACCTTCCAGCATCGCCTGGCCGTACCTGCGCGACGGGCTCGACGCCGCGGTCGCCGTGACGGACGCCGACAGTGCCCGCGCGGCCGGTGAACTGGCCGCCGCCGGTGTCTCCTCGGGACCCTGCGGGGCCGCGTCGCTCGCCGGCCTGCGCGCGGCACTCACCGGCGCGGGCGCCGAGGAACGCCGTACGGCTCTGGGCCTGGGCCCGGCCTCGGTGGTCGTTCTCCTGAGCACCGAGGGCACGGCCGCCAACCCGCACTCCGGCTCGACCCACGCGAACGACAGGGATACGGCGGCGCGCTGACGTGCCGGACACCACTCGCCCCCTGGGCGGAATCACCCATGCGCTCGACGGCGGATAGGGTGTGCGCGCGACGACACCACGCTCGTTCAGGAGGTCACGAGTGGGGCCAGAACCCCCGGCGATTCGCGTCCCGGTCGGGGAGGGATCCGGTCGATGGACGAGCCGCACCGCCCAGCGCCGAGTCCTGCTGGTGGTCCACAACGTCACCTCGGCCGGCCGCCTGATGGATCTGGTGCCGCTGTTCCACGACGACTACCGCATCCAACTCCTGGTCACTTCAACGGGATCTTCCGCCTTTCAGGACGGCATACGCGAGGTCTTCCGCGAACTGCAACTGCCCGAGCTGCCATGGGAACAGGCGCTTTCCACTCCGGTGGACCTGGCGATCTCAGCCAGCTTCGGCGGCCAACTCGACCTGATTCAGGGCAATTTGTCAGTACTTTCGCACGGCGTCGGTTACACTAAGAAGCTGGGCAAGCCGGGAGCCGGGAGCCGGGAGCCGGGAGCCGGGAGCCGGGAGCCGGGAGCCGGGAGCCGGGAGCCGGGAGCCGGGAGCCGGGAGCCGGGAGCCGGAACTCCGACGTTCGGGCTGTCGCCCGAGTGGCTTCTGTCCGAGGGACGGCCCTTCGTCGACGGGCTCGTCCTCTCCCACCCCGAACAGCTGGAACGCCTGGCCAGGGTCTGCGCGGGGGCGGTGCCCTCGGCCGTACTCGCCGGCGACCCCTGCTTCGACCGCATGCTCGCGGCACGTCCGTACCGGAACAGGTTCCGACGCGCGCTGGGCGTCCGCCGCGGACAGCGGCTCGTCGTCCTGAACTCGACCTGGAACCCTGAGGGACTCTTCGGCAGCGGCGGCGGACAGGACCTCCTGCCCGGGCTCCTCCCCCGGCTCGCCGCCGAACTGCCGGCCGACGACTACCGTCTGGCCGCCGTTCTCCACCCGAACATCTGGTACGGGCACGGCCCCGGCCAGGTCCGGGCCTGGCTGGACCGGGCCCGGCGCAACGGGCTGACGCTGATCGACCCCGTCCACGCGTGGCGGCAGGCCCTGCTCGCCGCCGACCTCGTCCTCGGGGACTTCGGCGCGGTGTCGTACTACGCCGCCGCCCTCGGCACCCCCGTCCTGCTGGCCGCCGACGGGACGGGCGTACTCGACACCGAGGCACCGCTCGCGGAGTTCGTCCGGCGGGCGCCCCGGCTCGACCCGTACGCCCGGCTGCTCCCCCAAGTGGAGCGGGGGATCAGCGCGCATCGTCCGGACCCTGCTCCCGCCGGTTTCGTCACCTCGGATCCGGCCCGGTCGGCCGGGCTCCTTCGCCGGCACTTCTACGCGCTCATGGACCTCCCCGAGCCTCCTGACCCCGCGTCCCTCGAGCCGCTCCCCCTCCCCCCGTACAGCCCGGGCAGGGTGACGGCTCCGCTGCGCGTACGGACCCGTGCGGAGGGGACGGACATCGCGGTCGAACGGTCCGCCGGGCACTCCCCCGGTGCCGCGGGCGACGCTCACCTCGCCGTGCACGAGGAGACGCGGCACCCCGGCGACCTCGACGTGGCCGACGTGATCACGCGCGACGGGCAGGCCGACGATCCCCGGCTCGGCGGTCCCGGCCCGTGGACCGACGAGGTGCTGCGTCTGCACCCGCACTGCTCGACGGCGGCGTACGTGACGGGCCCGCACACCTGCGTCGTCCGCAGTCGAGAGCACGGCGCGTTCCGGCTGTCCGCCGACACCGGCACCGGGGCGGACGCGGACCCGGCCGCGTACGCCTCCGCCCTGCACGCCTGGCTGGCGTACGGCGGAACGTTCGCCGCGCCGGGGGTCGTGCTCCGGATGCACACGGCCGGCGGTGTGCATCCGTTCCGCGTGGACGCGGCCGGCTGAGTCACCGGGTGGCGGCCGCCTCGCACCGCCGCCGCAGACCGGCGAGGTGGGCCAGGTGCGGGGTGGCGGAAGAGGGCAGCAGTGTCTCGGCCTCGGCGATCCTGGCCAGTGCCGCCGTGTCGTCACCGCCGTCGTGCAGTGTCTCCGCCAGGTCCGTGAGGGCGCGGGCCTGGTTGTACGCCTCCGGTGGCGCCCCGGTACGTCCCGCGAAGAAGTCCACGGCGTTCTCGAGGCACCGACGGGATTCGTCCAGCCTGCCCATGCCGCGCAGGGCACGGCCCTGATGGCGCTCGGCAAGCGCGAGGGCTCTCGGGAGGTCGGCCGCGCCTTCCTGACCGGCCTCGATCCTCCGGTAGACGGACTCGGCCTCGACGAACCTCTCGTACGCCTCCTCGTACGACCAGCGGTTCAGGCTCAGCAGGCCGAGCAGCTCCACCGCCGACGCCTCGCCCCGCAGATGGCCGGCCGCCCGCTCGTACGTGACGGCTGCCCTGGCCGCCCGGTTCGCCTGCTCCCACCGCCCCATCTCCCCCAGGCAGTGGGCCAGCTGGAAGTGGAGCGCCGCCGCCATCCGCTCGTCCGCGCGGCTCTCCTCGGCGCACCGCGCCGCATCCCGAATCGCCGGAAGCACCTCGTCCCAGTACCCCGCCTTCAGCTGCAAGGGCCACAGGGCACGGCCCAGCCACAGGGCGGTGCCGGTCCGCCGATGTTCCTCGGCGACGACGACCGCCCGTGCCACGTTGGCGACCTCGGCGGCCAGTACCGCGATTCCGTCCGGTACGGCCCCGGCCCGGTACTCCCCCGGCACCTCGGTCCGCCAGCTCTCCGGCAGGGCCGCACGCGCCGCGGGCAGCACCAGCGTGAGCAGCGCTTCGAGCATCCGGTCCACGGCGTCCGCACACGCTCCGATGCCGTACTCGCCGACAGCGGTCTCGGCCAACTGCCTCCTGATCTCGGGCCGGAAGCGGTACCGCAGGTCGGGAAGGGGTTCAAGGAGTCCGACGCCCACCGCCTCGTCGAGCAGCCGAGCGGCCGACACCTCGTCGACGTCGGCAGCGGCCGCCGCGAGCGCGGCGCTGAGGGACGGCCAGCCGCCGACCGCCGTGAGCCGGCACAGGCGCAGCGCCTCGGGGCCGAGCTGGAGCGAGGCGAGGTGCGCGGCGGTACGCACGGGATGGTCCTGGGACGCCCCGGCCGGAAGCACGGCCGCGTGCTCGTGCTCGCCCCGGGTCAGCAGCCGTGCCTCCGCGTGGAGGGCGAACGCGTTGCCCCTGCAGCGGTCGAGGACTTCCGGCAACCGCGCCTTGACCCGCGCAGCGTGTTCCGGTCCGGCCACCTTCCGTACGAGCTGCTTCGCGTACCGGTCGGTCAGCGGCGGCACGGCGACGCGCTCGGCCTCCAGCAACAGCGGCGGGCCGGACACGACCACCACCAGCAGAACACCGGGCGTCGACGGCACGAGAGCACGGACCTGGGCGAGCGAGGTCGTGTGGTCGATCACGACGAGCGCCTGCCGCCCGGCGGTGAGCTGCCGGTAGAGCCGCTCACGGCCCGACTCGGTGGACGGAATCCGATCGGGATCCACGTCCATCTCGCGCAGCAGCCGCAACAGAACACCGGCCGGCTCCGGCCCGGTCTCCCCGGAGGTGTCACGCAGATCGACGTAGTACTGCCCGTCGGGGAACCGATCACGGCCCTCCGCCCCGAGCCGGAGCGCCACCGAAGTGGAGCCACTGCCGGCGGGGCCCGAAAGGAGTGCGACCCTGGGGCGCCCTTCCCAGGGCCGGTCGGCCTCCCGCAACAGCTGCTTGAGTACTTTCTGCCGGTCGGTGAACGCCCACGGCGCCGGAGGCATCGCGCCCCGGGACGGTTCCAGGGACTCGTCCGGAACGCTCTCCAGCATCAGCGCCCACTCACCGGCGCGCTGCGGATCGCGCCCGAGCCGCGCGTGCACCTGCCCCGCCAACGCCCGACGGTCCTCCACACCGGCCGGCAAGGGCGTCGCCCGCCCGAGGGTCCGTCGCACCAGAGCCCCCGCCGACAAGGTCAGGTTCTTGCCGATCTCCCCGGCGGCCCCGTTCCCCACCCCCAGCAGAAACGTGGTCAGCGCACTGAGCGCCACAACCTCCAACACGTCGTCCCCTCCCCCTGGTCGCCGCCCCAGCTACCGCCGGACTGTATCGCCGCGCCTCCGGACCACGGAAACGCTCATGACCCTGTAACTCCCCCACTGGGCAGGAGACATGTAACGCCGTGCTACATGATCACTTCTATCAGGCCGCACGCGGAACGGTTACCTCGGCGCCTGCGGGACCGTCATATGACGGGATGCGCGAACGGAAGGTGACGACATGACCGGATCAGGTGCGAACGACGTACTGGCAAGCGCCTTCGAGCAGCAGCGTGAGCGCCTGGTGGCGGTCGCCCACCGGATGCTCGGGTCTCGGGTGGACGCCGAGGACGCGGTGCAGGAGGCGTGGATCCGGCTGGCGCGGCAGGACGCGGCGGCGATCGACAACCTGGCCGGCTGGCTGACCACCGTGGTCGGCCGGGTCTGCCTCGATGTGCTGCGTTCGCGCAGGACCCGGGCCGTGCTGTCGTACGAGGACCGGCTGCCCGAGCTGGTGGTGACCGTGGACGGCGGGGCGGCGCCCGAGGACGACGCGATGCTCGCCGAGTCGGTCGGGATGGCACTGCTTGTGGTGCTCGACACCCTCACGCCCACCGAGCGGCTGGCGTTCGTCCTGCATGACATGTTCGCGGTGCCCTTCGCCGAGATCGGCGAGATCATCGGCCGGTCCACCGACGCGACCAAGATGCTCGCCAGCCGGGCCCGCCGGAAGGTGCGGGGCACATCGCTGCCGGAGCAGGAGCCGCGGCGGCAGCGAGCGGTGGTCGACGCGTTTCTCGCCGCCGCGCGCAGCGGGGACTTCGAAGGGCTCGTACGGCTGCTCGATCCGCAGGTGACCTGGCGTACGTACCACCCGCAGGGCGTGATGACCACGGTCGGGGCGGCCGAGGTGGCCGGTCCGGTCCTGCGCGGCATCCGGTCGATGACCTCGGTGCTCCCGGTCCTGGTCAACGGCGAGCCCGGGTTCGTGGCCTGGGGTGCGAAGGGCAAGGTGCTCGGCGTGGTGGCGTGCACCGTGGCCGACGGCCGGATCGTCGAGCTCCTGACCGTGAGCGACCGCAAGCGCCTGGACGCCATGGGTCTGCCCGCGCGACCCGAGTAGCGCACGCCGAGCGCGTGGTTGTTACGTCGTGGCGGGGGTCTTCGTCGTAGGAGTGCAAGCATCCGAAGGCGAAGGAGACCGAGATGGAATCCCGGATCAACCCCATGGTCAACGAGGTCGGGTCGAAGTGGGCGAGGTACATCATCTCGTCGAACAAGGTCATCACCGACTCGGCGCTGCCGAAGGCGGTGCAGGAGCTGGTGAAGATCCGCGCCAGCCAGATCAACGGCTGCGGCGGCTGCCTCGACATGCACACCAAGGACGCCGCGGCCGCCGGCGAGAGCACGGTGCGGATCAACCTGGTCGGGGCGTGGCGGGAGACGACCGTCTACACCGAGGCGGAGCGGGCGGCGCTGGAACTCACCGAGCAGGGCACCCGGCTCGCCGACTCCAGCGGCGTCACCGATGAGGCGTGGGCGAACGCGGCGAAGCACTTCGACGAGGACCAGCTGATGGCCCTGGTGGCCCTGATCTGCGTGATCAACGCCTTCAACCGGCTGAACATGATCACCCGGACGCCCGGCGGCGAGTACCGGCCCGGACAGTTCGGCTGACGCGGACCCTCCCCCTCAGGCGCGCTCAGGCGCTCAGGCGGACCCGGGACGACCCCGGGCCCGCCACCCCAGCAGACATCGGCCAAGGACAACACTCATGAACACCGCACTGTGGATCGTCACCGGACTGCTGACCGCCGTCTTCCTGTTCTCCGGCTTCGGGAAGCTGTTCGTCCCCCAGGAGAAGATGGCCGCGATGACCGACGCCGCGCGCTGGGTCCTCGACTTCAAGCCCGGCACCCTCAAGGCCATCGGAGCACTCGAGATCCTCGGTGCCGCGGGCCTGATCCTGCCCGCCCTGCTCGGCATCGCGCCGATACTGGTACCGCTGGCGGCCGGCGGCCTGGCACTGATCATGACCGGCGCCCTGATCACGCGGATCCGCCGCGGCGAGACCAAAGCCGCACTGGGGGACGGGGGCTACCTCGCCCTGACCGCCTTCGTGGCGATCGGCCGCTTCGCACTGGAACCCCTCACCGGCTGACCGACAGCCGAAGACGCCGACACCCCATGCCGGGCTCTTCCGAGCGGACGACAGCCCCCGAAGGCCGGTGCCTTCGGGGGCTGCTCACCCAGGTCGACGTCTACCGTGCCGAGTAGCCGAAGGCCACGCCGTTGGCCGGGAGTCCGCCGGCGCCGGGCCTGTACGTGGTGGCGGGAGCGACCGTGCCGCCCTGTGTCACGTTGGACATCGGCAGCGCGTAGAGCGCGCCGGTGGCCAGGGGGCCGGAGGGCATGCCCACGTACAGCTTGGTCGCCGTGAAGTGGATGCTCCTGCCCAGGTACTGGTTGGCGCCGGGGGGGCCGGGGATGCCGTCGCCGTCGCCGGCCTCGATCCAGCGGTCGTTCGGACCGGCTGATCCGGCCAGCGAGAACGTGTGGACCGCGCCCGCGTTGGCTACGGAGACGATGTCCTCGCCGGGCGTTCCCACGGCGAGCCGCATGGACGCCACGGTGCTCACCGAGCCGGGGGCGGTGTTGACGGCGGTGAGGTACTCGCCCATGCGGTCACCGACCTCGGAGGTGCCGGACACGTCGTCCTCCGCGGTGCCCTGCTTGAGCTCGCGGAGGTAGCTCCAGGTGCCGTCGGGCTTGATGCGGATCTGCACCACGCGGCCCGCGTTGGCGCGGTCCTCGGTGCCGACGGTCACGCTCTCGCCGGGCGAACCGATCGCCAGGATCGACTCCGTGGCTGCCGGGGCGCCGCTCGCCCGGAACGGGGCCATGGCCACCGCGTACCCGAACTGGTCGCCCGCCTCGGAACCGCCGGAGATGGCCTCGTTGTTCTGGTCGAGTCCGGCGAGCGGCAGGGGGCGGCCGGTGGAGTCGAAGCGGTTGGCGTCGAAGATGGCGACGCCGCCGGCCTTCGCCGTGGTGCCGATGGCCTCGTTGGGGGCGCCGACGGCGATGTAGTTCTGGTCGGCGGCCACGGACCAGCCGTAGAGGTCTCCCGACTCGGGGTCACCGGGAACACCGGCCGACGACTGGTTCACCGCCAGGCTGGTGGTGCCGTGCACGTAGAAGAAGGCGCCCGCCTGAGTGGCCGTGCCGATGGTTTCGCCGGGCAGGCTGATGATCAGGTACGGTCGCCCGGCGTCGTTCACCGCGGCCGCGATGCGGTGGCCCATGCGGTCGCCCGCCTCGGAGACCGAAGCCGCGATCCCGCTGGTGCCGGCGCCCTGTTCGAGGTGCGTGGCCTTCAGGGTGCCGGTGCCCAGGCCGCCGGCCGCGCCGTACAGGATGTCGACGAAGCCCGCGTTGTCGGCGGTGCCGACGGTCTCGCTGGGGGTTCCGGCGACCAGGTCGGTGAAGCCGTCCTTGTTCCAGTCGATGGTGGCGAGCGTCTCACCGAAGTAGTCGTCCGCCTCGGAGCCGCCGGGCACCCAGTCCAGGTCCTGGCTGATCTCGGCGGTGCCCTTGCCGCCGCCGTACACGATGCGGATCAGACCGGCCTTGGCGTCCGTGCCGACGGTGGCCTGCGGGTCGGAGATCGCGATGTCCTCCGCGCCGTCACCGTTGAAGTCGGTCATCCCGGCCGGCTTCGGGGTGGTGCCCCCGCCGGTGACGGCGGCACCGAGGTCGATCCGCGGAGTGGTGGCACCGGTGTAGACGATGCCCCGGCCGCTGCTCTTCAGCAGGGCCGTCAGGTCGGCGACGCTCTTGGTGGGGAAGGCCTGCTTGAGCACCGCGTACGCACCGGCCACATGCGGCGTGGCCATGGAGGTGCCGTTCTTGGAGGCGTAGATGCCGCCGGGCACGGAGGAGACGATGCCCGTGCCGGGGGCGAACAGGTCGAGCAGCGGGCCCCGGTTGGTGAAGGCGGACAGCTCGTCGTCGTCGGTGGTCGAGCCGACCGTGACGGCGGAGGAGATGCAGCCGGGCATGCTCACCGCGTCGGTGTGGCCGTTGTTGCCGGCCGCGATCACGGTGGCCACGCCGGCGGTCAGCAGGCTGTCCACGACCGGCTTGCGCAGATCACTGTCACAGGCGGTGACGTAACGGCCGTTGCCGAGGCTCAGGTTGGCCGCGACGATCGGCGTACCGGCCCGCTTGAGCTTCAGCACGTGCTCAAGCCCCTTGAGCTGGGCGCTCTGGTAGCTGCCCACACAGGGAGCGACGCCACCGCAGAACTCCTCGGTGGTGAACTGGCTGAAGACCTGGATGGCGACGATGTTGGCGCCGGGCGCCACACCGTTCTTGGGAGCGCCCGTGATGCCGGTGCCGTTGCCCGCGGCGATGCCGGCCACGTGGGTGCCGTGGTCGCAGGCGGTCATGGTCGCGCAGGCGCCCGCCGCGGTGTTGGCGGCACCGGTGCCCTCCTGCGCGTCGGTGCCGTTCGGGCACAGGCTGACGATGCCGCTCTCGGCGTCGCTCGGCGAGAAGCAGGCCTCGGCCACGACCCGGTTCTTCAGGAACGGGTGGCCGGCCTCGACACCGGTGTCCAGGACGGCGATCGTCTGTCCCGTACCGGTCTTGCCCGCGGCGATGGCGTCGTCACCACCGATGAGCGGGATGCTCTGGTCGAGGGTCGGCGGCTCCACCTTGTCCTCGGTGACGCTGACCACGCCCGGCTTCGCGGCGAGTTGGTCGAGGCCGGTCCGGTCCACCTTGAGGGTGACGACCGGCACGGTCTCGAATTCCTGCTTCTTCTCGCCGGCGGTCGCCGCGTCGGCGACGTCCGCGAGAGTCTCCGTGACGACGTTGACGCGGACCTTGCCGCCGCCCGCGGTCTGGTCGTAGAGCGGCGGGTCGACCGGGTCGGTCACGGCTTCGACCGCTGTCGCGGTGTTCGGCGGTGTGACGGCGTGGGCCGGTATCGCGGCGGCGCCGAGGGTCACGGCCGTCATCGCGGTGACGACCGTCGCCCAGATCGTTCTCTTCACTATTGCCTCGGTGAGCAGGGGGCGCGTCATGACTACGCCTGTGGGGAAGCGGACATGGCACAGCCCGGGGAGATGTGGGGAGCGATGTGGCGAGAGGCCCTGGCGGAACGGGCCGGGTGGCAAAAGGTTTCCGCCACCCGGCCCGTTCACACCCGAGGAGCCTGCTCCGTCAGGAGGTCGTGCTGTGTGTCGTCAGAAGGTGCGCGGACCCGTGATCAGGTCTTGTTGGCACCGTTCTTCGGGTGGCCCTTCCAGGCCACGGCCTTGAGGTAGACGTACGCGTAGGAGTTGCACTTCCAGCGGACGAAGATGTTGTACGCCTTGCAGCTGTGCGTCTTCATCGTGGAGTAGAAGGCGTTGTCGACGTTCGACTTCTTGCTGCGGTCCAGGTAGTACCTGTAGCCCTTGTACGTGTTGCCGATCAGGCCGTAGCCGTAGTCGTGGGTGTCACACGCGGCCCGGAAGTTGAAGCCGCCCGGGCGGCTGATGTTCGGGCCGGGGGTGCTGCAGCCGTCGTAGACGATGCCCGCCACGCGGAAGCCGGTCGGCGTGTACCGGAACTTCGGCCAGTGCCAGCCGTAGTGCGCGGCCCACGCGACGCAGCCGCGGTTGAGGTACCACATCCACTCGGTGGCGCGGTTGCAGTAGCGCGGGTAGGCCTGGGGGTCGGTGATCTCACCGGTGGTGAAGTCCCCGGACGGAGGCGTGGTCGCGGTTCCGTCGCCGGCCGGCCCCTGCAGGGGCTCGGTGGAGGACGGCAGGTCGGTGCCGACGGGCGCGGCGTTCGGGGCGGCCGTGTCGGCCGAGTCGGCCGGGAACGTCAGGTCCCACTCACCGTTGGTCGGCGAGGCGACGTCGGAGACGCGCCCCGCCGAGTCGTAGGCGTACGACGAGACCGGGTCGGTGCCCTCGACCGGGTTGGTCACGTCGCGCAGCAGACCCGAGGCGTCGTAGGAGTAGCGCGCCAGCGTCTGCGTGGTGGCACCCGACGTGAGGGTGATCTCCTTCGCGCGGCCCGTGTACTCACCGAGCGCCGTGCCGGTGGCGGTCGTGGCGGTCGAGTACTTGACCGCCACCGACTGCGCCGGAGCGTCGGCGGTGGCGGGCTCGCTGACCGTGGCGACTCGGCCCTTGGTGTCGTAGGAGACCGTGGCGGTGGGGCCGTCGGCCAGGTTGCCCAGGCTGGTCACACGCCACTTGTCGGTGCCCGGAGCGACCTGCTTCCAGTTGTAGGTCGCCGTGAGGTTGGCGACCCCGATGGCCGCGCCGGCGTCCTCGTCGCCGGTCACGTCGGTGTCCGGGGTGCCGGTGGCCGGAGCGAGGGTCTCGACCGCGGTGGTCACCAGCGTGCCGGTCGCCTCGTTGTACGTGGTCGTCTCGGTGAGCTTGTCACCGGTGGCGGTCTCGTACTTCTTGACGCCGCCACCGCTCGGGTAGTCGACGCTGCTCTTCAGGGCGTACGAGACGGAGACCTTCGCGTCGAGGTCGGTGACCACGACGGCGTCGGCCTTCTGCTCCAGCTTGCGGTTGAGCTGACCACCCAGGAACCCGGCTTCCCAGCCGGGGCCGAAGACACCCTGGTCCGGACGGGTCGCGGGCGCCGACTCCGGCCTGGCGACTCCGTCCGCGCCTTCGGTCACCGTGTGGGTACGGCCCATGAGGCCCTCGGCCACATCGGTCTCGTACAGCTCGAAGGACTTCTCCGCGGTGGAGTACAGGCCGGGACCGACCTGCTGGATCTCCCCGTCGGCCAGCGGCGGTTCGACTGTGGCGGCCGCGGCCTGCGGCTGCTCGATGACGGCGGCTCCGGCGGGCTGCTGCGGGAGCATCAGCGCCATGGAGAGTGCGGCCATGACAGGCAGAGCTGTCTTGCGCACGAGTTCCCCCTCGTTCGTAGGTGTGCTGCTTGATCGCTGCGGACCGTAGACCGGCGCTGATCACGACCACAAGTGCCTCATAAACAGAGGCAGTTGATTCCGCTTCCTTGCAGCAGTGAAGATCGCCCGGCCGCCGCCGGAGGTTGAGTACGCGTACTCATGTGGCGCGTTCGGCCCGGCCCAAGACTGGACACATGAAGCGAACCCACGCCCCGATCAGGGCAGTTGACACCGAAAAGCGCCCTCGTCGGCGCATCCTCGTGGTGACGGCTCTCGCCGCTCTGACCCTGGCCGCCTGCGGCTCCGAGCAGCCGGGCCCCCAGGGGGAGCGGGGCAAGTCCGCCGATGCCGTCTCAGCCAGGAACGACGCGGCCTTCGTCAAGATGCTGGACGAGGTGGCACGGGAGTGCCCCCCGCCGGGCACGAAGAGGGAGTCGCCGGCCACCCCGGAGGGCCAGGCTCCGACCGCTCCGGTGGAGCCGCCGCCCGGCACCACGGTGGAGCCGCCGCCGGGTGGCGCGGTCGAACCAGCCGCCCCCACGGCAGGCCCGGAAGTGGAGCTGGACGCCCACGACTGGTGCGCCGGCGTCCAGCACGCACAGCGCGTGGCCGAGGCGGTCCTGCAGATCGAGCGACCCGATCCCGCCCAGGTCAGGAAGGCACTGAACGGCCTCGGCTACATCGACGAGCGCATCCACGACCTGAAGCAGTCCGCCACCGTCACGAAGTTCGTCATCGACCTCCGCGACAAGGGAGGGCGACTGTGCCTGGACGGCACCGCCAACGGCGAACTGACGGAGGTCGACGCTTGTGTCGCCCCCAAGGACGGACCGTTCGATAGTGCAAATCTCCATCGCGGCTCGTGAGCTTGATGTGAGCGAGGTCACATACCCTGTCTCATTTTGGGTGACCGCTCAACAACGCCACGTCACCCTGAATGGGAGATAGTGTCCTAAATCGGCGCTATAGCGGCGAGTTAGGGGGCGCCGGGCCATTGGGGACAGTTGTCCACGAGACGCGCGATCAAGGTTGCGTAAGCAACCAGTCATGCTCACGGAGGGCTGGGTTCCATGGAAGAAGCCCGTATCCAGTACGCCGAGGCTTGAGGCGCCAGGCACTTCGAGGCGCGGGAAGCGGCATGGCGCCACGCCACTCGATTGACGGACCTCACTGACGGATGCACATCCGATGCCGGGGCGGTGGCGTGAGTGGCGCGCTCATCCTGGATAGCGAGGGCCTGGCCAAGGCCGTTCAGCGCGACCGCGAGGTCCACGAGCGGCTCACCGCCGCTCGTGAGGCCGACCTTCCGGTGATCACCTCGGCTGCGGTGCTCGTCGAGGTGATCCACCCCAGGATCAACGACGCCGCGCCGAAGCGGACGTTGCCCCGACTACGAGCCGAACCGGTCACTCAGACCCTGGCTCAGTCCGCCGCCACCCTGCTCCGGGCAGCCGGGCTCCACGGCCACAAGTACGCCATCGACGCCATGCTCTGCGCCACCGCCCTCGTCCACCCGGGCCGAATCACCATCCTGACGTCCGACGTCGAGGGCATCACCATGCTCACCGCCGAGCATGCGCGCGTCGCCGCCGAGAAGGTCTGACGCGAGCCGAGGCAGAGCCACCTCACCCACCACCCGACCAGCACTCGAATGACATCGAGAGGCAACCACCCCTCACTTGCGATCGAGGAAACCGATCTGTTTACCTAGATGGAAACCGATCGGTTTCCAATCGACGGTCGGCCCACGATCAGCAACCAAGGGGAAAAATGAGCACCACCATCGACCGCGGGGCACCCGCCTCCGGAAAGACAGACTCGGGCCGCCGCGGCTCGCATGCCATGCGCTGGTGGGTGCTTGTCGTGCTGGGCACGGCACAGCTCATGGTCACGCTCGATGCGACCGTCGTGAACATCGCGCTGCCCGCAGCCCAGCACGACCTCGGTTTCAGTGACGGCAGCCGGCAGTGGGTGATCACGGGTTACGCCCTGGCGTTCGGCAGCCTGCTGCTGCTCGGTGGCCGACTCGGTGACCTGTTCGGCCGGCGTACCACCTTCGTCACCGGTCTGGTCGGTTTCGCGGGCGCGTCCGTGGTCGGCGGCGCGGCCGGCAGCTTCGAAATCCTGGTCGGGGCGCGTGTGGCTCAGGGTCTCTTCGCCGCGCTGCTGGCACCCGCGGCTCTCTCACTGCTCAGCGTGACCTTCACCCAGCCGTCCGAGAGGCCGAAGGCGTTCGGCATCTTCAGTGCACTGTCCGGTGCGGGCGCCGCGGTCGGGCTGCTGCTCGGCGGCATGCTGACCGAATGGACGTCGTGGCGCTGGGTGATGTACGTGAACGTCATCTTCGCGGGCGTCGCGCTCCTCGGTGCGCTGCTGCTGCTGGCCAAGCCCGCGGTCACCGAGCGGCCCCGAATCGACATCCCGGGCACCATCACGGTCAGCGCCGCGCTGTTCGCCATCGTCTACGGATTCGCGCACGTCGAATCAACCAGTTGGACCGACCCGGTCAGCCTCGGCTCCCTGGCGGGCGGCGTGGTGCTGCTCGCGGTGTTCGTGTGGCTGGAGTCCCGGGTCGCGCATCCGCTGCTGCCGCTGCGACTGATACTGGACCGGACCCGCGGTGGTGCGTTCCTGGCGGTGTTCGTCCTGGGCATGGGGATGTTCTCGATCTTCCTGTTCCTGACCTACTACCTGGAGGCCAGCATCGGCTACTCGCCGATCGAGGCCGGTCTGGCGTTCCTGCCGATGGTCGTGGGTATCGTCGCTTCGTCGACCACGGCGCCGTCGCTGCTGCTGCCCAGGGTCGGACCGAAGGTCGTGATCACCGCCGGGTTCCTGGTCTCCGCTTCCGGCATGGCCCTGCTGGCCCGGCTCGCCCTGGACAGCACCTACGTCGCCCACATCATGCCCGGGATGATTCTGCTGGGTCTCGGCATCGGCGCGGTGATGACCACCGCGTTCCAGGGGGCGACCGCAGGCGTGCACCACGAGGACACGGGGGTCGCCTCAGCGCTGATCAACACCAGCCAGCAAGTGGGAGGCTCGATCAGCACGGCGCTGCTGACCACCATCGCCTCATCGGCCACGGCCGACTACCTGTCCTCGCACAAGCCCGGCGCGCTGACCGCGGCGCAGGCCGGGGTCGAGGGCTACACGGCCACCCTGGCATGGGGAGCCGGGATCTTCGTGATCGGCGCAGCGCTTTCGGCGTTCCTGATTCCGAACCGCGCTCTGGCGCCGTCGGAGGGTGAGCCCGTGATCGCCCACTGAGCCCGGATGCACCGAGGCGTCGCGGGGCGGGGCCGAGCCCGCCCCGCCCACCACGCCCACACGCCCACACGCCCGCTCGACTCCGGGCGACTCCGAAGATCACTCCGCCCACACGCGTAAACCGATCGGTTTTCTTTTGGTCGGAATCGAGCTAACCTCCCTACATGAGCACCGAAGCGAAGCCAAGTCCCCGGGATCGGCTGCTGGAGGCGGCGGCCACGCTCACCTACCGAGACGGCGTCGGCATCGGCATCGAGGCGCTGTGCAAGGCGGCGGGCGTGTCGAAGCGCTCCATGTATCAGCTGTTCGAGAGCAAGGACGAACTGCTGGCGGCGAGCCTGGAGGAGCGCGCTTCCGCCTTCGTGGCGACCCTCCTGCCCGCGGCGGACGACGACCGTTCGCCGCGCGAGAGGATCCTGCACGTCTTCGAGCAGGTGGAAGCACAGGCGGGCGCACCCGAGTTCCGGGGCTGCCGGTACCTGTCTGCGCAGATCGAACTCAAGGACCAAGGTCATCCCGCGAGCCAAGTGGCCCACCGGGTCAAGGGAGGGCTGGCTTCCTTCTTCCGTGCCGAGGCCGAGCAGGGCGGTGCCGGCGACCCCGACCTGCTGGCCCGGCAGCTCATCCTCGTCTTCGACGGCGCCAGCGCCCGCGCGGGGATCGGAGCCGACAACCTCAAGGGGCTCATCGCCCCCACGGTGGCCACCCTCCTCGACGCGGCAGGCGTGCGCTGACGCGCCGCATCCCCCGAGCCGCGACACCTCCCGCGTGACCCCGCTCGACGGCGTCGCGCGGGGTCACGCCTTCCACCGCTTGATGGTGGACGCGGTCAAGGACGGCGACGACGCGTGCGCGACCGGCCCTGGGGCCGACCGCTCCTGATGTGACGTCACCGCACCGACCCCGACGGGCTCGCGGGCAGCGTCACCGGGTTTGCGCCGGATCCGGCCGGCCTGATGAACGACAGTTGCGGGGAGCTGCGCGCCGAGCGGATTCCCACGTTCGCCCACGATGACATCCCGGGCTCGGCTGCGAGCGTTCCCGGCGGGAGCCCGACAGGGCGCGGTCCTGCCGCGTTGCCGGACTGCGCCACCAGGTCGACCTGTCCGTCTTCCAGGTCGACGGCTGGTACGCCATCTTCAACCAAGGCACGTTCGGCAACTTCGCCGCTGTACGTCGGGCCGACTGGCCGGCGTGCTCACCACGGGTCCGTGAACCCGCACCAACGGGCGGCGCGTGCCGAATAGCACCTGTGCCTGCTCGGCGACGGCGACGGGCGACGGCGAGGCGCCCGGTGCGGGACGCGACCACGGTCTGCGTGGCCCGGGCAGTGGATCCTCCACTGCCGCCCAGCCCCCACATCGTCCTGGCGTTGGTTCCGACCCGGCAGGAAGCGCCGGGGATCGCCTGGGCGACATGGCCGACGCCATTCACCTGGGCAACCCCCACCGGACACCCGGCCACCTCGCGTCCCGAGGGCTGCTTTGCCCGTCGGCGCACTGGAGCGGCCCTTGCGCCGCCGCCGGACGACGGCGGGTGCTGAGCGTCGCCCCTGGGAGGCCCGCGAGGTGTCGGCCGGGCACCCGTGCGACGCCGAGCCGCACAGAGCCGACCTGGCTTGCATCATGAAACCGATCGGTTTACGGTGATGAAACCGATCGGTTTCCTGCTTCTTGGAGCCCCGCCGGGTCACGTCACAGCTGTCCGCCGACCTGGAAGCCCTGTACCCGCAGGTGAAGAACTGAGCGCGCACTCATACGTAAAAGGGAACCCTTGTGAAAAGTTCGCTGACCCACCGCTTCGTCGACGTGATCGCCCTGATCGAGGAAGTCGGCGAGGAGCAGGCGGTCGTCGTGGGTCACGACTGGGGCACACCCGTCGCCTGGGCCGCGGCGATGCTGCGCCCCGACAAGGTCCGCGCGGTGGCCGGGCTCAGTATTCCGCCGATCCTGCCCGGCGGGATGGTCCCGCCCTCCCTCACCCGCACCCAGGCTGGCGGCCGCCGCCTGAGCCGCCGAGGGCTTCGGAGGGAAATCCGGTCCTCCACTCCACCGCTCCACGCCGGACGCGAGGACGAGTGCGCGGTGCGGAGCAAAGCCGTGGGCAAGGTCCGCACCGCCTGTGCCCTGCCCGGCGTCCGGACGATCCACTGACCGAAGTGGCCACCGCGACGCGGTCTGCAGACCCCACCCACACCGAGGTGTGCGACGCGGTCTCACGAGCGGCCACCGCACACCTGACACGACATGAGAGAACAGGAAAGGAAGCACGATGGCCGGCAAGAACAAGCTCGACGACCATCCCACCGTCCTCAAAGTCCGCCAGCAGCCCGACCGTGGCGCCGCCCGGCCCACCGAGGCGCTGGACGCGTCCTGGCTGCGGGAGCTGTGTCTCGACGCGGGCGCGGACGACGTCGGCTTCGTCGAGATCGACCGGCCGGAAATCGCCGACCAGCGAGCGGACCTGGAAGCCGCCCTGCCGGGTGTCCGCGTACTGATCAGCTTCGTGACCCGGATGAACCGGGAGAACATCCGCACCCCGGCACGCTCGGTGGCCAACCTGGAATTCCATCACACCGGAGACCACACCAACGAGGTCGGCCGGCACATGGTGGCCAAGCTGGAAGCGATGGGCGTGCGCGCCATCAACCCCGCGATGGGGTTTCCGATGGAGATGGACAAGTTCCCCAGAAAGACATGGGTCGTCGGACACAAGCCAGTCGCCGTGGCGGCCGGACTCGGCAAGGTGGGAATCCACCGCAACGTCATCCACCCCAAGTTCGGCAACTTCGTCCTGCTGGGCACCATCCTCATCGACGCCGAGGTCAGCGACCTCTCCCAGCCCATCGAGTACAACCCCTGCCTGGAATGCAAGCTGTGCGTGACCGCCTGCCCGACCGGGGCGATCGCATCCGACGGCCACTTCGACTTCTCCGCCTGCTACACACACAACTACCGCGAGTTCATGGGCGGCTTCGGAGACTGGGCCGAACAGGTCGCCGAAAGCCGTGACGCCCACGACTACCGATCGCGCGTGAGCGACAGCGAGAGCGCGTCCATGTGGCAGAGCCTCTCCTTCGGCGCCAATTACAAAGCGGCCTACTGCATGTCGGTGTGCCCGGCCGGCGAAGACGTCATCGGACCCTGGCTGGAAAATCGCAAATCACACCTCACCCAGATCGTGCGCCCACTGGTGGACAAGGAAGAGACCGTCTACGTCGTCCCCGGTTCCGATGCCGAGCAACACGTGGCCAAACGTTTCCCGAACAAGCGGACCAAACATGTCGCGATGAGCTTGCGCGCGAACAGCATCGACGGTCTGGTGGAAGGCATGCCGCTGATCTTTCAGCGCGAACAGGCCAAGGACATGTCCGCCACCTACCACTTCACCTTCACCGGCGACGAGTCCCGGCAGATCACCGTGACCATCCGCGACCGCGAACTCGATGTCTCCGACGGACATCACGGTGAGCCGGACCTCAAGGTCACCGCCGATACGGCCACCTGGCTGCGTTTCCTCACCCGACCGACGCTCCTGGCGTGGGCACTGGTGCGGCGCCAGATCAAGTTGCAAGGCCCCCCTCGGCTGCTGCGCGACTTCGGCCGCTGCTTCCCGTCCTGATCGGACAGGAAAGAACGTGGACCACCAATTCATCACCCGTGAAAGATGAAAGGCCGACCATGAGCACTCTCGGAACCGAGGTCGAACTCGACCTCATGCTGGAACGCAAGGAGACGATAGCCGAAGATGTGGTGCTGCTGACGCTGCGCGACCCGGAAGGCCGTCCGCTGCCGGAATGGCAGCCGGGAGCACACATCGATCTGATGCTGCGAGCCGACCTCGTCAGGCAGTACTCACTGTGCGGAGACCCGGCGGAGCGGTCCCGCCTTCAGGTCGCTGTGCTGCGCGAACCGGAAAGCCGGGGCGGGTCGAGCCATGTGCACGACGTGCTCACGGAAGGCGAGACGGTGCGCGTACGCGGGCCCCGCAACCATTTTCCGCTCGTGAAGGCCAAAACCTACCTGTTCATCGCAGGCGGAATCGGAATCACCCCGATCCTCCCCATGATCGCGGCCGTCAACGCGACCCGCGCCGACTGGCGCCTCGTCTACGGCGGCCGTACCCGGGCTTCGATGGCGTACGGAGAGACGTTGCAGCGGGCGTACGGAGAGCGGGTGAGCCTGCGCCCCCAGGACGAGTACGGACTGCTGGACCTGGCTTCGCTGCTCGGCAAACCGCGAAGGAAGACAGCCGTCTACAGCTGCGGCCCGGAACCGCTGCTCGCGGCGGTCGAAGCCGGCTGCGAGGAGTGGCCGAGCGGATCTCTGCACCTGGAGCGCTTCGCCCCGAAGAAGGACGTCACCGCCGGACCGCTGACGACCTTCGAGGTCGAACTCGCCCAGGCCGGCAAGACGCTGAAGGTCTCTGAGGACATGTCCATTCTCGAGGCAGTCGGGAATGCCGGCGTGTCGGTGATGACGTCGTGCGAGGAAGGAATCTGCGGAACCTGCGAAACCACCGTACTGTCCGGGGAGATCGACCACCGCGACTCGGTCCTGACCGACCAGGAACGCGCCGCAGGCACCTCCATGATGATCTGCGTCTCCCGAGCCGGAGGCGACCGCCTGGTCCTCGACCTCTGATCCACCACAGAAGCCTCCGGATGCCGCGGGCTCCGCCCGGCGGCCGCCCATCGCGCATGACGACCCATCAGAAACTGCGCGCTTCGTAGGAGCCGATCGCGGTGGTCATGCCGGAAGACCTCGTCATGGGGCCAGGTCGTTGTGTGCCCGTCACCCCAGACGGGCACGCAGAAAGGCGCAACCGGTCAGAATGGCCGCCCGGGTGGGTGCGCTGTCGGCGAGGGCGTGCAGCGCCACAAAGTCGTGGATGGTGCCGAGGAACCGCACGGACAGTGCGTCGACCCCCGCCTCGACCAGCCTCCGCGCGTACTCCTCGCCCTCGTCGCGGGCCACGTCGGCCTCGGCGGTGACGACCAGAGCGGGCGGCAGCCCCGCCAGCTCCTCCGGGCACGCCCACAGGGGTGCCGCCGTGGCTTCGGTCCGCCGGGCCGGGTCGGGGAGGTACCGCGCCCAGTAGGTGCGCAGCGCCCGGCGCGTCAGCAGGTAGCCGGTGTCGAACTGCCGTTGCGAGGGGCTGTCGCAGCGGGCGTCGGTGAGCGGGTAGTAGAGCAGCTGCGCGTCGATCCGCGGCCCGTGGCGCTTCTTCGCCAGCATCGTCACGGCCGCCGCCAGCGTGGCCCCGGCGCAGTCCCCCGCCACCGACAACCTGTCAGGGGCCAGCATGAGTTCGTCAGCGCGCGAGACCGCCCAGGTCAGCAGGGCGTAGCACTCTTCCAGGGCCACGGGGTAGCGGGCCTCCGGGGCGCGGCTGTACTCGGGGACCACGGCGCACACCCCCGCCCCGGTGACGAGTTCGCTGATGAGACGGGCGTGGGTCTGGGCGTCGCCGAGCGCCCACCGGCCGCCGTGCAGGTACAGGAGGGCCGGGAGCGGGCCGGCCGCCCCGGCCGGGCGGACGGTCCAGAAGCCGAGCAGCCGCGACGGGCCGACCGGTGCCACGTGGAAGACCGCGTCCACGTCGAAGTCCTCGAACCGGTCGGCCTGGGTCTCCCGCAGCGCCCGCCGCGCCGCGGCCGGCCCGAGGTCGTCGAGAGCGGGCGGTGCGGCGGAGGCGCTGACCAGGCGCTGCACCACGTGGTCGAGGGTCACGGCCGTACCCGGTGGCCCGTGCCTCATGGACTCTCCTCCGCCCGGTACGCCTCCGCCCGGCACACCGGCCCCCCTCACCGGTCCCGTACCAGGGCACGGAGCTGATGGCGGCTGCTCACACCGAGCTTGGGGTACACGTTGTACAGGTGCGAGCCAATGGTACGAGGCGAGAGGAAGAGCCGCTCGCCGATCTCGCGGTTCGACAGACCGCGTGCGGCGAGCTGGACGATCTGCCGCTGCTGGGCCGTCAGTTGCTCCAGCAAGCCGTCGTCCTCGGGGGCGGGCGCGGCGCCGCTGGCGCGCAGTTCGCGGTGGGCGGCGGCCGCGAGGGCGCCGGCGCCCAGCCGTTCGGCGGTCTCCACGACCGTGGTCAGCTGCCGGCGCGCCTCCAGGGTGCGGCGGCAACGGCGCAGCCAGATGGCGTAGTTGAGCCGGAGGTGGGCGGTCTCCCACGGCCACCGGTTCGCCCCGTGGTTGACGAGCGCGAGCTGGAAGTGCTCCTCGGCCTCGCTCTCCGGGCCGACCATGGCGCCGGCGTGGTGCAGGAGCAGGGTCATCCTGGTGCTCGGGCGCTCGCCCTGCTCCGCCAGGACCCGCTCCAGGATCGGCAGGGCTTCCGCCGATCGTCCGGTCCTCCGGGCGGTGATCGCGAGTTCGGCGATGCTCCGGGCCGACAGGAAGGGGTGCAGGGGCGCTCCGTCGGCCCTGAACAGGTCGCGCAGCTGCCGCCAGGCGCCTTCCATGTCTCCGTGCGCGAGGGCGGCGAGTCCGCGGCCGCGCAACAGCCGGGCGTGGGTGGCACGGTTCTCGTCCAGACAGACGGCACGCCAGACGGCGGGGGTGAGCGGGGGCGCGGCGGAAAGGGTTCCGCGCAGTGCGCGCACAGTGAGGGCCTGCGCCTCCAGATCGGCCTGGAGGCGGGGAAGGCGCAGCACCGCGGCCTCCTCCAGGGCGCCCTGGATCACGGTCTCGGCCTCCGGGAACCGCCCGATGGCGACGAGCGTGTCCACGAGGGCGACGACCGACCAGCCGCGCAGGCCGAAGGCGCGGGCGGTCCGCAGCCGGTCGTCAGCCGTGCGCGACTGCCCCAGTTCCACGTCCGCCTCGTCCGCGTGGTGGGCCACCGCGGCGAGGACCGCCCGGGCGGCCGGCGTGTCCGCGCCGGCGGGCTGGGCGCCGTGCCGCCGGCCGAGGCCGGACAGCGAGCCGGTGGCGGACCGGGGCCGGGCCACCATGGTGACCAGCGCCTCCAGCGCTCGCCGGGTGTGCGGTGTGTCCAGGTGGACCAGGGGTCCGGCCGCTGCGGAGGGCCGGCGCTCGGGCCCCTCGGCCTGCCGGGCCCGGTCGAGCAGCGTGGCCAGGGCCGCTGTGTGTTCCGGCAGCCCGGACTGGTGGGCGATGCCCGCCGCCAGACCCACGAGCGCGAGCGCGAGGGTCCGGTCGATCACGGGAAGGAGCTCCGAGACGCCGGTGAGCAGCTCGAATGCCTCGCGCTGGGCGGACTCCTGGGAGAGCGTGGAGGCCAGCGCGGCGGCCGCGGCGCAGGTGAGCTCCGGATCGGCGGGTTCCCGGACGACCTGGCCGTACAGCTCCCGCACCCAGCCGGGGTCGCCCACCGTGTGCGCCGCCGTCAGGGCCTCGGCCAGTCGGCGGGCGCGTTCCGGGCGCCCGGCGCTGAGGCGGGCCGCCTGCTCCAGCGCGTGCGCGGCCTCCACCGCGTCCCCGTGCCGCCAGGCGGAGGCCTCCAGCTCGGCGGCGACGGACGCGTCGGTGCCGACGGTGGTGGCGGCCAGATGCCGGGCCCTGACCTCGGGCAGCGGGGCGGCCTCGGCCAGGGCACGGTGTGCCTGCTGGCGCTCGCCCGCCGGGCGCCCGAGATACGCGGCCGAACGCGCCAGCGGGTGCCGGAAGACGAGCCGGTCCTCGACCAGGGTGACGAGTCCGGCCGCCTCCGCCGGCGCCCACACCGCCAGGTCGCCGGTGCTCAGGGCGGCCATGACCGCGGCCACGGGTTCGCCGGGCCCGGCGGCCGCCGCGTACAGCAGGGCCCGGCGCGTCGCGGCGGGCAGCGCGTCGAGTCGTACGCCGAAGCGGTGCTCCGCGGACGGGTGCCGCCTCCCCCGCACGCTCCGGCTCAGTTCCCTGAGGGCCAGGGGGTTGCCCTCGGCCCGCGCCAGGATCTCCAGCCGGTGCCGGCCCACGGGCGGCGCCGGCTGCCGGTCGAGGAGCGCGGCGGCGGCGGTGCCGCTCAGCGGGCCAAGGCGCACGGTCTCGGTGCCGGGCGGCGGGCCGGGGAGGGCCGCCTCGTGGCGGGCGGCGAGGAGCATCGTCACCGCGCGGCCGGTCAGCAGCCGGGCCGCGGCGAACAGCGACTCCAGGAAGACGCGGTCGCACAGGTCGGCGTCGTCCACGCACACCAGCAGCGGCCGGGCCGCGGCGAGCCGGTCAAGGATCGCCGTCACCGCCGCGTGCAGCTCCGCCTCGTCCGAGCTGTCGTCTCCTCGCGACACGGCCGTCAGCACCCGGTGGAGCGCGGCGGGCAGAGCGGCCAGCTCTCCCCGCACCGGCGCCAGCAGTTGCTGCAGACAGGCGGGCGCGTGCCGTGGGTCCTCGGCCCAGCCCTGCGCGGACAGCACCAGCACGCCGTCGGCGGCGGCCCGTTCCCTGATGTGCCGGAGCACGGTCGTACGTCCGATCCCCTCCTCGCCGAGGAGCAGCAGAGTCTGGGGACTGCCGGGCTCGCGCGTCACGCACCGCAGGATCCGCTCGATCTCGCCGTCCCGGTCCAGGACGGTGTCCTCGTCGCCGATCTCGGGCTGCCGGGATGGGTGGACCGTCATGCGCCTCCTCCTCTGGCCGTGGGTGTTTTCCCTGGTCAGGTACATCATCGCGGAGGTCGGAGCGGGTCGCTTCTGTCACATGACCAGTCGTCCCCGGTTCCGGTCCCGCCGGTCGCCCCTGGCAGGATTGCCGTATCAACGGCCCGACGCCAAGGACGGTTCATGTACGCCGGCACCAACCACACCTCCGATCCGGGCATCCTGGGCCGGGCCGCCGAACTGACCCGCCTCGACCGTCTGCTCGCAGCCGTGGACGGCAGCGGTCCGCAGGTGCTGGTGCTGACCGGGGAGCCGGGAGCGGGGAAGACGACCCTCGTCGACTGGACGGCCGAGCGCGGCCGGGCCCGGGGCCTGGGGATCCTGCGGGTGCGCGGCAGCGAGGGCGAGACGGGCCTCGGCCTCTCGGGCGTGCACCAGCTGCTGCATCCGCTGCTGCCCGGAGACGGTCTGCCCGCCGGGCAACAGGCCGCGCTTGACCGTGCCTTCGGGCCGGACGCGGCGCCGTACGAGCGGGAACTCGACCAGCTGTCCCTGTGCGCCGGCGTGCTCGGGCTCATCAGCGAGGCCGCCGCACGGCGGCCGCTGCTCCTGCTCGTGGACGACGCCCAGTGGCTCGACCTCGGCTCGGTGGACGTGCTGGCCTTTCTCTCCCGGCGTCTGGAGGGCAGGCCGGTGGTGCTGCTCCTTGCCGCCCGTGAGGAGGGTGTGCCGGGCCGCTTCGACCGGGACTTCCCGCAGGTGACCGTGGGCCCGTTGAGCCGTACCGCGGCCGGGCAGCTCCTGGGCGCACAGCCTGATCCGCCCCGGGGCAAGGCGCGGGCCGAGATCCTCCAGCAGGCGGCCGGCAATCCGCTGGCCCTGATCGAGCTGCCGCGTGCCCTGGCCCGGGGCCGGACCGGCGGTGCCGCCCTGCCGCTCACCGCACGCCTGGAGACCCTGTTCGCCGCCGACCTCCCCGGCCTGCCCGCACCCACGCGTGAGGCGCTGCTCCTGGTGGCCGCGGCGGGCACGGCACACCTGGCCGACCTGCTGCGCGCCGCCCCGTCGCTGGACATCGTCCGGGCACTCGACCCCGCCGAACGCGTCGGCCTGATACGGGTGGAGAACGGCCAGGCGCTGCCGCGCCACCCCCTGGTCCGCTCGGCCGTCTACCACGCGGCCTCCTTCCACGAGCGTCGGCAGGCGCATCTCGCCCTGGCCGCCGCGCTCACCGAGGAACCGGACCGCCGCGCCTGGCATCTGGCCGCCGCGGCGACCGGCCAGGACGCGGAGGTCGCCGACGCCCTGGCGGCGAGCGCCGAGCGTGCCCGCGGCCGGGGCGGCTACGCGGCGGCCGCGGCGGCACTGGAACGCGCGGCGGAACTGACCCCGGCACCGGAGCTGCGCACGCGCCGCCTGTTGACGGCCGCACAGGCGGCCATGTTCGCCGGCCACCCGCAGTGGGTCGGCGACATGAGCGAGCGCGCCGGCGACCTGGCCGAGGATCCCCGGCTGCGTGCCGAAGCCTCGCTGCTTGGCGGCTGGGCCCTGGGGGTCACGCTCCGCCACGAGGACGCGCTGACGCTCCTGCTGGGCGTCGCCGAAGCCACCGCGGCCGGGGCTCCGCACCTGGCCCTCAGCGCTCTGAGCACCGCCGCGACGTCCGTCTACAACTCCGGGTCGCCGTTCTACCGGGATGAGCTGCGGCGGATCGGCGATCTGCTCGGCAAGGACGACGATCCCGCCGCCCGCGCCTGGATCCGGGCGGTCATCGATCCCCATCGCGATCGGCCGTGTCTCGTACGGCACTTGGAGGAGGGACTTTCCGCGCTGTCGCACGAGGAATCACTCGGAACACTCACGGCGCTCGGCGGCACGTCCTGGATCCTGGACGACACCGAGCAGGCCGTGCGCATCCTGGGGCGGACCTTGGACGTCCTCCGGCGCGCCGGAAGCGCGGGCACGAACGCGACCGTCGCCCAGGCGCTCGCCCTCGCCCTGTTCGAGAGCGGATCGTGGACGGCGGCCGGGGAAGCGGCGGACGAGGCCTTCTGGATGGCGGCGGAAGCGGGAGCCGACAACGTGACCGTGGGCGCCCGCGTCCTCCGGGCCACGCTGAGCGCTCTGCAGGGCGACCACGCGGCGGCGCGGAAACAGGCGATGGAGGCCGTACGAGGCGTGGACCTGCGCAGATCCCTGAGCCTTCAGGTCCGCCACCGCCATGCGCTGGGCATGGCCGCGTTCGCCGCCGGTGACCACGCAGACGCCTACGAGCAACTGCGCGCGACCTTCACCCGCGACTTCCGCCCCGCTCCCGTCCACTACCACGCCTCCCTCTACTACCTGGGCGATCTGGCCGCCGCGGCGGTCCGCGCCGGGCGAACGGACGACGCGCGCACGGTCGTCGACGCCGTGGCACACCACCTGGAACCGGAAAGGTCCCCCCGGCTGGCCGCCGTCCTGCACCGGGCCGCTGCTCTGCTGACCGACACCGACGAAGCCGAAACCCACTTCCGCGCGGCCCTGGCCGACTCCACGACCGACTGCTGGCCGGTCGAAAAGGCATTCGCCCACCTCGACTTCGGCGAGTGGCTACGCCGGCGCCGCCGCACCGCCGAGGCCCGCCCGCACCTCAGCGCGGCGCTGGAGTGTTTCCAGCGCCTCGGCGCCCGCCCGTGGACCGACCGCACCGCTGCGGAACTCCGGGCCGCCGGAGCCCCGGGAGCCGCGACCGCGATCCCGGCGGGCGAGCTCACCGCGCAGGAACGACAGATCGCCGAACTGGCCGCCCAGGGCTTGACCAACCGCGACATCGCGGCTCGGCTCTACCTCTCGCCCCGGACCGTCGGCTACCACCTGCACAAGATCTTCCCCAAGCTCGGCATCCACTCCAGGGCCCAACTCCGCGACGCTCTCTCGCGGGATCCGCAGCGCTGACCGGGTGCCGCGCGAACGCCGTAGGGGTGGTGCGTCCGCGCGCCACCCCGCCTCTGCCCGGTCGCTCCTCGCGGACGGACTCCAGCGGCCCGCGGGGATCGGAGACGTGGTGGTCATCCCGTGACACCGGTCCCGTCCGGAGTCGATCCGCATCCTCCTCAGGACCCGTGCCGGGGCGGCGCTCCTCGCCGCCCCGGCCTCCGCGGTCATGGACTTCCTGCGCCGGTCCGACGCGCTGGTGCCGCCGGGCACCGAGCACCATCACATCGATCTGGACCGCATCGTCGACCGGCTCACGGCCGACAGCGAGTGAGACGCCGCCCGGGATGCCTGTGACACTGCGGGCACCTCGCGCCCCGCCTGGGGACCGCGCCACCCGATGAGTGCGTCCCGTCGGATGTGCGCGTCCTCTTCCCGGAGCCATCGCACCAGGCAGCCCGTCTCGCACGGCTGCTCTGAAGAACCGTCAACCTACTGATGCCTCTTGAGTACGCCGTTTGCCAGAGTGGGGGACGTGAGGGCCGCCTCGGGCGGCACGTCATGCACACGGAAGAGGCCTCATGTCCACCACTGAACCGGCGCTCGACGCGACCGCGAGCCCCCCGTCCCTCCGTGCACCCGGCCCGGCCGAGTGGCGGAAGGCCCTCGACGGCCTCCAGGGCGGCGACGCCCCGGTCGCGGACCCCGACGTGAAGGACCTGTCCTTCACGGGCGTGCCGTCGGGCAGGGTCTCGATCCGGTTATTCCGCCCCACCCGGGCACGAGGCCCGAGGGCCCGCGCCGCCGTCCGGCACGGCGGCGAACTCCTCCACGAAGCGCCGCACTCCCGCCGGCCATGTCCGACATCATCCGCAGCCGCGCCCGGCGATCGGAACCGGGCGCTTCCGATGGGGAGGCCCGTGTGCTGCTGGTCGATCTGAGAACCGTGGAACCTCGCGAGCGAGCGGACCTGTTTCATCACGCGCTGACGGATTCGCGGGTGCCGAACCACGTCGTCCACGAAGAGCCCGACACGGGCATCCACGCGCGCATGGAAGCGTGGCGGGTGGGCGACCTGGACTTCTTCTCCACCCGTAACTCGGGCTTCGAGGTGCGGCGGACCGAGCGGCACGTCCGCCACCATCGGAGCCATCCCATCGTCGCCGTGTCGCTTCAGCCCGAGGGTCTGCACCGCGCCGAAGTGGCAGGTCGAAGGCGGCTGTTGGGGCCGGACGACATCTGCGTCTTCCACGAGTTGTCGGCCCGGGCCTACGGCTGGTCCGGCGACGGGTCCTCCCAGGCCATCATGTTCGACATGGACCGCCTCGGCGTGCCGGTGGACACCGTGGTGAGGGCCTCCCTCCAGTTGCGCGCCAGCCCGCTGTACGACCTGGTCCTGCAGCACCTGCGCGGCGTGTGGCGCGATCCGGGCCGCCTGGAGGCCGATCCCGGCGCGCCGGCTCTCGCGAGTGCCACCACGGACCTGGTACGCGCGCTGCTCCTGTCGGCCGCGCACATCGAGGAGACCGTCGCGGTCACCACGGCCATGGACGACACGCTGCTCACCCGGGTCCTGGCCTACGCGCGCCGCCATCTGGCGGATCGCGAGCTCACGCCCGAGCGGATCGCGGCCGAGCACGCCGTCTCGGTGCGCGGGCTCTACCTCCTGCTCAGCAAGGCAGGCATCAGTCTGGAGCAGTGGCTGATCACGGAGCGGCTGACGAAGGCGCGGCAGATGCTGGCCTCCCCACGCTACGACCGTCTCACCGTCGCGGCGGTCGCCGCCCGGTGCGGGTTCCGCAGCCCGAGCCATTTCAGCCGTCGCTTCCAGGCGGCGTACGGAATGTCACCGAGCGAGTGGAAGCGGCAGCGGGGCAGCCTGTCCCTGGACGGTCCGGCGGCCGACGTGAAGTGACCGGCCCGGCGGTGCCGACAGGCCACCGGGCGTCCGGCGTGGTCAGACGGCGTGCAGGGCGGCGTACAGGGTGTCCGTCACCTGCACCCTGGCCGCCTGGGAGGCGTGCGTGTCGCGGAGCAGGTCGAACAGCACGAATCCGTGGATCGTCCCGTGGTAGCGCATCGACACGACCGGGACATCGGCGTCCCTCAGGTGCGCCGCGTACGCCTCGCCCTCGTCGCGGAGCACGTCGGCCTCGGCGACGAGGACGAGCGCCGGCGGCAGACCTCGGAGCCGGCGGATGGGCACGCGCAGCGGGGACACGGCGCCCTGCGTCCGGCTCTCCGGGTCCGGCGCGTACTGCTGCCAGTACTCGGACATGGCGGCGCGGGTCAGGAAGTACCCGTCCGCGAACTCACGGTGGGACGGGGTGTCCATCGCCGCGTCCGTCACCGGGCAGACCAGCACCTGGTGGCGGAAGCTCGGCCCGCCGCGATCCAGCGCCACCAGGGTGAGGGCGGCCGCGTGATGAGCGCCCGCGCTGGCACCGACGACCGCCATCCTGCTCCCGTCCAGCCCGCATTGCGTGCCGTGGCGGGCGATCCACTGGGCGACGGTGTGCGCCCGCTCGACGGCGCTCGGATGCCGACCGTCCTCCGGTACGTCGTACTCGGGGACGACCACGGCGGCGTCCGCTCCGAGGACGAGGTCCGTCACCAGGAAGCGGTGCGCGTAAGCGTCGGTCAGCATCCAGCCAAGACCGTGCAGGTACAGCACGACGGGGAGCTGTTCGTCGCTGCCGGCGGGGCGGAGGATCCGCACCCGGATCCGGCTGCCGTCGCTTCCCGGCAGGGCGAGCCACTCCTCCTCGACGTCGGGCTCCTCACCGCCGCCGCCGTCCCACAGGGCCGCCATGCGCGCCCGGGCCGCGGCGGCGTCACCCGTCGCGGACGTGGGGCACGCGTAAGCCGCGGCGAAGGCCCGCGCCCGTCGTTCGAGGACGGGCGTCGCCCGGTACTGCGGGACATCTGCTTCCAACGGAACTCCTGCGCGGGGGGCGGGTCGAGGGACGGCAGCGGAGCGGCTGCCCGTCCGCGGCCGGGCGGACAGGCATCCGGTGCCGGAAATTCGCCTGCCGGCACGCGCCACCCACCCTAGGGTCCCCCTGGCGGCGTACGGGCGGAGCCACCGTACTGACGCATGCCGCTGAGTGCACACTTCGGGTACCGCCCAGACCTTCGCCTCCCGTGCGCGGCGAGTGCAGTCAGATGACCTAACGCCTTCCCGACGCACCCCCGGAGCATGGAGGTGGTTCGTGAAGGGTGCGTCCGTTCCCCCTCTCGCGCACCACGCACCGATACGGGACGGCTGGAGGGAGTCCTCATGAGCGCTGCACCAGGAAGGGCCGTCATCCCCGGCACCCGGGCGACCGGCGATGTCGCAGGGGAGGTTTCGCGATGGCTGGCACCCGTCCTGGAGCGGACGCGGCAGGACCGGCCCGCGAGCGGTTCCGTGGCCCTGCGTCACTTCGGCTACCTGCGGCTGGTCATCTGCGAGTCGGGTCCGCTGCACCTCACCCGGGGCGAGGAGTCCGTCGCCCGGGACGCCGGGGACGCGATCGCCGTGCTGATTCCGCGGAGCGGGTCCGTGCGCCTGGTCCAGGACGGCCGTGGTACCCACGTGGAGAGCGGGCAGCTGGCGCTGATCGATCTGCGCCGGGCCTTCTCGGTCGAGCAACGGGAGCGAGCCCGGATCCTGTTCTTCCGCCTCCCGGCCCACGCCCTGCACGTGCCGGTGAGTGCCCTGCGCACCGTCACCGCCCGCCCCCTCGCCCTGACGGACGGAGTGACCGCGCTGCTGGCGCCCCTCCTCCTGGGCCTGGACGAGTCGGCCGCCCGGATGCCGGCCGCGGCGGGCGAGCGGCTCGGGGGCATCGTCACCGAGCTGGTGGCCGCCCTGGTCCACGAGTTCGCCGAGGCGACCGAGGCGGGGGACCCGTCCGATCGCACGGGCCGCCGTCAACTGATCGCCAGGATCCGGGAGCACATCGACCGGCATCTCGACGACCCCGACCTGTCCGTGGAGCGCATCGCCGCCGCGCACCTGGTCTCGGTCCGCTATCTGCACCGTCTCTTCGAGGGCGAGGACGTCACGGTGAGCCGGCTGATCCTGCGCCGGCGGGTCGAGGAGTGCGCCCGGGAGCTCGCCCGGCGGGCACGCGTGAACCCGTCCGTCTCCGTGGTGGCGTCCCGCTGGGGCTTCCGCAACGCGGCCCACTTCAGCCGCGCCTTCAAGGCCGTCCACGGGTACCCGCCGCAGGAGTGGCGGCGCCGGGTGGCCGGGGCCGGGTCCGCCGCGCTCACCGAACCGGGCCCGGCCGGCGTCGAGCCCCCGGCGGCAGCCTGAAGCAGGGCCCGCCTCGAAGGTCCCGTCGTGAAGGTCCCGTCGCCCCACGCGGGCGTCGGGACCTTCGTGTCACCCGTCAGCCGTCGGCGTTCCGGGGCTCCCAGGGCAGCCGGGTCCGGTCGTCCCGCCAGTCGCTGGGCGGGACGCCGTACGCCGCGCGGAAGCTGCGGCTGAAGTGCGTGGCACTCGCGAACCCCCAACGCCTCGCGACCGCGGCCACCGTGGTGTCGTTCGACCCCGGGCGACCGAGCTCCCGCCGCGCCTCCTCCAGACGGCGGTGCTGGATCCACCGGCCGATCGTGCTGCCATGGCTCTCGAAGAGCCTGTGGAGATAGCGCACCGAGATGTGCTGGGCCGCGGCGATCGACGCCGGGCTCAGTTCCCTGTCCCAGAGATGGGCGTCCACGTGGGACCGGATCCGTCGAATCAGGTCCTGGCGGTCCTGCCCGCGTTCCCGGGGACCGGAGTCGACCTCCTCGACAGCCAGCAGGGTCACGAACTCTGCCACGCCGCCGGCCAGATGGAGTGCCGTCCGGGGCGTGTACCCGGACGGGACGCCGACCAGTTCCCGCAGGAGGGGAACGAGCAGCGGCGCCACGGTGCCGCCGGCGAACGGGGCCCTCCGGCCGAGAGCCCGTGTCTGGGCGTCGGTGAGCGTCAGGGCGCGGCGCGGCATCCGCACCAGGTGCAGCTCGAAGGCCTCGGACTCATGGAGGGCGAAGCGTTCCGCCGGGTCGCATACGAAGAGCTCTCCCGCCCGGCAGGGTTCGACCGCGTCCCCGCGGATCAGGGTCGCCTCGCCGGAGGTGTGCAGGCCCAGCACCAGCTGCGGTTCGGCCGCGTCGTCGTCCGGCTCGCAGACGTAGGACTGTGCCGCGCCCCGGACCGTGCTCACCTGGAGGAAGCCGAGTGCGGTGCGGGTGGTGGCGGGTGCGAGTGTCAGGCGCATGGGACCCCCTGGTCGGAGCGTTCGTACGGGTGCCGGGAACGTTCCGGCGTCTGGCTCCGGGCGGCGCGCGGGTCCAGGGCGCTCAGCCTGGGGTGCTCGCGCCTGTGGGCAGAAGGCCGTTCGGCCCTCTCTGCGGACAGGGGCATGGGCCGTGCGCACGGGGGCATCGCGGCGGTGGCACGCTGGCCGGGCGGCAGCGGCACGAGGAGGCGATATCCGTGGAAAGCGGCCTGGGCGACACGGCACTGGTCGGGCGTCAGCGCGAGCGCACGCTGCTTGAGCGGTCCCTGGAGGGGGCACGCTCCTCGGCGGGCGGCTCGGCGACGGTGCTGCGCGGCGACGCCGGCATCGGGAAGACCGCCCTGCTGGACTGGACGGCCGAGCGCGCCGAGCACCGCGGCTTCACCGTCCTGCGGGCCAGGGGAAGCGAGGCGGAGGTCGGTATCGCCTTCGGAGCGCTGCACCAGGTGCTCGGTCCCCTGCTGGAGCGGACTCACGCGCTTCCCCCGCAGCAACGGGCCGCCCTGGAAAGGGCGCTGGGGCTGCGGGAAGGGCTGCCCTCGGGCGGTTTCATGGTCGGCGCGTCCGCCCTCGCCCTGCTCGCGAACGAGGCGCGCCGGCGACCCGTGCTCATCCTGGTGGACGACCTGCACTGGGTGGACTCCTCCAGTGCCGCCGTCTTCCTCTTCCTGTACCAGCGGATCACCGGCCTGCGGACGGTCATGGTGTGTTCGAGCCGCCCCGGCGACCCCGCGCTTGACGGCTGGCCCGCGCACCCCGTGGACGTCGAGGCGCTGTCGGGCGAGGAGTCACGGGCGCTGCTGCGGCGCTGGCACCCCGCGCTTGCGGCCGGCACCGCTCGACGGGTGATGGCCGAGGCCGCGGGCAATCCGCTGGCCCTGGCCGAGTTGCCCGGCCAGCTGGCGGGCGAGCACCGCAGGGGCATCGTGCCGCTGCCGGAGCGGCTGCCGCTCGGACAGCGGCTGGAGGCCCTGTACGTACGACGGCTGCGCGCGCTTCCCACGGAGGCGTCGAGGGTGCTGCTGCTCGCCGCCCTGGACACGGCCGGAGGCGCCATCCGGGAGCCCGCCTCCGGCCCGGACCGTGCGGAACGGGTCCTCGGGCCCATCGAGGCCGGCGGGCTGGCCGGCCTGGATCACGCCGGGCGACTGGTCTTCCGGCATCCGCTGGTGCGCAGCGCCGTGCTCGCCTCCGCCTCGCCGGCCCAGCTGCGGGCGGCCCATCGGACACTGGCGGGGCGGCTGGCCGAGGACGACCCGCGCCGGCTGCTGCACGAGGCCGCCGCTGTCGAGGGGCCTGCCGAACCGCTCGCCGCGCGGCTGCAGGAAGCCGGGACGCGCATCGCGCTGCGCGGTGGTGACGCGGAAGCCGCCCTGCTCCTTGACCGCGCGGCGGCCCTCAGCGCCGACTCCGAGGCGCGGGCGCGCCGGCTGACCTGGGCGGCCGTGATGTCGGCCCGGGGCGGGCGTCTCGCGTACGCCGCGCGACTGGTGGAGGAGCTCAGGCGCGGGCCGGTGCCGCAGGACATCGCCCCGCTGTTCGCCTACGCGGTCGTGTACGTCGACCAGAGCCACCATGTCGACTTCGCCTCGTCGTTCTCGCTGCTGCCGCGGGCCCTGGCCGCGCTGACCGCCCCCGGCGCGGTGGGTGTGCCGGGCTGCGGAGACCTCGTGGAGCAGATGTTCTTCAAGCTGCTGCTGGCGTCCACGTACACGGGCGACCCCCGGGGCTGGGAGACGCTGGAGCGGCATCGCGATCACGTCTCGGCGGCCGCCCGGCTGTGCCACCGCGCCTGGGCGGACCCGCCGCGCACCGCGCACGGCGCCGAGAAGGAACTGCGGGCGACCGTGGCGCGCATGACTGCCCGACAGGAGACGGGCAGCGCCTGGCTGCTGCTGTGGGCGGCCGCGGCGGTGGACGGCGCCGATCCGGATCTGTGGCGCCTGTTCAGCGGGGAGCACGCGTACGCGACTCAGGGTTCGATCGCGAAGGCGCAGTGCTACGCGGCGTTCCAGCACGGCCGTTGGGACGCGGCGGAGGACTGCCTGCGGAAGGCCGACGCCGCCGAGGAACTCGGCTATCACACCAACGCCCTGCTCTTCCGGCACTACTACGCGTACTTCCTGGCGGGCCGCGGCGACGAGCGGGGACTGCGGGAAGTGCGGGAGCGGATCGAGCCGACGGCGGCCCGGGCCCGGCTGCGGTTCGTCACGGACCATCTGGACCATCTGGAGGCGCTGGCCGCTCTGGCACACGGCCGGCACGAGGAGGCGTACGTGCGGCTGCGCCGCTTGACCGCTCCGGGCGAGCTGCCGGGCGAACCGACCTGGATCCACCTGCCGTTCTTCGATCTCGTGGTCGCCGCCCTGCGGTGCGGTCGCCGTGCGGAGGCGCGCGCGCAGGTCGCGGCGGCACGGGCGACCCGGATGGACGAGATCTCGGCCCACCACGCCTTCCTGCTGGCCGCGGCGACCGCGCTGGTGGCCGACGGCGACGAGGCGGACGCGGCGTACGCGGCGGCCTACGCGGTGCCGGGCTCCGGCCGGTGGGTCTTCGAACGGGCGCGGCTGCGGCTGGCCCACGGTGCGTGGCTGCGCCGCCGGGGGCGGCGGGCCGAGGCGGACGAGTTGCTGCACGCCGCGTTGCGCACCTTCCGCGAGCTGCGGGCCGCGCCGTGGGCGGAGCAGTGCCGGTCCGAACTGCGTGCCGTGGGCGGCCTGCCGGAGGACGCCCCGGCGGCCGAGGCCGGCGCGCTCACCGCCCAGGAGCTGCGCATCGCCCGGATGGTGGCCACCGGACTGACGAACAAGGAGGTCGGCGCCGCGCTGCACCTCTCGCCGCGGACGGTCGGATCGGCCCTCTACCGGATCTTCCCCAAACTGGGGATCACCTCACGGGCGGCCCTTGCCCGGGCGCTGTCGGTGCCGCCAGAGCGCGCGCCACTCCGGCACGGGTCGTGATGCCCAGCTTGGGGAAGATCCGGTAGAGGTGTGCGCCGATGGTACGGGGGGACAGCCCGAGCCGCTCGCCGATCTGTCGGTTGGTCAGGCCGTCGGCGGCCAGCGCGGCGATCCGCGACTCCTGTGCCGTGAGCAGCGGATGCGGCCCGGCCGGGGAGCCGGGCCGTGCGGTGCGCGCGACCGCCGCGTCGTGTTCCCGCGCGGCCTGTTCGGCCCAGGGGGTGGCCCCGAGGCGGGTGAAGCCGGCGAGCGCGGTGGCGCAGTGCGCGGCGGCGGCCTCGTCCCGGTGGTGTCGCCCCAGCCATCTGCCGTGCGCGAGCCGGGCCCTGGCCAGGAGAAAGGGCCGGTTGTCCGCGCCGGGCGCGGCGTACACGGCCGCGTAGCGCTGCTCCGCCTGCTCGTCGTCCGCGGCGAGCGCCTCGGCGACGGCGACGAGGAGGGCGTGGTGAGGCGCGACGCCGGCGATTCCGGCAGCCCGGACCGCCCGCAGATGGTGCCGGGCCTGGGCCCCGCGCCCGCTGTCGACGGCGGCCTGCACCCAGTCGACCAGCGAGAGGTGGAAGCCCGGGCTGCGGGACGGGACGACACCGGGCAGGGTGAGGGTCCGGGCGTGCTGCCAGGCCTCCTCGGCCCGGCCGTGGGCGAGGGCGCACGACAGCCTCAAGGCGGTCAGCCGCTCGGTGACGGCACGCAGCCGCCGGATGTCGGCCGACGCCCTGAGCGCGGCCTCCAGCTCGGCGAGCCCGGCCCGGTCGCCGCGGGCGGCCAGGACTTCGGCCACGTTCATCAGGAACAGTGTCTCGTTGAACACGTGCCCGCAGGCGGCCGAGGCCTCCGCCCCCTGGCGGGAGGCGGCGAGGCACGCGTCCCAGCGGCCGTGCAGGAAGTCGTCGTGGGCGCGGACGACATCGAGGAACGCCTGCGTGGCGTACGCGCGGGGCCGCGCGAAGCGGCTCCACAGCTCGTCGTGCTCGCCGACCACGTCCAGGGCGACGGCCGTCCACATCAGCAGCCAGGCGGCGGGGGTCTCCCGGTCCCGCGGCAGCGCGGCGATCTCCGCACGCAGCCGGTCCCGTACGTCGTGGACGGTGTCGTACGGCCCTGCCCAGGCGCGCCGGCACAGCACCGCCGGCTCGGACCTGTCCGCGACGCGGTGTTCGACGGCGTCCCACGCCCGCTCGTCCCCGGTGAACACGGCGACGACGACGAGCAGGAAGAACACCGCGTCGTGCAGGGACGCGAACGGCGATGCGGCCTCCGGCGCGGCCGTCTCGTCCAGGGCCCCGGGGAGCAGCTCGATCGCCCGTGTCGGGTCGCCGTCGAGCTGGAGCCGGGTGTAGGCGATGGCGAAGGCGTGCGCGGCGGCGGGTTCGGGCTTTCCCGGGCGGGCCTCGGCCTCGGCCTCGGCGGCGAGTTCCACCGCCAGGCGCAGGTGTCCGCTGCGTGCGGCGAGGGCGGTGGCCGCGACGAAGCGCGCCACCCGGCTCGCCGTGTCGGGGCTGAGGCCGGCCGCCCGCGCCATGGTGCGGGCCGCTTCCGTCTGCGCGCCCCCGGCGGCCATCCGGTCCGCTTCCTCGTGCACCAGCGCGGCGAGTTCGCCGTCGGTGCCGACGGCGGCGGCCGCCAGGTGCAGGATCCGTCGGGGACTCGTAGGGGGCAGGACGTCGGCGAGCAGCCGGTGTGCAGCCCGGCGTTCGGCGGGCAGGGCGAGGTGGACCAGACCGGCCCGCACCAGCGGATGGTGGAACTCCAGGCGGTCGGAGTCCGGATCGGCGTACGCCACCCCCGTGGCCTCGATGTGGCGCCGGAACTCCGGCCAGCCGGCGCCCTCCACGCGTTCCGCCGCGTCCCGCAGCACCGTGGCCTGTTGAGCGGAGGAGCCGCCGAGGGCAGCGGCCAGCAGCAGATGGCGGCTGCTGCCCGGCAGCGCGCTCAGCCGGTCCTCGTACAGGCGACCCAGGCGTTCTCCCAGGGGTAGTTCGCCGAACGGCCCGGTCATGCCGCTCGCCGACGGTTCCTCCAGGTGAGCGGGGTCCTCCGCGACCGCCGCGCGGATCCGTGCGGCCAGCTCGTGCAGCGCGAGCGGGTTGCCGCCGGCCGTGTGCAGCACCCGGCGGCGCGCTTCGTCGGGCAGCCACGGCTGGAGGGTGCGCAGGAGTCGTTCGGCCTGCTGCTCGTCGAGCGGCTCCAGGTCGATGACGCGTCCCGGCGTCCCCTCGGTGCCGTCTCCTTCGGCCGGGCCCGCGACCGGATCGTACGGGCCGGCGGCTGCCGTGTGCCGCGTCGCCCCGATCACGACGACGGGCAGCCGGGACAGGCGCGCCTGGACGTGTCCGAACACGGCGGCGCTGGACGGATCCGCCCACTGGAGGTCGTCCAGGAGCACGACGACGGGATGGCGCGCCGCGGCCTGGGCGAGCAGGGTCAGCGCGGCGCCGGCCACGGCGGGTCCCGCGGGGGGTGTGCCCTCTCGCAGACCCAACGCCTTGTCCAGCGCCTCGCGTTCGTCCTGACTGAGCGTCTGGACGTCGTCGAGCAGCGGCCAGAGCACCTGGTGCAGCGCGGCGTACGGCAGGCGCGACTCCGCTTCGGCGCCGGTCATCCGCAGCACGCGCAGCCCCGCCCGCCGGGCCGCCGCCTCGGCCGCCTTCAGGAGCGAGGTCCTCCCCATGCCGGGGTCGCCGCGCAACAGGAGGGAGGTGCCGGTGGACCGGATGTCCGCCAGCGCCGAGTCGATGACCGTGAGGTGCGCGTCCCGTCCTGTCAGGACTGGTACGGCCCTGTCGTCCTCGGGCATGCTCACGGCGCTCATGATCTCGTTCCCCGCCCTCCGCGCCGATCATCGCGGCCCCCGCCGTATCGTCCGGCCGCCTGATCAGTAGATCAGACGAGGAGAAAAGAGCGGGAATCGTGCGCGCTTGGGGCCCGCCCGACACGAGCGGTCGGTGAGCACGACCTTGCTGCAGCGCGGCAGCCGGGCCGGTTCCCCTGGCTGCCGCGCTGCCGTGCGCTCACTCCGTGCGAGCCGGCGGGGAGGGCGTCACTTCGCCAGGAAGGCGAGGAGCGCGGTGTTGACCTCCTCCGCGTGGGTCCACAGCAGGCCGTGCGGGGCGCCCTCGATCTCGACGTAGTCGGCGGAGGGCAGCGCCTTGTAGAAGGGGCGCGCAGTGCCCTCGGCGGGCAGGATGCGGTCGGCCGTGCCGTGCAGGACCAGGGCGGGCACGTCGATGGCGGGGATGTCGGCGCGGAAGTCGGTGTACCAGGTCGACGGCGCGGCGGAGGCGGCGAAGGAGCCGCCGCCGGCCGCGGTGTTCCAGCTGTTGCGGACCGCTTCCTCGCTGATCCGGGTACCAAGGTTCTCGTCGAGGTTGTAGAAGTCGTTGAAGAAGGCCGTGTAGTAGGCGTAGCGGTCGGCCTTGACAGCGGCGACGACTCCGTCGAAGAACTCCTTCGGGGCGACGCCGTCCGGGTTGTCGTCGGACTTGAGCAGGCAGGGCTCCAGGGAGGCCAGGAAGGCGACCTTGGCGACGCGGGCGGAGCCGTACGCGGAGACGTAGCGGGCGACCTCGCCGGTGCCCATGGAGAAGCCGACGAGGACGGCGTCGTTCAGGTCGAGGGTCTCCATCACGGTGTTCAGATCGGCCGCGAAGGTGTCGTAGTCGTAGCCGGTCGTCGGCTGGGAGGACTGCCCGAAGCCGCGGCGGTCATACGTGATCACGCGGTATCCGGCGTCGAGCAGCGCGGCGCTCTGGCGTTCCCAGGAGTGGCCGTCGAGCGGGAAGCCGTGGATGAGGACGACCGGCTGACCGGCGCCGTGGTCCTCGTAGTAGAGATCGATGGGGGTGGTGTTCTCCTGGCCCACGGTGATGTACGGCATGGGTGCTTCCTCGTTTCGCAGTGGATGGTCCGTGACTTGGTGCGGTACGGAACGCCCCGACGCTACGGTCGGGGACGGACCGCCGTTTGTCGTGCCACGCACGACGTCTTGCCCAGGAGTGCAGCGTCCTCACGAGCGGCGGTCGGCACCGCGCCGCGCCGCGCCGGACGTGCCCTGGCTGTGCGTCAGGGGGCGGTGGACCGGACCGCCTCCTGGATCAGTTCGGCCACGGCCTTGGGCTGGGAGAGCATGACCAGGTGCGACGAGTCGACCTCGACGGTGGTCATTCCGGCCCGCTCGTAGCCATAGCGCTCCACGTCCGGGTTGATGGTCCGGTCGGACGTGGCGACCAGACCCCACGAGGGCTTGGTCTTCCAGGCCGCGACCGGCGCCGTCTCTGCGAAGGCCCGTGCGGCCAGGGGGCGCTGGGAGACGGCCAGAACCGCGGCGAGCCCGGGGTCGACGTCCGCGGCGAAGATCGCGGGGAACCTGTCGGCCTCCACCGACACGTCGGTGCCGTTCTCGGCGGAGCCGGGCACCGGGAACGGGGTGTAGACGAGCGCGTCGGCGAGACCGGAGTCGGGGAAGCGGCCCTGCAGCTCGCCCAGGCTCTCGCCCTCCTCCAGCGCGTAGCCCGCGAGGTACACCAGGGCGCGGACGTTGTCCTCCGTGCCGGCGAGGGTGATGACGGCACCGCCGTAGGAGTGGCCCACCAGGATCACGGGGCCTTCGACGGCACGGACGACCGAGGCGATGTAGGCGGCGTCGTCGATCAGGCTGCGGTTGGGCACCGCCGGAGCCACCACGTCCAGGCCGGCGGCGGTCAGTTCGGGGATGACGCGGGCGAAGCTGGAGGCGTCGGCGAAGGCGCCGTGGACCAGCACGACGGTGGGGCGGGCGTGTCGGGGCATGGGTGAACTCCTCGGTGAACGGGTGGGGAAGGTGGTCAGGGGTCGGTTCACAGGCCGAAGCGGGCGCGGCGCCCCTCGGGCACCAGGTCGGCGTACTCGGGGTGCTTGCCGATCCAGCCGCGGATGAAGGGGCAGTACGGCAGGACGCGCAGGCCGCGGTCCCGGGCGTCGTCGAGGGCGCCGCGGGCGAGCAGCCCGCCCAGGCCCTGGCCGCCGAAGCGGGGATCGATCTCGGTGTGGATGAAGGCGATCTCGCCCTCCGAGAGGTGGTACTCGGCGAAGCCGGCGGTCTCGGTGGCGTCGTCGCCGGCGAGGATCTCGTACCGGGACTTCTCGGGCCGGTCGATGGCCTGGGGTGCCATGGGCGCTCCTGTCGGGTTGCGGTGATACGGGGGCCGGTGGCCAGGGTCAGAGCGTGCGGCGCACGCCCGCCTGGCGTTCCAGGTTGCGGAGCTGGACGCCGAGGTCGCCCTCCACGGCGAGGTGGGCGGGGCCGCTGCGGCCGATGGGCAGGACCTGCTCGCCGCGCATGTCCTCGAGCATCAGGGCGAACGCCGTGTACATCGCGACGAGCGCCACCACGAGGCCGAGCGCCCCGGACGTGCGCGTCAGCCATTCGGCCCCGGTGACGCCCGCGAGGCCGGTGGCCGCCCAGCGGGGCAGGGAGACCGCGAGGACGAGCCACAGCGCCCGCTTGGGCCCGGTCACGGCGGTCATCAGCGCGCCGAAGCAGAGGAGCGCCAGGTTGAAGACGCCGAGGACCTTCGGGCCGTCGGCCGCGCCGCTGAGCATGATGAGCGCGTAGGGCAGCCAGCTGCCGGCGAAGACCGCCATCAGGGTCGCCGCGATCACGTCACGGGCGCCGAAGGCCAGGTAGCTGACCAGGAGTTGGAGGACGAAGGCCGGCAGCACCGTGAGCGCGACGGCGGCACGGGCCTCCTCCCCGAGGATCCCGAGCTGGAGGCATCCCGTCATCACGGACGCGAGGGCGATCGTGAAGAAGCCGAGCGGCATGGGCGAGGCGATGGGGCGCAGGTTGATCCGGGTCATCGACCGGAGGTCCGGCTCGAAGTGGCGCCCGGGCGGAGCCGCCGGGGCGTCGTCTCCATCGGCGGCCGGGGAGGCTGTACTCATCGTGTGGTCTCTCTCAGTGTGCGAAGCAGGGGTCGACGAACGACGGCTGTGCGTCGGGGACGGAGCCGCGCGCGACGCGCCACCGGCGGTGCTGCTCGGACTCGGCGACGGCCTCGGCCACCAGCGATGCCTGACGGGCACCGCTCTGGTAGCCGCCGAAGCGGGCCACGGGGCTCCACTCGGGGCTGACCGGCGGAACGGACTCGTCGAGGCCCTCGTACTCCGCGGTCGCGTAGACGATCCGGCCGCCGACGACGGTGAGGACGGACTCGATGTCGGGAATGACGTCCTCGGGCACGGTGAGGAAGTCGTCGGAGAGGATCGCGAGGTCGCCGTAGCAGCCCTCCCGCAGGGTTCCCTTGACGTCCTGCTCGCCGGTGAGCCGCGCGCCGCCCCGGGTGTAGAGGCCGAGGGCGGTCTCCCGGTCGATCAGGTTCCCGGCCGGGTAGAGCGCGGTGCCGCCGACGGTGCGCCCGGTGACCAGCCAGTGGAGCGCGACCCACGGGTTGTACGAGGAGACGCGGGTCGCGTCGGTTCCGGCGGCGACGGGCAGGCCTCGGTCGAGCATGGCCCGGACCGGCGGGGTGTGGGCGGCCGCCTCGGCACCGTAGCGGTCGAGGAACGCGGCGCCCTGGAAGGACATCCGGTTCTGGACCGAGACGGCGCCGCCGAGGGCGGCGATCCGGTCGAGGCTGCCGGCCGAGACCGTCTCCGCGTGGTCGAAGAGCCAGCGGTTGCCGCCGGGGAAGAGCCCCTCCGCGGCGAGCTTCTCGAAGACGGACAGGTCGCGGCGGATCGTCTCGTCGTAGGTCGCGTGGAGCCTGAATCCCCAGCCGTTCTCGAGCAGGAGTCGTACGGCGCTCTCGAACTCGGTCTCGTAGCCCGCGGCGAGCTCGGGCCGGGGCTCGGAGAAGTTCTCGAAGTCGGCGGCGGCCCAGGTCAGGTTCTCGCCCGCGCCGTTCAGCCGGAGCCACTCGTCCCCGTCCCCGGGCTTGACCATCTCGGTCCAGCGCTTGAGGTCGGCGAGCTCCTGCCCGGCCGTCTGCGGGAAGAGGTGGTAGGCGATCCGGAGCGTCAACTCCCCCGATCTGGCGAGGTCGACGACCGTGGCGTAGTTGTCGGGGAAGTTCTGGAACCCGCCGGCGGCGTCGACGGCGGACGTCAGCCCGAAGCGGTTCAGCTCGCGCAGGAAGTGGCGCGTCGACGTCCGTTTGTCGGCCTCGTCGAGGGCCGGCGCCTTCGCCAGCGTCGAGTAGAGGATGAGCGCGCTCGGCGCCGCGAGCAGCACACCGTTGGGTTCGCCGTCCCGGCCCCGGACGATCTGCCCGCCGCGCGGATCGGGGGTGTCGCGGGTGAATCCGGCGGCCTTGACGGCGGCCCGGTTCATCAGCGCGGACTGGTAGAGGTGCAGGACGAAGACGGGGGTGTCGGGGGCGGCGGCGTTCAGCTCGGCGACGGTCGGCATCCTGCGCTCGGCGAACTGTTCGGCGGTCCAGCCGCCGACGACGCGGATCCACTGCCCCTTGGGCGTGCGGCCGGCCTGCTCGCGCAGCATCGCCAGGGCCTGGCGGAGACTGCGTACGCCGTCCCAGCGCAGCTCCAGGACGTAGTTGAGGCCGCCCCGGATGACGTGGAGGTGGGAGTCGTTCAGGCCGGGGATCACCCGGCGGCCGAGCGCGTCGACGACCTTGGTGCCGGGCCCGACGAGGTGGGCGAGGTCGTGGTCGTCGCCGAGGGCCGCGACCCGGCCGTCGCGGATCGCGACGGAGCGGGCCTCGGGACGGTCGGGGTCACCCGTGAACACCTTGGCGTTGCGGACGAGGAGATCGGCGTGTTCGTGCTCCCGCCGCGGGGCGGGGACGAGGCCCGCCACCGGCATGCTGGTCGACGGCCCGGTCATGCGAGCGCCTTGCGGAGGATGTCGGTGGCGAGACCGATGGCGAGGTCCGCGGCCCACGTGTCGCGCAGCGCGTTCAGCATCACGAAGTCGTGGATGGTGCCCTGGACGCGCAGGGCGGTGACGTGGACGCCGGCGGCACGGAGCTTCGCCGCGTACGCCTCTCCCTCGTCGCGCAGGACGTCGGCCTCGGCGGTGATGACCAGGGCGGGCGGCAGGCCGGTGAGCTGTTCCGTGGAGGCGCGCAGCGGCGAGGCGGTGATCTGGGCGCGCTCGGCCTCCTCGGTCGTGTACTGGTCCCAGAACCACTTCATGGCGTCGCGGCGCAGGAAGTAGCCCTCGGCGAAGGCGTGGTACGACTCGGTGTCGAAGCTCGCGTCCGTGACCGGGTAGAAGAGGACCTGCTGGACGAGCGTGACGTCGCCGCGCTGCTTGGCCATAAGGGTGAGGGCTGCGCTCATGTTGCCGCCGACCGAGTCGCCCGCGACGGCGATCCGGGTGCCGTCGAGGTCCTTGTGGTGGCCCTCGCGGGCGATCCACTGGGCGACGCTGTAGTTCTGCTCGATGGCGACGGGGTAGCGCGCCTCGGGCGAGAGGTCGTACTCGGGGAAGACCACGGCCGCCCGGGTGCCGACGGCGAGTTCGCGGACCAGCCGGTCGTGGGTGTGGGCGTTGCCGAAGACCCAGCCCGCGCCGTGGATGTAGAGGATGACGGGGAGCGGGCCGGTGGCGCCGCGGGGGCGGACGATCCGGGCGCGGACGTCGCCGGTCGGGCCGCCGTGGACGGTGATCCACTCCTCGTCGACCTCGGGCAGGGGCACGCCCTCGCCGCTCTGGACGTCGTCCACGGCCTTGCGGCCTTCGGCGACGGGGATCTGGTAGAGGTACGGCGGCTGGGCGGTGGCGTCGGCGAACGCCTGGGCGGCGGGTTCGAGGACCGGACGGCTGTTCATGAGGGGCTCTCCTTCGGGAGGCACGGGAGTACGGGAGGTACGGGAGTACGGGAGGCACGGGAGTACGGGAGGCACGGGAGTACGGGAGGCACGGGAGTACGGGAGGTACGGGTCGGGGGCTCAGCGGCTCGCCCGCGCGGCGGCGAGGATCACGTGCGTGACCACGGCCGGGCGGGAGACGGCCACGGCGTGCGACGCGTCCACCTCGGTGACGTGCGAGCCGGCGCGCCGGGCCATCCACCGTTGGGCGGCCGGAGGGATGTTCTTGTCGGCGGTGGCGATCAGCGCCCAGGACGGGATCGTCCTCCAGGCCGTCTCGCCGGCCCCTTCCTCCAGCGCGGCGGTGGCGACCGGGCGCTGGGTCGCGGCCATGACGGCCGCGTCGGTGGTGGGGACGTCGGCGGCGAACTGCCGGTGGAACCTGGTCCGTTCGATGACGAGCTCGGTTCCGGTGCCACCGCCGGGCAGCGGGTACGACTGCGGGTGCACGGTGTCGCCGAGGGTGGAGCCGGGGAACCTGGCGGCGAGTTCGGCCGCGCTCTCGCCCTTGGCCGGGGTGAACGCGGCGATGTAGACGAGGGCCTTCACCCGGCTGTCGCCCACCGCGGCGCCGCTGATGACGGCGCCGCCGTAGGAGTGGCCGACCAGGACGACGGGTCCGTCGACGACGGCCAGCACGCTGCGCAGGTAGGCGGTGTCCTCAGCGAGACCGCGCAGCGGGTTGGCGGGGGCCAGGACGGGGTAGCCGGTGTGCTGCAGCCGCCGGATCGTGCCGCGCCAGCTGGAAGCGTCCGCGAACGCTCCGTGGACCAGGACGATCGTGGGCTTGGGATCGTGCCGGTCGGCGCCGGCGGGGGCGGGGGCCGGGCGGCCCGCGGGTCCGGCGCCGACCAGAGCGGCCAGCGTCGCGGGCAGGGCGAGGCCGAGGGCGAGGGTGCGCCTCGTGGGATGCATGGGTGGGTGATTCCTTGTCGGGTGGTGAGACGTTCGGGTGGGCTCGGTCGGGCGGGATGGTGCGGCGATCGGGCGGGATGGTGCGGAGGTCGCACCGAGCGGGTGCGGAGGTCGGACCGAGCGGGTGCGGAGGTCGACGGGGGGCTCGCCTCAGAGGCCGTACGCCTCCAGGAGCCGGAGCCAGACCTCGCTCACCGTCGGGAAGGCGGGCACGGCATGCCACAGCCGCTCCAGGGGGACCTCGCCCACGACGGCCACGGTGGCCGTGTGGATGAGCTCGGTCGCCATCGGGCCGGTGAGCGTGCAGCCGACGACGACCCCTCGGGTCTCGTCGACGACGAGCTTGGCGAGGCCGCGGTAGTCGTCCGCGTGGAGCGCGGCACCGGCGACGTCGTCGACGCGGTACTCCACCGTGCGTACCGCGAGACCCGCTGCCCGTGCCGCGTGTTCCGTGAGGCCGACGCTCGCGACCTCGGGACGGGTGAAGACGGCCTGCGGGACGGCGAAACGGTCGGCCTCCGCGCTCCACGGCTGCCGGCCGCCGGTGACGGCCGGGCGCCCGGCGGCTCGCTCGGCGATCGCCGCCGCGCAGGCACGGGCCTGGTACTTGGCCATGTGGGTCAGCGGCGCACGGCGGTTGACGTCGCCGACGGCGTAGAGCCAGTCGCCCTCGACCGCGGTGACCCGGCAGGTGTCGTCGACCGGGAGCCAGTCACCCGCCGGCAGTCCGACGGAGTCCAGGCCGAGGTCCGAGGTCCGCGGGCGCCGTCCGACGGCGGCGAGGACCTCGTCGCAGACGAGGGTGGTGCCGTCGTCGGTGTCCACGGTCACCGTGCGGGTGGCGTCGTCGCGGGCGACCCGGACGGCCGACACCCCGAAGCGGACGGTGACGCCCAGATCGCTCAGCCCCCGGGTGACTTCTTCGCCCGCGCACGGCTCCCAGCCGGTCAGCAGGGCCTGATCGCGGACCAGCAGGGTGACGGAGGAGGCGAGCGAGCGCCACGCGGTGGCCATCTCGCAGGCCACCACTCCCCCGCCGATGACGACGAGCCGCTCGGGCACCGCGTCGGCCGTGGTGGCCTGCCGGTTGGTCCACACACCGATCCGGTCGATGCCCTCGACCGGCGGAAGGGCGGGTTCCGTGCCGGTGCAGACCACGACCGCGCGCCGGGCCCGCAGCGTACGGACCCTGCCGTCGGCCCCCGTCACCTCCACCCGGCGCTCACCGGCGAGCCGCCCGTGCCCCCGTACCAGAGCGATGCCCGCACCGCCGAGCCAGTCGACCTGGCCGGTGTCGTCGCCGCGCCCGGTGAAGCGGTCGCGGCGGGCCAGCACCCGCGCCGGATCGACGGCCCCCGTGACCGCCTGCCGGGCCCCGTCGACCGATCGGGCCTCCGCCCGGACGGCGCCGGGTCGCAGCAGGGCCTTGCTGGGCACGCAGGCACGGTAGGAGCACTCGCCGCCGACGGCGTCGGCCTCGACGACGACGGCGGTCAGGCCGGACCGCACGAGCCGGTCGGCGACGACCTCTCCGCCCGGTCCACCGCCGACCACGACGACGTCGTACGTGTCCATCAGCCGCGCACCAGAGGGGTGTCGACGAGGTGCTCGGCCAGGAACCACACCTGCGCCTCGCCGGTACGGATGACATCGGAGACGAGCAGGTCGGCGCTGCCCTCGTCGCCCTCCCCGGAGATCCGGGCGGCGGCATCCCGGGCGTCGATCAGGATCCGCTCGTGGGCGTCGAGGAGCCGCGACAGCATGACGGGCACCGGCTCGACGCCGTCCGGCGGCCGGGGGATCCCCGTCAGCTCGGCGACGTGGCGCGGGTCTCCCACGGCGACGCCGCCGAGGCTCTGGATCCGCTCGGCCAGCGCGTCCACGATGGCCAGTTGGGCCTCCGCGTGCTTGTCCAGCATGAGGTGGAGCGAGTAGAAGGTCGCACCACGCATCAGCCAGTGGTGCTTCTTGTAGAGGGAGTAGAGGATCTGCGTGTCGGCGAGGACGCGGTTCAGCCGCTGGCAGGCGTACATGCGGGTGTCGTGGCCGAGGCCGATCGGCAGCTGCTTGAGCGTGCCGAACGACTGGGTCTCGGCGCCCTTCTGGTGCAGCAGCGGCTGGCCGCCGCCGTGCGGGGGTGTCGCGATCGTGGTTTCCATCGGTACTCCTGGTGAGGAAAGAGGGGGTCGGTCCGGCCGCCCGAGCGGGGGCGCGGGGCGGCCGGACCCGGTCTCCGTGGCTCGCGCTCAGCGCCCGCCGCGGGCGGCGGTCCGCGAAGCCGCCGGCGCCGGCCGGTGCAGGACGAGCCGGGTGAGGAGCCCGCTGCCGAGACCGGCCACGAGCGCGAGGGCCGCCCACCACAGGGGGTACGACGTGAGGCCGAAGGCCGCGTCGAGGGACCAGGCGCCGGGGCCGGTGGCGGCGAGGGCGGCGGCGGTGCCGATGAGGACGAGCGGGTACTCGTACCCGTCGTTCTGCGCCCAGAGCCCGTGGCGCCACTTCACGGTGAGCGCGACCGTCATGACCCCGACGACGCCGGTCGCGGCGAGCGGGGTCAGGAGGCCGCCGGCGAGCAGCAGACCCGATCCGATCTGACCGCCGCCCGCCGCCAGCGCGGTGAGGGCCCCGCCCCGGAAGCCGTCGGCGCGGAACTCCTCGGTGCCGCCCTTCAGTCCCCTGCCGCCCAGGTGCGAACTGATCTTCTGCACACCATGACCGGCGACGAGCAGTCCCACCAGCAGTCGCAGGATCAGAATGCCGGTGTCCACGGAGGTCAGCCGGCCGCGTGCGCGCCGATGACGCTCTGCGCGTACACGACACCCAGGCCGTACGCGCCCGCGTGGGCCTTCACTATCTCCATCACGGCGGGGTACGTCTCCTGACGCGCCCAGTCGCGCTGGAGCTCCAGGAGCACCTGGACCCAGGTCACCGGGACGGCGCCGGCGGCGATCATCCGCTGCAGCGCGTGCTCGTGGGCGGCCGGGCTGACGCCGCCGGACGCGTCGGAGACGACGTACACCTCGTATCCCTGCTCCAGCGCCGAGAGCGCGGGCAGCACCAGGCAGACCTCGGTCCACAGGCCGGAGAGGATGATCTTCTTGCGCCCGGTCGCCCTGACCGCCGCGACGAGCGCCTCGTCCTCCCAGGCGTTCATGGTCGTGCGGTCGATGACCTCGTTCTTGGGAAAGACCTCGGCGAGCTGCGGCATCAGGGGCCCGGAGAACGACTCGGCGGCGACCGTGGTCAGGACGGCCGGCACGTCGAAGGCCTGGGCCGCCTTGGCGAGACCCACGGTGCTGTTGATGATCGCGGCGCGGTCACCGCTGCCGGTGCCGAAGAACATCTGCGGCTGGTGGTCCACGAAGAGCATGACCGCGTTGTCGGGGGTGAGCAGATCCTTGCTCGGGGCGGCCTGCACCTTGGCGATGTCGAACATGAGGGGATGTCCTTTCGGAACGACGGTTGTCGCGCCCGCCACGTCCGCGGCAGGCACATCCCGAAAGTACGAGCGGCACGACCGGCCGACTTTGCTCCCTGTGCCCAGGAGTTGGCACGACAGCGCACTACCAGCGCGGCAGCCCCGCCCACGAGCAGCCGGCCGACACCCGGGCCGGGGGCGACTCCGTCACGCCACGCGTCGGCGGATTCCCGGGCCGGCGCTCCTCATGCAGCGATCTACGCAGGGCAGGCGAAGCCGCAGAACGCAGACGTCTCGCCGAGATCGAAGCGGCACGCCAGAAGCGCATCCCCTGGGAAGCCGCCATAGAAGAAGCACGCGTCCAGTACGCCGAGGCATGCCGTGTCGGACACTTCGAGGCGCAGGAAGCGGCAGGACACCTCGCCACCCGACTCGCGGGTACGTGAGCCCGCGCGCACCCGAGTCGAGACCATGCCGCCAGGAGCGCCCTCCGTGCGTCAAACGTGCGTCGAATATGCGTCAGGAGATCGCCCCAACGCACGTAACGCCCATCACGCACACTCAGAGAAACGGCAGGTCAGGCGTCATTCTTCACCGGCTCCAGGATCGCGACGCACTCGACGTGGTGGGTCATCGGGAACAGGTCACGCGAAACAGCAGTCGACATAGCCGCAGGTCAGCACCGGTATATGGCTCCTCTGGGCGCCCCTTCGGTCGCGTGGAGCGTCAAATGAGCGTCACGAACAGCCAGTGGGGTGCTCCTGGCAAGCCGCAGCAGCGAGATCTTCCAACAGCACATCGGCTACCAGCTCCTCGACCACGGCGATGTCGTGCTCCGCCATGGCTTCGGCCAACTCGGCATCCCACGGTGCTCCGGTGATGCGCCTCGGTCGAGGACCGTGCGCGTTGCGGACGATCGCGGATCGGTAGTCTGCCGCCGTCATGCGCCAGGGGTGCGCCCCTGTCTTCTCCATGACGTATGCGGCAATGCGGATGCCTTCGCCGTCGAAGTCACCGTGGTAACGGAGAGCAGCGCCTTGGTCCGCGAGAAGGCGCAGGAGCTGGATAGCTGCGCTGTTGGGCCAGCCGGACGTGCAGACAAGCGGTGGGCAGTTGGAGCCGAAGCGACGGAGGGCGAGGGCCAAGATACTGGGGTTCTCCACTACGTGGATGGCGAGTGGGGCAGGGGCGGCGGGCAGGGTGAGCTCACCCGGGCTCCTGACCTGGGCGAGGGTCAGGCTGGCGGCCTGGCCGGCCTCGGTGCACAGGCGGGCCACACGGGCGAGAAGGCCGTCGCCAATAGGGCGCAGTCCGCCGGCGATGACGGTGGCGGATAGCTCGTCGTCGGCGACGCCAGCACGGGACCACAGGGCGCGCCGTTCCCCTGCGGACTGCGGCGGTGCAATGTCGTACAGAGTTGCCAGGGCACGCAGGACGAGGGTGGAGACGGGTGTGCCGTCGTCGAGAGCGTGCGCGTGGCCGTTCAGGACTCGGGCGGCGAAGACCGGCAGGGGTTCGGCCTGGCCAGGTAGCTCGGCGAGTACTTTGAGCGCGTCGATGAGCAGCGTACGGGTGCGTTCCGTCGAACCACCGACCAGTCCTGCGGCTCGACAGGACGCGGCCCAGTCGGCGAGCACCGGCTGCGCCCGTACCGTGTCGTGACCAGCCAGCCAGGCCCACAGACCGGCGCGTTCGTCCTCCTGGCGGCGGCGTTCACCGGCTCTGTCGCCGAGTGGGCCGATGAGTTCGGCGACGACTTCTCGTACGGTGCGGCCGGAGAGCTCGGTGACGGCCTCCTCCAGGCGGGCCAGGGCGACGGAGGGCCGGGGGTCCGGCAGGCGGTCCAGGCCGAGGAGATCTGCGAGGGCTTCGCGCTGGGTCTCGTCCAGCAGTCCGAGGCGTACGCGTGTGACGGGGCGGCCGGAGGAGAGACGGTCGTGGACCGTCTGCCAGACGGGATGGAGTTCGGGGCGGCGAAGGGTCGCATCGCCCGACGCGAGATGCTCCCGAGAGGTCGTCCCGGCGGACACGGGGTGGTCTCGCAAGGTCATCCTTCCTCCATTCCGGTGCCGTTCCAGACGAAGCGCGCGCTGGTGACGGCGTCGTCTCCGTCGGTCAGGAGTTGGTGGACGGCGATGCCGGGCAGCTCCCTGTAGTTTCCCCACTCGTGGTCGGAGGTGATCATGAGGTCCAGGTCGAGTGCGGTGAGCAGGGCGAAGACCTGTCCGCGGTTGACGGTGTCGACGCCTACGAAGACCTCGTCGAGGAGGATCGGGCGGGGGGCCAGGGGCACGTCCTCGTAGTGGGCGGCGACGGCGGCGAACAGGGGCAGGTGCAGTGCGATTGCTTTCTCCCCGCCGGAGAGCGCGCCGTGCAGCCGCTTGGTCAGGGGCTGCCAGCCGCTCCCGTCCGCCCGGTCGAGGCGGACGGTGAAGGTGTGCCAGGCGGTGTAGTCAAGCACCTCGCCGAGGTGCTCCTCCCAGCTCGCGGCCGTGTCGCTGCCCTTGGCCTCCTCGATGCGGGCACGGAAGAAGGCGTGCAGGGCCTCCCGGTCGGACTCGGTGACCCGACCGGGGTCCTTCAGGAGCAGTTGGCGGGCGGTGCGGGTGCTGTCAGGGAGGTCCGGGCGGACGTCCCAGACGAGCTGGACGGCGACGTTGGAAGCGGTACGGACCCGCTCCAGGTGCCCGTTCATGCGCGCGACGAGTTCGCCGGCCCGGCGGATGCGGGCGGCGAGGTGGCGGCGGATGTCACCGGTGAGGATCTGGTCGAAGAGGCGCCGTTCGGCGGTGCTGATGTCGTCGCGGCTGCGGTCGCGCTCCTGGGTGAGCGCGGCGAGCAGACCGGTCGCCCCGACGCGGACGCCCTCCAGGGTGGCGGTGAAGAGCTGGACGTCGTCGTCGGGCTCCAGCTCCAGGTCGGCACGGACCCCAAGATGCCGGCGGGCCTCGTGGACCGACTCGGAGAGGCGAGTGGCTGCGTCGCCGAGGTGGCGCGGGGCGTATGGGATCTGGGGCCATCGAGCCGCCATGGCGCGCGCGGCCTCCAGAGTGGCCTTGGTACCGTCCCCGGCGTCGAGTTCGGGTACGACGCCCGCGTCCTCGGCCAGACCCACCAGACACAGGTGCCGGAACCGCCGCGCCGCGCCATCGCGGGCCTCGACTGCCTTCTCCTGCCGGTCGGCGTCCTGGCCACTGGTGGCCCTCAGCTCTCCGATGCGGCCTTCCAGGCCCAGGAGGAGCTCGGCTGCCTGGCGGGCTTCCTTGCCGCAGCGGACCCGTTCGGCACGGGTCTCCGCAACGCGCGCGACGATCTGCCGGTAGTCCGCGCCGACCGTCTCCTCCACCGCCTTCAGACGTGCCGTCAGACCAGCCGCCTTCGCTTCCGCAGCGGCCGCGTCGGCGGTCTGCTTCTGGGCGAGAAGGCGTGACCGGTCCGCCCGTGCAGCCGTCTCCCTAGCCCTTTCAGCGGCCGCGGTCGCGTCGATGCGGGCGTCCGTCCAGGCATCGGCGAGGTCGCGGAACCTCTCCACGTCGCGGCCGAGTTCGCGCAGTCGGTCGCGGTCCGTGGGCAGTCCGTGTTCGGCGGCCCTGCGGCTCAGCATGCGCAGCGCGCCGGCCACGTCACCCTCGCGTGCGGCCAGATGCTCGGTCGCGTCGCGCACGGCGTCGTCCCGGGCGGCCGCCTTCTCCTCGGCCCGGTCCCAGTCCCGTCGGCAGGCGTCGAGTTCCCGGTGGTCGGGCCGGGCGGTGCGGTCGTCCGCCAGCCGGGCGGCGCGGGCGGCGAGTTCCCGCAGCCGGTCGGCGAGGGTGGCCAGGGAGGCGTCCTTCTCGGCGATCAGCTCGGTCAGTTCGGCGATTTCACGCTGCTTGGCCCGCTGCCGGGCGAGGGCGCCGATATGGGCGGGCTCCGGCTTGCACCAGGAACCCGTGGCCGGTGCGAGGCGCCAGGCGCCGTCGGAGGAGACTGCCGCAGGGTGCCCGCCGGGCAGGGTGGTGCCATACGCGATGCCGGCGAGGATGCGGGTCACGGTGCCGGCCGGTACGGGAATGTCCTCCTCGGGCCTCAGCACGTCCAGCAGGCTGGAGCCGGGGGCGGTCGTGGCGAGGCCGACCTCGACACGGGTGTCGTGCCCAGGGAGGGTGAGCCCTTCGGATGCGCTCACCCATGCGTCCAGGAGGCCTGACGCCTCCAGTGCCGCTTCCACCGCGGCCTGTACGGGGAGCGGGACGTCCTCGTGGAAGGCGATCAGCCGCCACAGCGGCGCGCCCGCCGCAGCCGTGCGGACGGTGGTGCGGGTGGGTGGAGCGACGGGCTGGAGATCGGTCTCGCCGCTGAGCTTGCGCCTCCGCGCGTCGAGCAGGTCCCGTTCCTGCTCCAACCCCTTTTGTGCGGTGCGGACTCCGGCCCGTTCCATGGTGATCTCCTGGTCCAGCGGTCGTGCGACCGTTTCGACCAGCTCACGCACATCTGCCTCGACGGCCGCCCTGGCGGCCAGTTCATCGAGGTCGGGGATGCGCAGTTCCGTGCAGTCCCGGGCCCAGGCGAGCAGCCGTTCCGCCTGGGCGGCGAGGGCGTTGTCTCCGGCGGCGGCGGCCGCGTCGCGGTGGGCGATCGCGTCCGTAAGCCGGGTGCGGGCCTCGTCCAGCAGGCCCTCGGCGGTACCCCGGTCGCGTACCGCCCGGTCGTGGGCGTCGATCGCGTCGGTGATGTTGGCGACCTGCTCCCGTCGGGCGATGACCGCGCCCCGGAGCAGACGACGTGCGGCGGTGCCAGGAGCATCGGACCGCCTGCTCCCCGTCCTGACCGGGGTGTTCGCCGTCCCGTTGCCGAGGGACTTCACCTCCCCTTCCGCGTCCAGAATCGTCTTCACCTCGTGGTGAATGGACTCCATGCCTGCGGCCCGGGCCGAGCGGTGTGCCTCGTCCGCGGTCGCGCGGGCGTGCTCGTCGCGCGAGCGGGCGTGTCCCGCGACCTCGTCGGCGTGCTTCCGGTCCTCCTCCGCCTCAGCCTCGGCGGACCGGGCGGCGGTACGCAGCTCCGCGGCGGCCGCGGCCTGTTCCTCGGTGCCGCGGCGGAGCCGGTCGAGCTCCTCCCCCTTCTGGTAGGCGTCGCTCTCCCGAAGCCCTTCGACGATCTCGTCCAAGGCGTGCGCCCGCAGTTCCAGCTCCTCTCGCAGGGCCAGGGCCGAGGCGCGCTCCTCGCACGCCTTCTCGTACTCCTCGGCGCTGACGCGGGCGTCCCGGGTGAGGTCGTCCATCTCGGTGGTCGCAGAGATCAGCACTGCCGCACCGGCCCGCAGGACCCGACGGGCGTAGGCGCGCTGCCGGGAGGCGACGTTCTCGGCGGCCGTCACCTCGGCGTCGAGCCGGTCGAGGTGGTCCCGCTGCCGGTCCAGGCGCTCGAAGCCCTCGGCGAGCTCGGTGATCTCTCCTTCGCCGAGCGGGGGCAGTGCTCGGGACAGCAGGGTGGACAGGAGGGAGGGGTCGAGCCGTTCGGACAGCTTGGGCTGGCGGAGCTGGAGCAAGGCGGAGAGCAGGGACTCGTACCGCTGCTCACCCATGCCCGCGAAGAGTTCGCGCCGCACAGTGGTGCGGTAGTCGGTGGCTGACGGATGCACCTCGCCGCGGTCGCGCAGGGCTTCGGTGAGGGCCGCCTTGGTCAGGGGCTGTCCGGTGTCGTTGACGAGGTGGACCCCGTCGGGGTGGGCGATCCGGGCAGTGGTGGTGAAGTAGTCGGCGTGCGCCGTGGTGATGTGCACGCTCGCGTGCAGGCGGGCTCCGCAGCCGAACCAGTGCTCAGTGCCGTCGTCTCCGACGCGGCGGAACTCCATCCACACGTACCCCACACGGGTCTTGCCGGACGCTCCCTGGCCGAGCAGGTTCCAGTGCATCGTGCGCTCCGAACCGCCGAACGTGGAGAGGCGGTTGGGGCGGAGGCTGGCGTCGAAGAGGAAGGGGAGCAGCAGTTCCAGGGCCTTGGACTTGCCAGTGCCGTTTTGACCGCGCAGCAGCAGGCGACCCTGGTGGAAGGTGAAGGTCTCGTCGTAGTAGCGCCAGACGTTGAGGATGCCCGCGCGATGGGGCTGCCAGCGTCCACGGCCGGTGTCCGCCTCGTGAACGGGCGACGGCTCGATGGGCTCCTCGGGCCGTCGCTGGAGGGGAAGTTCCGTCACGCTCACTGCTTGTCTCCTTCTCCGGCGCCACCGGCGGCGGTCACGGCTAGCGGATCGTTCTTCGGGACTGGGCCGGTGGTCTCCGTCAGGCGATAGCGGTACGCGGCCGGTCGCGCGACGACGCGGTCTCGGGCCCTGCCTACCAGGCCGACGTCGAGCAGGATCCGTACGGCGTCGTCGGCAAGGCGGGCCGGTCCTTCTTCCGACTGGTACGCCTTGGCCCAGCCCGGGAAGCGGCGCAGCAGCTCCGCTCCGGCCTCGGCCAGCTGTTCGAGCAGCAGGCCCGCGGGCGTGGCGCAGAGCGGTGCTAGGAGGAGTAACGCGGCGACTCGGGCGGTGGAGGTGTCGTCGGGGAAGCGGACGTCGGTGGCGATGGCGTCCGGGTCGACGAGTAGAAAGCCCTCCGCCCGTTCCTCCAGGAGGAAACCGGCCTGTTCGACAGAGCGGCGCAGGATCTGGCGTCCGGTCAAAGAGGTGACGTAAGCGAGCTCGTCTTCGGCGAGGTCGGCTCGGTAGAGCACGGGGTCGTCGAAGAGGCGGCGCAGCACCGAGTGGCGCAGCCGCAGGTTGCGCTGGGCATCCGTGGTCGCGGCGGTCTCGGCGTGCGTGTCGTCGGCCGTCCCGTCAGCAGAAGCGCCTCCGTAGCGGCGCTCCCTGACCAGGCCGGCGAGGAGGTCCTCGAACCGCGCGGGCACCTCTTCCGGGGGCACGGCGAGCCGGGAGGCGCCGACCGGCGCAGCGGGCAGCCGCATGAGCAACGTGTTGTCCACGCGATAGAGGACCTTCGCCTCCGCGGAGTCGACGTACGTCTCGGTCGTGCCGTCCACAACACGCAGCACGTCGTACGACTCCAGCAGCTTCAGGACGTCAACGAACGCCATGCGCTCCGGCCGGTGGACCGGGTCGAACCCCGCCAGCGCGCGGTCGGCCGCCATGGCCTGGACGACGCGGTCGGCGAGCATGCCGATGGTCGTCATCGGCATCGACAGCAGCTCCGCGGCGGTCACGCACAACAGGACGTACCGTCGGCGGTCGAACGGGGCCCGGCCGGAACGCGCCCGGCGAGCGGGACGGGAGCCGTCGGGGTTGACGCGGACCTTGGTGAGGCGGGCGTAGCCCCGGCGGGGCTCCACGACCAGATTCCAGCCGCAGGTGTAGTCGAACCAACGAGCCAGCGGGTCACGGCGGCGGCGCACAAGATCGAAACCGGTCGGGTCGGCTGCCTCGGTGAGCAGCGGGCGGGCCAGAAAGAGGCGGATGGCACGGGCGACCTCCTCCCGTTCGGCGGAGGCCAGTTGGTTGGCGAGGGTGCTCATCCTGCGGCCTCCTGCCCCGTGGCGGCGCGGACTGCCGGGAAGGCGATCGCCCCGCCCACGGCCGTGACGTGGATGACGTAGTCCGGTCCTGCCATCGTCCCCTGCACGGTACGCAGTACGGCGGTGCGCCCGTCGGGGGGCGGCGACAGCACCACCTCCGCCCGGCCGTCGCCGGTCGTGGCCCGTCGCCGGCCACCCGCGTCCGGCCGGGCGGCCAGCGCCCGGCCCAGCAGGTCGAGGAGGCGGTCGAAGGCCGCGGGGTCGAGGGTGCTGAAGGAGGAGAGCCGTACCGGGCCGTCCGTCTCCAGCGCCTGCCAGGCGCGTGCCAGCTCCGCTCTCTCCGCCCGGGCCCGCTCGGCGCGTGCCGCCCTGACCGCCGCAACGTCCCGCACCGTGGCCGTACGAGTGAAGCGTTCGGTCCGTCCGCTGGTCCTCAGGAGGGCCGACACCTGTACCGGCGGCACCTCGGACCAGGAGTGGGACGAGGGGATCAGCTCCGGGTCCGGGTGGGCGAGGTGGGCATGGCGGGCCGGGCCAAGGCCGAAGGCGGCCGACCACAGCCGGTGCAGGTCCTCCTCGTCGGGAGCCGCAGCGAACCAGCGCGCGAGCTCCCGGAAGTCCTGTACGGCGCTGGAGGGGCGGCGCCGGGACTCGTTGATCCGCTCCAGCACCTGCAGGAGGGAGACGATGGCACGCCGGGCGATGTCGTGCAGCTGCTCGATCCGGGGGCGCGCCCCGTCGTCCGGCAGGAACCAGGCCCTCAGCCCCGCCCAGCGCGCCCGCCGGCTCTCCAGCCAGCCGGCTGCCGGGTCCTCTCCCGGGGCCGGAGGCAGCTCGGCACCGCGCAGGGCCCGCTCACGCAGCACCGCGATGCCCCGCTCCTCCACGCGGGCCACGGCGGCGGCCACCGTCTCGCCGCGCCGGTCGAGATTGACCAGGAACTCCTGGAGATACGCGACGGTGGCGGCCTTCACCTCACGGAACACGTCCAGATCCACTCCTTCGGCGCGAAGGAGCCTCTGCAACTGGCCGTTGAAGGCCCTGGTGTTCTCCACCAGGCCCTCCAGATGGCCCTCCAGCTCCCGCAGGGTGCTGAAGATCCGTCGGTCGGCCGCGGAAGGTTCGCCGGACAGGACGGTCAGCTCGTCGAGCCGGTCGGCGATCGCCTCCAGCACCGCGGTCTGCAGCGCCCCTGTGGAGGCCAGCACCTCCAGGGCGTGTCGCACCCCGGCGAGCGCGGCCTCGCCCCGGCGGGTCAGTGAGTAGTGCAGGTTGCGCCGCTCGTACTCTTCGGCCGTGCGGTAGTTCTGGGCGTGGTTGTGAACCACGTCAAGGAGTTCCCACTTCACCAGCCGTTTCAGCGTCTCGTGCAGTTCCTCGTCCTCGAGGTCCGAGACCCAGCCCACCGCACGCAGCCGCTCCCGTACGCCGTCGAGCCCGAGCGCGGTCTCCAGGTGCTCGCCGGCCACCCCGAAAGCCTCGAGCACGGCCCCGTTCAGGTCGGCCGTCTCCCCCGTGGTGAACCGGAACATCTCCGGCGGAACCCTGCGCATGCTGGTACATCCCCTCCGCCGCCACCCCTGCGGCACTTCGGCGCCCACGTTAAGGGGCGGTCCGAAATTACGTTCTCGGGTCGCTGTCATCATTCTCATGGCAGTCACGGCCGAGGATTACTCCGTGCTCTCGAACGGGTAGACAAGGCTCTGCGCGCCCCGGATGCCGGAGACGAGTACGTTGCTGCTCGGACGGTAGGGCAGGTGCTTCAACGGCTCCAGGATGATCCGTACGGTGACCGGTGCGGCTCCGGCCTCCAAACCGGAGACGACCACAAGGAAGAAATCGTCGCTTTCGATCGCCCGCTGGAACTCCGCAGGGGTGAGCTGGATCGTGTCCGGCTCGGCACCGCCGTACGTCTTGAGTTCGTAGAACCGGGCCAGCTCGTCCACTGCGTCCGCCCCCAAACCGTGCTGAGCCCTCAGGTCACGCAGCTCGGTCTCGTCCAGCGCCAGAGCCCGGCGTACGAGGTCCAGTGCCGCCTTCTCCTGCTCCACGGCCGTATAGGGACGTGCGGCGGTGCGCTGCTGGGGGACGGCCGAGCCGGACCGGGGCTGGGGCAGGCCGGCCGGGCCCTTCTTCGGGGCGGTGCCCGTCGCGGGCCCGGCCCCGGATTGCGGTGCCGTGAGGTTTCCCCGGTCCACGACGAGACGGAGGGTGGCGGGATCCACCAGTCGGCGGAACGAAGCGGGGGGCCGCACGGCCGGGACGGAGGGGTCCCGGCCGTGCGGGATCGCGGGTAGTGCGGGCGCCCGGCCACTGATCGTCGACGGGGCTCCCGCAACCGGACGCCTTTCCCGTCCGTTCGTCCGGCCGCGTCGGTCCGCCTCTTCCCGCATCTCCATGAGCCGACGATCGCGTTCGGCGACGGCGGCTTCCTGTTCACGGCGGACCTGATCCTCCGCGAGGCTAAGGTCCACGGCGGCGCGGCCCCGCTCCGCCCGGTCACACGCGGCGGTCCAGGCAAGGGCCGCCGCCCTGCGGTGTCCAGGGAACTTGGTGGCGATCGAAGCACCGCCCGCAGAGGGCCGGTTCACCGCTGACAGGTCACGGACGTACAGGGTGCTGGAAGCCCAGTCGACACCGGCGTCGACGGATACTTCCACCGGAGTACCGGACAGTTCCACCCGGCAGATCAGGTCCGGTGCCACGCTCACCGTGAGTGCCGCGAGTCCGTCCCAGGAGCCGTCCAGGCCGCGGGCCACCTCCGGGGCGTTGCGTTGCAGGTCCTCGCGCAGATGGGTGACAGCCGCGCGGACCAGGTCCGTCGCGTCCGGATCGTGCGAAGCGACAATGGAGCTGTGCACACTGAGTTGCTCCACCCCGATCCACGTGAGGCGCAGGGCCCCGGCCAGTGGACGGAACTGATCCAGCTCTGCTCCCGGCCGCCACACGGCGTGGTCACGGCCCAAGCCGTCGGCGACCATGGGGTCCTCGACCGCGTACACAGGCCGCTTGCTAAGCCATCCCTTGCTCGTGACCAGGGGAAGTCTTCCCAGCCGCCCGGCTGTCAGCTCCTCCGACCGGACGGCAGAGGGGCGACGGAGCATCTTCAGGGTCTCCAGGACTACCGATTGAGTGGTTCCCTCCGGAACGTTCCGTCGCTCCCTCCTGTCCTGCTGCGCCAACTCCCTGATCACCTTCACAGCGTCGTCGACGGTCGGCCGACGCGCCCCGAGCCGCGTCCAGAACGCCTCGCCACCAGTGAACACGGGAGCGAAGGCCCGTGACGCTCCGAACAGTGGCTCGCCGATGAGGCACTCGCCCGGGCGCCGCCAGCCGGAGTTCGTGAGGACCAGCCCTTCGCCTGTGGTGAAGGCACGAAGGACTTCGCTGAACGGCATCTCTCCCGATCCGCCCGAAGTCCCCCTTCCGGTGGCGCGCTCGGCCAGGGCTTCGTAGACGATCATTGCGGCGGGGGCGTTTCGTTCAGCCCCGTCCTTCTCCTCACGACGGAGCCGCCGCAGGCACTCGACGAGATCGCGGGTACGGGCGTCTCCGACGACGTCCAGGGCTCGGAGTACCTCGGTACGCCGCCGTGCCTGCTCCTGGATGTCCGGATGCAGGAATTGGGCGTCCCCGTAGACGGCCACGGTGCCCGCGGTGCGGGTACGGAGCCGGAAGGGGCTGGACGGAGTGCCGTTCCGATCGTCCAGCCAGGCCACCTCGCGTAGTTGCCAGAGCCATAGGGCGGCCGTCCGCCCTCGGTCGTGCCATGTGTGGTAGTCGAAAGCCGCGCCGACCTCGGCATGTTCGGAGAAGCGACTCCATGAGCGGCCGAGTACGTGGAGAAGCGCGGCCGCCCTGCGTCGGCGACGTGCAGAGTCGTCGTCCTTCGCGATATCGGTTGCCACGGCATACAGGTCGGGGCAGTCGTAATCGTTGAGGGTGTAGGTCGCGCGAAGAGCCTCCAGCGCTTCCGTGCGCGCCTTCGAACCCGAGGCGAAGGCTGAGGGAAGTCCTCTGGCGCCTCGTTCGAACCGCGAGTGCTGTCCAGGATGACTGCGCGGCCGGGGAGCCGTCTCGGCACCAAGCAACCGGAGAAATCTCAGGGCTCCGATGCTGCCGCCTTGCAACACCTTGGCGTAACGCGATCGCAGCCACGCCGGGCCGGAAGTCGAGCCGGCGGCGAAGGCGAAGCTCTCGTCGTGCTCGGCGCTGTCCAGCCCGGACGGAAGATAGGCCCGGGCGGGTGCGATCTCCACGTCCTCCCGTGCTCCGTCGGTGGTGTAGCGGTGGCCTTGGAGCCGCACTGCCAGCCCGACCTTCCTGCCCCACAGCTCACGGCGGCTCTCCGGTACGTGTGCGAAACCGTCCCGCAGCGCCACGAGCTGCTCATCCGTGAGGACAAGCCCAGCTCCACCTCGCGCACCCCCGAAGTCTGCGAGACGCTGAATCACCGCTGCCGGGTCGTCGTCGTTGAGCAGTACCCCTTGCTTGCCGAGCCATTCCCGGACCGACCGCGCGTCGTCGGTGTCGGCCAGAAAGTCCGGGTGGATCTCACGGGTGAGCCCCAGTTCGACTCCCAGCCCACGAGGAGTGGCGGCGAACAGCACGGGTACAGAGCCGCGCATGCCGTACTGCGTACCGGAACTGTCCACGAGCCAATCACGTGACGACAGGAGGCCGCTCCAGCCCGCTTCGATGACTCGCGCGACCAGTCGGACCGTCGCTCGTGGTGATCGGCTCCCGTCGCCAAGGAGGTCCAGCGTGTCGTACACCTCGACCCGGGCCGGTGCGCCGACACCGTTCTCCTCCCAATCCGACAACACCTCCCGCCACCTGCCGTCCGGGTCTCGCATCGCTCCGGGCAGCGCGGCGTGCACATCAGCCAGACGGGCGACCTCCTCCTCGGTCACGGCACCTTCGAGTTCTTCGTCCTCCACGGCAAGCGACTCGAGATCGAGGAGACCCTCCCCCGGGACCTCCAGGAGCAGCTTCGCGGACACCAGACGCCGGGCGTGGTCGAGCAACCGCTGTTCCATCACAGCAGCCGGATTGCGCCCGTCACGGACGTGATCCGGCAGGGGAACAGCACTCCAGGCGTTCACCGGATCCTGCCGGAACTGCCGCAGAACGGCTGCCGTCCACAGATCGGCCACCAATGGAACGAGCGCACGGTTCCACGGGGTTTCGTCGAGCGCCTGCCGGCTGGCGAGCGGGTCGAACTGCGCACTCGTCCAGAGGGCCGGCCCGATCTCCTGAACCGGCAGACCGACGTGGATCCGTCCGGGACCGCCGTGTCCGAGCGGGAGGGCGACGGCGAGAGTCGTGGTGGGTCCGGCAGCCTTGTGCGCCCTGTCGATGCCCGGGGGACTGGGCACAGTGGTACGGCACACCAGCCATCGAGTCCCAGTGGCCGCACGGGCGAGGTGGGTCCCCACCTCTGCCGGTCCACCACCGACCTCGGCCTCGAAGCCGGGTCCGGGCTCCCGGGATAGAGCGAGCCGGTGCCGGACGCCGCCCTGGGTATCCAGGTGCGTGACGTCGGATACGTGGTCGAGGAAGAGCAGCGCGCCGGAGGTCCAGGCAGCGAGCCACCCGTCGACGCTCTCCGCGTCGAGCGCACCGGGTGCAAAGGGAACGCGGAGCACGGTCCAGGCGTCGTCCGCGAACCAGTCCGGTACGACGAGCGGTTCGGCGACGGAGACATAGGGATCGCCGATGCGCACCCGGTAGTGGCCACTGTGCACTTCCAGATGGGGAGAAAGCGACTGCAGCGTCATCAGCCCGATGCCGAACCGCCCTGTGGATTCGGCTTCGTCCGCCTTGCTGGACAGCCACGGCATGGCCAGGGCCACTACGTCCGGCAACCGCACCGGGGCACCGTTATGGGCAACGAGAAGGTCTCGCTCCCTGGTGAGGATGCGCACTTCTGAGGCGCCGAGATCCTCCGAGTTCTGCACGATCTCGGACAGGCCCTGCAGTGGATCACTCGAAAGGTTGCCCGCGTGGTCCCGGGTCCGGCCGAAGGCGTGGCGAACCATCCCGGGCAGTGTCGCGAACCGTTTGCCCAGGTGCTCGACGGCTGCGGCCGTCGCTTCACCGCCCTCCGGCTCCGGTACGGCGTTCGCGTCCCGCATTTCCTCCTGATCGAAGATGCGGTCGGCGAACCCGACGGCCCGCGCGGCCGCCTTCGTGTCACGCGTTCCCATGTGCCTGGTCCTCGTCGTCCTCATCGGTGTCGAAGTCGAATGCGAGCTGCCCTGGGCCGTCTTCGACGCCGGTCCCTGCGACCGGCCCCGCCGTCGGGTCCACCGCCTCCTCCTCGTCGTGCGGCAGTGCGTACTCGTCCGCGAGCCGTGCGAGGTGGAGAGCGAGCGGCAGGCCGAGCACGTCCCGGTAGTCGTCCTTGCAGATGCGCTGTTGGTGGACGAACGCGGCCCATGCCTCGGGGTCGTCTCCAGGCTGAAGGCAGGCCAGGGTGAGCTCCAGTAGCTCGGGGTTCCACGCGTTCACCGTCGGCCGGTAGGCGCTCCGGCCAGCGGGGTTGACGTGAGGGGTCAGCTTCGCGTCGTCGTTCGTCAACTTCGTCTGCGTGCTCGCCTTGTCCGCCGTGCTGTAGAAGACACGGCCGGGGGTTCCGGGCTCGTCGGGCACCCACAGTCCCATGCCGAAGCCGCCCCGCTGTTGCCCGGCCAACTCTTCCTCGCGCTCCTCCCGTTCCGCCCACCACTGGGGCGTCTCGTCACGGCCGCTGTCAGCGACTCTGACGACCCGGAGGTGCTTGCCGTAGAGACCGATTCGCTGCGCGGGGCCCCCGTCGAGGCCGATCCGATCCACCTCGAGCCCGCCGTTGGTGAGCCACGGCCAGCGCTTGCGCACGTCTTGTGCGTGGGCCAGGACCAGGGTCGGCGTGCCGCGCAGACTCGCCAGGGTCCTCCTGATGAAGGCTGCCGTGACTGCCGACTGCTGCGCCGAGGTCCTCAGATCATTCCCCCGCACTCGTCCGGTCAGGATCCGGAGCAGGTCCGGGTAGGGCATCCACTCCGAGGCGTCCGCGGTCCGTCCGAGAACACACGGTGCGTCCGGCCGGAGCAGCACGGCGATCGGGGTGAACTGTGCCCTGCCCGTGGGACCGTCGATCCGGCGCTCGACCAGATGGAAGGCCACCTGGTTCAGTCCGGAAGGGATGCGATCGCCGAGAGTGTGCTGGGGTACCAGGCGCATCCCGGTCTGCCGAAGGCCGTCCGCCCAGGCCGCTTCGGCCCGCAGGGCGGCGTCCTTCTCGGCGTCAGCCTTGTCCATCGCGGTGTCCAGGGGGCGGATGAACTGGGTGACCAAACCTGCGTCCGCGCACCCGAGCCGGATCGCGTACTTGGGGTCGGTACGCCTCGCGGGACCTTGGAACGCTTCGCTTCCTTCCAGCTCGACAAGGGCGATCCGAGCCCCGGGTACCTGCTCCCTCAGGCGGGTCATCGCTTCGGCGACCCGTCCGCGCCGCTCACGGATGGCCTGGTCGTGGTCCTGTCCCGCGCGCGGCGGCCGGTCCTCCGCTCCGAGAGGGGATCCCAACTCACCCAGCGGGTGGGCGTGGAGCCGCACGGTGAGCTCCTCGGCCTCCCATACCCATGTCTCCGGTCCTTGTTCCCGCCGAAATTCTGTGAGCCCGAGCGCGCTCTCAGCGGTGGCGGCGAGCCGGTCCCGCTGGTCGTCGGTCTGGTGAACCAGGAAGCCGACGAGGTCGGTGCCGTCCAGCGTCGCGGCGAGCGCCGCGCGTCGCACCCGTGCGTTGTCCGCAGCGGTCCGTTCCGTCCGCTCCAGGAGGGCGGCGAGCTCTTCGGTGGTGGCGTTCTTGGGCATGGAGGGCCGCTTCGTGAGCTGTCTGACAGGCGGGCGACCATACCGGCTGCGCTGGAGCTTCGGGGCGGGGACGAACTCGGGGGCCAGCACTTGCTCGGCCCACTCGATGAGCCGGCGGCGTTCGCTGGGCATCAGTCCGGTCCCGATGGGGTGTCTGCCCATGGCGGCCTGGTGACCGACCGCCAGCCTGATGCCGTCCTTCCCGTCCCCGATCCAGTGGTCGGCCTCCTTGACCAGTCGATCCACCGACGGGAGACCGTCGAGCGCGGCGACGGCGGCGAGCATGCCGCTGGGGCCGCCCTGCCTCCAATCCGTGGTGCCGTTGCGCCACTGCAGCATGGCAACCGAGAGTCGCCGAGATACCGGTGCGTCCGGCACGAGCGAGATCTCTGGCAGTAGATAGACCGAGACACCCTTACGGAAAGGCATCCAGACCTTTCCGGTGACGAACCGGCGGATTCCCGCGCTGAGATGAATCCGAGGAACCGGCGAGAACGGGACGGTGCGCACGCCGACGCGGAGGGTGGCCGCGTAGTACGACTGCTTGCGCTCGCCGCCCCTACCCGTGGGCCGGTATTCGATCGGCGGCCACGACATCAGTTCCGCGCTGCTGCTTCCGGCGTCGTACCCCCCGCCGACGCCGGCGACCTGGTGGAAGGTGAGCTGCCGACCTCCGTGCTCGTAGGCACCCTGACGTGCGATGCGTGCGGCCAGTTCGTCGGGGAGCAGTCGGTACACCAGACGGGTGGGCTTGGCGGTGCCACCGGGAGAAGGCTGCTGTTCGAGCAGGTCGATGGTGTCTGCGCGCCAGGTCAGGCTTCCGGTGTCCAGCTCGCGGAAGCACTCCGCGAGCAGACGCCGTGCACCCGGATCATCGGAATCGCGGGGGAGATTCCTGAGCCAGGTGGCGGCGTAGAGGTTGGTCACCGGGGCGGGAAACGGCTCGGCGCAGTAAAGCCAGGGGGAGTCCGTTCCGAATGTGGCGTTGGACGCTACGGTGACGACGTCCGGGGCGGTGGTACGGATCAGCTGGTTGATCTCCCGGGTGGGGATGCGGCGTGGACCGTGCCATCGGCCCTCTGGCCGGCCATGGTCACGCAGCTGGCCGAGCGGCTCCTCCCAGTGAGCGGGCAGCGAGAGGGTGTGCCGTAGGACGGGGAAAGGCCCCTGCGTCGGGTCAGGCATGTACGAGGCGGTCCGTACGTGCTGGTACGCCATCTTGTGAGTCTCCTCAGATCGGAGGAAGGTGTGGGGCGACGGGCAGCCGCGGTTTCAGCCCATGTGGACGAGGGCGCGATAGAGCGGCTCGTACAGTTCGCGGACGAGCGACTTGTCGATCGGAGAAGGTTCCGGTGGAGCTTCGGCACCTTGAGCGACGATGCCGGGCTCGTCGAAGTAGGGGGCCAGCACGGCGCGCATGCTCGCCAGCAGGCTGGTGCCCGGGGTGTCGGCAGCCTCGAATCCCGCCTCGCGGGGTGAGAAGGCCGCGTCCACGAAGGCCACCCTGGCAGGCACACCACCGCGTACGAGGCGGCCGATCACCTGCCACATCACGACCAGCTGGTCCCAGGTGAAGGCGACCTTCTCGTCGTCCCGGAGGCTGGACCAGGCCATTCGGCGGGTGAGGTACCGGTTCCACTGGCGGCGGGCGCGACTACGGAACCCGATGGCGGCCTGGTGCGGCGTGGCAGCCGCGAGCGTCGCCTGTGTGAAGACCCTTCCGGCGTCCCGGAGCTGGCGTACCGCCCAATCGTTGATCGATTGGATGGCGAGGGCGATGTCGTCGGGCCGAGGGTGGGGCCGGGCGAGGAAGTAGACGCTGCCGATCGCCGCCTTGCCCGTGCTCAGCACGATGTTGTGCCCTCGTTCCACCGCGAGCAGCGGCGCGACCAGGAGTTCGCCGCCGGTCTTCGCGAAGGAATGCACGTCGCCTCGGGTGAGGGTGCGCACCGCGGGGTCCTCCGGCAGCCGGGCCCAGGCGGTGTCGGCGTCCGCGTCGTCCGAGACGAGCTGGACGACACGGCCGTTCCACTCGGGGATCCCGTTGAGGTACTCGGCCGCGCGCCGCGCCTCGTCGTAGCTGCCGACGAGGAGCAGGATGCGGCGCCGATCCTGGTCAGGGATCTCGTCCAGCTCGGTGTCGAGCATGCTCGATGCGCCGGGCAGGCTGAGGTCAGGAACCGCGAGCTGCCGGAGCATCTCGACGAGCGCCTGGGGCCGCTCCTTCGGGGGGCAGCCCGACAGCCGCAGGGGCCGCGGCCCTTCGCTGCCCGGCCAGTGGAGGAACTCCTTGCGGAACTCGGTGCCGAGGACGGCCTCGACCTCCTCGTCCCGCGGGCGAAGCACGGCTCCCACATCGGCGTGCAGGTGGTACCGGCTGGAGGTGCCGGCCCAGCTGGTCGCGGACATGAGCAGAACGTGGGGGGCGGGTCGGCTGTCCACCCGACACAGGTCGCCCATTCTCATGAGGAGTTCGCGCCCCACACCGTTGCAGTGGAAGAAGCGCAGCTCACCGCTGCGGTCGCCGTCGCGCTCCGAGTCCGTGAGACGAAACTGGAAGCCGAGGACGTTGCCCATCGGTGATTCGGGGATGACCGCCTCGTAGTCCTTCGGAGGTCTGCGGGAAAGGACGTTCGACGCGTTCTCCAGGTGGAGTGCGGCCTCGACGCGCGGCCACAGGATGGTCATGAAGTCGAGTCTGCTGTGGAGCGCGGCGAGGAGCAGGGTGAACTCGAAGCGTCGGGCCTGTACGTCGATCCGGTCGAGGACTCCGGAGTCGTAGCCCACGACAGCAGTGAGGGTGGAGCGGAGCCGTTCCCGGGTGCGGGCGCCCTGGGGGGCGTGGAGCAGTTCGAGGGCCAGGTGGACGAAGGTGTTGACCAGGGGGGTCACCTGGTCGCCGTTACCAGTGCTCTCGTGCTCGTGCAGGGGGTCGTCCCGGAAACGCAGCAACGCTTCGTCCAGCAGCCGTGCCGCGGACGGTGGTTGGTCGCCCGCGTCCCGCCCGGGGAACCAGCTGTCGATCAGCAGGTTGTGCAGGGTGAACGCGCTGAAGTAGTCGACGCTGATCCACTGCCGCAGCTCCCCGTCCTTGACCAGGAGCGAATAGAGCCGGTCGGTGGCGGCACCCACGGTGTTGACGGCGTTCGTCCAGTCGTCGACGTCGCGTTCGGACAGCTGGAGTCGCCCGTCTCGGGCCATCTGCTGGAACTTGTGGACGGCGACCTCGTCGAACCATGAGTTCGGGTAGGTGCCGACGAGGGTGCTGGCCGGGGCGAACACGGTGTCGAGCTGCATCTGCACGCGGTCCGCCTCATCGACGATGATCAGGTCGCTGAGTCGGCAGGCGAGTTCCAGGTAACGGATCTGCTCGTCGTGCTGGTGCTGTGGCACGGAGCTGTGCACCAGCCCAGCGGGGGTCGCAACCCAGACGCGGGCATCGACGAGGTCCCGGGCGCCGCGATGTCTCGGACAGCGGTTCCACAACGGGCACAGCTTCCGCTGAGGCTTGGGGCGCGGCCTTCGGCCGGCCGGGTTCTCCGCTTCGACCAGTGGATCGTCTGGGGTCTCTTCCTGGTCCACAGCCGGGTACAGCCCGAGGCACGGGGCTTCCCTGATGCCGAGGGGCCTGCGTGCCTCCATGCCGCGCAGCACGTCCACGGGGCAGGCACTGCTCAAGTACGCGAAGCCGGGGTGGTCGTGTCCCAGCATGGTGTCGGCGCCCGCCACCGCGGTGCGGCGGTGCAGGCGTCCGATGTTCCGCTCTCGCGTGGAGTGGCCGAGGATGGGTGCCGCCGCTACCCCGAGCCGCTTGAACAGCTCGACGACGGCCAGGGTTTCGGCGACGTCGCCGACGACCAGGGTGACACGGCGCGACGTCCGGGTGACCAGGTGGTAGGTGAGGATGTCGCGGAGGGTCGACTTGCCCGCACCGACCATGCCGACCATGTGGAGCAGCTGGTCGATCCTGAGGCGCTCGCCACGCGTGAACCGGCCGACGGCCTCGTCCCGGACGAGTAACCGGACACGGCTCAGTCGACCGCGCCATCCACTTCGGGAGCCGCCGATGACCTCCTCCTTCGCGTCCATGGCTGCGGCCGCCGACTCGAGTTCTTCCCAGGTCACATCTACGGGTTCCCCGCGCCCGGCGGGTGCCGCGTCGAGGGCGTGCGACCTGGGGAGGGCGCCGAGCAGCAGGTCGTCGGTGATCTCGACCGAGTGGAGCCGGTCCTGGGCCCGGAAGGTGTGCTCGCCCGATCCAGCGAGCGGAACACGGCGGGTCGCGAACTCGGGTCCTGTGGTGAGCAGCTCTTCGAACACTTCGAAACGACGCGCTGCCCGGGCGGGTACGCGTCGACGCGGGACCGCGTCGACGCTTTCGAGGTCGTATCCGCGCAGCTGCTGCGGCACGCGTAGGTATGCCTCCAGCGCCTCAGACCAAGCGTGTCCGCGTCTGAGGACCCACAGGTGGTGGCGGGCGCGCAGGATGCGCAGCCGCTGTTCGTCGGAGCGGACGTCCCCGAGCGCTTCGCTGTGGGGGTATCCGCCGAGGAGGGGCCACACGTCGAGTGCGGCGCGCGTGGGCGCCACGCTCTGCAGCAGATAGAGGCCCAGTTCGACGTCGAGGAGATCGGCGACCCGGAACGCACCGAGGCCATCCGGCCATACATCGGTGAGCTGGCGGGAGCAACGACGGTGCCAGCTGCTGCGATCACGCATGGTGGTCTCCTTGGCGGCGAGGGGATCCGGCGGCGTCCGTCCGGTCGGCGATCTGCTCGGCCACGAGACGCAGGAAGGTCCGGTCGTCGAGCAGGGTGATGTTCCCTGCCAGATCTTCGGGAAGATTTCGGCGGAACTGTCGTCCGTACGCCTCGTTCTCGCGGAATCGATAGCGGGGCACGACCAGGAAGGCTCGCTCGAAGGGCGGGTCGGTCCGGAAGCGGGTGAGTGTGCGTGCGAGCAAAACCGGGTTCACCCGGTCCTTGACGTCCACGGCCCAGTACCGGCCTCCCGGCAGCGGGACGCGCAAGTCGTACGCGTCGAACTGGGGCCACATCTCGGCGTCGATGCCGAAGCGTCTCTTGAGGGTTGCCCCGATGTCGTTCTCTGCCAGGCCCGGACTGGTGACGAACATCCGCAGGGGGCGGCTGAGCTGGTGGAGCCCGCTGCGGTCGGGACGTACCGGAACGAGGACAGCGGCGGTGACGTCACGGCGGCAGCGGTCCAGCTCGCAGCGGTGACCTCCGCCGGGCAGTGGCACCATCAGGCAGCGGCAGCGTCCGCACTGCTGGTACCCGCCGTCGCGTCGATAGGTCGCAGGGACGGGTTCGTAGCACTGTCTGATGACGTGGTGGAGCAGGAGTCCGCACTCCGGGTCCCCACCGAGCAGGGCGAGCTCCGCGCCGGTGAGTACGGGCCGGGTGGTCAGCAGGGACCGGAAGGCGGTGTACGCCGCAGGATCGCCTGCTGCCCGGCATACGGTGAGTGCCTCTAGCATGCGCTGGTTCTCGAAGATCTCTGCGGCGGGGTCCGCCGCATCCACCTCCCACTCGAGGCACAGCTGGTGCGGCAGTCTCGTCTGGGGATCCACGAGCGTGCCGGCGGCCCCAAGGGCTTCGGGAGGCAGGTCCAGCGGCCAGCACGTCAGCGGTCGTTCGCAGGCCCAGCGCACCATCTCGGGAATGCTGCCCGGCGGTTCGACTCCGTGTCGCAGGCAGTGCAGGACGAGTCGGTTGTAGGCGTTCTGGACCTGGGCCGGATAGATCGGGTGGGGCACGCCGCGCTGCCGGGACAGACGGACCAGCGCACTGGCGATCTCCCGGAGCAGGGGTTCGTCCGAGCCCGCGGACGGTCGGGAAACCAGGCCGGATCGGGCTGCCCCGGAGTTCGGTGGGGTCTGGGTGATCACGCCTTCTCCTCCGCGTCGGCAGGGGCTTGGGCGCTCGGGCACCACCGCGAGACCGGGCACTGGTGGCAGTGCCGGCCCGGTCGTGCCTCCCACGCACGGTCCTCGCGCCAGGGGCCGGCGTACCGTCGGAGCACCGCTCGCGCCTTGGCCAGGCGCTCCGCGTCCATCGGGTCGATGACGTGGGGGTCGGATCCATCGGGACGGAGGACCTCCAGTTCCACCCTCGATCCGGAGGGGTCACCGCCCAGCTCCCCCTGGGCAAGCAGGACGACGGCCAGGGCGAGCTGCGGATACGCGTCCAACGGATCCTTGCCGATGCGAGCAGGAGTGCGGGTGGTCTTGAGCTCCCGCCATACCCAGGAACCGTCCTCCCTGTAGAGCAGATCGGGTTTGGCCACGACCAGCGCCTGGGCCGCCGTGTCGTGAAACACCCGGGTCGGTTCGCATTCGACCCGCTCGATGGCCTCGGGAAGCTGGAAGGGGCACGAGTCCACATGCTGCAGGAGCATGGCGCGGCCCGTCTCCGCCTCCTCGTCCGGGACCCTCCACCGGTCGGCGGTCCAGTTCTCCCCCGGCGGGGGCATGTCGCCGCGCGTGCAGGGAATGGGGCCGGTGCGGCGGTGGAGCGTCTCGACCCAACCGTGCACGGCCTGGCCGAGCTTGGCCGCGTCGCTGTACTCGCCGGTTTTCGGCAGGTGCAGAGAGCGCAGCAGGGCCTGCGCCGGGCAGGCGGCGTGGTACCTGAGGTCACTGATGGACACCTTCCGCAGCGGTAACCGGCGGGAGGGCAGTGCCAGTACCCCCGGAGACCGGGACACCGCCTCACACCCGGTGAACTGCTTGCAGTCGAAGCAGGCCGCACCGGGGCGCTCCGGACCGCCCCTGACCACATTCCTCACGTGGGGGTCGCCGTGCGCCTCGTAGTACGCCTTGGCCTCCTCCGCAGTTCCGTCGAACTGAACGGTCCGCGATCCGTCGCCCAGGCCGATCTCGATGATCCTGACCCTCGCGACGGGCCCGGGAGAGCCGTGGATCACGAACTCCTGGTTCCAGCGGCGCGGCCACGCCGCGTCGGCTCCGAACGCCGCGGTGTACGCGGCGACCGCGATCTCACCCCGGCTCGACGCACGGGCGTCCCCGTGTCTCAGCCGCCGGTACTCGCGCACCTTGCCGTCGGCCGACTGGTAGCGGCGCCACCATGCGTAGAGCTCCCAGCGCCGGCCATTGTCCTTGCGTACCGCCCAGTACGGCTGGACGGGCACGAAGGCATCCGGCCCCTGGCTCGTGTACTGCCGCACCGCGTGCTCCACGTAGGTCCGGTGCCCCTCGTGCAGAGCAGGCCGGTGGCCGGACAGGGCTCCGAGCGCCTCGTCCACCGTGGCGCCGCCGAACTCGATCTGGTCCAGCGCTGCGCACACGGGACCGAGCGTGAAGGTCTCGTGCTCTCCCCTGGGAAGCTGCGAGGGCACCCGCGCCCGAAGTCCTGGCCGAGCCTTCGCCGCGTCGCGGGCCGGGCAGACGTGCGGCTCGTCCGCTCCCCCTCCTGTGCCCGGCCCGATCCGGACCGGTCCCTCGTCCCCCGTCATCCACTGCGGCACACGCCACGGCACGTCGTACGTCATGTCGTTCCCCCTCCCGGCCGAAGCACGGAGTCAGGCCGGCCGTCGTGAACTCCGAGGCCGTGCCGCCGAGCGTAGCGCACAACTTTGGAACTCTTTGGAGAACCTTGGAAATCAAAGGGATCGACGGTACAGTGCGCCCATGACCGCATCGCTGGAGGAGCTCGAGGAACGCCTGTCGCGCCTTCGCGCCCTCCTGCGAGAGGCTCGACGCGCCCGCGACGACGCGGCCACCGTCCGCATCCGCGCCGAACTGCGCGAGGCGGAGGCCGCGTGGGAGCGAGCCCTCGACGCCGAGGAGGCAGAGGGAGCCGCGCCATCTGCCGCGGCCCCTTCCTCACCCGCCGGAACCTCGACACCTGCCACCACCGCCTGGACCGCATCCTCGTTCCGGCTCCAGGCCCACGGGAAGCAGTCCACCCACGGCGCCGTCCCGGTCCGCGAGCAGGTACACCAGGCGCTCACCCTGCTCGGCGCTCCCGCGTCGCCCAAGCTGATCTCATCCGTATACCAGGCCTTCTTCACCGAGCCGCTGGTCGCGACGAAACTCGCCTCCCTCCGCCGGGACGAGGAAAGGTCCTTCACCGCACAGGGCTACGCCCGCCCCTACTACATCTGTGCCGCCCTCACCCACGACCGGCTCACACCCGCCCGCGGTCTCCTCGCCGTATCTGTCTGGCCCCTGGAGCAGCGCATCGTCGGCCCGCTGAGCCCGCGTGCCGACTTCCTTGTCCACGCCATCGGCACCGCCGAGCAGATCCTGCGACTCGACGTTGCCGGACACGCACCCTCCGGCGCGGCCCGCCAACTGCTGCGCCGTTTCGCGCTCAACATCCCCGGTGCGTACGACGATGATGAAATCGACCCCGAACGCGTGATCTCCGCAGCACGCACGGAGGCCGCAGTGCACCAGGAGGCGGACTACTCCCTGCGTCTCACGACCGCCGACCGCGCACGCGGCCAACTCACAGAAGTACAGCAACTCTTCGGGGCCCCGCCCCTGCACGATGCCCTGCGTGGTTCAGCCGGCTTCACCATCTGACCGACTACCGGATCCCTCCGGTGCCGCCACAGAATTCCGCGTAAGAAGAGAAGATGCCTCCGCAGCACCCCTCTGTTCCCTCTCCGGGAAGGCTCGCCGTCCTGCGCGGACCGCGGCCCCCGCAGGAGTACACGGCACGCAAGATCACCGCCCTCACGGCCAACCCGGCCTGCTCCCGCCGCGCCGTACTCGACGCAGCGGGCGTGGACAAGGCGTTGCTCGCCCAACGTCTGGGCCATGAGCCGCGTTTCGGCCAGTCCCCCTTCGCGATCCGGCGCGAGCAGAGCTTCGAGGCCCTGGTCAAATGGGGCGGCTACGCGGAGCTCATCCGCCTGCTCCGGGAGCAACTCGATGTCCCCGTCGAGGAAGCCGCGGTAGCCGATCTGACCGAGGTGGGCGGCGACGCTTCACTCGCAGTGCGGGCGGGCGAGAGTCGGCGGCTTCTGAACCGCCTGGCGGCTGGCACCGACGAGCGGCTGATCCTGGACCGTCCCGTCCTGACCCTGGAGGTCGCCGGTCAGACCGCCCACGTGATACCTCAAGCCCTCAGCCACCGCGCCGGCGGACAGTTCTACGTGGTGGAGATCCGCTCCTTCCCGGCCATCGACGGCCAGGCGAACCCCTCGTCGGTCGCCCAAACCACGAAACAGGCCGCGGTCAGCGTCCTCGCCCTGCGGCAGACGTTCACCGAACTCGGCCTCGATCCCAAGGCGATCGCCCACAGATTCCTTCTCATCTGCCCGAAGGACTTCTCCAACCGGCCCTACGGAAAGCTGATCGACCTCCGCCAGGAACTCGACGCCCTGCGGTTCCAGTTATCGCGTCTGCGCCGGGCCGAAGACCTGGCCCACGCCCTCTCTCCCGACGCGACGCTCGACACCGAACGACCGAAGGCCGAGATCGACGCCACGATGCGGGAGCTGGACGCCAGCTTCACCCCCGACTGCCTCTCGTTCTGCGAGATGTCCCGCTACTGCCGGGACGAGGCCACTGACTGCGCCTACCCGGCCCGGCTGGGTGGAGTGGTACGCAACAGTCTTCCCGGCATCGACTCCACCCGGACCGCCCTCCGCCACCTCGACGGCACCAGCGCCCCGGGCCCCGCCGAGGAGGCGGTCATCATCCGGCTGCGGGCCGCCGAACGACTCCGTCGACTGCGTGGAGGTGCGACCACGTGAGCGTCATCGCCACGGTGGCCGCCCTGCGGGCATCCACGTCGGAATACGCCGAGCGGCTGACGACCGTGCGCCACGAGCATGTGGACGACACCCCGTTCGTCCTCATCCCGCTCACCCTCGCCGGCGAGGCCTGCGCGCCACTCGCCGCTCTCGCCGGGACGGATCCCGACCACCCGGTGCTTCTGACGGTTCGCCGCCCCCACGACCGAACCGAGCGCTTCGGCTTCGTCGAGAGCCTCGCGGACCTCCTCCTGCCCTACTTCGAGGAATGCCGCGCCGCGCCGAAGGAGCCGTACACGGTCGGGCGCGGCAAGGACAAGGAGGAGCGGGAGCGCCCCCTACGCGCACCCCAGCTCCTCGTCCCGAACGCTGGGGGGATCACGTACGTCCGGCTGCTGGGCCGTCTGACCCGGCTGCGCTCGACAGACGGTCCGCATGCCGTCTCCCCATCCGTACCCCTGCTCGGAAAGTGGCTGACCTGGTTCGCCGACCGGGCCGAGTTCCCGGATTCCGCCCTGCTCCAGGCCATGACGCGGTCCCTCTCTGCCCACTGGGCCACTGGGCAGAGCCCCACCGAGAACGCGAGCCTGGCGTCCCTGCTCGGCTGGATCGATCCCCCCGCCGGACGCACCGGGGCCGAGACCGCCCGGGAGCGCGAAGACCCCGCGGCGTGGCCGCCCGCCGGGCCGACGACCGACCCGGTCTTCGACCGCACGCTCGACGAACTGATCACGAAGTACGACGGCGCAATCGGAGAGCGGGCGCGGGACGCCGCCGCTCGCACTATCGACCGCGAGCTGCACGCCCAGATGCTGCCGACCTGGCAGCTGATGTGGCACGGCGTCCGCCTGTTGCGCGAGCTTCCCGCAGGGGACCACGTCGCCGAACGGCGGGCATACGACCGGCGTCTGTTCGGCGAGTACGCGACCTATCTGGACGACGACGGGCGCCCACAGGCCCGCCGCGATCACGCGGTGGGGGCAGCCCGCCGCCTCGCCCGTATGGAGGAGGCCCAGGAGCGGTACGACGCCGAGCGCGCGTATGACGATCCGCTGGTGATGGCGGAGTACGAACTGACGGGCGAGGCGTTCACTGGCGTGGTCACGGCCCGGGAGGAAGAGCGCACCATCCCCGGGGCGCGGCCCGGATCCCCGCTGTGGCGCCCGACAATCACCGTGCACTGCGAAATTCCCGTGTCCATGGCGGTGGGGACGGCGGTCAAGTCCCCGGCAAGACCGAGGCAGAAGGCCGAGATCCTAGACATCGCCCCCGACGGAGCCGGGTCCGCCGTGCTGATCCAGCTGAACGGTGGCTTCGGCAACAAGCGCAAGCCGCCCGCGCCTGAGGGGACCATGGCCGACCTCGGCGAGACGATCACCTTCACGTCGATCGATCCCAAGAACATGCCGTCCTCGCTCCCGGCTGAGGAGGACACCCCCTGGACCCACGGCGGTCCGCCACAGCCGTACGAACCCACCGACGAGGACGCGGAAGAGGTCTGGGAATGACAGCCACTCCGGAACCCGACAGCGACACGTCACCCGGTGCCCTCGCCGACCGGGCGGTCGCCGACGTGCTGTCCGGCCTGGACTCGGTCGCCGGACGCGGCATCGTGGTGGACTCTCCACCGGGCGCGGGAAAGTCCACGCTGGTCAAGCGCGCCACCGGCCACCTGACATCGGCCGGCCATCAGGTGATGATCGTCGCGCAAACCAACGAACAGGTCGACGACCTGGTCGACAACATCGCCCGGGAGTACCCTGCTCTTCCCCTCGGGCGCCTGCACGCGAACGACTTCCGTCTTCCCGAGCGCGTGAGCCGGCATGCGAATGTACGGGGCAGTAACGAGGCAGACGCCCTCCGCGAGCTGGCGGTCGTGGTCTCCACCGCCAAAAAGTGGTCGTACGTCAAACCTGAGAAGTGTGCTCCATGGCGCTGGGCCATCGTGGACGAGGCCTACCAGATGCGGTCGGACGCGCTGCTGGCGACGGCGCCACTGTTCTCCGAAGAGGACTCACAAGTCCTCTTCGTCGGCGATCCCGGGCAGTTGGACCCCTTCGCCACAGTGGACACCGACCGCTGGCAGGGACTGACCTGGGATCCGCTACGCAACGCCGTCGACGTGGCGCTGGCGCACAACTCCGACCTGCTGCGGCACGAACTGCCGGTCTCCTGGCGGCTGCCGGAAATGGCAGCTCCTCTCGTACAGAGGGCGTTCTATCCCTTCTACTCCTTCATCTCCGGTACCAAGGCGGCTGACCGCGTCCTCGCCTACGGCACCGCACCTCACCGTGCAACACCGTCGGACGCCGTCCTCGCCTGCGCGGCCGGGTCGGGCTGGGGTCTGCTGGAGCTTCCGGCTCGGCACACTCTCGACGATGACCCCGAGGTGGCCGAAGCCCTGGCAGAAACGGCGGCCCGGTTGCTGGAGCGAGGGGCGCTGGTGAACGGAGAGCCGCTCACCGAGTCCCGCATCGCGATCGGAGCTGCCCGTACGATCCAGGCGGACTCGGTACGGTCGCGACTGGAGAAGCGGGGTCTCACGGGCATCACCGTGGACACCGCCAACCGTCTCCAGGGCCGCGAGTTCGACGTCACACTGGTCTGGCACCCGCTCTCCGGCCGTCAGGATGCCTCCGCCTTCCATCTGGAGACCGGCCGCCTGTGCGTCCTGCTCTCCCGCCACCGCTTCGCCTGCATCGTCGTGGCCCGCGCCGGCATCACCGACCTCTTGGACCGACATCCCCGCAGCAGCCCGGTCTACCTCGACGTACCACCGAAGTTCCCGGACGGGTGGCGGGCGCACCAAGTGGTCATGGACTATCTGGAGAACCAGGCTCGTCCATAGCTGTAGGCCGCCCTTCATCTCGCCCTGTACGCAGGGCGCAGCGCGCATCCGACGCACGCCAGTGGACAGGACGAGTTGTCTACGCTGCAAAGGTCAGCGGGACGTCCAAACGCTCCCAAGCTGCCAGCACTGCCTTGTGCGCGTCCGGCTGCAGGTGGGCGTAGCGCCGGGTGGTCTGGAAGCTCTCGTGGCCGAGGAGGTGCTGGACCTCGTAGAGCGAGACTCCCTTCTGGACGAGCCACGAGGCGCAGGTTTGCCGCATGGAGTGCGGCACGGAGAGTTGCTCCCCGTCGATGTCGAAGTAGTGGGCGTTCTCGATGGCTGGCCACCAGGTCTGGCGGCGCCAGTTGCCGTCGTCGAGGCGACGACCAGCGCGGCCCTTGGTGACGGTGGTGAAGCCCAGGGCGTCACGGTCGAGCAGGTGGATGTGCTGTTCGAGCGCGTCCAGGACGTGTGGCGGGAGCGGGACCTCCCGGCGGCTCCTCGAACTCTTGGGGTACTCCTTGATGCCGCTCTTGGTGTTGACCTCCACCACGAACAAGCGGGAACGGCGCTGGTCGATCCGATGGCGATGCAGGCCGGCAAGTTCGCCCCAGCGCAGGCCCGTGTAGAAGCCGAGCAGGCACATGGTGCGCCACGGGGCCGGAAGCTCGTCGACGATGCTCTGCGCCTGGTCGAGGGTGAACCACTGGGGCGGCTTGATCGCGATCTGCGGCAGGTCGATGGTCCGGCAGGGGCTGACCGCGATGACATCGTCGTCGACGGCCGCACGCATGATGGACGACAGCAGGTTGTACGCCCTCTTGATCGCCGAGGCGCCAACCCCCTTCTCGACCAGTCCGCGAATCCAGCTCTGGACGTCCATGCGGGTGACGGCCCGCATCTCCCAGTCGGCCCAGTGGGGCAGCACGTGGTTCTTGATGCTGGAGGCGTCGCCACGCAGCGTGTGGGGCTCGACGACGCGGGCCTGCCACCAGCGGGCGTGCCACTCGCGAAACGCCATCTCGTCAGCTCGCGGGTCCCGCAGACTTCCGCGGGGGAACTCGGTCTCCATCTCGGTACCCCAGGCGCGGCCCTGGGCCTTGAGGGGAAACGACTCGCTGAACCGGTCTCCAGCCCGGTTGCGGACGGTCGCCTGCCATTTGCCGGACTTCAGCCTCCGGAGATACGTGGTTCCGTTCACCGTAGCGTTCTGCAGATCACGCCAGGAGACGCCAGCACGGATCTCGCAGAACATCCGGTCTGGATGACGTGATGGTCTGGCGCTGGGCCGCCCGGTGACAGCCTGCGGTATCAGCGGAGCCAGCAACTCTCACTCCCGGTCGGTGACTATATGACGGCGTATCCCCCGTGATCCACGACAAGATGATCTTTGCAGGCAGAATCTAGCTGTCCCCCCGCACGAGGTCTGCCAGGAAGGGCAGGTGTTCCGGCACCACATCGGCGATCTCTTCGGTCACCTGCTCCCACGGGCTCCAGCACAGCGCCTCGATCAGCACGAGGCGTCCCTGCGAGCAGGGGCCGAGCGACTGGGCGATCGCTGCGAGGGCTTTGCCACGGTGCTTGGGTATGGCGAGGGCGTCGGCCAGGGCGCGGGCCGCCGTGCGGGCACCCACCCGGCAGAGCGCCTTGACGACGGTCGGCGTGGCCGCCTCGCGCAGGGCAGGGGTGCTGATCTCCTCCAGCAGCGCGGCGGCACGGGTGACGTCCCCCGTCGCTGCGACGCCCGCCGCGAGGTGGCCGAGGGCGGGCTCGTCCCCTTGCCTGTCGAAGATCAGCTCTGCTGTGGCCAGATCACCGGTGTCCACGAGCTTTTTCACGACACCGGTGAGGATCTCGTCGACCGCGTCCTTCGGCAGGCCGTCCTCCAGCCCGAGTACCGCGTCGATATCTCCCGCCGCGAGGAGGGCATCGGCGGCGGCGTACGTGTCCCAGCGTCGGCGGGAGGGGCTGTCGGCAGTGGCTGCCAGGCCGAGGATCTCCTGAGCGAGCTCTGCCGCTCCGTCCGGTTTCCCGGTGCGGCCGAATGCCTGGGCCGCCCGTCGCAGGCCCTCGGCGCGCTCGGCAGGATCTGCCAGGGTCCGGCTCTCGTGGATTACGCGGCGCAGGAGTTCGTACCCCTCTGCGGGGCGACTCGTGCGGTGCAGGCCCTCGGCTACCTCGGCGAGGTCGAGGACGCGTGCGTAACTGGCGGACGCGTCGGCGGCTTGTTCGGCGCGGTGGATGAGGCGGGCCGCGTCGCCCGGCCGCCCGGACCGGCCGGCTGCGACGGCCAGCTTGATGAGGGTGTGCACCCCGCGCCCCCGACCCCTCCGCACCACGTTCGTCGCCCACTTGACCACGGCGTGGGCGTGTTCCTCCTGGGCCGCCCTCAGCAGGAAGTCGGCGGTGTCGGCCGACAGCGCCATCTGCCAGTGGAGGTAGGGCACCTCGTCGGTGGCGTCGCGGGCTTGCCGGGCCAGGCGCAGCGTTAGCGCCGGGTCACGGGACTCCGCCGTCATCCTGCCGACGGTGTTGAGGACGCGCGCCCGGTAGAGGGGTTCCGCAATGCTGTCGGCAAGCTCCAGGGCCCGGTCGAGGTCACCGGTTTCCGCGGCCGCGATGCCGATCTCGAGCAGGCCGTCCTCCGGATCGTTCAGGAAGCGGCTGACCAGGTCGGTCGCCTGCTGGTGGTGCCCGGTCGCCTCCAGGCCCGCGGCGACGAGGGGGTAGACCCAGTCCACGCCGTCGGGGTCGTCGATGTCCGCCGCCAGCCGGGCCGACATCACGGCGAACTCGGCGGCCTGCGGGGCGAGCCCCGGTGCCGTGGACATCCCGCGGGCGAACAGAGCGAGGTACTGCGCACGCCGGACGGGGTCACTGGAGCCGGCCGAACGGGACACGACACGCTCCGCCAGCGCCAGGGCCCGGCGATGCTCACCGAGCCGGGAGAGCGCGGCGGTCAGCGAGGCGCCCAGGGCGCTCCGGGAGACGGTGTTGGGCACCGCCATGACCGCGTCGACGGCTTCCATCGCCCAGGGAACCGCATCGGCGCCCGGGGTCCCGGCCTCCTCCTGAGCCGCTGCGGCGTTCCTCGCCACCCCGGCCAGGGCCCCGACGGCGGCGACGAAAGCCTCCGCCCTGCTCTCCGGGTCGCTGATGCGGCGGGCCGGCCTCAGGGCTTCGACGGGCCGACCGGAGTCCGCCAGGCCCTTGGCGATCGCTTCCAGGAAGCGGTCCCGGTCCTCGGTGCTGTCCGCTCCGTCGAGCAAAGCGGCCGCCTGATCCGTGCGTCCGGCGGCGGCCAGGGCGCCGGCGATGGCGCTCAGGGCAGCCACCCGGTCCCACGCGTCGCGCCGCGACTCGGCCAGATGAACGGCGCGCGCCGGGTGCCCGAGCCGGGCCCACAGGGCGATCAGGCCGGAGGAGAGAGATGCCGTCCGATCGTGCAGCCCGTCCCGCGCGGTGGCGAGCCGCAGGGCCACGGATACGTCCTGATCGCGGCGGCGCCGGCCGTCCGCGAGCACCAGGTCGAACGCGGACGACACTGCGCTGAGCGCCTCCAGGTCCGCCCCGGACGCTCGCCACAGCCGCTCCTGCCACCGGGTATCGCAGGCGAGCGCCACCAGCCTGGCAGCGTCCCTCTGGTCACGCAGCAATCGGGTGTAGCCGCGCAGTAGGTACCCAGGTGTCCTCTCCGGCCACCCGGCGTGCCGGTAGGAGTCCGCCCACTGGTGCAGACGACTGTGGTGGGCTGCCACTTCCTGGTCCGTGATCAGTTCCGCCGTGGCGCGCCGGATCTCCTCGTGCGCGAAGAGAAGGACGTGCGGACCGGCGGACGTCCAGTGCCCGGAGCGTCGGCGGAAGCTGCGGCCGTTCACTGCGGACAACTCGCGCTCGACCAGTCGCGCCGGGCTCCCGGTCAGCTCCGCGAAGTCGGGCGCGCTTAACCCGCCTCCGGCCGCGACGGTCAGAGCGGCCAGGTCCCAGCCCAGCCCGCCGCCGTCTCGCAGTCGCAGCAGATCCCGCTCCGCGTCCTCGCGCGCCGCGCGGGCGTGCGGGGAAGGCCCCAGACGGTGGTCGATCCGCGTACTGCGCAGGGGGTGGTCCGCGGGCACGTCCCCCGGTACCGGCGGATGGGGCCGGCAGGCGACGAGGATCCGCATGCCGTGCGGGGGAACGCGTGGCAGCAGCGCCGCGATGCTGTGGCCGTCGGGACCGGCGGTCACACCGCGGTCCTCGTCCAGCCCATCCAGCACGAGCACGAGCCGTCGGCCGCGCGCCGCGCACCCCTGTGCGGCCCGGTGCAGCGCGAGCAACATCTGCTCGTCGCGCGTGGCGGGGGTGCTCAGCGGCTCCGCCTCGCCCAGCATGGCGTACACCTGCCGCTGGACGACCTCGCAGAAGGCCGCGGCGTCGTTCTGTGCGGCCATGCGGGAGGTGATGAAGAACGACACGACATCGACGCCGGGTGGAGGGTGCAGGACGAAGTGCGCCAGCAGGGCGGACTTTCCCGCCCACGCCGGGGCCACCCAGCGCCAGTAGCTGGCGCTGGGACAGTCCGCGGGGACATCGTGCGCGCTGAAGGCGGCCAGCTGGGCGAGTTCGCTTTCACGCCCCTGGAAGTCCGTGGCGGCGAGGGCCTGTTCCACCTGCAGGAGATAGCCGGAGACGGCGGCGCGCCCGGCGAACACCTGCACGGAGCTGTCAATCACCACGCCACTGTTGGCGAAGGCTCCGGCTCCCTCAGCGGAGGATCCACCCGACTTGCGCACCGCGGCGCGGCTGCGGAACAACATCGGATGCGCCGCTACTCCTGCCCCCGGTAACCGGTATTCGCGCTGCCACCGTCCGCCCGCGCGTCACCAGTCTCCCCGACGGAGACCACACCGTCGGACGGGGAGGCGACGGCACCCGTGTTGGCGTCCCCGCCGCCGGTGGCCGTGGCACTCCCGGTCCTGGACACCTGTACGGACGCACTCCCGGACGGGGCCAGCAGCGCGCAGACGCCGACCCCCAAGGCGGCCACGCCGACCATCGCGGAGACCACGCCAGCCACCTGGTTCGCCCGGTCCCAGCTCAGCAGCGACAGCGCACCGGCGACAATCGCCAGGACCAGAACCGTCGTCACCAAGACGGCGCGCCGGTCACCCCGCACAACCACCCTCTCTGCCCCCTTACGCCCGGTCGAGGCGGAACCGCACCGAGCCCGGTATGGCCCACGCCGCATGCCGAGCCCCACCATACGGCCAGGCCAACATCGCCATGTGGGAAAGCCGTGGAGGAGAGCCCTGGAGGGCAATGGCGCCCCGGACAACATGTCCGCACGGCCCACCACAAGGCCGAGAGCGTCGGTCGGCGCTGGGAGCCCCCTAGGATTTTTCTGGTACTTCCAGATGCATTAAGGGGCCCCTGACCTGTCCAACGTGCGCCTGACACCCCATCAGGATGGGCGCCAAATGAGCGTCACGAGCGTCAAGACATCGCCCGCAACGCCCACACCGCGCATACAGCCCACCCACAAAACCGCAGGTCAGGCGTCCTTCTTCACCGGCTCAAGGATCGCCACGCACTCCACATGGTGCGTCATCGGGAACAGGTCGAACGCCCTCAGCGTCCGCACCTTGTAGCCGCGCTCCGCGAAGTACGCCAGGTCTCGGGACAAGGCCGCCGGGTCGCAGGCCACGTAGGCGATGCGGCGGGCGCCGAGGCCGGCGAGGTGGTGGACCGTCTGCTTGCCGGCGCCGGCGCGCGGGGGGTCCAGGACGATCAGGTCGACCTCGGTGATGCCCGTGCGCGGGAGGACCGATTCGACCTTGCCCTGTTCGATGCGGACGCGCGGGAAGTCGGCCAGGTTGTGGCGGGCGTCCTCCACCGCGCGCTTGCCGGACTCGATGCCGAGGACCGCGCCCTGGTCGCCGACGCGGTCGGCGAGGGCGCCCGCGAAGAGGCCGACGCCGCAGTAGAGGTCGAGGGCCGTCTCGCCCTTGCGGGGCGTCAGGCCCTGCATCACGGCGAGCATCAGGGTGTCGGCGGCCTTCGGGTGGACCTGCCAGAAGCCGCCGCTGCCGACGCGGTGGGTGCGTCCGTCGGCCCGCTCGCGGACGAAGGCGCGGCCGTGGACGCGGTGGACTCCGCCGTCCTTCTCGTCGACGCGGAGGACGGAGACCGGCTTGTCCAGTTCCACCAGCGGAAGGCGGCCGCCGGGCTTCGGGGTCAGGATGACCTGGCGGTCGTTCGAGCCGGAGGCGGCGATGGCCTCGACCGAGGCCATGCCCTCCCAGGTGCGCTTCTCGATGCCGAGCTCCGAGACGCCCTGGGCGGCGATCATGCAGTGGTCGATGATCTCGACCTCGTGGGAGCGGTGCTTGCGCAGACCGGCGTGGCCCTCGGCGTCGACGGCGTACTGGACGCGGGTGCGCCACTGCGGGACCTCGCCCGGCGGGAGCTTGTCGCCCTCGGCGGGCATGACCGTGCCGTCCCAGCCGGCCTCCTCGGGGGTGAGTCCGGCGAGCCGCTGGAGCTGCTCGGCGATGACCTCGCCCTTGAGGCGGCGCTGGGCGCCGGGCTTGGCGTGCTGCCAGTCGCAGCCGCCGCACTTGCCGGGTCCCGCGAAGGGGCAGGGCGCCTCGACGCGGTCCTTGGACGGGTCGAGGATCGTGATCGCGTCGGCGCGCAGGAAGCGGGAGGTCTCCTCGCCCTCGGTGACGCGGGCGATGACCTTCTCGCCGGGCAGGGCGTGGCGGACGAAGAGGACGCGGCCCTCCTCGGTGCGGGCGATGCAGTGGCCGCCGTGGGCCACCGGGCCGACCTCGACCTCGTACTCCTCCCCGATGAGCGACGACTCAGGCGCGTTCGCGTTCTGCATGGCGGGGAGACTCCAGAGAGTGAGAGAGGTGGAGCATGAGAGAGGTGGGGGGGCGCCCCCCCGCCCCCCCCCCCACCAACAACCAGTGAGGGGGGGGAGCCCCCCCCCCCCCCGGGCCCGCCGGGGTCGGGTAGGGAGTGGTCCCCGGCGCCGCCCGCCCGCCCCCCC
>NZ_JBVHUJ010000010.1:0-230826 GCF_055565415.1 Streptomyces sp. NPDC028711 | reverse complement strand
TGTGCCCCCCCTCGCCGGGGGGGGGGTCTTTTGGGGGGGGGTGCAACCCCCGCGGGGGGGGGGGGGGGGCGCCCGGGGGGGGGGGGGGCCCCCCCCCCCCCCCCCCACCAGTCTACGTGCAGGTGAGGGCGGAACGCGCCCTCAGCCCTTGGCCGCGGGTTCCTTCTGTCGCTTCTCGACCGGGCCGCGGCGGACGGAGCCCGGCGCGTTCCAGTCCTGGCGCTTGCGGGCCCGCTTCTTCGCGGCCTCGGAGGACCGGAGCTGGTAGGGGACGGAGGTCACCATGACGCCCGGGGTGAAGAGCAGCCTGCCCTTGAGCCGCAGGGCGCTCTGGTTGTGCAGCAGGTGCTCGTACCAGTGGCCGACGACGTACTCCGGGATGTAGACGGACACGGCGTCGCGGGGGCTCTCGCGGCGGATGTTCTTGACGTAGTCGATCACCGGGCGGGTGATCTCGCGGTACGGGGAGTCGAGGATCTTCAGCGGGACGTTGATGCCGCGTCGTTCCCACTCCTCCCTGAGCGCCTTCGTCTCGACCGGGTCGACGTTGACGGTCAGCGCCTCCAGCTCGTGCGCGTGCATGAGCTTGGCGTAGGCCAGGGCGCGCAGGGTGGGCTTGTGCAGCTTGGAGACGAGGACGATGGAGCGGACCCGGGAGGGGCGTACGTACTCGTCGGGGCGTTCCTCGGCGGCGGCGATCTCCGCGGAGACGGAGTCGTAGTGCCTGCGGATCGCGCTCATCGTCCCGTAGAAGATCACCATGCCGAGCAGGGCGACCCAGGCGCCGTGGGTGAACTTGGTGGCGAGGACGACGACGAGGACGAGGCCGGTGAAGAAGGCGCCGAAGGCGTTGATCGCGCGGGAGCGGATCATGTGGCGGCGCTTGGCCGGGTCGCGCTCCGTCTTCAGGTGCCGGTTCCAGTGCCGGACCATGCCGGTCTGGCTGAGGGTGAAGGAGACGAAGACGCCGACGATGTACAGCTGGATCAGCTTGGTCGAGTCGGCTCCGTAGACCCAGACGAGGAGGGCGGCGGCGCCGGCGAGGAGCACGATGCCGTTGGAGAAGGTGAGGCGGTCGCCGCGGGTGTGCAGCTGACGCGGCAGGTACCGGTCCTGGGCGAGGATCGAGCCGAGGAGGGGGAAGCCGTTGTACGCGGTGTTGGCGGCCAGGAAGAGGACGAGCGCGGTGGCGGCGGCGAGGAGGACGAAGAAGAACGTCCCGTCGCCGAAGACGGCGGCCGCGACCTGGGAGATGACCGGGTCCTGGACGTAGCCCTCGCCGACCGGGACTCCGTTGCGGAGCAGGTCGTGGGCGGGCTTCTCGGCCATCCGGACGTCGGTGGCCATGGCCAGGAAGATGATGCCGCAGAACATGGTGACGGCGAGGCCGCCCATCAGGGCGAGCGTCGTGGCGGCGTTCTTCGACTTCGGCTTGCGGAAGGCGGGGACACCGTTGGAGATGGCCTCGACACCGGTCAGGGCGGCACAGCCGGAGGAGAAGGCGCGCAGCAGCAGGAAGACGAGCGCGAAGCCGGCGAGGCCCTGGTGCTCGGGCCTGATCTCGAAGTCCGCCGTGGGGGCCTTCATCGTCTCGTCGAGGACGAGCCCCTTGTACGCGCCCCAGGCGATCATGATGAAGACGCCGGCGACGAAGACGTACGTCGGGATGGCGAAGAGGGAGCCCGACTCCTTCACCCCGCGCAGGTTCATCAGGGTGAGCAGCACGATGACGCCGACCGCGCAGGCCACCTTGTGCTCGACGACGAAGGGGATCGCGGAGCCGAGGTTCTCGATGCCCGAGGAGATCGACACGGCGACGGTCAGGACGTAGTCGACGAGCAGGGCGCTCGCGACGGTGAGTCCGGCCTTCGGCCCCAGGTTGGTGTTGGCGACCTCGTAGTCGCCGCCGCCGCTCGGGTACGCGTGGACGTTCTGCCGGTAGGAGGCGACCACCGTGAACATCAGCACGACGACCGCGAGCGCGATCCAGGGGCTGAAGTGGTAGGCCGACAGGCCGGCGACGGAGAGGACGAGCAGCACCTCGCCGGGTGCGTACGCCACCGAGGACAGCGGGTCGGAGGCGAACACGGGGAGGGCGATCCGCTTCGAGAGGAGGGTCTCTCCGAGCTTGTCGCTGCGCAGGGCCCGCCCGATCAGGATCCGTTTGGGCACGTCGGTCAGTTTGGACACGCAGAGGATCGTAAGCGTTCGAAAAGAGCCAAGCTCACCGCGACCCCGTCTCCCTCCAGATCCATACGGAATCTTTCCGCGGACCCCCCTCTGATGCGGTCGCGGTCGGGGTTGCCGCATAAGCTCGGACCGGGCGAACCGGCAGGGTGGCGCCCGCCGCGGCCCGGGCGCATCGGGCGAGGAAAGTTGTGAGCAGGGTGTTTTCGCAGGTCAGTAGGGCGATCAGGAGTGCGGGGTAAGGGGACGTGCACATCGTCATCATGGGCTGCGGGCGAGTGGGAGCCGCTCTCGCGCAGACCCTCGAACAGCAGGGGCACACCGTCGCGGTCGTGGACCAGGACCCGACGGCGTTCCGTCGTCTGGGGTCGGGTTTCGGCGGTCGGCGCGTCACGGGCGTGGGATTCGACCAGGACACGCTGCGCGAGGCCGGGATCGAGGACGCCGGTGCCTTCGCCGCGGTGAGCAGCGGTGACAACTCGAACATCATCGCGGCGCGGGTCGCGCGCGAGATGTTCGGCATCGAGAACGTGGCGGCGCGGATCTACGACCCGCGCCGCGCCGAGGTCTACCAGCGCCTCGGCATCCCGACGGTCGCGACGGTCCGCTGGACCGCCGACCAGATGCTGCGGCGCCTGCTGCCCTCGGGGGCCGAGCCCCTGTGGACGGACCCGAGCGGTGGGGTGCAGCTCGCCGAGGTGCACACCTCTCCGGCCTGGATCGGCCACAAGATCAGCCGGCTCCAGGACGAGACGGGGGTGCGCGTCGCCTTCCTGACCCGGCTCGGCGAGGCGGTCATCCCCACGTCGCAGACGGTGCTCCAGGAAGGTGATCTGGTGCACGTGATGATGCGTACGGACGAGATCGCGAAGGTCGAGGAGGCCTTCGCCGAGGGTCCCGAGGAGGGCGGTCACTGATGCGTGTCGCTATTGCGGGCGCGGGTGCGGTGGGCCGTTCCATCGCGGGCGAGCTCCTGGAGAACGGGCACGAGGTCCTGCTCATCGACAAGGCGCCGACCGCCATCTCGGTGGAGCGGGTGCCGCAGGCGGAGTGGCTGCTCGCCGACGCCTGCGAGATCACCTCGCTCGACGAGGCGGCGCTCCAGCGCTGCAACGTGGTGATCGCGGCGACCGGCGACGACAAGGTGAACCTCGTCGTCTCGCTGCTCGCCAAGACCGAGTACGGCGTGCCGCGGGTCGTCGCCCGGGTGAACAACCCGAAGAACGAGTGGCTGTTCACCGAGGCGTGGGGCGTGGACGTCGCCGTCTCGACCCCGCGTCTGATGTCGGCCCTCGTGGAGGAGGCGGTGAGCGTCGGCGACCTCGTCCGGCTGCTCCGCTTCAGCCACGGCGACGCGAACCTGGTCGAGCTGACGCTTCCGCCGGAGTCGGCGGTCGCCGGTACGACGGTCGGGGACGTGGCCTGGCCGCAGGACACCTCGCTGGTGACGATCATCCGCGGGTCGCGGGTGCTCACGCCGAGCCCCGAGGAGACCCTGGAGGCGGGCGACGAGCTGCTGTTCGTGGCCGCGCAGGCCCGCGAGGAGCAGCTGGAGGACCTCCTCCAGGTGCGCAGGGCCGACTCCGAGGCCTGAGGCCTGACCTCGCCGCTCCCTGCGGACGACGGGCGTACGGCCGTACGGGCGTACGGAAGGGCCCGGACCTGTTCATCAGGTCCGGGCCCTTTCGCGTACGCGGATCGGTCTCTCAGCGGCTCACGCCTCGGGGTGGCTCTGCCGGGCCGCGGCGGCAGCCGCCTCGCGCTCCTTCTCGGCGCGCTCCTCGGCCTCCATCTCGGCGAAGACGTCGATCGGCGGCGGAGCCTTGGCGAGGAACATCCAGGTGAGGTAGACCGCGAGCAGGAACGGCGGGATCTTGAGCGCCACGAGGACCCAGCCGAACTTGGTCGTGTCCGCCCACCAGTACATCGGGAAGAGGATCGCGCACTTGCCGAGCAGGATCAGGCCCCAGGCCCAGCTCGCCTTCGCGTACGCCTTCTTCCGGCCGGGGTTACGGGTGCGCCAGGAGAGGTTCTCCTTGAAGACCGGGCCCAGGATCAGGCCGATCAGCGGGACCCCGGCGATCGTGGTGATGATGTAGGCGAGGGCGAGGCCCAGGGTGTACAGCATGCCGGGCAGGTAGAAGTCCTTGGCGTTGCCGGTCATCATCGCGAAGACCACGCCGAAGGCGACACCGAAGACACCGCTGAACGCGTGCTTGACGGTGTCCTTCCGGATCAGCCGGACGGCGACCAGGACCAGTGAGACCGCGAGCGCGGCGATCGCCGAGATGTGCAGGTCCTTGTTGATCGTGAAGATCGTGACGAACAGCAGGCCGGGCAGGACCGTCTCGACCATGCCCCGCAGGCCGCCGAAGGCCTCGAACAGCGCGGCCTCGGTGACCTCCTTCGAGGCCTGGGCGTCCTGGTCCGTGGTGGTCGGCTTGTCGAGGGACGTCACCGGCTACTCCTGTCCGAGCGGTCGGAGCTCGTATTTGGGATTGAAGAGGACCCGCCGGCCGTGGCTCATGGAGATCCGGCCGGAGGCGATCAGCTTGCGGCCGGGCTCGATGCCCACGATGGAACGCCTTCCGAGCCACACGACGTCGAGCGGTGCCGTGCCGTCGAAGAGTTCGGCCTCCAGCGCGGGCACTCCGGCCCGGGGGCGCAGCGTGACCGTGCGCAAGGTACCAGTCACCTTGACTATCTGGCGGTCGGAGCAGTCGCAGATACGCGTGCACCCCGAGGCCTCGGCGTCCTCCTGGAGCTCCTCCGACTCCAGGTCCTCCGGGGAGGAGGAGAGCCGGTCGAGCATCCGGCGGAACCTACCGGCCGGCTTCTCTGTACGCGGTGCAGCACTCATAGAGAAAGCGTACCGGCCACCGCTCTCACGGGAACCGGGCCCGGGACGCCCCCTCCGTTCAGCGTTCGAAGCGGTACCCCATGCCCGGCTCGGTGACGAAGTGGCGCGGGTGCGAGGGATCGCTCTCCAGCTTGCGCCGCAGCTGCGCCATGTAGACCCGGAGGTAGTTGGTCTCCGTGCCGTACGAGGGTCCCCAGACCTCCTGGAGCAGCTGCTTCTGGCTGACCAGGCGGCCGCTGTTGCGCACCAGGACTTCGAGCAGGTGCCACTCGGTGGGGGTGAGCCGGACGTCCCGGCCGTCGCGGTGGACCTTCTTCGCCGCCAGGTCGACGGTGAAGCCCTCGGTCTCGACGACCACGACCCCGTCCTCGGCGCCGCCGACCGGCTCGGCCCTGCGCACGGCCGCGCGCAGCCGGGCGAGCAGCTCGTCCATGCCGAAGGGCTTGGTGACGTAGTCGTCGGCGCCCGCGTCGAGCGCCTCGACCTTCTCGTCGGAGGTCTGCCGGGCCGAGAGGACCAGGATCGGGACGCGGGTCCAGCCGCGCAGGCCCCTGATGACCTCGACGCCGTCCATGTCGGGCAGGCCGAGGTCGAGGACGACGACGTCGGGGTGGCGTTCGGCGGCGAGCCGGAGGGCGGTGGCACCGTCGGCGGCGGCGTCGACCTCGTACTTCCGCGCCTTGAGGTTGATCACCAGGGCGCGGACGATCTGCGGCTCGTCGTCGACCACGAGAACCCGGGTCATGGAGGGGGCCTTCCTTCTGCTGGGGCTGCTGGGGCTGCTGCTGTACGGGGACGGGGCGGGCGGTGCGGGCGGAGGGGGCCGGCCTACGGGCGCGGGCGGAGGGGCGGGGCCCGACGGGACTGTCGTACGGGGGCGGGCGCGGCGGTCAGGTCACGGTGGTCAGGTCACGGCGTGTGCCGGGAACTCGGCGGCCGGAGCCGGGGGGCCGCCCCGTGCCGCCCGCAGGGTGAGCACCATGGTCAGCCCCCCGCCGGGAGTGTCCTCGGCGGCGAGCCTGCCGCCCATGGCCTCGACGAAGCCGCGGGCCACCGCGAGCCCGAGGCCGACCCCGGAGCCGCGCGGTGCGTCGCCGAACCGCTGGAAGGGCTCGAAGATGCCGTCCTTGGCCTCGTCGGGCACGCCGGGGCCCCGGTCGACGACCCGGAGCTCGACCCGGTCCCCCAGGGCGCTGGCGGCGACCGCCACGGGCGTGCCCTCGGGGCTGTACTTGACGGCGTTCTCCACGATGTTGGCGACGGCCCGCTCCAGGAGGCCCTTGTCGACCTCGACCATCGGCAGCGACTCGGGGATGTCGAGCTCGGCGCTGCCGTCGGGCACTCCGCCGAGCGCCATGGGGACGACCTCGTCGAGGTCGACGACACGGACCAGGGGGGTGACGGTGCCGGTCTGCAGGCGGGACATGTCGAGGAGGTTGCCGACGAGGTGGTCGAGGCGGTCGGCGCCGGCCTCGATGCCCTCGAGGAGCTCGGCGCGGTCCTGCTCCGACCACTCGACGTCGTCGGAGCGCAGGGAGGAGACGGAGGCCTTGATGCTCGCGAGCGGCGTCCGCAGGTCGTGGCTGACGGCGGCGAGCAGCGAGGTGCGGATCTTGTTGCCCTCGGCCAGCTTCCTGGCCTTCTCCGCCTCGCCCACAAGGCGCTGGCGGTCGAGGACGACCGCGGCCTGGGCGGCGAAGGCGCCGAGGACCCGCCGGTCCTCGGCCGGCAGCACCCGGCCGGACAGGGCGAGGGCGAGGTGGTCGCCGACCGGCATGTCCACGTCCGCCTCTTCGGGCCGGGCCGCCGGATGGGTGCCGACGCTCGCCGCCCGCGTCCAGGGCTCGACCTCGTCCGCCCTCTCCAGGAGGGCCACGGACTCCATGGAGAAGGTCTCGCGGACCCGTTCGAGCAGGGCGTCCAGGCTGGTCTCGCCGCGCAGCACGCTGCCGGCGAGGTAGGAGAGCACCTCGGACTCGGCGCGCAGCCTGGCGGCCTGATGGGTACGCCGGGCGGCCAGGTCCACCACGGAGGCGACGGCCATGGCGACGCCGAGGAAGACGGCGATGGCGACGATGTTCTTGGGGTCGGCGATGGTGAGCCGGTGGACGGGCGGGGTGAAGAACCAGTTGAGGAGGAGGGAGCCCGCGGCGGCCGAGGCCAGCGCCGGCAGGAATCCGCCGAGCAGGGCGGCGGCGACGGTCAGGGCGAGGAAGAGCAGCATGTCGTTGGCGAGACCGAGGTCGGCGTCGACATGGGTGAGGAGCAGGGCGAGGGCGGCCGGTCCCGCGACGCCGACCGCCCAGCCGCCGGTGATCCGGGAGCGCCCGAGGCGGGCCCCGCGGGCGACGGGCAGGCCACGCCCCTTGGCGACCTCGTCGTGGGTGACGATGTGGACGTCGAGGTCGGTCCCGGAGTCACGGGCCACGGTCTGGCCGACGCCGGGACCGAGCATGTACTGCCAGGTGCGGCGGCGGCTGGAGCCGAGGACGATCTGGGTGGCGTTGACCCCGCGGGCGAACTCCAGGAGCGCGGAGGGGATGTCGTCGCCGATGACGTGGTGGAACGTTCCGCCGAGGTCCTCGACGAGGGTGCGCTGGACGGCCAGCTCCTTCGGGGAGGCCGCGGTGAGCCCGTCGCTGCGGGCTATGTAGACGGCGAGGACCTCGCCGCCCGCGCCCTTCTCGGCGAGCCGGGTGGCGCGCCGTATGAGGGTGCGGCCCTCGGGGCCGCCGGTCAGACCGACGACGATGCGCTCGCGGGCCTGCCAGGTGGAGCGGATGTTGTGCTCGCCCCGGTAGCGCTGGAGGTACTCGTCGACCCGGTCGGCGGTCCAGAGCAGGGCCAGCTCGCGCAGGGCGGTGAGGTTGCCGGGGCGGAAGTAGTTGGAGAGGGCGGCGTCGACCTTGTCCGAGGTGTAGACGTTGCCGTGGGCCATCCGGCGGCGCAGGGCTTCCGGGGACATGTCGACCAGCTCGATCTGGTCCGCCCGCCGGACGACCTCGTCGGGGACGGTCTCCCGCTGCCGTACGCCCGTGATGGCCTCGACCACGTCTCCCAGCGACTCCAGGTGCTGGATGTTGACGGTCGATATGACGTCGATGCCGGCCGCGAGGAGCTCGGCGACGTCCTGCCACCGCTTGCGGTTGCGGGAGCCGGGGACGTTCGTGTGGGCGAGCTCGTCGACGAGGGCGACGGCGGGGCGGCGGGCGAGGACGGCGTCGATGTCCATCTCGGTGAAGGCCGCGCCCCGGTGCTCCAGGCTCCGGCGCGGCACCTGCTCCAGGCCGTGCAGCATGACCTCCGTACGGGGCCGCCCGTGGTGCTCCACGAACGCCACGACGCAGTCCGTGCCGCGCTCCACCCGGCGGTGCCCCTCGGAGAGCATCGCGTAGGTCTTGCCGACACCCGGCGCAGCGCCGAGGTAGATCCGAAGCTTGCCGCGTCCCATGGGACGACCATACGTCCAGCCAATCGGACATTCCGTACGCGGTGAGAGGGGCCGGGCCGGTCTTGACGTGATTCTGATATCAGCGGGCACCGGGTCCGTCGCCGTCCCGCGGTCCCGCTGCCCGACTGTCCGACTGCCCCGCTGCCCCGCTCAGTGCTCGATGATCTCGCCGTCGCTCAGTTCGAGGACCCGGTCCGCCAGGCCGAGGAGCTGGGGGTCGTGGGTGGCGACCAGGGCCGTACAGCCCTCGCTGCGCACCACCGCGCGCAGCAGCTGCATGACGGCGAGGCCGGTCTCCGCGTCCAGCTGGCCCGTCGGCTCGTCGGCTATGAGCAGCGCCGGCTTGTTGGCGAGGGCCCGGGCGATGGCGACCCGCTGCTGCTGGCCGCCGGAGAGCTCGCCGGGCCGCTGGGCCGCGTGGTCGGCGAGGCCGACCAGACCGAGGAGGAGGGCCACGCGCTCCTCGCGCTCCTTCGGGTCCGCCCTGCGCAGCCGCATGGGTACGCCCACGTTCTCGGCGGCGGAGAGGATCGGGAGCAGCCCGAAGGACTGGAAGATGAAGCCGATCCGGTCGCGGCGCAGCTCCAGGAGCCCTTCCTCGCCGAGCGTGGAGAGATCGACGCCGTCGATGACGATCGAGCCTCCGTCCGCGCTGTCGAGGCCGCCCACGAGGTTGAGCAGCGTCGTCTTGCCGGAGCCCGAGCGGCCCTTGAGTGCGACGAGCTCGCCGCGCGGGATGTCGAAGGAGACGCCGCGCAGGGCGTGGACGGCGGCTTCGCCCGTGCCGTACGAGCGGCGCAGGTTCTGGACGCGGACCATCGGCGGTCCTGCCGGGTCCTCGGCGAGGGCCGTCGCGGACCTCGTGCTGCTCTCACTCACCCTGTGCTCCCCCTCCTCGAACATGTGCGCCGTCAGTATGGTCCGCGGCCCGGCCCGAGGGCCAGGGCCGGGGCGGTGACCTGTGGAAAACGGCCGGTGGGCCGCTTCCCGTACGCGGAGGTACGGGAAGCGGCCCACCGGCCGAAGCGAATGCGGCGAGCGCGCTCAGCGGATCTCGGAGATCTCCGGGCCGCGCTGGAGCTGGCCCATGCCGCCGGAGAAGCGGGAGTTCTCCTGCTCCTCCTGCTGCACGCCGTCCGGCACCATCTGGGCGTCGTTCGGCAGCTTCAGGACGATCGGGTCACGCGGGGCCATCGGGCCGTCGCCACGGACGACCACGGTGTCCCGGACGATCTGCTCCAGGAGGCCGGCCGCCTCGGGCTGGACCGCGCCCTGCCCGGAGATCACTCCGCGCAGGAACCAGCGGGGTCCGTCGACACCGACGAAGCGGACCAGCTGCACGCCGCGGTTGCCGTCCGGCAGCTGGACGGGGACCTGCGCGCGCAGCTCCCAGCCCAGCGGGCCCTCGACCTCGTCGATGACACCGCCCTGCTCGACGATGCCCGTGGCGATCTCGTCGCGGACCTCGCCCCAGATGCCCTCGTTCTTGGGCGCCGCGAACGCCTGCAGCTGCACGGCGCTGTCGCGCAGGACGACGGTGGCCGCGACGATCGCGTCGCCCGCCACCTCCACCCGCAGCTCCATGCCCTCGACTCCGGGCACGAAGACGCCGCCCAGGTCGACACGGCCCTCGTCGGGCTTGGTGACCTCGGAGATGTCCCAGGGTCCGTCGGGCCGGGGCGCCGGCGGAAGGTTCACCCGGCGCGGGGCCGCGGCGTCCGCGTCCTCGCCGTCCACCGCGTCGACCTGCTCGACCTCGCTCGCCGCGTCCTCCGCGGCACCGCTCTTCTTGCGACGTCCGAACACGTCACTGTCCTTCCCGGTCGGATACGACCGAAGCGTATCGATTCCCACCCGATGTGCCGCCCACGGCGGCATGACCGCCGGTGGACCCGAAGCCCCCCTCGGCCCGCGCCGAACCGGGAAGCTCCGCCACCTCGTGGAAGCGCACCTTCTCGACCTGCTGGACGACAAGTTGGGCGATCCGGTCGAATCGTTCGAACCGCACGCTCTCGCGCGGGTCGAGATTGACCACGATCACCTTGATCTCTCCACGGTACCCGGCATCCACCGTCCCCGGGGCATTCACGAGCGCCACTCCGCAGCGGGCCGCGAGTCCGGAGCGCGGGTGCACGAAGGCCGCGTACCCGTCCGGGAGGGCGATGGAGACCCCGGTGGGGAGCACGGCGCGCTCCCCCGGGGCGAGTACGGCGGCCTCGGTGGTCACGAGGTCCGCCCCGGCGTCGCCGGGGTGGCCGTAGGCCGGGAGCGGCACGTCCGGGTCCACTCGCCGGATCAGTACGTCGACAGGGTTGCGCATCAGGGGTTCACCTCGAAGGCGCGGGTGCGCCGGACCTGGTCGGGGTCGGACATGGCGGCCTGGATCTCCTCCGGGCGGCCGTTGTCGATGAAGTGGTCGACCTTGACCTCGACGAAGAGGGCGTCGGCGCGCACGGCGACGGGGCCCTCGGGCCCGCCGAGCCGGCCGACGGCGGTCGAGAAGATCTTGCGGCCGTGCACGGCGGTGACGGCGGCCTCCAGGTGGAGCACGGTGCCCACCGGGACGGGCCGGACGAAGTCGGTCTCGAGTCGTCCGGTCACGGCGATGACCCGCAGCAGCCAGTTCAGGGAGCCGAGGGTCTCGTCGAGCGCGGTGGCGAGCACGCCGCCGTGCGCGAGCCCGGGGGCGCCCTGGTGGTCGGGGGTCACCGTGAACTCGGCGGTGACGGTCACGCCCTCGCCCGCGCGTGCCTCCAGGTGGAGGCCGTGGGGCTGCCCGCCGCCGCACCCGAAGCAGTGCGCGTAGTGCGAACCGAGCGGCTCGCCGGGGGCCGGCGCCTCGGGGTGGCGTACCGGCGGTATGGCGTCGGCCGGCGGGGTGAGGGCGGCAGATGTTGCAGTCACAGCCGCAGACCTTACCCGCGCGGATGGGCGCAGGTCGCGCCGTGCCAAGCTTGGACGCATGCAGCCTTCCGCACCGTCCCCCGGCCCCTCCCCCGCGGCGCCCGCCGCGCCGCGCTTCGACGAGCGGCTGACGGCGCCCCGCTCGTGGTGGTTCATCGCCGGCCTGCTCGGTCTCTCCGGGGGCCTGATCATGTTCCCGCTGGGTACGGTCCCGCTCCTCGGCGGACTGATCGTGGCGGCGGTGCTCGCCGGGGCCGCGGTCTCCTCGTACGGCTCCGCCCGGATCCGGGTGGTGGCCGGTTCGCTGGTGGCGGGCGACGCGCGGATCCCGGTCGCGGCCCTGGGGGCGGCCGAGGTGCTCGACGCGGAGGAGGCGCGCGCCTGGCGCACCCACAAGGCCGACCCGCGCGCCTTCATGCTGATGCGCAGCTATGTGCCGCGGGCGGTGCGGGTCGAGGTGACGGACCCGGCGGACCCGACCCCGTACGTGTACCTGTCCAGCCGTGAGCCGGAGGCCCTGGTGGAGGCGCTCGAAGCCGAGCGCGCGGGCGCCGAGGACTGACGGAAGCGCGGGCCACGGCCCGCTCCGGAAGCCCCGTTCCCGGTCGGCGGCCCGCTCTGGAAGAGTTCCCGGTCGGCGGCCCGCTCTAGAAGCCCAGTTCCTTCGGGTTCTCCGGCTGTTCCAGCGGGGGCAGTTCCGTGAGGCTGTCCCAGGGGACCTGGCGACGGCGCAGGTCCTTGCGGATGTGCTCGGCGAGTTTTCTGGTGTCGCGGCGGTTCATGACCGCGCCGACGGCCGCGCCCACCATGAAGGGCGTGAGCATCGGCAGGTTGCGCACCATGCGTTTCATGATCTGCTGGCGCAGCTCGCGCTTCAGCTGTCCGCCGAGCGCCGCGTTGACCGTGGTGGGCTTGGTGGGGTCGATGCCCCGCTCCTCCGCCCAGGAGGTGAGATAGGCCGCCGAGCGCTGGCCGAGCCGGCCGGGCGGCCGCACCCCGTAGACCTCGTGCAGTTCGGCGATGAGTTTGAGTTCCACGGCGGCGACGCCGGTGATCTCCGCCGCGAGCTCCGCCGGCATGGCCGGGGGTACGGGGAGCATGGCGGCGGCTCCGATGCCCGCGCCCACGGTCGAGCTCGCGTTCGCCGCTCCGGCGACGAGCTTGTCGGCGAGCGCCTCGGGGCCGAGCCCGGGGAACTGCTTGCGGAGGGTCGCCAGATCGCGGACGGGAATCCGCGGGGCGAGGTCGATCAACCGGTCGGCGAGGTGGCCGAGACCGGCTCTGGCGGTGTCTCCGCCGCGCTTGACGCCCTGCACGACGCCGCGCCGGACGGCGTCGATCCGGTCGGAGTCGATCCTGATCCTGTCGAGTCGGGCGCGCGCGGGATTGGCGAGCCGCCTGACGGCGCCGAAGCGTCCGTCCGGCGCCCCGACCGGCGCATCGCCCTCTCCCACCTCCACCGGCAGGTGCGCCGGGTCCGGTGCGGTGACCGCCTCGAGCGAGGCCGGGAGGCCTCGCTCGTCGTCACGTGCGCCGGGGGAGGGCGGGGAGGCCGTGCGACCGGCTTCAGGGGCCTCCTGGGCACCCTCTGCCGGGCGTGAGCCGCCCTGGTGCGTCCGCGGGCTCCCGGGGAGCCTCAGACGCCGCTTCCGGGACGGTGTGTCGCCTGCCACGGCCGAGCGACCTCAGTCGCAGTCGCGGCAGATCGGCTGGCCGTTCTTCTCCCTGGCCAGCTGGCTGCGGTGGTGCACGAGGAAGCAGCTCATGCAGGTGAACTCATCGGCCTGCTTGGGCAGGACCCGGACGGCCAGCTCCTCGTTCGAGAGGTCGGCGCCGGGCAGCTCCAGGCCTTCGGCGGCCTCGAACTCGTCGACGTCGACCGTCGAGGTGGACTTGTCGTTCCGGCGGGCCTTCAGTTCCTCAAGGCTGTCCGAATCGACGTCGTCATCGGTCTTGCGTGGGGTGTCGTAATCCGTTGCCATGTCGCTCTCCCCCTCTGGGTGGTTGCGGTGTCTCCAGCGCACGTAACGCGTGAGAGGTCGGACTTGTGCCCGACCTGAGGCGGAGATTTTGCCTCACATCAAGGTCTGTTACTCAATCGACACCCGTCCCGTCCTCTCACGAGTGATCGGCTTCGGGTGGCGAACCGGACCGTACACGGTCCCGCGGGCGGCTCCGGCAGGCGCCACCCCGTGTACTTCCCGTCATTCCAGGGCCCGGAAACCCGGACTTTTCCTGGTTTTCCGAGGGATTTCCCGGTCACGGAGAGTGGAGGTGCGGACACCTTCTCCTGTGATCGATCACACAGGAGCGTCTCAGAATCGAGGACCCGGAATTCCGCGCAAAGCGAACGGAACCGGTCGGCTCCTGCAGTGTGTCAGATCGGCAGAGTGACGCGCATCACGAGACCGCCACCCTCGCGAGGCTCCGCGATGATACGGCCCCCGTGGGCACGCGCCACGGACCGGGCGATCGACAGGCCGAGGCCGACACCCTTGTCGCTGCCCGTCCGCTCCTGCCGGAGTCGCCGGAACGGCTCGAACAGGTTGTCGATCTCGTACGCGGGGACGACGGGGCCCGTGTTGGAGACGACCAGGATGGCCTGACCGTCCTCGACGCCGGTGGTGACCTCCACCCAGCCGTCCTCCGGCACGTTGTACCGGACGCCGTTCTGGAGCAGGTTCAGCGCGATCCGTTCGAGCAGGACGCCGTTGCCCTGGACGACCGCCGGAGCGCGCTCGCCCCGGATCTCGACGCCCTTGGCCCTCGCCTCCGCCTGGACCTGGTCCACGCCCCGCGAGGCGACCTCGGCGAGGTCGACGGGTTTGCGCTCGATGATCTGGTTGTCGCTCCTGGCGAGCAGCAGCAGGCCCTCGACGAGCTGTTCGCTGCGCTCGTTGGTGGCGAGCAGGGTCTTGCCGAGCTGCTGGAGCTCCACCGGTGCCCCCGGGTCCGAGAGGTGGACCTCCAGGAGGGTGCGGTTGATCGCGAGCGGGGTCCGCAGCTCGTGCGAGGCGTTCGCGACGAAGCGCTGCTGGGCGGTGAAGGCCCGCTCCAGGCGGTCCAGCATCTCGTCGAAGGTGTCGGCGAGCTCCTTGAGCTCGTCGTCCGGGCCGTCCAGCTCGATCCGCCGGGACAGGTCGGAGCCGGCCACCTGGCGGGCGGTCCGGGTGATCCGGCCGAGCGGGGAGAGCACCCGTCCCGCCATGGCGTAGCCGAAGGCGAAGGCGATGATGCTCAGGCCGAGCAGGGCGAAGAGCGAGCGGCGCAGGAGGTCGTCCGTGGCCCGGTCGCTCTGCTGCCGGAGGCAGACGGACACGGCGTCGTTGAACTGTTCGCCGGTGCCCGTCGTGGGCAGGTCGCACCAGGAGGTGGTGGGCTGGACCTCGCCCTTCACGAACTTGAAGGGCAGCTCGGCGGTGCTGTCGCTGAGCGCCTGCGCGGTGAAGAGGTAGATGATCGAGAGCAGCAGGATGCCCGCGATCAGGAACATCCCGCCGTACAGCAGCGTGAGCCGTATCCGGATGGTCGGCCGCAGCAGGGGACGGACCGGGTCCCTGGGGTCCCAGGTCGGTTTCGGGGGCGCCTGGGGGTGGGGCGTGGAGGTGGGGGCCATCGGATCAGATCCGGTACCCGGAGCCGGGGACGGTGACGATGACGGGCGGCTCGCCGAGTTTGCGGCGCAGGGTCATCACGGTGACGCGCACGACGTTGGTGAACGGGTCGGTGTTCTCGTCCCAGGCCTTCTCCAGGAGCTGCTCGGCGGAGACGACGGCGCCCTCGCTGCGCATGAGGACCTCGAGGACGGCGAACTCCTTCGGCGCGAGCTGGACCTCCTTGCCCTCGCGGAAGACCTCACGGCGGTTGGGGTCGAGCTTGATGCCGGCGCGCTCGAGGACCGGCGGGAGCGGCACGCTCGTGCGGCGGCCGAGGGCCCGCACGCGCGCGGTGAGCTCGGTGAAGGCGAAGGGCTTCGGGAGGTAGTCGTCCGCGCCGAGCTCCAGGCCCTCGACGCGGTCGCTGACGTCGCCGGACGCGGTGAGCATCAGGACGCGGGTGGGCATGCCCAGCTCCACGATCTTGCGGCAGACGTCGTCACCGTGGACGAGGGGCAGGTCACGGTCGAGGACGACGACGTCGTAGTCGTTGACCCCCACGCGCTCCAGGGCGGCGGCGCCGTCGTACACGACGTCGACGGCCATGGCCTCCCGGCGCAGTCCGGTGGCCACCGCATCGGCGAGCAGCTGCTCGTCCTCGACGACGAGTACGCGCACGGGGTACATCCTTCCCGTTGGGCATCGGTCCCCGGAGGGGGGACCGGCTGGATCTGAGCACTGACTGTGCGCGTCCATCCTGCCCCGTACGCGCGTAAACCGGCTGTAAGACGGCGGTGCGGGGCCCTGGGCGGGCGGGGGCGCGGGGCGGGGGCGCGCGGCCGGGAGCCGAGAATTCACCGGATTCACGGCTCAGTTGAGGTTTCTGTGAGGAAAGGGCTGGGGAGGACGTCTGCACACCCCGTGATCACGCCCTGTATGTGGCGCGCCACCTACCGCTCTCCGCTCCCGGAGGACCGCAGTGTGTGATCCGACCACCCTCGGCACACCCCCGTGCCACCGGACCCATGACGAGGGGGCGCATGATGGACGCTTTCACCGCAGGCCTGCTGCACCGCATCAGGACCACGCAGACGGACCTCACGCGGGCTCGTGAGACGGGCGACGACTACCTGGCGGAGGTCGAGCAGGCGGAGCTGGAGGACCTGCACCGGCTGGCCGCCGAGCACGGCGTGCAGGTCGCCGTGCCGGGCGTCTGACGAGCCCTTCCGACCCGCCACGACTCGCTCGACAAGCCTGACCCGTACGACCTGACCGATGTACGACCCACCCCCGACCCGCCCGACCGTTCGACCCGCGCACCAGCAGGGCCCCGGCGCCTACCCGGCACCGGGGCCCTCGTGCGTCCGTGGACGGGCCGCTCAGTCGTGCCAGGCGCCCAGGTCCTCCAGGAGGTCCTGGAGCGGCTGGAAGAGGCCGGGAGAGGCCGCCAGGGTCAGCTCGCCGGACTCCGGCTCCCCCGGACGTCCTCCGGTCAGCGCGCCCGCCTCGCGGGCGATCAGGGCGCCCGCCGCGAGGTCCCAGGGGTTGAGGCCCCGCTCGTAGTAGGCGTCGAGGCGGCCGGCGGCGACGTCGCAGAGGTCGATGGCGGCCGAGCCGCCGCGGCGGATGTCGCGCACGAGCGGGATCACCTCCTGTGCGACCGCCGCCTGACGGGCGCGCCGGGACTGGACGTAACCGAACCCCGTACCGAGGAGCGCCTGGTCGAGGGGCGGCGAGGGGCGGACGGCGAGGGGCCGGTCCCCCACGAACGCGCCGCCGCCGAGGACCGCTCGGTACGTCTCGCCGCGCATCGGGGCGTCGACGACGCCGACGACGGTCTCGCCGTCCCGTTCGGCGGCGATCGAGACCGCCCAGGTCGGCAGGCCGTACAGGTAGTTCACGGTGCCGTCGAGCGGGTCGATGACCCAGCGGACCCCGCTGGTGCCGGGGCTCGAGGCGCCTTCCTCACCGAGGAAGCCGTCCTGCGGGCGGTGCTCGGCGAGGAAACCGGTGATCAGCTTCTCGGCGGCGATGTCCATCTCGGTGACCACGTCGATGGAGCTCGACTTGGTCATCGCCACGCCCAGGTCGTCCGGCCTGCCGTCGCGCAGCAGCGCTCCGGCCCTGTGCGCGGCCCGCAGGGCGAGGTCGAGGAGTTCGGTGAGCAGGGGGTCGGTCACGTCGGCCCTCTCGGTCGTGTCGGTCACAGGGGGGTCTCCTCAGGCGTACGGGCTGTCGGCGCCGGCCGCGGCCGGGCGCTCCGCTCTGCCGGGGCAGCAGCCGATCGGGCACAGGTCGTGGGAGGGGCCGAGCGCGCCCAGGGCGCAGCGCTCGGGTCGGATGCCGCGCTCGTGCGCGGCCCGCTCCAGGAGGAGCTCGCGGACGGCGGCGGCGAAGCGCGGGTCGGCTCCGACGGTCGCCGAGCGCCGGACGGGCAGGCCGAGTTCGGCCGCCTTGGCCGTGGCCTCGGTGTCGAGGTCGTAGAGGACCTCCATGTGGTCCGAGACGAAGCCGATCGGGACCATGACGGCCGCGGGCGCCCCGGCGCCGTGCAGGGCCTCCAGGTGGTCGCAGATGTCCGGCTCCAGCCACGGGATGTGCGGGGCGCCGCTGCGGGACTGGTAGACGAGCTCCCAGGGGTGCTCGATCCCGGTCGCCTCGCGGACCGCGTCGACGATCAGCCGTGCCACGTCGAGGTGCTGCCGGACGTAGGCCCCGCCGTCGCCGTGCTCCGGGACCGGTCCCGAGGTGTCGGCGGCGGACTCGGGGATGGAGTGGGTGGTGAAGGCGAGGTGGGCGCCGTCCCGCACGGCCGGGTCGAGCGAGGCGAGGGACGCGAGGACGCCTTCGACCATGGGCTCGACGAAGCCGGGGTGGTTGAAGTAGTGCCGGAGCTTGTCGACCCGGGGCAGCGGGAGCCCCTCCGCCTCCAGGGTGGCGAGCGCGTCGGCGAGGTTCTCGCGGTACTGGCGGCAGCCGGAGTAGGAGGCGTACGCGCTGGTGGTGAGGACGGCGATGTGGCGCCGGCCGTCGGTGATCATCTCGCGGAGGGTGTCGGTGAGATACGGAGCCCAGTTCCGGTTCCCCCAGTGGACCGGGAGGTCGAGGCCGGCCTCCGCGAAGTCCGTCCGCAGCGCTTCGAGGAGCGCGCGGTTCTGGTCGTTGATCGGGGAGACGCCGCCGAAGAGGAAGTAGTGCTGCCCCACTTCCCTGAGCCGTTCCTTCGGGATGCCACGGCCGCGGGTCACGTTCTCCAGGAACGGGACCACGTCGTCCGGGCCCTCGGGGCCGCCGAACGAGAGCAGCAGCAGGGCGTCGTACGGGGCGGGATCGTGCTGATCGGACATGGCACCGATCCTCCCACCCGCCCCTGAGGGCGGACGGCGCGGCCCGTCCGTGGGCGTTCGTCCGAAAAAGGGGGATGACCGATCGAGTTCAACGCCGTAGGCTTTAGCAGTTAATTACACGTGTTGACCAAGGACGCCTCTTGCCCAGTCCCTACCGCGCGATATTCACGGCGCCCGGCACCACCGCCTTCTCCGTCGCCGGGTTCTTCGGCCGGATGCCCCTGTCCATGATGGGCATCGGCATCGTGACCATGATTTCGCAGGTCACCGGCCGGTACGGGCTCGCGGGCGCGCTGTCGGCGACGCTCGCCATGTCCGCCGCGGTCCTCGGCCCCCTCGTCTCGCGGCTCGTCGACCGGCACGGGCAGCGCAGGGTGCTCCGCCCCGTGACCCTGGTCTCGCTCGCGGCGGCGGCCGGGCTCCTCCTCTGCGTGCAGCAGCAGGCCCCGGACTGGACGCTCTTCGTCTTCACGGCCGTGATCGGCTGCGTACCGAGCGTCGGCGCCATGACCCGGGCCCGCTGGGCGGAGATCTACCGGGGCGAGGAGCGGCGCCTGCACACGGCGTACTCCTGGGAGTCGATCATCGACGAGGTGTGCTTCATCTTCGGTCCGATCATCTCGATCGGTCTGTCGACGGCCTGGTTCCCCGAGGCCGGCCCGCTGTTCGCCGCGGTGTTCCTGGCCGTCGGTGTCTTCTGGCTGACCTCGCAGCGCGCCACCGAGCCGGCCCCCCACCCGCACAAGCGGGGCGAGAAGGGCGTCTCCGCGCTCCGCTCCCCCGGACTCCAGGTGCTCGCCCTCGCCTTCGTCGCCACCGGCGCCATCTTCGGCTCCGTGGACGTGGTGACCGTGGCCTTCGCCGAGGAGCAGGGGCACAAGGCCGCCGCGAGTCTCGTGCTGGCCGTCTACGCGCTTGGTTCGTGCCTGGCCGGCGCGGTCTTCGGCCTGCTCCATCTCAAGGGAGAGCCGTCCCGCCGCTGGCTCCTGGGCATCTGCGCGATGGCCGTGAGTATGATCCCCCTCCTACTGGCCGGGAACCTGCCGTTGCTGGCCGTGGCGCTCTTTGTCGCGGGCCTGTCCATCGCACCGACGATGGTGACCACCATGGCCCTCGTCGAAGCGCACGTACCGCGCACCAAGCTGACCGAGGGCATGACCTGGACGGGTACCGGGCTCGCGGTCGGCGTGGCGCTCGGCTCCTCGGCCGCCGGCTGGGTGGTCGACGCGTCGGGAGCGGAGGCGGGGTACGTGGTGCCCGTCGTCTCGGGCGCCGTCGCGGTCGCGGTGGGTCTCCTCGGACACCGCCGGCTCCGCAGGCCGGCGCCGAACCGGGAGGGGCAGCGTGAGCGGGACGACAGCAGCGGGATCGGGGAGCGCCAGGACGGCGGGCAGCCCGTGGCGTAACTGGGCGGGGAACGTCACCTGCCGACCCGTGCGGGAGGTGAGCCCGGCCTCCGCCGAGGAGCTCGCGGAGGCGGTGCGCCGGGCGGCCGAGGACGGGCTGCGGGTGAAGACGGTCGGCACCGGCCACTCCTTCACCTCGATCGCGGCCACCGACGGCGTCCTCGTGCGGCCGGGCCTGCTGACCGGGATCCGGCGGATCGACCGCGAGGCGATGACCGTCACGGTCGAGTCGGGCACCCCGCTCGAGCGGCTCAACGTGGCGCTGGCCCGGGAGGGCCTGTCGCTCACCAACATGGGCGACATCATGGTGCAGACCGTCGCCGGGGCCACCTCCACCGGCACGCACGGCACGGGCCGCGATTCGGCTTCGATCGCCGCGCAGATCCGTGAGCTGGAGCTCGTCACGGCCTCGGGCGACCTCCTCACCTGCTCGGAGAAGGGGACCGACGAGGAGCGCGCGGTCTTCGCGGCGGCCCGGATCGGGCTCGGCGCCCTCGGCATCGTCACGGCGCTCACCCTCGCGGTGGAGCCGCTCTTCCTGCTCACCGCGCGCGAGGAGCCGATGACCTTCGACCGGGTCACCGCGGAGTTCGACGCGCTGCACGCGGAGAACGAGCACTTCGAGTTCTACTGGTTCCCCCACACGGACAACTGCAACACCAAGCGCAACAACCGCAGCGCGGGCCCCGCCGCTCCCCCCGGCCGGGTCAGCGGCTGGATCGAGGACGAGCTCCTCTCCAACGGGCTCTTCCAGGTGGCCTGCTCGCTGGGGCGCGCGGTGCCGCCGGTCATCCCCTCGATCGCCAAGGTCTCCAGCCGGGCCCTGTCGGCCCGTACGTACACCGACATCCCGTACAAGGTCTTCACCTCGCCGCGCCGGGTGCGCTTCCTGGAGATGGAGTACGCGCTTCCGCGTGAGGCGGCGGTCGCGGCGCTGCGCGAGCTCAAGGCGATGGTCGAGCGCTCGCCGCTCAAGGTGAGCTTCCCCGTGGAGGTGCGGACGGCTCCGGCGGACGACATCGCGCTGTCCACGGCCTCGGGGCGGGAGACCGCGTACATCGCCGTCCACCTCTACAGGGGGACGCCCCACCGCGCGTACTTCACCGCGGTGGAGCGCATCATGACGGCGCACGGCGGCCGCCCCCACTGGGGCAAGATCCACACGCGCGACGCCGCGTACCTCTCCGAGGTCTACCCGCGCTTCGGCGAGTTCACGGCGCTGCGTGACCGTCTCGACCCGGACCGGCTGTTCGGCAACGACTATCTGCGCCGGGTGCTCGGCGACTGACGGTCACTCGGCTCCCTCGGTGCTCTCCCCTGCTCCGGTCCCCGGTGCGGCCGGTGTGGGGGTGGCCGGGACCTCGGGAAGGCCGGTCCCGGAAGTCGGCTCCTGGGTGGGTTCGGTCGGGTCCGTGGTCGGGCCCGACGTCGGGTCCGACGGGGCGGGGGTCGGTTCGGCGCCGGTGGAATCGGTGGGCGTCGGCTCCGGCGGAGGGGTCGCGGTGCCGGTCCCGGTGCCCGGCCCGTCCGGTGTCGGGGTGCCGCCCGCCGAGGGGCTGTCGGCGCCGTCCCCGGGGCTCACGGTGTTCCCGGTGGATCCGGACGGCGTGGGCGCGGGGTCGTTCCTCTCGGCCGGCGCCCGCCGCTCGCCGCTCCCCTGGACGACGGAGCCGAAGGTCGTGGTCCCCCGCGTACCGCTGAAGTCCTGCCCGGAGACGAGCTCGTAGGCGGTGATGCCGCCCATCGTGACGCCGAAGACCAGGGCGGCGGCGACGGCCGGGCGCCTCCAGCCCCGGACGCGGGTGCCGTGGGTGGTCGCCTCGCCGAACTCCCCGTCGAGCTCCTTGTCGTACGGGAGGGGGGCCGGGACCGTCCCGAGCATCAGGGTGCGGCCGTCCTCGGGCCGGGCGCCCACGGGCATCTGACGGGCCCTCGGCTTGGCCGCGGCGGTCGCGTCGCGCACCTGCTCGCCGGTGCGCCGGAAGAGGTGCTGGAAGAGGGGGCCGCCGCAGGTCGCGATGACGCTGATCACACCGGCGCCGAGGATCGTGCCGTACACACCGAGGGTGGAGGCGAGTTTGGCGGCGATGACCGCGGCGAGCGCACTGCCCGAGACCTGAGCCACGCTCAGGTCGATCCTTCTCCTGCCGCTCTCCTCCTCCGGTTCCTCCGTGGCGGTTTCCGGCCTCTGACGCATCTCCAACCCCTGACGGCTCTTCCGATCACCTTGCACCCAGAAGGGACATATGGGCGAAGCGAATAGTTCCGTTTCCGCTGGTTCTGTGAAGAGTGACACGTACGGGGGAAGATCGCGGAGACTCAACTCCCGTACCGCCCGAGAAGTTGGGCGGCGCGCCGGTCCACCCCGGTGGCCCGAATGGAGTACATTGACGAACCCTGGGTCCGGACGCCTTCACGGGTGCCCGGGATCAAGGGGAGGGGGCCGGACACGGCGCTCGAACCGGCGGCGCCGCGGCAGCGCACGGGAACCGACTGCACAGAGTGACCGCCTGTCACTCCGGGTAGCCAACAGGTCACCGTGTCATAACGGCGTTCCAGGGTCCACGCCCGACACGCCGGGCAACTCGGCAAGGTAGTGGCAGGCTGCACCCGGGCAGGCCACACTCGACTAGCGGAAGCAGCGACGCACGTGACGTCGGCAGGCACCACCCGGGAGGTCCCCATGCCCGAACTGCGTGTCGTGGCCGTCTCCAACGACGGCACACGACTGGTGCTGAAGGCTGCTGACAGCACGGAGTACACACTTCCGATCGACGAGCGGCTGCGCGCCGCCGTGCGCAACGACCGCGCGCGCCTCGGCCAGATCGAGATCGAGGTGGAGAGCCACCTCCGCCCCCGCGACATCCAGGCACGGATACGAGCCGGTGCCTCCGCGGAGGAGGTCGCCCAGATGGCCGGGATCCCCGTCGACCGCGTGCGCCGCTTCGAGGGCCCCGTGCTCGCCGAGCGCGCCTTCATGGCGGAGCGGGCCCGCAAGACCCCGGTCCGCAGGCCCGGCGAGAACAGCGGCCCGCAGCTCGGCGAGGCGGTGCAGGAGCGGCTGCTGCTGCGCGGCGCCGAGAAGGACACCACGCAGTGGGACTCCTGGCGGCGTGACGACGGCACCTGGGAGGTGCTGCTCGTCTACCGGGTCGCCGGCGAGGTCCACACGGCCAGCTGGACGTACGACCCGCCCCGGCGGCTCGTCCAGGCCGTCGACGACGAGGCGCGTGCCCTGATCGGCGAGACGGACGACACCATCGCCGCCGCGCCGGAGCCGAGCTTCCCCTTCGTGCCGCGCATCGCACGGCTGCCGCGGGACAGGCCGCTCGACCGCGCCCTGGACCGCCAGATCGACCGGCCGGACCGTCCCGACCGCCAGCTGGAGCGGGCCTCCGCGTCCGTCGAGCCGGAGGAGGAGCGCGACTCGCTGACCAGCCTCCTGGAGGCGGTGCCGAGCTTCCGCGGCGACATGGTCGTGCCCGAGCAGCCGGACTCGGAGCCCTCGGAAGAGGCCGAGGCGGAGGAGCCGCCGGCCCCGGCGGCCTCGGCGGGCGCGGGTTCCGCGTACGCCGACGTCCTGATGCCGCGCGCCGTCTCGGGTCACCGCGACCGGCTCACCGGGACCACGGACCGCCAGGCCGAGGCGGACGGCGTCCGTCCGGGCCGCCGGGCGGCCGTGCCCAGCTGGGACGAGATCGTCTTCGGTACGCGGAGGAAGAAGCAGGACTGACGCGGAAGCCTTGCCGTCACAGTCGTACGGGTAGGGGCCCGCACCGGATCGGTGCGGGCCCCTTCCCTTCGCTCTACTGCGGCTCGGGGCCCGTGGCCACCGGGCGGGACGGGTCGGAGGACCACTCCGACCAGGAGCCCGCGTACAGGGCTGCGGGGACGCCGGCGATCTCCAGGGCCAGGACCTCATGGGCACCGGAGACGCCCGAGCCGCAGTAGACGCCGACCGGCGTTCCCCCGGCCGCGCCCAGGGCGGCGAACCGGTCCCTCAGCGCGCCGGCCGCCAGGAAACGTCCCTCCGCGTCGACGTTCTCCGTCGTCGGGGCCGAGACCGCTCCCGGGATGTGGCCGCCCACCCGGTCGATCGGCTCCACGTCCCCGCGGTACCGCTCGGCCGCACGCGCGTCCAGGAGCAGCCCCGCGCGCGCGAGGGCGGCCGCGCCCTCGGCGTCGAGCAGACCGAGTGCGCCCGGCTCCGGCCGGAAGTCGCCGGGCTCCGGCGTGGGGATCTTCTCCGTGAGCTCCCCCTCCCAGGCCGCGAGGCCCCCGTCCAGGACCCGTACGTCCGGGTGACCCGCCCAGCGGAGCAGCCACCAGGCGCGGGCCGCGGCCCAGCCGAGGCCTCCGTCGTAGACGACGACCGGCGTGTCCGCCGAGACACCCGCCCGGCGCATGGCGGCCCCGAAGACCTCCGGGTCGGGCAGCGGGTGCCGTCCGCCGGCTCCGGCCGGGCCCGCCAGTTCCGTGTCCAGGTCGACGTAGACCGCGCCGGGGAGGTGCCCGGCCTCGTACGCCGGCCGGCCGGGCGGGCCGCCCAGCGTCCAGCGGACGTCCAGGAGGACCGGCGGCCGGGACCCGGCCGACTCGCTCAGCAGTTCGCTTGCGGAGATGATGGGCTTCATGGGTGCCATCCTCGCGCAGCCGCACGGCCGCTGAGGGCGAACCCGGCGTCCTTCACGCGTCAGCACCGCGGGATCACGCCACTCGTTGGTGGGACCGGTGCGCGCCGGGGCCCCGTCGGTGTCACCATCGGACAGGCACGGGCACGACGACGGTCCGAGGAGAGAGTCACGATGACCGAGGCGACTCGGCGCACACCCGGCACACCTTGTTGGGTGAGCCTGATGGTGCACGGGCTAGACGCCACGCTGGAGTTCTACAACGCGCTCTTCGGCTGGGACTTCGTGCCCGGGCCGCAGCAGCTCGGCCCGTACGTGCGGGCACTCCTTGAGGGCAAGGAGGTCGCGGGCATCGGCCGGCTGCCGCCCGACCGGCATCTGCGGATCGCCTGGACGCCCTATCTGGCCACCTCCGACGCGGACGAGACCGCCGAGAGCATCCGCGGCTGCGGCGGCACGGTGGCGGTGGGACCGCTCGACGCCGGCGAGGCGGGCCGACTCGCGATCTGCTCCGACCCGACGGGCGCGGTCTTCGGCGTCTGGCAGGCGGAGGCGCACCACGGCACGGCGACGGCCGGCCCGCCCGGGACCCCGGTGTGGAACGAGCTCCTCACCTACGAGACCTCGGTCGGCAAGTTCTACCGGACGGTCTTCGGCTACGAGGTCGAGCCGGTCGTCTCCACCGACCAGGACTACGCCACGCTCCATGTCGATGGGCTCCCGGTGGCCTCCCTGCACGGCGTCGGCAACGCGCTTCCCCGGGACCGGGGGCCGCACTGGATGACGTACTTCGAGGTCGCCGACACGGACGCGGCCGCGCGGCTCGTCGTGGAGCTCGGTGGTCATGTGCTGCGCCCGCCGCGCGAGGGCACGGCGGGGCGGCTCGCCCAGGTGGCGGACCCGGAGGGCGCGGTCTTCACCCTGGTCAGGTCCGCCCCTACGGGTGACACGGGGCCTGCGTGGTGAGGTAGGGGTGACGTGGGGGGCGCTTGGGGGCGTACGGGTCGTGTACGGGCCCGCTGGGCCTCCGGCTACGTACGGCCACACGCGGGGGGCGTAGGCGGCTCCGGCCGCCCTCCCGCCCCCTCAGCCCCGCCGCGACCGTACGAGGCCCCGGCCGAGGCGGAAGGACGGGGTGCCCTGTGCCTCGGGCTCCGTGCCGCCCGGGAGGGCCAGCTGGGTCAGCCGTTCGGTGGTGAAGTGGTGGGCGATGCCGGGGTCGGCGTGGTGCGCGGCCAGGAAGTCGGCCGCCTCCTCCCGCATCCCCGGGTGGCTCTTGTGCCGCATGCAGTAGCCGACGGCGCGGACCAGCGGGGTGAGCGAGTCCGGCGCGGCCCCGGGGACCGCGGGCTCCTCGCCCGCCTCCAGGTCCGCGAGCAGGTGGTCGACGATCGTGAGCGGGATCCGGTTGCTGTTCTCGAAAGGGGTGAGCCGTTCGAGGACCTCGACCGTGCCCACGCGCGCGACGGGCACGCCGTAGTGGACGGCGGCGGTGAACATCGCCGTGGAGAAGCAGCCGACGACGAGCCGGAGCGCGCACCGCTCGTAGAACGTCTCGGCGAGCAGCGGTCCGTCGAGGACGGTGAGGCGTACGCCGGAGCGTTCCGCCTCCTCGTGGAGGGCCTGGGAGTAGCTCGCAGGAGCGCTGGGGTGCGGCTTGAAGACGAGCGAGCGGTGTCCGGCCGCGGCCGCCCCGCGCAGCATCCGCACGTGGAGCTCCTCTTCCTCCTCCGCGGTGAGCAGGTTGAGGGCGGCGAGGTACTGGCCGAGGAGCAGTGCCGTGGGTTCGGCCGCCGCCGCCCGCGCGATGTCCGGGTCTGCGGCGGCCTCCTCGGCGATCTCGGCGAGGACCGCGCGGAAGGCGTCGTCGGGGACGAGCTCGGGCTCCACGCCGTACTCGCTCAGGAGGAGGGGCCGCAGGCCCGGCACCAGGTCGAGGTGGAGGACCCGCCGGATGCGGCAGGCGATCGACTGGGCGAGGTCGGTGCGGGTCGGGCCGTAGCTCATGAGGCCGTCGGCGTAGACGTGGAGGGCGCTCTCGGGGAAGGTGCCGGCTAGCGCCTTGGCGGGGTTGACCTGGATGGATTCGACGATGAGCTCCACCGGGGCGGTGCCCAGGTCCCACGCCGTGCGGAGCACGCGCTGCCAGAGCGGTGCCTCCTCGGGGCGCGGGGCCCAGGCGGCGGGGTGGTACGGGTGGATGGTCTCGTTCCAGTCGAGGGTGCCGTCGAAGCGGGCGGCGATCCGCTCGTACCCCGTCATGGTCTCCAGGCGGAGCGCCGTCTCCGGGATCTCGGCGTTGCGCGAGATCAGCAGGAGCCGGCGGGTGTCCTCGCGGGGGCCGAACTGTCCGGCGTCGAGGGAGGCGGCGAGGGTGGCCGCGCCGTAGAGGGTGGACACCTGGAAGATCTGGACCGGCCGGGGGTCGGTGGCCGTATCGAGAGGGGTCGGCGTGGGGGCCTCTTCGGGAGCCATGGGTCAGGCGGTCCTTCCGGTGTCGCGCAGGCTCCGGAGGAGGGTGCTGCGGGGGGTGTCCATGGTGGCCAGGGTCTCGTCGAGGACGTGCTGCGGCATCCGGTGCAGCGCGTCGGCGACGTCGGCGCGGAGCCGCTGGGCGACGGCGGGCTCGTACTTCCCGACCTTGCCCATGTGGAAGGCGATCATCGCGCAATAGGTGCGGACCGCTTTCGGAAGGAACCGTTCGGCCTCGGCGTCCCGGGAGACGTCGTCGAGCAGGGTGTCGTACGAGGGAATGAAGTCCAGCTGCCGGTTGTCGGTGATCTGGGTGAGCGAGGTGGTGACGCCCCGGCGGTAGAAGACCCCGTGCAGGGAAAGCGCGGCGAAGGTACGGGCCTTGAGGTGGAGCCGCCAGACCCATAGGCGGTCCTCGGCCGTTCGCAGGGAGGTCTCGAAACGCGAGGAGCCGTTCTCGAAGAGGCGGGCGCTGTAGATGCCGAAGGGGACGAACGGATAGTCCACCATCGTCACCATGCTGGCGGGCGAGATTCCGTCCCTGGGGTCCATCACCGTGTCGCGGAGCTTGGCGGGGGCGTATTTGATCTGCCTTTTCCGGCCTTCCGAGAGGACGTGGTCGGTACGGGCGAAATCGCAGCCGAGGCGGTCCATTCCGGCGACGGCGGCGGCGAGATGGCCCGGCGCGTACCAGTCGTCGCCGTCGAGGAAGGTGAGGTACTCGCCGCGTGCCGCGTCGATTCCCGTGTTGCGTGCCTGGGCGACGCCGAGATTCGTCTCGTGCCGGATGACGGTGGCGTTCGGCAGCCGGTCGCGCCAGCGGTCGAGGATTTCCGGGGTGTCGTCCGTCGAGCAGTCGTCGACCAGCAGGAACTCGAATTCCGGATCCGCGTTGTTCGCGAGACTGCGCAGGGTGTCGGGCGCGTATGGCCCGACATTGTGGAACGGTACGACGACGGACAGTTTCGGCACTCGGAATCCCCATACTGAATCGAACAGTTAAACGCCGCTACGGCGGGCACAGTAACGCTCCACCTCTCCGGGCGAACGATCCGCGCGTGCACTCCGGGTGAACTCTTGTCGTCTCCCGTGGAAAGTCCGCGGCGGACGCCGCTTCACCGGCGGGCCCGCCGGTGCAGGAATCCCGTCACCGCCAGGGCGAGGAGCGCGGCCGCGCCCGCCGCGCCGCCGACGCGGAGTCCCGGAGGCCGGAAGGCGCAGGTGACCGTGGTCGCCCGGCCGTCCAGCGGGACGGCGACGAGCCCCTCGTACGCGCGCGCGGGGCGGGGTTCCGCGTCCCCCGCGGCGCAGCGCCAGCCGGAGACGCGCGGGGCGGCGAGCACGGCGGTACCCCGGCTGCCCGGGGGCAGTTCGGCGGTGACGGTGTGGCCGGTGGTGCGGACGCGGACGGCTCCGCCGGCGGTCAACCGCCGTACGGCGGAGTCGAGCCGGGCCGGGAGCAGGCAGCCGACCGCCTGTCGGGGCAACCGGATCCCGGCCTCGGGACTCAGCTCGATCCGGACGTCGCCGGACGCGGGCACGGTGCCGAGGGCCTGCATGGGGGCGCGGACGGCCGGCGGCCTGCCGTCGAAGTCCACCGACCACTCCCCCAGGAGCGCCGCCGTGCCCTTGTACTCGGGTGCCCAGAACCAGACCTGGGAGCCCGCCGGACAGCGGGCGGTGAGGGTGCGTCCGGTACGGGCGGCGGCCGGCAGCGCGTACACCTCGGCGCCGAGCAGCCGCTCCTGCCGGGCGAAGGCGGAGTCCCCCGCGTGGCCGTCCGGCCGCCCCGGCGGACGGACGGTGACGAGCGGCGGTACGGGGGTGGTGGTGACGGTGACCGTGGCGCGCGGCGGCGCGTCCTGCCGTACGGGCTCCGTGGGGTGCGAACGGACGCGGGTGCCGATGGAGAACAGGGCGTCGGTCACCGGGTTGTCGAGGGTGACCGGGTGCCGGCCCTTCGCGTAGTGGCCGAAGCCGAGGTCCGTCAGGGTGCGGGAGGTCACCTCCGCGGTGAGGCTGCTGTAGTAGTCGGGGCCCTGGCCGCCGACGATCAACACGTCGTTGCCGCCGGGGACTTCTCCGGGGTCCGTACGGTGCCGGGGCCAGGCGTCGGCGCGGGCCACCTCCTCCGCCACGGCGGTGTGCCAGGGGCCGAGCCGGGGGGACCAGGAGACCGTGTCGCGCTGCCGCTCCTCGATCCGCTTGCCGGTGACGGCGGTCTCGCCCGCCTGGGCGAGGACGAGCAGGGCCACGGCGAGGGCGGGCAGTACGCGCGCGGTCTTCGGGCGCTCCTTCAGGAGGCGGCCGTTCAGCAGGCGGCCGTTCAGGAGGCGGCCGTTCAGGAGGCGGCCGTTCAGGAGGGTGACGAGAACTGCGGCGAGCCCCAGGACCGCGGCCGCGCCGAAGGCGGGATACGTCCAGCGGTCGATGTCCGCGCTGCCCCGGGCCGCCCAGGCGAGGAGCCCGAGCAGGGCGCCGCCCGCGAGGAGCGCTGCCGGCCGGGGCATCCCCTGGCCCGTCGAGAACCAGGCGGCGATCAGCAGCAGCCCGCACAGGACGAAGGTCTGACGGTACGGAATGCCGTTCGGTGAGGCTCCGGCGTGCCAGAGGAGATGGGTCGGCTCCCCTTGGAGGGAGAGCGTCACCAGGACGATCGCGGCCGTCCAGACGGCGCGGACGCGCGGGGCGACGGCCCGGTTGAACGGCAGGGTGAGGGCGAGGGCGAGCGCGGGCGTGCCGATGAACAGGGCGGGGCTGTCGACGCTCGCGGTGGCGGGCAGAAAGCGGGCGAGGACGTCCGTCCAGGCGGCCGGCGCGAAGGTGGTCACCGGGGTGGGATCGGCGCCCCTGGTGGCGAGGAAGACGACCGCGACGAGCGGGGCGGCGAGCCCGATGCCGATGAGGACGGCGCGCGCGGCGCGCAGCGCCCCGGCGAGGAGCTGCCGGGCGGGGGCGGTCTCCTCGGCGGTGAGGAGCCGTACGGCGAGGACGACGGCGGCGCCGAGGGTCGCCATGTAGGCGGTGTAGAAGTTGGCGGTCCAGGCCAGCGCGACGACGAGGGGGCCGAGGACGGGGCGCCGCGCGGTGCGGGCCCACTCCCCGACCAGGCAGAGCAGCGGGAAGGCGACGAGCCCGTCGAGCCACATCGGGACGGAGGCGCCGACGTTGAAGGTCCAGCCGGAGAGGGCGTACGCGGTGCCGAGCACGGCGGCGACCGGCCAGGGGCCCGGGCGCAGTCGCGGGAGCAGCAGCGCCATCGCCGCGCCGGCCGTGGTGATCTTGGCGGCGGTGACGACGTACAGGGCGAGTTCGACGCGGTCCGCCGGGAAGAACACGACGAGCAGGTCGAAGGGGCTGCTCAGGTAGGTGCCGATGTCGCCGAGGAAGTTGGAGCCGAAGCCGGAGTTCCAGTTGAGGAACGCGTCGCCGTGGGTCTCCCCGAGGAGCAGGGCCCGCCAGTACGCGTGGAACGGCAGGTACTGCTGGCCGAGGTCGACGATGTTCCTCGTCACAGGCCCGAAGGGGTGGCTGCGGGAGAGCCGGGTCGCGAGGCAGAACAGTACGGCGGTGAGCAGCGCGGCGGAGAGCGGACCGGCGACGGCCTTCGAGCGGAGGCCGCGCGCCGGTACGCCGGGGCGGGGCGGGGCGCCGCCCGCGCCCTCCTCGCCGTCGACCTCGTCGAGCACGGTCTCGGCGGCGGGGGGCACACGTCCTCCAGGGGCACACGGTACGGGGAGCGCCCGGAGTGACGCGTCACGGGCCGACCTCCATTACCGCCGAGGCGGGCGACCCGCAACCCATCACCAGGCGGTGTTCCGGTACACCTCGGGTGAACTCCCGGTGCCGACGGTCACGTCGGCGCCGGTGGGTCGGGTGGCCGTCAGCCGGCCGGTGTCGGGGTGACGAGTTCGCCGACCGTGCGGGCCACCGTGCCGAACAGGTCCGCGACCGTCGTCAGGCTCGCGGCCGCCAGCGCGTCCGACGGGAGCACGGTGCCGTCGGGCGCCGTCAGGGAGCGGGTGGCGGTGGCCTCGGCGACCACGGTCGGGCGGTAGCCGCGGTTGAAGGCGCCCTGTGCGGTGAAGAGGACGCACATGTGCGTCATGAAGCCGGCGATGACCAGGTCTCCGCCGGCCCCGAGGTCCTTCAGGGTCTCGTCGAGGTCCGTGGCGTGGAAGGCGTCGGGGAACTGCTTGACGACGACCTTCTCCCCCTCGATCGGGGCGACTTCGTCGCTGATCGCGCCGATCTCCGCGCGGATGTCGTAGGGCGTGCCCTCGCCGCCGTCGTTGACCACGTGGACGACGGGGGTGCCCGCGGCACGGGCCGCGGCGAGCAGGCGCGCGCCGGCGGCGACGGCCGGCTCGGCCCCGTCGAGCAGCATGACGCCGGTGCGGTAGGTGTTCTGGAAGTCGATCATGACGAGGGTCGAGTCGCTCAGGTGCGGCAGCTCCTGGGGCAGGCCGATCACCTCGCGCAGGGTGGTGGACGCGGTCATGGCGGGTTCCTTTCGCGGGGAGTGAGGGGGTACGGGGAGGGGAGCGGCGCTCACGAGAGGTTCTTCGCGGCGCCGTCGGGTGCGAGGTCGACGAGCTTCGCCTCGATGCCCTGGTCCCGGAACGCCTTCCGGAGGGACCGCAGGTCCTCGGAGTAGATGTTCCAGCTGTCGGTGTGCACCGGGACGACCTTGCGGGGAGCGAGGTACGTCGCCACCTGGGCCGCGCGCTCGGAGGTCAGGGTCAGCGGGGCGTTGTCGAGGATCGCGGGGGTGCGGGCGGCTCCGGCGAAGAGGACGGCCGTGTCGATGGGGCCGATCTCCTTCCTGACGCGGTCGCCGACCTGCCGGGCGACCTCGACCGAGGCGTTGTCACCGGAGATGTAGGTGGTGGGGACGGACCGGCCGCTGAGGACGAAGCCGGTGACCTCGCCGTCCGCGCCGCGGTCCACGCCGTCGGGTCCGTGGAGGGCGGGCACGGCGGTGACCGTGACGGTGCCGCCGGCCGCCTTCAGTTCGTGGGATTCCCAGCTCTTCATGCCGGTGACGTGGTCGCCGAGACGCTTCCGCGCGCCGGGTGTGGAGAGAACGACGGGTACGTCCCTGAGCAGGGCGCGGCCCGTGTCGTCGAGGTTGTCGTCGTGCTGGTCGTGCGAGAGCAGTACGGCGTCGATCTCTCCGATCCGGTCGGTGCCGAAGGCCGGTGCCTTGGTCTTCTCCAGGCCGCTCCTGTACTTCTTCGGCGCGTCGAAGGTGGGGTCGAGCAGGAGGCGCAGGCCGCCGACCTCCAGGATCGTGGTCGGCCCGCCGATGTGTATGGCGGTGAACGCCGGGGTGGCGGCCTTCGGGGCGGGTGCGGACGACGGGGAGTCGGCGGCGCCCTCCTCCGTGCCCCCGCAGGCGGCGAGGAGGGTCAGGCTCGCGGTGGCCGCGACGGCGCCCGTGGCGGCGCGACGGAACGTCGAACGGTTCATGGAGGAACACCAGCTCTCTCGTGGCGAACGGTCGGACGCCCCGGAGGCGGCCGCCCCCCGAGGCGTATGCAACGCTAACACAGCTCGTAAGCGATGATTACAAGGAGAGCGGGCGAGGCCCTGCGCCCCTGCCCCGTACGGCGATACACCCAGGTCCGCCGTGTTAGCGCTGTTATCGTGGGAGCCATGTCGACGGCCCGAGAGCGCATCCTGGAAGCCACCGGGGAACTGCTCGCCACCAAGGACGCCCTGGCGATCTCGACCCGCGCCATCTGCGACCGGGCGAAGGTCGGCATGCCCGAGATCTACCGCCAGTTCGGCGACAAGCAGGGGCTGCTCACGGCGGTGGCCGACATCGGTTTCGAGCGCTTCCTCGCCGCCAAGCGGCGGAACCCGCTCACCGACGACCCGGTGGCGGACCTGCGCACGGCCTGGGACAGCCATGTCGCGTTCGCGCTGCGCAAGCCGCACCTCTACCGGCTGATGTTCACGCCGACGGGCGACGCCAAGCCGCGGGCGATCACCGAGGCCCAGGCGATCCTGCTGACGGCGGTGGAGCGCTGCCGGGACGCCGGGCGGCTGCGTACGGCCCCCGAGCTCGCCGGTCAGTCGATCCTCGCCGCCAACGTGGGCGTCTGCATGATGGCGCTCTCCTTCCCCGACCTCTTCGGGGACGCGGCCGTCTCGTACGCGGTGCGCGACGCCGTGATCGGGAAGGCGACCGGCGACGAGGGGGAGGACACGCGGATCGGCACCGCCACCGTCCTCGCGCAGGCCCTCGTCGGCACCCTCACGGGGACGGCGGCCGTGAGCGGGCCGGCCATCGAAGAACTGGCCGGCGCACTCAGGCCGCCGTCGAACGCGCGCTGACCGCCCGCGACTTCGGGCCCGGTCTCAGGCGTCCGTGACCGTGTCCGTGGCCGCGTCCGTCGCCGCGAGTCCCTCGGGCAGCACGTCGAGCAGAGCGGCGATGAACGCGCTGATCGCGGGCTTGGCCGACCCGCCGATCCGGAACGCGACCGAGCTGCGCCGCAGCAGCGGGAGCGGTGTCACCATCGCGCCCTCCGGCAGCGTCTGGGCGCTCAGTTCGGGCACGATGGCCACGCCCGCGCCCGCCGCGACCAGACGCAGGGTGGTGGTGTAGTCGTCCACCCGGTGCCACGAGGAGACGTGGAAGCCGTTGGTCTCGCAGAGGCGTTCCACCACGGTGTGGCACAGGGTCCCCGGTGCCGGGAGGATCCACGGCACCTCCCTCCACCTGCGTACCGGATCGTCCGTCTCGTCGATCTTCCAGCCGAGCTCCGAGGGGTCGGACGGGGTGGCGAGGAGCATCCGCTCGGTGAAGATCGGCCTGCTGTGGATGCCCGGCTCCACCGGAGGCAGCAGCCCCTCGTAGGAGTGCAGCAGCGCCAGGTCCAGCTGGCCGCCGCGCAGGGCGTTGGAGGCGTCGGAGGGGTCGATCTCCTGGATCCACGGCTCGAGCCGTGGATGCGAGCGGCGCAGGGCCGTGAAGATGCCGGCCGCCAGGGAACCGGCCGCCGACGGATAGATGCCCACACGCAGCGGCCCCGCGACCCCCTTGCCTTCCATGAGTTCGGCCTCGGCCGTCTCCAGGTGCTCCAGGATCACCTCGGCGTGCCGCACCAGGTTCACGCCGGCCGGGGTGAGGACGACACGACGGCCGGTGCGTTCGAGGAGGCTCACCCCCGTCTTCCGTTCCAGTGCCGACAGCTGCTGGGAGACAGCGGAGGGGGTGTAGGCGAGTACGTCGGCGACTGCGGCGATCGTCCCTCTGTGGGCGAGCTCGCGCAGGAGGCGCAATTGGTGCAGGTTGAGCATCAGCCCAGCTTACGAGCGTCATCAGGAATCCCCAATGGACGCCGGGGTGAAGACGGGTCCAAGATCGAATACATGGGAAGAAGCAAGCTTTCGAGCGGAGTTCACATCCCGCTCATCACACCGTTCACCCCTGCCGGTGACGTCGCTCTCGAGTCACTGGAGAGCCTGGCCCACGAACTCCTCACCGACGGAGCCGCCGGCCTCGTGGCCCTCGGCACGACCGCCGAGGTGGCGACCCTGAGCGCAGCCGAGAAGGCGAGCGTCGTCGAGGTGGTCGCCCGGGTCTGCCGCGAGCGCGGCGCGCCCCTGATGATCGGAGCGGGGAGCAATGACACCGCCGCCAGCCTGGAGGCGCTCACCGCCCTCAAGGCGGTACCGGAGGCGGGCTCGGCGCTGGCGCTCGTGCCGTACTTCACGCGCCCCTCCGAGGCGGGGGTGGTCGCCCACTTCACGGAGCTGGCGTCGGCCTCCCCCGTACCGATCGTGATCTACCACATCCCGTACCGCACCGGTCAGGACCTCAGCGCGCAGGCGCTGCGCCGGCTCGGCGCGCTGCCGGGGATCGCGGGCGTCAAGTACGCGGCGGGCGGGATCACGAGCGCCACCGTCGAGCTGATGGCCGATCTGCCGGAGGGCTTCGCCGTGATGGCCGGCGACGACGCCTTCTTCTCGCCCCTCCTCGCGATGGGCGCCCACGGCGGCATCCTGGCCTCGGCGCACCTGGCCACCGGTGCCTTCGCCGATCTGGTCAGGACCTGGCACGCCGGTGACGCGGCCACGGCCGCGGCACTCGGCCACCGGCTCGCGAAGCTGTCCGCCGCGCTGTTCACCGAACCGAACCCCACGGTGATCAAGGGCGTGCTCCACGCCCAGGGCCGTATCCCCTCCGCCGCCGTCCGGCTGCCGCTGCTGCCGGCCGGTCCCGACGCGGTGGCGGACGCGCTGAGCGCGCACGACGCGCTCGGCCTCTGAAACGCCCGCCCGTAGAGGGCGGTTGCCACGGGTGAGCGGTGCGGCCGCCGCCCGCTCACCCCACCTCCCCCACGTTCCATCCCGGACCGTTCGCCGTGCGAATCGCCTCACAAGGGCGTCGCCCTGTCCCGGCGTCATCGGCCCGGTGCACCAACCTGTCCGTTTCCGGTCCGGCGGGAAGACCCCCGCCGGCCGGTGTCGAGAAGAGCATGATGAAGAAGAACAAGATCGACTGCGATTTCCACTACGAGGGCGAGCGGGTCGCGCCCGCCACGGGGAGGCACGTCATCGGACGTGTCGTCTTCGGCGAGGCCACGGCCGCCCCCCTCGTGCGGGACGGGGTCCCGGAGCTCGGCCTGCACATGGCCTCCCCGGGATTCGACAGCTTCACCGAGGTCTGGAGCACGGACGCCCCGGCGGAGACCGGCGAGCACCGCGGCCTCGTCTACGCCCACGACGGCGAGTACCTGTTCTGCGCGGGCGTCATCCCCGAGGGCCCGACGTACCGGGAGCCGACCCGGGAGGCGTACGAGGCCGCCTTCGAGGTGATGGACCGACTCGACTACCGCCATGTCTTCCGGATGTGGAACTTCATCGGCGGGATCAACTCGGACAACTCCGAAGGACTGGAGATCTACCGGGACTTCTGCGTCGGACGTGCGGAGGCGTTCGAGGCGAAGCCCGAGCGGGTCACGTGCATGCCGGCGGCGACCGGGATCGGTTCCCGCGGCCGCGGCATCGCCTTCTTCTTCCTGGCCACCCGTACGGGGACGACCCAGAACATCGAGAACCGGCGCCAGGTGCCCGCGTTCGAGTACCCGCGGCAGTACGGCCCCAAGTCGCCGAGCTTCGCACGGGCGACCCGGCTGGTTCCGGCCGGTGAGAACGAGACGCGCGGCGCGGTCTACGTCTCCGGTACGGCGAGCATCACCGGCCACGAGACCCTGCACGCGGGCGACATCGACGCGCAGTGCGAGCTGACCCTGGACAACATCGCCCACCTCGTCGGCTCGGGCAATCTGCGGCTCGGCGGCCTTGACGGCGGTCACGACCTGAAGGAGCTGCGCTGGGTCAAGGCGTACGTGCGGCACGAGGAGCACCTGCCGGCGGTCCGCGCGGCGTGCGCCGACGTGTTCCCGCCGCAGACGCACGTGGTGTTCCTCAACGTGGACGTCTGCCGCGACGACCTGCTGGTGGAGATCGAGGGCATCGTCCCGGCGCCGGAGTTCTGACGACGGAGTCCTGACGTCCGGCCGGCCACACGGCCCGGCCACCTCCCCTCTCCGCCCCCACCGCAGAAGGAACGTCCGACCCGTGATCTCCACGAACCCCGCCGTGCCCGCTCTGGGCACGCATCCCTTCCCCCGGATCGCCGCCCTCCTCGACGGGATCGACCCCGTCCCGGGCCGCACCCCGCTCGACCTCACCATCGGTGAACCCCGCTTCGCGCCGCCGTCCTGGCTGGGCGAAGCCCTCGGCGCCCGGCAGGACCTGCTGGGCACGTACCCGCCGAACCAGGGCCCCGAGTGGTTCCGCCGCGCCGCGGCCGACTGGCTCGAGAACCGTTTCGGCCTGACACCCGGCACCGTCGGCACGGACGCGGTCTTCCCGACCTCCGGCGCCCGTGAGGCGCTCTTCCAGCTGGGGCTCCTCGCCGACGCCACCGACGGCGACCGGCGCCTGCTCGCCATGCCCACCCCGCACTACGCGCCCTACCGCGCGGCCGCCGCGCTGTGCGGACTGCGGGCCTTCAACATGCCGGCCGGGCCGGCGAACGGCTACCTCCCGGACCTCGACCTGATCGACGAGGACCGCGGGCCGCGCACCGCCATGCTGATCCTCTGCACGCCGAGCAATCCCGAGGGCGCCGTCGCCCCGGCCGCCTATCTGCGCCGGGCGATCACCCTGGCCAGGACGTACGGCTTCATCCTGGCCGTCGACGAGTGCTACTCCGAGATCTACCTGGGCGACGAGCCCACCGGTGCCCTGCGGGTCTGCCAGGACATGCACGAGGGCGAAGGCGACCCGTTCCGGAACGTCCTCGTCGTCAACTCCCTCTCCAAGCGGTCCAGTGCGGCAGGCCTGCGCACCGGGATCGTGGCGGGCGACCGCGCGCTGATCGCCGACTTCATCGCGCTGCGCTCCTACATCGGAGGCACCACCCCCCTGCCGAACCTCGCCGCGGCGGCCCGGCTGCTGTCCGACGAGACGCACGTCAAGGCCGTACGCGAGAGCTACCGGGACACCTTCGCCGCCGTCGACGAGGTCCTGGCGGGCGTCCCCGGCTACCGGTTGCCCGAGGCCGGGATGTTCCTGTGGCTGCGGGTCCGCGACGACGAGGAGGCCGCGGTGCGGGCGTGGCGCGAGGCCGCGGTCCGCGGCGTGCCCGGCGGCTATCTGGGGCCCGCCGGCTGGGACGGCTCCCACCCCGGCAAGGGGCACCTGCGGCTCGCCATGGTGCACGGCGCGCAGGAGACGGCCGCCGCGCTGACCCGGCTCGTGCCGGTGCTCCACGAGATCGGGGTGGCGTCCTCATGACTCCCGTGATCGTCGCGGGCGGCGGCATCGGAGGCCTCGCCGCCGCCCTCGGTCTGGCCCGCGCGGGCCGGTCCGTCGTGGTCCTCGAACGCAGCGGGGAGTTCCGCGAGCTCGGGGCCGGGATCCAGCTGGGCCCCAACGCCTTCCGGGCCCTCACCCGACTCGGCGTGGGCGAACTGCCCTACAGCTGCGCGGTGTTCATCGAGGAGCTCCGCCTCATGGACGCGGTCGGGGGCGGCCCGCTGGCCCGCCTCTCGCTCGGTGAGACCTTCCGGCGGCGGTTCGGCGCCCCGTACGCCGTGGTCCACCGCGGCGAGCTGCACCGCGCGCTCCTCGACGCGTGCCGGGACGCCGGTGTCGTCCTGCGGCCCGGCTGCGCCGTGGAGCGGTACGAGCAGGACGACGCGGGCGTCCGGGTGTTCCTCGCCGACGGCGAGCACCTGGACGGGGCCGCGCTCGTCGGTGCGGACGGTCTGCACTCCGCGGTACGGCGGCAGCTCGCCGGTGACGGCCCGCCCGTGGTCTCCGGGCACGTCACGTACCGCTCGCTCATCCCCGCCGACCGCATGCCCGAGGCGCTGAGACTGCCGGCCGCGGTGCTCTGGGCGGGACCCCGCTGCCACCTGGTGCACTATCCGCTGGTCGGCGGCGCGTACTACAACGCGGTCATCACCCGCGACAGCGGGGCGACCGAGGCCGTGGCCGGTGAGCCGGTCGACGACGCCGAGGTGGCACGGGAGTTCGCCGCCGTGTGCGGTGACGCCCGCTCGCTCGTCGAGGCCGGCGGCGACTGGCGGCGCTGGGTGCTCTGCGACCGGCCGCCCCTGCGGGACTGGCAGGACGGGCGCGTGGTGCTGCTCGGTGACGCGGCCCACCCGATGCTGCAGTACGCGGCCCAGGGCGCCTGCATGGCCCTTGAGGACGCCGCCTGCCTCAGCGGCCACGTCGGCGGCGCGTCCGCCGACCCCACCGAGGCGTTCGCCCGCTACGTGGCCGACCGCCGGGAACGCACGGCACGGGTGCAGACCGTCTCCCGCCGGCTCGGCAAGGAGCTCTACCACCCGCAGGGGCAGGACGCCGAGGCCCGCGACGCCATGATCGCCGCGCTCGACGAGTCCGCCCTGCACCACGAGATGTCCTGGCTGTACGAGCACTGAGCTCCGGCAGGACCCCTTCGTCCACTCCCCCACAGGAGACACCTGATGAGTCTCGACGCGTACTACGACCGCATCGGCGAACACCACCTCGCCGCACTGTGGACCCGTCTCTCCCACCTGATCACCCCCCAGCCGCGCAGCGACTGCCGCGCCCACCGCTGGCGCTACTCGGACGTACGGCCGGCACTGCTCGCGGCCGGTGAGGTCATCACCGCCGAGGAGGCCGAGCGGCGCGTCCTGATACTGGAGAACCCGGGCCTGCCCGGCAGTTCGAAGGTCACCACCTCCCTCTACGCCGGGATGCAGCTGGTCCTGCCGGGCGAGATCGCCCCCAGCCACCGGCACAGCCAGTCGGCGCTGCGCGTCATCGTCGAAGGCAGCGGGGCGTACTCCGTGGTCGGCGGCGAGCGGGTGGCCATGGAGCGCGGGGATCTGGTGCTGACCCGCCCGATGACCTGGCACGACCACGGCAGCGAGGGGGAGGGACCGACCATCTGGCTGGACGCCCTCGACATCCCCCTCGTCGGCTTCTTCGACGCCTCCTTCCTCGAGCGCTCCCCCGAGGCGGCGCGCGCGGTGACCCGCCCGGACGGGGACTCCCTGACCCGGTACGGCGCCGCCCTGCTGCCGGTGGGCAGCAGGCCCGGCGGCAACGCGTCGCCGATCACCTCCTACCCGTACGCCCGGACCCGCGAGGTCCTCACCCGGCTCGCGAAGACCGACGCCCCGGACCCCTGGCACGGCGTCAAGGTGGCCTTCACCAACCCGCTCACCGGCGGCGACGTCCTCCCGACGATGTCCGCCTGGGCCCAACTCCTCCCCTCCGGCTGGCAGTCCGCCGCATACCGCTCCACCGACGCGACCGTCCTGCTCGTGATCGAGGGGAGCGGCCGCACCCGCGTCGGCGACCAGGTCCTCGACTGGCGGGCCGGTGACGTCGTCGTCGTCCCGAGCTGGTCCTGGGTGCGCCACGAGGCCGACGAGGAGTCGGTGCTCATGAGCTACTCCGACCAGGCCGCGCAGCGGGCCCTCGGCCTGTGGCGCGAGGAGCGGCGGAGCGACCGGCCGGAATGACCGGGAAGCCGAAGGAACCGCACGACCACGAACCCCCACACCCCCGGCCCCGGCCGGGTGAAAGGCCCTCAGCAATGAACGTCCTTCTCGTTCACGTCAAGAAGAACCTCCTGCCCGACCGCGTCCGCACCGCCCCGGAGATCGGCCACCTGACGGTGATCACCGAGCCCGGTCACGCGCAGCGGTACGGCCCCGAGGTCGACGTCCGCCTCATCGACGACGTACAGGATCCCGAGGCGCTGCGGCTCGCGGTCCTGCGGGTGCTGCGGGACCGGCGGATCGACCGGATCTTCGCCCCGTTCGAGCTCGGCCAGGCGCAGACGGGGTACGTCCGCACCTACTTCGGCATCCCGGGCACCGGCGCCGAGGTCGCCCACGCCTTCTCCAGCAAGTACGCGATGAAGGAGCTGATGCGCGGGGCCGGCCTTCCGGTGGCGGACTTCCGGCTCGCCGCGGGCCTCGACCAGGTGGCCGAGGCCGCCGCCGAGCTCGGCTGGCCGGTCGTCGCCAAGCCCATGATCGGCGGCGGGTCCATCGACGTGTGCGTACTGCGCGGCCCCGAGGAGTTCGAGGCGTTCGCCGCCTCGCCGGAGGCCGGCCCGATCCGGGCCCTCCGAGTGCCGCTGGTCGTCGAGAAGTTCGTGGAGATGACCGCCGAGTACCACTGCGACGGAGTGGTGAAGGACGGCCAGGTCGTCTTCGCCGCCTCCTCCCGCTATCTGGTGCCGGTCCTCGACCACGGCGCGATGTTCGGCTCGGCGACGCTGCCGGCCGGTGATCCGGTACGCGCGCGCATGGAGGAGCTGCACACCGAGGCGGTCGCCGCCCTGGGACTCGTCGACGGCGTCACGCACATGGAGTTCTTCGGGACCGCCGACGGCCTGGTCGCCGGGGAGATCGCCTGCCGGCCGGCCGGCGGCGGCATCCCGGACGCCCTCGCCCTGCACACCGGCGTCGACGTGTGGCAGTCCTGCCTGCTGCTCGCCCTGGGCCTGGAACCGAAGGTGGACCAGGTCCCCGAGCACGGCGTGACGGCCCACTGCTACCTGCCGCTGACGCCCGGCCGGATCGTCGCCATGACGGGGGCCGAGGAGCTTCTCGCGCTGCCGTCGGTCGTCGACGTGAAGATGCTCCGCGAGGTCGGCGAGACCGTGCCCGAGCGGCTCAACTCCGCCGCCGCGAGCGGTCTCGTCTTCCTGCGGGCGGACTCCGCCGAGGAGGCCGAGGCGGCCGTGGCCCGCGTGTACGAGACGTTCCGCATCGAGATCGAGGCGGCGCAGCGGTGAACTACCTCATCCTGAACCGCAGCGCGCTCGCCATCCGCCCGTACCGCGAGTGGATCGGCGAGGGGCACCGGCTCCTGCTCCTCACGGACGCCCGCGCGCTGAGCGCCGACGACACCGTCCGGGCGGAGCAGCTCGCCTCCTTCGACGCGGCGGTACCGCTGTCCGACTACCACGACGGCGTCGCGGTGGAGCGCGAAGCGCTGCGCCTGCACGTCGAGTTCGGCTTCGACGAGATCATCGCCCTGTCCGAGTTCGACCTGCTGCGGGCCGCCCGGCTGCGGGAGCTCCTGGAGCTGCCCGGCCAGACGGAGCGGAGCGCCGCCGCCTTCCGGGACAAGCTCCTGATGAAGGACCTGCTGGCGGCGGCGGGCGTCCCCCTGGCACCGTACGCGGCGGTGCCGGACGCCACCTCCCTGCTCCGCTTCACCCGGGAACACGGCTTCCCCGTCGTGGTCAAGCCACGCCGTGGGGGCGGCTCCATGGGCGTCGAAGTCCTGCGTGACGAGGACGAGCTGTGGGAGTACGCGGCCCGCTTCCACGGCCTCGGCGGTGACGACGAGTCCCCGCTCCTCGTCGAGAGGTACGTCGAACACGAGCTCTTCCACATCGACGGCCTCATGGTCGACGGTGAGATCCGCCTCATGTGGCCGTCCTCCCAGGGCACCACCACCTGCCTCGGCATGCTGGAGGGGCAGATGCTCCACAGCGCCATGCTCGACACCGACGACCCCCGCCTCGACGACCTCCGCAAGCTCACCACCACCGCCCTGCAGACACTCCCCACCCCCGAGACCACGATCTTCCACGCCGAGATCTTCGGCACCACCGACGGCCTCGTCTTCAACGAGATCGCCTGCCGCATGGCCGGCGGCCGCATCGAAGAACAGATCCGCCTCGGCTTCGGCGCCCATCTCCCCAAGCTGTACGTCCGCGCCCTCACCGGCGGCCCCCTCCCCCGCATCCCCTCCGAACCGGCCAGAATCGGCGGACTCGCCCTCTTCCCACCCCGCCCCGGCCTCCTGCGCGCCGTCCCCGGCGAATGCCGCATCCCCGGCATCAGCAGCTTCACGGTGGCGGTGGCGGCGGGGACCCGCCTCGGACCCGCGCACGCCAGCGTGGACAACTTCGCCTCGGCGCTCGCCGTGGGCGCGACCCGGGCCGAGGTCGAGCAGGCCATCGACCGGCTCAGGACGTGGGTCGAGGCGGAGACCGTCATCGAACCCGAACCGCGGTCCGAACCCGGCGCCGAAGCGAGGGGGAGCAAGTAGTGCGCGAGACCTTCGCCCTCGTCCGGAAGACCCCCGGCTGCCTGCTGCTGCTGTTCGGGAACTTCGCGATCACCTTCGGCAGCAATCTGGTGCTGCCCTACCTGGCCGTCTACCTCACCCTCGAGCAGGGGGTCTCCCCCTGGGCCGTCGGTGCGGCCTTCACCGCCAAGCTCTGGGCCCAGCAGGGTCTGATGGTCTTCGGCGGTTCGATCGCCGACCGGATCGGCACCGTACCCACGATGTGCCTGGGCCTGCTGATGCGCGCCCTGTCGTACGTGCTCGTCGTCACCGCGGCCACCGACATCGGCGCCGTCGTCGCCTGCGGCCTCCTGGGCCTCGGCAGCGCCCTGTACATCCCGGCCGGCAAGGCGGCGCTCTCCCACCTGGTGGAGGGGCAGGCGGCGACCACGTCGATCTTCGCCCTGCGCAGCACCGCGAACAACGCGGGCACCGCCCTCGGTCCGCTGGCCGGCGGACTGCTCCTGCTGCTCGCCTCGCCGAGCCTCGGCTTCCTGGCCGCCTCCGCCCTGTTCCTCGTCCTGATCGTGCCGTTCTGGCAGCTGCGCCACCGGATCCCGCACACCCCGGCGCCGCCGGCCGCGCCGGGCACGGCGGTCGCCAAGCCCGGCATGTTCCAGGTCCTTCGCACCTGCCCGCGCATGATCTGGATCGTCGCGACCGCGGTCGTCTTCGGCTTCTGCTACGTGCAGATCGAGTACGCGATGCCGATCACCGCCGCCGAACAGGGCAAGGCGTTCGTCGGCGTCCTCTACACGGTGAACGCCGTGGCCGTCGTGCTCCTGCAGCTCGTCCTCGCCGCCCGGCTCGGCCGCCTCGCGAACTCGGCGGCGGTCATCGCCCTCGGTCTCGGCGCGATGGCGGTCGGCTTCGGCCTGTTCAGCCAGGGCTCCGTCGCCTTCCTGCTGCTCGGCGTGGTGCTCTTCACCGTCGGCGAGGTGATCGTCGACCCGAGGCTCGACGGCGAGGTCGCCCAGGCGGTCCCCGCCGCGCAACGGGCCACCGCGTTCGGCATGGTCGGCCTCGGCATGGCCGTGGGCGGCACGCTCGCCAACGCCGCCGCGGCCTCCGCGTTCGGCCCCGCCCGGAACGGCTCCGGCTACTGGCTGCTGCTGCTCGCCGTCGCCGCGCTGCTCGCCCTGATCACCTGGGCCACGGCGCCCCGCCGCGCGGCCGCCGCCGCGACCCCGGCGGGCCAGGAGGCGGGGGTGGCGGGCTGACCGCCGCCGCTCCCCCGCTCCCCGCCGTCGCGCCCCGAACCCTTCACGGAAAGACCACCGTCATGACACCCCCTACGCTCGCCCCGCCGCGACCCGCCGCCCAGCAGCCCGACTGGCCGGACCACACGGCCCTGCGGGCCGCCGCCACCGCGCTGTCCCACCGCCCGCCGCTCGTCCGGCCCGAGGAGTGCGACCGGCTCCGCGGCCGGCTCGCCGAGGCCGCGGCGGGCCGCGGGTTCCTCCTCCAGGGCGGCGACTGCGCCGAGACCTTCGCGGACACGGCGCCGGGACCCGTACGCGCCAAGACGGCGCTGCTCGCCGCGACCGCCGCCCTGATCGAGCCGTCCCTGCGCCTCCCGGTGACCGTCATCGGCCGCATGGCGGGCCAGTTCGCCAAGCCCCGCTCCCGGCCGACCGAACTGGTGGACGGCGTGTCCCTGCCCGTCTACCGGGGCGACATGGTCAACGGGGCCGAGCCGACGCCCGGTTCCCGGCGGCCCGACCCGGCGCGGCTGCTCCGCGCGTACGACCACGCCCGCGAGGCCGTCCTGACGGCGCGCGAGGGGTCCGGCCGGGAGGTCTTCACCAGCCACGAGGCACTGATCCTGGAGTACGAGGACGCCCTCGCCCGCCGGGACGCGGCGAGCGGAGCCACGTACGGTCTCTCGGGCCACTACCTGTGGCTCGGCGAGCGGACCCGGCAGTACGAGGGCGCCCACGTGGAGTTCGCGGCGGGCGTCGCCAACCCGGTCGGCGTCAAGCTGGGGCCGACCGCCGACCCGGACGACGTGCTCGCGCTCGCCGCCAGGATCGACCCCGACCGCGTCCCCGGCCGCCTCAGCTTCATCACCCGCATGGGCAGCGACAAGGTCCGTGACCTGATGCCGGTCCTGGTGGAGAAGGCGCGGGCCGAGGGCGTCGAGGCCCTGTGGGTCTGCGACCCGATGCACGGGAACACGTACACCGCCGCCAACGGCCTCAAGACGCGCCGCTACGAGGACGTGCTCGACGAGGTACGGGGCTTCTTCGAGGTCCACCGGGAGCTCGGCACCTGGCCGGGCGGGCTTCACCTCGAGTTCAGCCCGGACGCGGTGACCGAGTGCGTGGGCGGCCCGGGACCCGCCACCGAGGCGGATCTGACCGCGCGCTACACGAGCACGTGCGACCCCCGGCTCAACCGGGCCCAGACGCTGGCCCTCGCGGGGGCGGTGGCGGAACTGTTCGCCGGGTTCCCCGTACGGAACCCCTTGGTCTGAGTGACCCGGCGGTCCGTGTGACCCGGCGGCCTTCGTGCCGGACCGTGTGTTCCCCGTACGGAACACCTGTCCGGTACGGAGGCCGCTTCGCGCGTGGGGCGGGCCCGTCCGACGCGGGGCGGGGGCGCCGGGAGGGCGGCGCCCCCGCGCGGCGGGCCGTCAGCGGGCCAGGGGGACGCCCGCCTTGACGACGTGGCGGCGCGGGGCGTGCTCGACGACCGCGTGGGCCGCCGAGGCGCCCTCGACGACGGTGAAGTCGGCCGGAGCGCCCTCGCGGAGCCCGTACTCCTCCAGGCCGAGCGCCGCCGCCGCGCCCCCGGTCGCCGTCCACAGGGCGAGCTCGATCTCCTCCTCGCTCTTGAATCCGCTGCGGACGGCGAGCTGGCCGACGCGTACGAGCATGTCGGCGGAGCCGTACGGGCTCCACAGGTCCCTGATGCCGTCGGTGCCGAGGCCCATGGGCACACCGGCGGCCTGCATGACGGCGGGCGAGGGAATCGGGTCGCTGAAGCCCGCGCAGGTGAAGAGCGCCATCCCCGCGCCCGCCAGGAGGTCCGCGATGCGTTCCTGCTGCGGCCGGGCTTCCTCGCCGATGGCGAAGGCGTGGCTGATCGCGACCCTGCCCTGGAGGGACAGCGCCTTGGTCCGCTCCGCGATGAGACCCACCTGCCACAGGCCGAGGGTGCCGCCGTCGTGGAGGTGGATGTCGACCTTCGCCCCGTGCTTCTCCGCGAGCCCGAACACCACGTCGAGGTGGGCCACCGGGTCGCCGTCGACCCCGGCCGGGTCGAGGCCGCCGATCGTCGGCACGCCCATCCGCAGGGCGGCTTCCATGAGTTCGACGGTGTCGCCCTCCACGAGGAGACCGCTCTGCGGGAACGCCACCTGTTCGACGGTGAGGGAGCCGGAGACCCGCTCCGCCGCCGCCATGACGGCCTCGACACCGGACAGGCCGATGTCCGGGTCGACATCGGTGTGCGTACGCACGTGCGTGGTGCCCGCCGCCGCCATGTCGGCGAGGAGGCCGGCCATCCGGCCCTCATGCGGAATGCCCAGCTCCGCGCGCCGCCGGCGGCCGTTGCCGATCATGCCGTGCAGTTCGGTGCCCGCCGTGTTGGGGACCCAGGGGCCGCCCCAGATCGTCTTGTCGATGTGGCAGTGGGCGTTGATCAGGCCCGGCAGGACGACCCGCTCCCCGGCGTCGATCTCCCGGACTCCGCCCGCCCCGGAGCCACTTGCCCCGGCGACGCCGCTCGCCCCGGCCCCGGGCGGCACCGTCGCGGAGTCCGCCCCCGGCCGCCGGTCCCCCGGCGCGAGGATGCCCGCGATCCGGCCGTCGCGGACGACGACGTCCTCGGTCCCCGTCCGTCCCCACAGGCGACCGGACCGGAGTACAAGGTCGTTCACACGCTTCTCCTCTTCGCTCGTTCCCGTACCTCGGCTGCTCAGACTTCGGGCAGCAGCGTCAAGCCGTGCTCCGCGGCGTGCAGCAGCACGGCGTCACCGGTGGACCGGTACGCGCGCAGACAGGCCTCCGTGAGCTTGATGGCGTGCTCGTCGCCGTTGGCGACGGCCCGGTCGATCAGGTCCTCCTCCGCCGGCGGGGCGCCCTGGGGCAGCGGCTCCGTCACGGCGTCCGGAGCGTGTACGGCGTAGAGCCCGGCGGCCAGCCGCCACAGCGCGTCGTACGTGGCCCGCCGCGCGGCGGGCGGAAGCAGCGGCAGCACCGATCCGGCCGCGACGGGCGCGGTCACCGCGTGGACGAAGGCGGTCGGCCAGCGGCGGCCCCGGGTCAGGAACACCCCGGCGAAGGTGGTGGCGAGCTCCGCCATCGCCGCGCCGGCGTCCCCGGGCGCCCGCAGGGCCGACACGGCCGCGGGGAAGCCGTCGATGCCGGCCACCGTGTCGAGGCGGTCGCGGATCAGGCCCGGGTGCACGCCGCCCGGGTGGAGGGGCAGGCCCTCGATCGCCCGCGCGAGGGGCAGCCGCCCGGCGCCGGTCGGACCGCCGGGGAGCGGGGCGTAGCGCGCCGCCCAGTAGGCGAGGGCGGTGGCGAACTCGGCGCGGCGCTCCTCGGTGTCGCCCGCCGCCAGGCCGCGGACGGCGTGGGAGGTGCGGATCACTCCGTGGGTGGCGCCCGCGGCCACGCCCGGCAGAAGCCGGGGCCACCAGCGGTGCAGGGCCGGGCGCCAGCCGTCCCGGGCGATCTCGCCGGCGAAGAACGCCTGCCAGTCGGTGACCCGGCGCAGGTCGCCCAGGGCCGTGTGCCACCGGGTCGCGGGAATCGGCTCCAGCGGTCGGGGGGCCCCGTCGAGCTGCGGGAGGTAGCCGGTGATCCAGTCCTCGACGAGCGCGGGCCGCCGCAGGGCGATCAGCGCCTCCGCCACCATGGGGGCGTGGTTGGTGAGGGTTCCCCCGTACTCGGGGCCCGCGGCCCGCAGCCGGCCGAGGTTCTCGTCGAGCACGTCGGCGTCGCACCGGCCGAGGTTCCCGGCCGATATGTCGACCCGTACGTCGTCGTCGCTCCGCCCGGGGTTCTCGGCCCGTACGTCGGCGTCCGCCGCGAGCATGCTGTGCACAGTCATCGCCGTCTCCGTCCCCGGCCGTACTAGGAGACGGCGAGGTTGTGGCCGCCGAGCGAGGCCTTGGCCCACAGGTAGCGCTCGTTGTCGGGGTTGGAGTGCACGCGCGTGGGCACCACGTCGACGACCTCGATGCCGTACTCCCGCAGCTGGCGGACCTTCTCCGGGTTGTTGGTGAGCAGCCGGATCCGCTCCAGGCCGAGCGCCTTCAGCATCTGGGCGGCCACGGCGTACTGGCGCTCGTCGTCCCCGCGCCCCAGCATCCGGTTGGCGGAGAAGGTGTCGACGTTCGTGTCCTGGAGGATGTACGCGTCGAGCTTGTTGTAGAGGCCGATGCCCCGGCCCTCCTGGCGCAGGTAGAGGATGGCGCCGCCGTTCTCGGCGACGGCGTCCAGGCCCTCGTCGAGCTGCGGGCCGCAGTCACAGCGCTTCGAGCCGAACACGTCGCCCGTCAGGCACTCGCTGTGGATGCGGACCAGCGGGATCCGGCCGGTCTCCGTCGGGACCTCGACGGCGACGTGCTCACCGCTGTCCGCGAGTCCTCCGAAGCTGATCAGGTCGGCCCGGACGGGACGGCCCCGGTCCATGCCGATCGGGACGCGGGCGCGGATGGCGGCGGGCGCGAGGGCGGTGGTGGTGGCGTAGCCGTCGAGGACGCTCATGGGGAACTCTCTCTTCCGAATGTCGGTGTGGGTGAGGGGTGGAGAAAAGTGAAGGGGGCAGGGGACCTGGCGGGACGTCAGATGAATTCCGTACCCGTCCGGTTGTGCAGCAGCGAGCGGAAGGCGATGCCGGTCACGGCCTCCCGGGCCCGTTCCGCCGCCTCCTCGGGCGTGGCCCCGTGGGCGCGCGCCATCGCGAGGCGGCTGTCCGAGGACGGGTCGGGATCGAGCGGGTCGCCCGCGCCGAAGAAGAGCCGGACGTCGTCGACCTGGGGAAGACCGCGGGCCTCCGCCGCTCCGGAGACCGACTCCACGACACCGTGGGCGACCGCCGTGGCGTACCAGATCGCCGCGTACCGCGGGGTCCGCTCCCCGGCCCCGGCCAGTTCCGCCCGCAGCTCGTCGAGGAGCCCGGGGGCGCCCAGCGCCTGACGGGCCGTGTACCGGAACAGGTCGACGCCGAGGGCCTCGCGTACCAGCTGGGGGATGTCGTCCCCGGCCAGCCTCAGATGGGTCTCGATGAGCCGGGGCCCCCGAGGGGTGAGGACGATCTCGGTGTGCGTGGGGCCGAACCCGATCTCCAGGGCCGTCAGCACGTCGAGCACATGGGCCGTGATCGCCTCGCGGTCGGCGTCGGAGAGCGGGGCGGGTGCGACATGGCCCAGCTCCACGAAGGTCGCCGGGTCGGAGAACTTCCGGGTCACGCAGACGATCTCGTGCCGGCCGTCCTCGGAGAAGGCCTCGACGCTGAACTGCGGCCCCCGGTGGAAGGACTCGACCAGGACGCCGCCCTCGGAGAACGGCCCGGGGGCGGACACCTCGGCGTGGGCCGCGGCGACCTCGTCGGGTCCTTCGACCTTGCGCACCCGCGCGCTGCCGGCGCCCGAGACGGGCTTGACGACGCACGGGTAGCCGTGGACTCCGGCGAACGCGGCGATGTCGGCGGCGCCGGACACCAGCCGGGACGGCGTGGTGTCCACACCCCGGCGGGCCAGCTCCTCGCGCATCGCCCGCTTGTCGTGGACGTGTTCCACCGTCCACTCCGAGTGCATCGGCAGTCCCAGGGCAGCCGCGACCGCGGCGGCCCTGTCCTGCTCCCACTCGCCGAACGCGACGACCCGGGTGACGGGGTCGCGGCGGTGCACCGCCCGCGCGTGCTCGATCCACTCCTCGACCGGGGCGTCCGGGCCGAGGGCGATCACCCGCCGGTGCCGGTCCAGGGACCTCAGGCGGCCCACCAGGCCGATGCCGCACAGGGCGGTCAGCCGGACGTCGGCGGAGAGCTCCCTGAGGACGTCGGGGAACTCCCGGCTGCCTCCGACGCACAGCAGATGCGTATGCCCGGTCATGCGTTCGCGCCTTTCGCTTCGGACGGTGCGGTACGGGACGCCCGGGCGCCCCGGGCGAGACGGCGGAACCCCAGGGCGGCCCCGCCGAAGAGGCCGGCGAGCAGCAGCCACCCCGCGGGCCCCAGAGGAAGGACCACGCGGTAGGCCAGGGTCGGCCCGATGACGCTCTGGACGCCGGAGCCGGTGTTGAACGCCCCCATGTACTCGCCGCGCCGCTCCTGCGGGCTGAGGTCGAAGACGGTCTGCCAGGCGGCGACCATCTGCAGGTTCTCGCCCACGGTCAGCAGGACGACCGCGAGGACGCAGAGCAGCACCTGGAGTGCCGCGCCGGTGAGCCCGTCGGCGACGGCGCAGACGAGACACGCCGCGGCGAGCAGGGCGCCGGCCGCCGGGAGGGCCCGGGCCGTGGTGGCCGGGGACCATCGCATGCGGCCGATGGCCAGCTGGATCACCACGGTCAGGCCCGTGTACAGGGCGGTCAGCAGGCCCGGAAGCGCCGGGGAGAGACCCAGGTCCGTGACGAGCCACAGGGGCATCAGGACCAGCAGGACCGTCTCGTACAGCGACAGCAGGCCGTTGGCGAGGCAGAGGCCGAGGAACCGGGTGTCCCTGAGGACGGACTTTCCGGGTGCCGGGCGGCGCTCCACCGGGGCGGTCGCGAGGGGGCTCCCGTATCCCGGGGCCGGCGCCTTCCTGCCGATGAGCAGGACGGTCCAGGCGAGGACGAGGAACGACAGCCCGTTGACCATCAGGAGGACGACCACGAGGGAACGCGAGCCGCTCGCCAGGGCGAGGCCGGCGATCACCGCGCCGACGCCGAACGCAGCGCTGCGCACCGCCCGGACCCGGGTCATCAGCCGGACGCGCGCGTCCTCCGCGAAGACCTGGCCGAGCAGCGACTGCTGGAGCGGGAACGTCGTCGTCTCCAGCGCCATCAGCCACAGGGTGAAGGCGAAGAAGGCCGGGTACGAGGTCGCGCCCGCGTACAGCAGCACGCCCACGCCCCGCAGTACCAGAGCGGCGACGTACACCCGTACGAGGCCGTACCGGTCGGCGAGCCTGCCCACCGGGACGGGGGTGAGGATGCCGAGGACAGCTCCCGCCGACATGGCGAGCGTGACGGCTCCGGGGGCGAGGCCGACCATCGTGACGAAGTACAGCATGGCCGCGCCGGCGCTCAGGCCGCTGCCGAGGGAGTCGATGCCCGTGCCGAGGAGCAGCTGCCCCGCCCGGGTCCGGTCCGCCCGCTCGGCGGGCCCCCGGTCGCGGACCGGGGCCGCCGCGACGCCGGGCGTCACTGGACCGCTCCCTCGCGGCCGGCGGCCGTGACGGACGGCCGCCGTACGGGCGGCACGTCCTCGACGACCACGCGGTGGGCCGCGATGTGGGCGTCGTCCGCGACCCGGATCGGCCCGAGCACGGAGGCGCCGACTCCGATCAGCACCCGGTCGCCGATGTGGGGATGGCGCCGCTGGCCGGCCCTGCCGTCCCGCCACCAGCCGCGCGAGCCGAGCGTCACCTGGTGGTAGATCGTCACGTCGTCGCCGACCACCGCGGTCTCGCCGATGACGACGGCGAACCCGTGGTCGATGAAGACCCGGCGGCCCAGGCGGGCGCCGGCGTGGATCTCCATGCCCGAGGACTTGCGGCACGCGTGGGTGAGGAGCCCCGCCAGGAGGCGGTGCCCGCGGGCGTGCAGCCGGTGGGCCACGCGGTGGAGCGCGAGCCCGCGCCACGGGGCGTGCAGCAGGGCTTCCGCGATGCTCAGCCGGGACGGGTCCCGGTCGAGGACGGTACGGAGGTCTTCGAGGATCAGCCGGACGAGGGAGGGGCGCGGGGCGGGGGGCGCCGTGGGCGTGGTGGCTGCCGTGGTCGCGGGTTTCGTGGGTGCGGGGGGCGTGGGCTTCCCCGTCGTGTGCCTCACCGGGGGTCCACCACGATCGTGATGTCCCGCTCGGCGGACTCGACGAGCCGGGCGACCTTGTCCGCGGAGTCGTCGGCGAACACGTGCGTCGACAGACCGGTGCCCGCGAAGCCGGAGAGGGCGAACGTGTCGCCGACCCGTGCGGTGATCCGCCGCGCGAGCGCCGCGCCGCCGACGGCGGAGTCGTCGTACGCGCGCAGGACCCCGGAGGGGGCGTAGTGCACGGTCCACCCGGCGTGCCCGGCGACCGGGTCGCCGGCGAGTCGGCGCACGTCCTCCCCCGCGTCGATGAGGAGCTTCGCGTGGTCCAGGTCGATGCCCCGGGTGGCGCGGAAGGCCTCCAGGACCCCGCCGCCGCCGGGGCGTGCCGCCACCTCGCAGAAGGTGAGGGCCGAGCCGTCCCAGAACGCCTCCAGGTGGAGGACCGCCGCTTCGACGCCCCAGCCGCGCACGACCGCGTCGAGGAGTTCACGGGCCGCCGCGCGCAGCGCCCCGTCCTCCACGGTCACCGAGGACAGCGGGGCGCCACGGGTGTGCGAGAGCGTGTCCTGCCGGTACGCGGAGACGTCCCAGCGGAGGAAGTCGCCCTGGACGACCGCGTCGATGTGGCACATCGCCCCGTCGACGTACTCCTCCACGAGGTGGACCCCTGGCACGAACTCCGTACGCAGCCAGGCCTCGACCTCGGGCGCCGTGCGCAGCACGGACACCCCGCGCGAACCGGCGCTGGAGCGCGGCTTGACCACGACGGTCCCGTACCGTTCGAACGCGGTCCGCAGCGCGTCGGCGTCGTGCGTCACACGGCCCCGGGCGTGCCGGATGCCGGCCGCGGCGGCGCGCTGCTTCATCAGCGCCTTGTCCCGGAAGGAACGGACGTACGCGGTCGGGTCGCCCGGCGTCCCGAAGCGGTGGCGCAGCCGGGCCACGGGCTCCAGGAGCCGCTCGGAGAGGCACACCACCCGGTCGACCGGCGCGACGGCGTGGGCCGTGTCGGCGAGCCGGGTCAGCAGGGCGTCGTCGAAGACGTCGGCGCTCATGGCCAGTTCGGCCGGGGCGACGCTCGGGGCGGGGCCGCCGATGAGGGTGAGCCGGTAGCGGTCGGCCGGGAAGAGCGGCTCGCCGTCGTCCCCGAGGAGCGACGCGGGCAGCGTCCGGTCGACGAGCAGGACGTGGGTGCGGCCGGCGGGTTCGGGGGCGAGGCCGAGGGCGGCCGTGCCGCGGTCGGCGGTCGCCGCGCTGGTCTCCGTGTCGGTCGCGGTCACCGTGAGAAGCAGCCGGCCGGAGGCCGGGTCCATCGCGGCGGAGCACACCTCGGGGAAGTCGTACGCCGTCTCCAGGGCGGCCGGCGCGTTCGTCCACGCGCGGCCGGCCGGGGCGGTGAGCTCCCGCAGCCGGGTGTGCCCGGGGCGGCGCGCCGGGAGCACCGGCTCCCCGCCGACGGCCGCGCGGACAAGGACGGTGAGGGCGTCCCGGTCGTGCGCGGCGCCGAACAGCGCCCGCAGTTCCTCGGTGAGGCCCCAGCGCAGGACCGGCTCGGCGGCGGTGCCGTCGCCGTTGCCGTCGGCGGGGAACCAGGACTGCACCAGGCCGTCGGCGCAACCGGCGGCGTACGCGCCGGCGGCCGTCAGGAGCCGCTGCCGCTGCGCCTCGGGGAGGGCCGAGGGGAAGGTCCAGTCGGTCGTCCCCGCGGTGGTCGGCTCGGTGAGGTCGGCGATGCCGAAGTGCCGGACGTCGTCACCGGTGACGAGGGAGAGCACCACGTGCCCGGCGGTGTACGGGGGGCGGCCCGCCGGGACGGCCGCGAGGGAGTCGGCGCCCGTGCCCGTGCCGGTGAACTCGGCGCGCAGGGCCTCCGCGTGCCGGGCGAGGCCGGGGGTCAGGGCCAGGACGGCGGTCACCGGCTCGGCGCCGTGGATCTCCCGGGCGAGGGCGGGGGTCTCGTCGACGTGCGCGGCCTGCCGCCATCGGCCGAGGTACTGGCGTTCCCAGCGCGCGCGGTGGGGGGCGGCGTCCCCGGCGGGCCCGACCCAGACGACGCTGACGCGGCCGGTGGCCACACCGGCGGCGCCCAGGGCGCGGGCGGAGAGGAGTTCGTTGCCGTCGCCGCCGAGGAGCAGGAGGAGATGACCGCCGGGGTGGACGGCGGGGTCGGTGCCGGGCGAGGCGGACGGGGGTACGACTCCGGGCGCGACGCCAGACGCGGGCGTGACGCCAGAGCCGGACGCGGGCGCGACGCCAGAGCCAGACGCGGGCGTGACCACGGAGGCGGGCGCGACGCCAGAGCCGGACGCGACCGCCGACGCAGGCGCGGCCGCCGACGCAGGCGCGGCCGCCGACGCAGGCGCGGCCACCGACGCAGGCGCGGCCACCGACGCAGGCGCAACCTCGGACCCAGGCGCCTCCGCCGGAGCCAGCGTGATGCCCTCCAGGATGGCCGCCGCCGCCGTCTCCGCGGTCTCGCACGCCTCCGTCGCGTTCTCGCCCGACGCCACCAGGTAGCCGATCCGGTCCCAGTTGTTGCGCAGGAGCGACACCTGGGAGCCGGGCGTGGCGGACAGCTCGTACCACTCCGTGCCCGGGGGCAGTTCGGCCGGCGGCTCGACGGAGGTCACGGTGCCGGCGGTCTCGCTCCAGAGGTGGCGCAGGGCGACGGTGCGCAGCGGCGCGAGCACCTCCTTCAGGCGCTCGCCCGTGGCCAGGGCCACCAGGTCGAAGAAGACGGACCGGTCGAGGGCGCGGCTGATCAGGTGCGTGACCACGTGCCCGGCCATCCGGCCGTTGATCTCGATGAGTTCGGGGCCGGTCGGGGTGATGACCAGCTCCATGTGGACGGCGCTGTTGCGGATGCCCACGGCCCGTACCGCGTCCAGGGCGAACTCCCGCGCCCTGCCCCGGCCTTCGAAGACGGCGGGGAAGTGGCGGCCCATCTCCGCGGTGACGCCGGGCGGCTGGGCGCGCTGTTCGGTGAAGCCGAGCAGCATCGGCTCGCCCTCCTGCACCATGATCTCGGCGCTCACGTGCCGGCCGAACGCGTACTCCTCGACGACGGCCTTGGGACAGGGCGTCTCCGGCGCGTCGAAGAGCAGCGCGAGACCGGCCCGTGCCTGGTCCTCGGTCCAGGCGATGGACACGCCGACCGAGTAGCCGCCGAACGCGGGCTTGATCACCACGGGCAGGCCGATGTCGCGGACCGCGGCCAGGCCCTCGTCGCCGTCGCGCACACCGCGCCACCGCAGGGAGCCGATGCCGTGTTCGGCCAGCCGGGCGCGGACCGCGTCCTTGTCGGCGAGGAGCCGGGTGGCGTCGAGGCTGTCGTGGGGCAGTCCCCAGGTGCGGGCCAGTTCGCTGGCCACCGGCAGGTAGTCCTCGACGCGGCAGATCACGCCGTCCGGGGGGACGGGCCCGATCGCCCCCTCGAGCCGCTCGGCGAGGTCCCAGGCCTCCGCGAGGCCGGGCACCTCGACGACACGGGTCGCGTAGGCGACGTTCTCGTACCCCAGGTCGCCCCGGAAGAAGTCCATGGTGTCGGCGACGAAGGTGACTTCGACTCCGGATTCCGCCAGCGACTTGACGATGTCGAAGCCGCGTACGGACGTGGTCTCGATCAGGATGATGTGCATGAGGGGTTCTCTCTTCGGTCACGCGCGACGGGAGCGGGCGAGGTCCCAGTCCTCGGGGGAGCCGGCGTCGGGGAAGACGGTGAGCACGACGGCCTCGGAGGGGAGTTCCGCCGCGACGGAGCGGGCGGCCAGCCAGTTGGCGGCGCCGGAGCTGCCGGCCCGCAGCCCGGTCAGGTCGTGCAGGGCGACCATGGCGTCGAGCGCTTCGCCGCGGGCCACCCGGCGGTGTTCGACCGCCGTGTCGTGGCGGCGTACGAACGGCTGGTGCAGGCCGTTGCCCAGGCCGGTGGCCCCGGTGTACTTGGGCAGTCCGTTGGGCGGGAGCGGGCTGCCGTACGGGAGTTCCGCCGGGGTGACGCCCACGGTCCGCAGCCCGGGGGCCACCTCGATCAGGCGGGACCGTACGCCCATCAGCGTGCCGCCCGAGCCGATCGAGGCCACCCATGCCGCCGGGCGCGCGCCGCCGAGCTGGTCGACGATCTCGGCGCCCGTGGTGGCCGCGTGGAACGCCGGGTTGACCTCGTTGCGGTGCTGGTAGAGCAGGGTCCACCCGGGGTCGGCCGCGGCCAGGGCCAGGGCCTCCTCGATCACGCCGAGGAAGCCGAGTTCCCCGTCGACCAGGGCGTACTCGAAGCCGTGTCCGGTCAGCCGGTCGAGGAGGCTCGGCGGGGTGACCGAGGGGACCACGAACTTCATGTGGATCCCGAGCAGCGAGCCGAGGTGGGCCAGGGCGCGGGCGAGGTTGCCTCCCGAGTACTCCAGGAGGCGCAGCTCGGAGAGGTCCCGCTCGCCGTGCCGCTCGAGGGCGGAGCAGAGCAGGGCGTAGGCGACCCGGTCCTTGATCGAGCCGACGGGGTTCTCCCCCTCGCACTTCGCCAGGATCCGGGCGCCGCCGGGCGGTCCCGGCACCTCGCGCAGCGACGTGCCGCCGAGCTGTCGCGCGAACCGCGCGAGCGCCGGGTGGGCGCGGTGCAGCGCGGCGAAGTCGGGCAGGCGTACGGGGCCGGCGGAGAGCTCCGCCTCCAGGGGCTCGATCATGCGTAGTGCGCCGCCTCGTGCGAGGCCACGGCCTGGGCCTCGCGCCACAGGTCGGGGAAGTGCAGGCGTACGGCGAACTTGTCCAGGAGGTCCACGGGGCGGCCCGACATCCCGGTGGGGCGGTCGGCGTCCTCGTGACGTTCGCGGAAGGCGGGGTGTCCGCCGACGCGCGACCACACGAGCCGCTGGTGCACCTGCTGCCAGTCGAGCAGCGCGTCGTCGAGCTGCATGAGCGCCCCGGCGACGGCGGCGAGCCCGGAGACCTCGCCGTCCCGGGGGGCGGCCTCGGACGGCCCGGTGCCGAACAGGTCGGGGAGCGCGGCGCCCTGGCGGTGCACGGCGTCGGAGAAGCGCAGCCACACATGGCGGCAGACGCGGTGCAGGTTGCGCGCGCCCGGGGAGTCGGTGCCGCTGTCGTTGCCGGGCAGCCTGCCCCGGATCTGGAGGAAGTCGGCCTGCGTGATCAGGTCCCGCAGGTGGTCGATGTGGTCGGAGGCCAGCCGCTGGAGCCGTACCGCACGCTCCAGGAGCCGGGTCGCCTCGCCGTACCTGCCGCCGTCGAGCTCCCGCGCGGCCCGGTTGATCTCGAAGTGCATGTTGTACCAGCACAGTTCGGTCATCACGTGCAGCGACTGGAAGAGCAGGAAGTCGGGGTGCGGCAGCTCGTCCAGGGGACGCATGGCCGGCAGCACCTTGGTGAAGCCGACCACCTCGTCGTAACCGGTGGGTCCGCCGACCACGTAGGCCGGTCCGGGGACGGCCGTCACGGGCCGCTCCTGCACGTCGGTCATACGAGGGCCCGCCCGTTCTCCCCGAAGCGCCGTCCGGCCGCGCGGCGGAGGTCCGCGATCACGTTGATACGGCGCAGCCAGCGGTCCGTACCGTCGTAGCGGGCGGAGAAGGGCCGGCGTCCGTGGACCGCGCGCTTGTTGTCGACGATGAGGAGCTCGCCGGGGGCGAGGGCGACGTCGCGGAGGTTGGCGTCGATCTCCTTGGTCACCGAGTCGAGCGCGGTCACGGCCTCGCCCTGGAGCTCACCCGGCATGAAGGCGGGGTCGATGCGGATGAAGGGGGACTCGGGGTCGCCCGAGAGCACGGCCGTCCGGCGCGGCTGCTCGTTCATCTCGGTGATCCTGCGGAAGGCCTCCTCCTGCCTGCCGTCGCCGCCGACGCCCGTGGTGGCGCTGTTGAAGGCCGCGGTGTGCGACTCGTCGGGGAGGATGACGAAGTCCTCGTCGAAGAGCCGGGCACGGACGTGCTCGTCGAGGACGACGTCGTCCACCGCGGCGAAGGTCGTGGGGACCCTGTCGTGGTTGCGCAGGCCGAGCAGCATGATCCAGTCGGCGCGCAGCGGGTGGAAGGCGTCCTCGTTGTGCCATTCGAGGTTGACCGTGGAGCTGGAGCCGAGCTGCTGCTCCTCGTGCCCCTTGATCGGGAAGAGGTCGAGGACCATGCGGCCGCGCTGCTGGCTCAGGTACGAGACGGGGTCGCCGAGCAGGGATCCGAGGACGAGCAGCAGGGTGGCGGCGCGGATGGCCTCCGGGCTCGTCACCTCGTCGGTGTAGGAGGTCGGCGTCGGGCCGGCCAGCGCTTCGTCGACGGGCAGGTTCGAGAGGACGAGGCCACCGCCGCCGCCGGTCAGACGGAAGTTCACCAGGGTGGCCCGTACGCGCTCGGGGACGTCGTGGGCGACGACGGCGAGCCGGTCGAGGCGCTGCTCGAGCGGGACGTCGGGCGCGGCCGCGAGGACGTCGTCCGCCAGGGTCCGCAGGGCCTGGCTCTCCTCCTCGGTCAGTTCGAGGAAAGGAACTCCGTCCGCCGGGCGCAGCGGCAGTTCTTCGCCCATTCGGGGGGCAATGGCTTGCATCACTTCATTCCATTCATTGCAATCCGTCACGGCTCTCGGCGAAACACCGATGAACCCGTTTCAGGGTGTTCTCCGGGCCGCCTGCATTGCTTTCGCGGAGGCTTTGGATTCACTCGGTCCGTGCGGTGCGGCACGACGCGGACCGCGCCTCACCCATATTCCGGCACATGACCGCCGGGTCGAGCGGAAAACCGTGTGCAGGTGTCTGCGTTGCAGGATCACGAACCAAGAGCGAAGCAAGACAAAAGCGGACACACGCACCGAAAGAAAAGCGCTGGGACAGAAAAGCGCTGCGGCCCACCTCGTCCGAGGTGGGCCGCAGCGCGTGAGCCGGGTCAGAGGTCGACGCGGTGCCCCCGTGCGCGCAGGACGTCGGCGGCGTCCCGCACCCGGTCGCGGGGCACCAGGATCAGGTCGGCGTTGTACGTGGAGGCCACGAAGACCGGGACGCCGCCCTCGGCCAGCGGCGACAGGAGCAGGGCGAGCATGCCGGGCACGTCGAGGCCGTGCGCGGTGTCGCCGCTGTAGAGGGCGACCCACACGTCACCGTCCTCCGCGGTGTCTCCGGCGCGCCACTCCCGGACGACGGTCAGACCCTCGGGAGCGCGGACGAGGGAAATCCAGGGACCGGCGAGAGAATTCGCCTCGTCCTCGGTGTGTTCGACGACAAAAGAACCATTGAGTACCCGCAGATGCTGGGGGGTCGCAGTAATCATGAGTGCATCGTAGGGACATTCGGCTGTACATTGACAACCCCCATCGAACAATCGGAGTCGAAGCCGGTGCGCCGAAGTGCCCGGCTGACATGAACGGACCCATTCATGGGCAGTCGCCCCCATGTGCTTCTCAGCGTCGCCGTATCCCTCGACGGATACATAGACGACGCCTCACCCGAACGCCTGCTGCTCTCCAACGCCGCCGACTTCGCGCGGGTGGACCGGCTGCGCGCCGAAGCGGACGCCGTCCTCGTCGGCAGCGGGACCCTGTCCGCCGACAACCCCCGGCTGCTCGTGAACGACCCCGCGCTTCGCGCCGGGCGCCGGGAGTCCGGCCGGCCCGAGCATCCGCTGAAGGTGACCCTCACGTCCCGGCACCGGCTCGACCCGGGCCTGCGGTTCTGGCACACGGGCGGGCGGAAGGTCGTGTACACCACCGACGCCGCACGTCCGGAGCTGAGCCGGACGCTGTGCGACCGCGCGGACGTCGTCGGGACCGGACCCGCGGTGGAGCTCGGACCGCTCCTCGACGACCTGGGCGCACGGGGTGTCCGGCGGCTCATGGTGGAGGGCGGCGGCACCGTCCACACCCGCTTCCTCGCCGAAGGCCTCGCGGACGAGGTCCACATGGCCGTCGCCCCGCTCCTCGTCGGCCACCGGTCGGCGCCCCGCTTCCTCAACCCGGCCGAGTTCCCCGGCGGCCCCGGCCGACGGCTGCGCCTCCTCGGCACCACCACGCTCGGGGACGTCGTCGTCCTCCGCTACGCCGCCAAGGAGTCTGCCCGATGACCTCTTCCGTGTCCCCCTCCTCCTCCCCGTCCCCCTCGCCGTACACCGAGGCCGATGTCCACTGGCTGCGTCGTGCCGTCGACCTCGCGTACGCCTGCCCGCCGTCGGCCACCGCCTTCTCCGTCGGCGCCGTCATCGTCGGCGCCGACGGCCGGGAGCTGGCCTCCGGCCACAGCCGGCAGCTCGCGCCCGACCTCCACGCCGAGGAGTGTGCGCTCGCCGGAGTGCCCGATACGGCTCTCCTGGCCGGCGCCACCCTCTACAGCTCCCTCGAACCCTGCTCCCGCCGAAGCTCCCGGCCCACCCCCTGCAGCGAGCTCGTCATCGCCTCCGGCATCCGGCGGGTCGTCATGGCCTGGCGCGAGCCGGACGTGTTCGTGGCCGACTGTCAGGGGGTGCGGCTGATGGCCGGGGCGGGCGTGGACGTGATCGAGATCCCCGCCCTTGCCGAGTCCGCCCGGGCGGCCAACGCCCATCTGCGCTTCTGAGAGGCCTCCGTTGAAGACAACGCCCCGCACCACCCCCCGTACGCCCGACGCCGTGGACACCGACGCCCTGATCGAGGACCTGAGGACCCTGGTCGAGGTCGAGTCGCCGTCACGGGACCTGGAGGCCCTGACCGCCTCCGCGAAGGCCGTCGCCGGTGTCGTCGAGAGCCGTCTCGGCGGGCAGGCCGTGCTCGTCGAGAGCCCGTCGGGGCCCCATGTCCGCTGGTCGGGCGGCGGCACCCCGAGGGTCCTCCTGCTCGGGCACCACGACACGGTGTTCCCGCTCGGGACCCTCGCGCGCCGCCCGTTCACCGTCGAGGACGGGCGCGCCACCGGCCCCGGGGTCTTCGACATGCTGGGCGGCATCGTGCAGGCCGTGCACGGCGTGGCGCTCCTCGACGACCCCTCGGGCGTCGAGCTCCTGGTGACCTGCGACGAGGAGGTCGGATCCCCGTCCTCCCGGGCGCTCATCGAGGAACGGGCCCTGGCCTGCGGGGCCGTGCTCGTCCTCGAGGGCGCGGCGGAGGGCGGGGCCCTGAAGACGGGCCGCAAGGGCTGCGGCACGTTCGAGGTCACCGTCAGGGGTGTCGCGTCCCACGCGGGCCTCGAACCCGAAGCGGGCGTCAACGCCCTGGTGGAGGCCGCGTACCAGGTGCTCGACATCGTGGCGCTCGGGCGGCCCGAGGCCGGCACGTCCGTCACCCCGACCGTCTCGTGGGCGGGCACCGTGGAGAACGTCGTGCCCGCCGAGGCGAGCGTCGTCGTCGACGTCCGGGTCGTCACCGCCGACGAGAAGGACCGCGTCGAGGCGGCGTTCGCGGCCCTGACGCCGCACCTCGAAGGGGCGGAGCTCTCCGTGCGGGGCGGCATCGGCCGTCCTCCGATGCCCGAGTCCGCGTCGGCGGATCTCTTCGCGCTGGCGAGGACGCTCCTGCCCGGCCTCGAAGGCAAGGCCGTCGGCGGGGGCAGCGACGGCAACTTCACGGCCGCCCTCGGGGTGCCGACCCTCGACGGTCTGGGAGCGGTCGGCGGCGGCGCGCACGCCGACCACGAGTACCTGATGGTCGAAGCCATGGCCGAGCGGGCGCACCTCGTCGCGGGCCTCATCGAGGCGGTCCGCGCCTCGTAACTCCCCCTGTCCCTCCCTCCTTCTGTCCCGGCCTCCCCGGGTGAAAGGTGACCAGCCATGAACGTCTTGTCCGTCCACGTCAAGAACAACCTGCTACCGGACCACGTCCGCACCGCCCCGGAGATCGGCCACCTCACGGTCATCACCGAGCCCGGTCACGCGCAGCGGTACGGCCCCGAGGTCGACGTCCGTCTCGTCGAGAGCGTCGAGAACCCCGAACTGCTACGCCTCGAAGTCCTGAAGCTGCTCCGGGAGCGCCGTATCGACCGGATCTTCGCCCCGTTCGAACGGGGCCAGGCGCAGGCCGGTCACGTCCGCGCGTACTTCGGCATCCCCGGCACCGGCCCCGAGGTCGCCCACGCGTTCTCCAGCAAGTACGCGATGAAGCAGCAGATGCTCACGGCCGGCCTTCCGGTCGCGGGCTTCCGCCTTGCGGCGGGCCTCGACCAGGTGGCGGAGGCCGCGGCCGAGCTCGGCTGGCCGGTCGTCGCCAAGCCCATGGTCGGCGGCGGGTCCATGGACGTCTGCGTCTTCGCCTCCGCCGAGCGGTTCGAGGAGTTCTCCGCCTCGCCCGAGGCCGACCCGATCCGGGCGCTGAACTGCCCGCTGATCGTCGAGGAGTTCGTCGACATCGAGGCCGAGTACCACTGCGACGGTGTGGTGAAGGACGGCCAGGTCGTCTTCGCCGCCTCCTCCCGCTATCTGGCGCCGGTCCTGGGCCGCGGCACGGTGTTCGGCTCGATGACGCTGCCGGCCGGTGATCCGGTACGCGCGCGCATGGAGGAGCTGCACACCGAGGCGGTCGCCGCCCTCGGTCTCGTCGACGGCGTCACGCACATGGAGTTCCTCGACACCGCCGACGGGCTCGTCGTGGGCGAGATCGCCTGCCGCGCCGCGGGTGGCGGCATCCCGCACGCCCTGGACCTGCACAGCGGTGTCGACGTGTGGCGGGCGAGCCTCCTGCTCGCGCTCGGCCTCGACCCGAAGGTGGACCCCGTCCCCGAGCGGGGCGTCACCGCGCACTGCTACCTGCCGCTCCGGCCCGGCCGGATCGTCGCCCTGTCCGGGGCCGACGAGCTGCGCGCCCTGCCGTCCGTCATCGACGTGAAGATACTCAGCCGGGTCGGTGACGTCGTGCCCGAGCGCCTCAGCTCCGGTGCCGCGAGCGCCCTGGTCTTCCTGCGGGCGGACTCCGCAGAGGAGGCCGAGGCGGCCGTGGCCCGCGTGTACGAGGCGTTCCGCATCGAGATCGAGGCCCTGTGACCATGAACTACCTGATCCTGAACCGCAGTCCGCTCGCCACCCGGCCCTACCGCGAGTGGATCGGCGAGGGGCACCGGCTCGTCCTCCTCACGGACCCCGCCCGCGCGCTGAGCACCGACGACTCCGTCCGGGCGGAGCAGCTCGCCTCCTTCGACGCGGCGGTCGCGCTCGACGACTTCCACGACAGCGTCACGGTGGAGCGGGAAGCGCTGCGTCTGCACGCCGAGTTCGGCTTCGACGAGATCATCGCGATGTCGGAGTTCGACCTGCTGCGCGCGGCCCGGCTACGGGACCTGCTCGGGCTGCGCGGGCAGTCCGAGGAGAGCGCCACGGCCTTCCGCGACAAGCTGGTGATGAAGGACCTGCTGCGGGACTCCGGTCTGCCGCTCGCGCCGTACGCGGCGGTGTCGGACGCCACCTCCCTGGTCCGCTTCACCCGGGAACACGGCTTCCCCGTCGTGGTCAAGCCACGCCGTGGGGGCGGCTCCATGGGCGTCGAAGTCCTGCGTGACGAGGACGAGCTGTGGGAGTACGCGGCCCGCTTCCACGGCCTCGGCGGAGACGACGAGTCCCCGCTCCTCGTCGAGAGGTACGTCGAACACGAGCTCTTCCACATCGACGGCCTCATGGTCGACGGTGAGATCCGCCTCATGTGGCCGTCCTCCCAGGGCACCACCACCTGCCTCGGCATGCTGGAGGGGCAGATGCTCCACAGCGCCATGCTCGACACCGACGACCCCCGCCTCGACGACCTCCGCAAGCTCACCACCACCGCCCTGGAGACACTCCCCACCCCCGAGACCACGATCTTCCACGCCGAGATCTTCGGCACCCCCCACGGCCTCGTCTTCAACGAGATCGCCTGCCGCATGGCCGGCGGCCGCATCGAAGAACAGATCCGCCTCGGCTTCGGCGTCCACCTGCCCGAGCTGTACGTCCGCGCCCTCACCGGCGGCCCCCTCCCCCGCATCCCCTCCGAACCGGCCAGAATCGGCGGACTCGCCCTCTTCCCACCCCGCCCCGGCCTCCTGCGCGCCGTCCCCGGCGCATGCCGCATCCCCGGCGTCACCGATGTCAGGGTGTCCGCGCGCGCCGGGACCGTGCTGGGTCCGGCGCACACGAGCGTGGAGAACTTCGCCTCGGCTCTGGTGGTGGGCGGGACACGGGCGGAGGCGGTACGGACGATCGGGGAGCTGAGGGCCTGGATCGAGGCGGAGACCGTCATCGAACCGCTGCCGGAGCCGGACACCGCGCCGCCCGGGGACTAAGGCATCGATGTGAAAGGGCCCCTTCCGCTCGTAGGCGGAAGGGGCCCTTTGCCGTGGGTGTTCAGACCCCGGCCGGTACGCGCAGGGAGGCGAAGGTGGTGACGTGGTCGGCGAGGTCGCCGATCCGCCGCCGCGCCGGGGCCTCCGGGCCGCCGGGCGTACCGATGTCCAGGGACCCCAGAAGCCGCTCCTCCGGGGCCAGGCCGAGGAGTTCGTACGCGGCGGGGCTCTCGCACAGCCGGCCGGTACGCCAGATGCTGCCGTACCCGCGCGCGTGGAGCAGCAGCATCAGCCCGTACGCCACGGAGCTGGCGGCGGCCATCTGCTCCCACTCGGGAACCTTGTGGCCGACGGCGGGACGGAACACGAGCGCCGCCATCAGAGGTGCCCGCAGGGTCTTCTCGGCGACGCGGTCGCGCTGCTCCGGCGGCACCTCGCTCGCCAGGCTCGCGCCGAGCGCCTCCCGGTCCTCCCCGCGCAGCAGGATCCAGCGCCACGGCCGGATGTTCCCGTGGTCGGGCGCCGCCGCCGCGCCGCCGAGGAGGTAGGCGAACTCGGCGTCGCCCGGGGCCGGTTCCCGCAGCACGTGCCGGCTGCGACGGGTCAGGACAGCGGTCATGACGTCCATGGTGAGACTCCTTGAATGATCGGTGTCATGGAGAGCCCGGGCCACCGGCGCCCCTCGCGCGCGGCGGTGCCCCCGGGCGGGAGGTCCTCAGGGGTACGGGGGTCAGAGCAGGGTCTCGCCCTCCGCGATGATGACCGCCGGTCCCCGCAGATACGTGGAGTCGGCGGCAAGGATGACCGTGAGCGCTCCGCCGGGCACGCGTACCTCCCACTCGCCGCGGTCCTCGCCCGCGGCGCGCGCGGCGGCGACGGCGGAGGCGACCACGCCGGTCCCGCACGACGACGTCGTGCCCACGCCCCGTTCGTGGACCCGCATCTCGACGGCACGGCGGCCGACCATGCGGATGACCTCGACGTTGACGCCCTCGGGGAACCGTTTCGTGTCCACCTCCGGTGCCACGCTCAGGTCGAACGCGGCCACGGGGTGCTCGACCACGCACGCCAGATGCGGGTTCCCGGTCGCCACGTGCAGGCCGGGCACCCGCCGGTCGCCGATCCCCGCGGTGGAGGTGCCGAGGACCTCGGCGGGCCCCATGTCCGCGGTCACGCTGCCTCGCCGGCCGAGCTCCACAGTCCTGAGCCCGGCCCGGGTCGCGACGTCGAACCGTCCGGGGGCGGCGAGCCCCTGGTCGACCAGATAGCGGGCGAAGACCCGCAGCCCGTTGCCACACATCTCGGCGACACTGCCGTCGGCGTTGCGGTAGTCCATGAACCACTCGGCGTCCTCGCCGCGCACCACGCGCAGCACGCCGTCCGCTCCGATCCCCGTGTACCGGTTGCACAGCGCGGCCACGCGCGCGGGCGGCAGGTCGAGCCGGCCCTCCGGATCGGGAACGATCACGAAGTCGTTCTCGGTTCCGTGTCCTTTTGAAAACTTCACCAATTTCCCCTTACGGGCAGGGCCGGCGCGGGGGCCCGCCACCCGCCGGGGGTGCGGGCCCCCCGGCCGGCGGCGGGACCGGGTCAGCGGACCCCGGCGGGACGGCGTACGGGACGTCCGGACGCGTCCGACACCTCGGACGGGTCCGCGGGCACGACGACGTCCGCACCGGCGACGACGTCCGCACCGGCCACAGCACCCCCGGCCTGCACGCCGTCAACAGCTTTCACGCCGTCCACGGCATCCGCCGCGTCCGCCGCGTCCGCCGGAGGCGCCGTCGGCTCCTCCTCGGAGCGGCCCCGGCGGATCAGGTCGAGCGCCGGCGAGGTCACGGCCGTGGTCAGCAGCGCCATCAGGACGAGGATCGAGAAGAGATCCGGACCGATCACGCCCAGGCTCAATCCGACGTTCAGGACGACCAGTTCCGTGAGCCCCCGGCAGTTCATCAGCGCGCCGATGGACAGCGCGTCGCGCCGGTTCTGGCCCGCGAGGCCGGCCGCGCCCGCGGCGCCGCCCCACTTGGCCAGGACGGCCACCGCGATGACCGCGGCCGCCCACAGCCACTGCCGGGGATCGCTCGCCAGCAGGGTCAGGTCGGTCTTCAGGCCCGTCGTCACGAAGAACAACGGCAGCAGCACCGGCACGGTGAACGCCCGGAGGCGCGCGGCCTGGCGCTCGACGACCCGGCTTCCCCGCGGTGTCACGACGCCGAAGAGGAAGGCGCCGAAGAGGGCGTGCACCCCGATCTCGTCCGTGGCGAACGCGGACAGGCACAGACCGCTGAACAGCACGATGAGCACCAGGCTCTCGGTGTACGCCCGTTCGGCCCGGCGCGCCCACCGGGCGAGGAGCGGACGCACCCCGTAGTACATCGCCAGCGTGAAGGCCAGGGCCGCGAGCGCGGTCGTCACGGCCTCGAAGGGCGAGCTGCTCTGCGCCGCGGCGACCACCACGGCGAGCAGGCACCAGGCGGTGACGTCGTCCACGGCGGCGCAGGCCATCGCGAGCGCGCCCACCCGGGTCCGGTACAGCCCCCGGTCGGTGAGGATCCGGGCAAGGACGGGGAAGGCGGTGATGCTCATCGACACCGCGATGAACATGATGAACTGTGGTTTCCCCACGCCCTCGGGCGCGAAGGAGCCGTACATGCCGAGCGCGAGCAGCGAGCCGAGGACCAGCGGCACGGCGATGCTCGCCTGGCTCACCGCCACCGCGGTCCTGCTGTGGCCGCGCAGCGAGCCGAGGTCGAGTTCGAGACCGACCAGGAACATGAAGGCCAGCAGGCCGAGGTTGCCCAGCACCCCGACGTACGGCAGCACCGATTCGGGGAACAGCCAAGCCTCGGCCTGGGGCCAGAGCCAGCCGAGGAGCGAGGGACCGAGCAGGATGCCGACCGCGATCTCGCCCACCACGGGCGGCTGGCCGATGCGGCGTACCAGCTGGGCGCCGGCCTTGCAGGCCAGGATCACGACGGGCAGGGCGATAAGGATGTCGGGAAGGGGGTCACGTAGGGCACTCGTTGCCATCGGCTCTCCAGGAGAGGAAGGGTCGGGGGATTCGGACGCGGATTCCGGGCGGTCCTGCGGCGGATCCATCGGGTTCGTCGGATTCGGCTCGAACTCGATACGGCGCGAAGGCGAATCGATGCGTTACGCCGCGCGTTGGGCTCGGCTCGGCATCTACTCGACCTCGGCTCGGTCTCGACTCAATGCGACGCCGATGGCATTGCCGTCGCACGGGAGGTTCACGACCGGAAAGGGTTCTCGTCGGGAAATGGGTTCACGACGGAAGGCGGCTCACGACGCGAAGGGGCGTCGCATGCCGAAGGCGGGCGGCCCGTTCGCGAGCCACCCGCCTTTCAGGGTCCGGAAATCCGTCCGTGGCGACGGCACGGGGATCTCCGGTGGTACGGCGGAGGCCGACCGGAGCACCGGTGGCCGTTTCCCCCTGTCCGGACAGGGGGAACGACCGGATTCCGGAACGCTGTTCCCGCACAGGCGCGCGGACGTCGGCCGCGGCGCGCCGTCCGGGGAACGCGGGGCTGCTCCGGATGGCGGGTGCCTCAGACGGCCTCGCGGGCCAGCGTGCGGGCCTCGCGGGTCTCGTCGAAGTAGGAGCTGGCGTACACCTGCTCGCCGTCGACCGAGGCGACCCGCTCGTTGTAGTCGCTGGGGACGGTGTAGTTGAAGACCGCGCGCGGGTAGGCGAGCTGCTCGACGCGGTTCTTGTCGTACTTGGCGTCGACCGCGGAGAACCGCAGCACGTAGGCGAGGCGGGACGGGATCGGCCCGTCGCCCAGCGGGACGCTGCTGTGGAGGACGTACTTGTCGAAGAGCAGGACGTCGCCCGGCTCGAAGGAGTCCTCGACCGCGAAGTGGTCCAGGAGGGACATCATCTCGGGAGAGTTGATCAGGCCGTTCTTCATGGCGCTGAAGTGCTCGTACGTGAGCTCGTGGCCGGCCTCGATCTGGTCCTTGAGGTACTCCGGCACCAGGTTGATCTGCTGGTACACGAACTCACCGGACAGCAGGTCCTTGGAGACGTACTTCATGCCGCCGCGCTGGTCGGCGGGGTCGATGCGGCACAGCGGCGTCCAGACCGTGTAGCCCATGTCCTCGCGGCGCTGGTAGCCGAAGCTCTGGCTGCCGACGTGCCAGGGGGCGCCGGTGCTCTTGTTCTTCTCCAGCTCGAAGCCGAGGCCCTGGGTGAAGAAGACCTGGTGGTCGATGAGCTGGGCCATGATCTCGGCGAAGGCCGGCTCGCCCATCAGCGAGAGAATGGTCGGGTCGTCGTTGCACATGTCGTACTTCAGCCGGCTGAAGCCCGCGCCGTAGTTGTCGGACGGCGCGCTGACCTGCGAGGTGCCCAGCTTCCGCATGTGCTCGATGAGCTCGGGCGTGAAGATGTTCCGGAGCTTCACGAAGCCGTGCTTCTTGAAGTGCTGCACATCTTCTTCAGTGACAGAGAAATTCGGGTTGATCACGTGGAATCCCAGATCGTTGCAAACTGTCGAGACAGCGCACCGCACCATCTCCTGAACATGAGGAATCAACGGGCGCGGAGCTGACTTCTGCGGCGGGAACCGGAAGTCAGCCCCACTGCGAGTCGTCCGTCAGCGCGCTCGTGGCGACGGTCCCGTCCGCAATGCCCCCACCGTTGTTCACGGAGACTCCGAGAGCCACAAGGAAAGTGACTGCGAGCGCTCCGAGAATGCGATGGAGAGTGTTCTTCTTCTGCATTTCGTCCCCCTGAACGGCTGGTCGGCCAACTCGTTTCGGCCCGTGACATGAATCATGCGCCCCGTTCCGCGCCGCACCCAGCGAGATGAAGGATCATGATCCAGCAACGCAGGGATCTGAAGGATGAACAGATGTGTAAAAAATCAGACATAGGGACAGGAACCATTGCTTCCGAAGTCTGCGAAGAGGGCCTGCTCTTCTACTCCGAGGCCTGGGCGGCGACCCCGTCCGCCGAGGAATGTCCTGAATGTCTGCTGACCCTGGGACTCCTCCAGCGGGCGCCCGACGGCACCCTCGTCCCCATCCCTCCGGGGCTCGCGGCCGACACCCTGATGCGCCCCCTGGAAGCGGTCATCGCGGAGAAGCAGCGCACCCTCGCGGCGGCCCGGGCGTCCATCCACCGGGCCGAGGAGATCTACCGCTCCGGCTACCGCACCAGCAGCGCACCGGTCCGCGAGATCATCGGCGCCTCGGTCATCAGCGCGGCCCTGGCATCGGCCGTCGGCTCCGCACAGGAGGAGCTCCTCACGGCACAGCCCGGGGGCGGCCGCCCCCGGGAACTCCTGGAGAAGGCCCTGGCCAGCGATCTGCTCGCGCTCGGCCGCGGGGTACGCCAGCGGACCATCTACCAGCACACCGTCCGCTCCCACGGCCCGACGCTGTCCTACGTCGAGCGGGTCCTGGAGGCCGGCGGTGAAGTCCGTACGCTCAACGAGGTCTTCGACCGGCTCATCGTGATCGACCGGAAGATCGCCTTCATCCCCGACCCCGCCCAGGAACGCCACACGGTCGCCCTCGCCATCGAGCACCCCGGCACGATCCGCTACCTCGTCGGTATCTTCGAGCACGCCTGGGAGCGCGCCACGGCCCTCGCCCACGCCCCCACCGAGCACCGGCCGCCGCTGCTCACCGACGAGACCCGCCGGGCGATCCTCCAGCTGATGGTGAACGGCTACACCGACGAGTCCATCGCCGCCCGCCTGGGCATGAGCACCCGGACCGTGGCGAACCACGTACGCAAGGCCTCGGAGCTCCTGGGCAGCAGGAGCCGCGCCCAACTCGCCTATCTGGTGGGCAGGACGGGGCTCCTCAACGCCGGCCCGGAGGAACCCACCGTCTGACGGTGCCGCCCGGCCTCAGGCGTCCTGCGCACTCTCGACGGCAGGTTCCTCCGCGCCGGCGGGCACGCCCGACGAGGGCAGCAGCTGCGGGATGCCGTCGACGATGGGGTAGCTCCGGCGCAGGCGCGGGTTGTGGAGAGCGTCCCCTCGTTCGTCGAGGAGCAGCGGCCCCTTGTCGAGCGGGCAGGCGAGGATCTTCAGCAGCGGGCTGTCTGGCTTCATGGCCGGGTTCCTTCGGATGTGGGGGTGTTCTCGTCGTGTCGCGGCAGGGTGAGCAGGACCGTCAGGGCGAGCACGGTGCCGCCGAGGCGCAGTAACAGCCGCAACGGGTCGTCGGGCAGCGGCTCGTCGAACGCGATCGTGCCGCTCACGATGGTGAAGACGCAGGTCACCGTCGAGCACACGGGGACGATCAGCGACGCACGGCAGCGCTGCAGGGCGGTCTGCGACAGCACGAGGCCGCTGACCCCTGTGAGCAGCAGGAGGTACGGGTACGGGGAGGCGAGCACCGCGGGCGCTGAGCCCAGGAGGTCGGCGGTGTCCAGATGCCCGGAGACGCCCTTGACCGCGAGCGAGCTGACGCCGTAGATCAGACCGACCGCGACCGCGTAGGCCACTCCGGTGGTCGGCTGCCGGTGGCGCCGGCGGGCGCGCCGCTCCGCGGCGGCGTAGAGCACGAGACCGGCCGCGAGGGTCGGCAGGCTCAGTGCGAGCAGGATGCCCGTGGGAGCCGTACGGCTGATCTCCTCGCTCGTCTCGTACAGCGAGGCCACCACCATCACGAGCGCCAGACCGATGACGGCCACCACACGCCGCTCGTGGCCGGAGGGGCGCTCGCCGAGCACCACCGACGAGAGCACGAGCAGGAGGACGAGACCGGACAGGAACAGGCCCTGCGCGGCGGCGATCGGCAGGGTGCGGTAGACGGCCAGCTGCGCGGCGAACCCCAGCGCGAGCGCCACGGCCCCGCAGATCCACAGGGGCCGGGCGGCGAGCAGGAGGAGGGCCCGGCCCGGCTGGGCGGCACTCAGCGGTGGCATGCCGGCGAGTGCCCGCTTCTCCAGGACGAAGCCGGTGCTGTACAGGACGTTCGCCACAAGCGCCGCGACCACACCCCACACCACGGGTCACACCCTTCTCGCGTGCACGAGGAGGATGGAGGCGAGCGACGGCACCCCGCAGGCCAGCCGGTCCAGGGGACGGAGCGGGCGCGGGACTCCGTGGAACGGCGCACCGGCGACCTTCACCACCTCGAACCCGGACGCCGCCACGAACTCGCGGAGCGCGCGCGCCGTGTACAGCCGCAGATGGCCCACGACCTCGCTGCCCGGTCGGCCGTGGATGCGGCGCAGGCTCACCTCGGAGAACACCGGCTGCACTCCGGCGAGCAGCAGGGCGCGGTTGTACCAGGCGGCGAGGTTCGGCGTCGAGAGCATGAGATGCCCGCCGGGTCGCAGGACCCTGCGCAGTTCGTCGAGGGCGCTGTCCGGGTCGACGAGGTGCTCGACGACCTCACTGAACAGCACGGCGTCGGCGCTTCCGGAGGCGAACGGCAGTCCGCCGCCGGTGAGTTCGCCACGGACGACCTGGCTCAGGCGCGGCGCCGCCCGGCGCAGGGCGTCCTGCGACCAGTCGATCCCCACGACGCGGTGCCCGTCGAGCACACGGGCGGCGATCGCGCCCGCCGAGCCGTCCCCGCAGCCCACGTCGAGCACGGTCGCGGCCGGGCGGCCGGGCCCCACGGGTCCGAGCGCGTCGGCCAGCATCCGGGCCTGCCGCAGGGTCCGGGCCTCCCCGGAGGCGACGGGCACGGCGGGGTTCTCGTAGAAGTCCCGCAGCCCGGGGACGCGCCGGCCGGGCGACGCCACCGCGGCCTCGGACGCCTCACCGGATACGGCCGAGCCGGTGGCTGAGCGAGTCATGAGGGCCTCTTGTGGTTGTCCTGGGTGGAGCGGGTCCCCGCCGTGGTCGTGTCGGGACGCGGTGTGCCGCGGTGGTACGTCCGGTCCGGGCGCTCGGCGACGCCCTTCCGGCTGTTCCCGGCCGAGGCCTCCCCGCCCGCACCCGGCGACGTCCTCCGCAGCGACTCCGCGAACAGGTCCGCCAGTTCCTCGCCGGCCTCGTCGCCGAGCAGCGCCCGCGACCAGCGCAGCGTCACGTGCAGTCGCCCACCCGTGGAAGCCGCCGCCACACTCAGACCGCGCGGCATCCGCGCCGGTGCGGAGAACCACACGGCCGTCGCCCGGCCGGCGTCGCCGAAGTCCAGTGCGTACGGCACGCGTCCGATGTTGGTGACCAGCACCGTCGACGTCCAGGACGCCGCCGCCCGCCGTGCGCCACGGGTGAGCACACCCCGGACACCGACCGGCAGCAGCGGTGCGGTCAGCAGACCCGCCCCGGCGCCCATGGGGGCACCCCGGGCCGACTTCAGCACGCGGGTGCGGCGTGCGGTGAGGCGCAGCAGCCGGGCCACGGCCTCCGGGTCCGGCACGTCCCCGAGCAGCAGCTCCGTGTCGCACGGGTCCTCGGAGGTCATGGCCACCTCGACGAGCCGGGTGCCGTTGCCCATCGGCATCTCCGTGCCGCGCGGACGGTCGTCCACGGGCATCGTGATCCGCACCGGACCGGCCGGCCGCCCGCGCGAGACGTTCCAGCGGCCCACCATCAGGGATGTGGCGACAAGGAGTTGGTCGTTGACGGTCCAGGCCGGCAGGTCCCCGTTCCGCGCCGCACGCACCGGAACGGGCAGGTCCGCCTGCACCATGCCGTTGCCCACGGCGCGGGCGCGTACGGGGCCGGGACGGGAGTCCGGCGCGACCCGTACGGGCCGCGACCGCAGGGTGCGGCCGGTCCCGCTCGCGGCCGGACCCGGGCTCCCCGGCCGGACCCGCCCGGCGACCGGGAGGGCCGCCGTGCCGCCGTACTCCTCTGCGGTCGTGGCGAGCACCCGCAGCCCCGACGGCGCGTCGAGCGCCGTGTGATGCGTCGTCAGGAGCAGCACGGTCCCGGTCCCGGAGGGCGTTTCCGAGGGCTCCGGTCCCGCGGTTCCCCCGTCCACCCGGACGACGTCCAGGCGCATCGGCGGTGACTGGCTGAGCGGCGGGCATTCCGTCAGGGCGCGGGCTCGGGCCCGCGCCAGGGCGTCAGGTCCCGGCGCCGCGAAGTTCACCGGGTCGGTGTCCGGCCGACCGGTCAGCTCCCAGGCGAAGGACCGCCGGTGCCCCCGGTCCGGTACCTCCCGTGCCAGCACCCTGGGGTGGGTGAGCAGCGCCCGCCCGAACGCGGCCCGGAGACGTTCCGGGTCCGGCGTTCCGGGCAGGTGGACCTCGATGTGCACGGTCTCCGGTTCGTCGTCGCTGAGGCAGTGCCGCGACACCTCGTCGACGGTCGGAAAGGGAATCCGTACCCCGCCGGGAGGGGTGGCGGATCCCCTCCCGGCGGCGGTCCGCGGCGCGGTCACGAGGGGCCACCGCCTTCCGGCTGCCAGAGGGGCGTCCCGGCCCGGTGCCCGTCGCCGGTTCCGCGCGGCCTGGCCGTGACCACAGGACCGGCTTCCGGCGCGTCGGAACCGTCGTCGGCTCCGCGCCCGTCGTCGCCTTCCCGCCCGTCGTCGTCCCCGCGCCCGGCGCCCGCGGCCGTCGGCCGTACCGCCGTCACCAGCGCGGCGGACAGGGCCACAAGGGTGAGCACCTGCGCCAGACCACCGAACGCTCCCACCCCGTCGGCGACCGGTTCCCCGGCGCCGAGGGCAGCGACAAGCCCGGCGCCGGCCATCGCCGCCGCCGCTGTCGGCATCAGCACCGCCGGCCGGAACCGCGCCGCCACGGCGAGTACGGGCACGATCAGGGCCAGCGGTCCCGCCGCCACCGCGACGACCGCGGTCAGCGCGAGGGTGCCGAGCAGCATCCCCGGGGCCGCCGGTTCGGGCAGCTCCTCCGCGGCGTCGGCGTCGTCGCGCCGGCGGCCCACGAAGGCCAGGGCGGCCAGGGCGACAAGGGCGAACGCACCGCCGATGAGGGCCGCTCGGTACGACGTGGAGGGCTCGAACTCCATGGTGACCGTGCCGGACGCGCCGGCGGGGATCACCCAGGCCTGCTGCCAGCCGTCGAGGCGCACCGGCTCGAGTTCCGTGCCGTCCAGGGTCGCCTTCCAGCCGTCGTTGGCGTTCTCGTAGGTCCGCAGGTACGCGGCCTCGCCGGCGCCCGCCGACACCGAGACGGTCCGGCTGTCGTCGGCCCACCGGGTGACGGTGGCCTCACGGCCCGCCGCTCCGTCCAGGGCCCGCGGGGTGCCGCGGACCAGCGTGACGTCGGTGATCGTCAGCGGGCCCGCCTCGGCCGCCTCCACCTCGTGGTCGCCTGACGGAAGCTCCAGGGTGCCGTCCTTCTCCTCGCCCGCGCAGAGGGTGACGGTGACGGGGCGCCGCTCGGTGAGGTCCCGGACGAGTCCGGAGGCCTTCGTCTTGTGCAGGACGCCGCCCACGGCCAGGTCCGGGCCCTCGCCGCACGGCAGCGAGAAGCGCGCGGTCGGCTTCGGCCGCGGCACGCGGAGATCGGCCAGTGCGGGAACGTGCACCTCGCTCAGTCCGACGGGCAGCTGCAACTGCGCGTTCGCCACCGGGTTGTGGACGGTGAGCGGAGCGACCCTGGTGATCGTGATGTCGAGCCGGTTCGTCTCGATCGCCGGGAAGTGGACCCGCCCGTTCTCGTCCACGTCGGCCACGGCGGCGCCGTGCGGGGAGCTGATCATCACCTGCTCGGGCCGGGAGGACACGCCGCCCGCCGCCGCGAGGATGATCTCGTCGATCTTCTTCATCCCGGGCCAGCTCAGGTGGACGACCGGCCGGTCGCCCGCGATCCACGCGGTCGTCAGATCGCCGTCGACCAGGTTGCGGGCGCCGAGCGAGGCGCCGTTGCGGCTGATGGAGTCCACGGCGGCGGTCAGCCGGTTCCTGGATCCGGGGGCCGAGCGGTCGAGCAGTTCGTCAAGCGCGCCGCCGGGCACGGCGACGGCTCGCGCCGACACCCGGTACTCGCCCGATTCCTTGGTGCTGAACTGTCGGTGGAGTCCCACCTCGGCCGAGGCGGGCGACAGGCCGCCCGCGTCGGTACCGCGGTGCAGGGAGTACACGGTCGCCGCCGCGTCGGTCTGCTCCGCGTCGGCGGGCAGCACCAGCATGCGCGTCACCTGCACGCCGGGAATCGACACCTCGGAGAAGCCCGCCCCGGAGAGACTGGGGCGCGCCTGCTGCGCGGCGAGGACGGTGATCTTCATCCAGGAGGCCTCGCCGGCGGGGGCCTTGACGGTCTGCGGCTGGCCGTTCGTCTGCAGGGGGCTGTCGGCCGAACCACGGTCGGTCTCGATCCGCACCTGTGTGGGCGCTGCGCGCATGGCGTCGCCGGGCAGGGGCGTCAGCTGGAGTGAGGCCGGGATGTCGGTCGGCCGGGAGAAGTCCACGCGGAGCCACTGTCCGACCGGCCTGCCCGGGCTGCCCTCGGCCCACGCGGTCTCCGGGTTGCCGTCGAAGGCGTTCACCGGGTCGTACTGCGGCAGGTGGAACAGCCAGTTGCCGCTGGTGGAAGCCGTCACGGCCTCGGCGCCGCGCAGCACCGCCGTCGTCTGGTGGTCGGTGCCCTCCGACGGCAGGATCTGCTTCGGCTTCTCGCCCGGGTTCTGCATGCTGCCGGAGTGGTTGCGCTCGTCGGCGGTGTAGGTGTACGAGGTGTTGTTGTTGACCAGACCGAACCGGGTGTCGGCCCTGCGCAGCCCGTCCGCGACCGCCTTCACCGGTGCGACGACGCCCTTGGGCAGCCTGTCCCCTGCCAGTACGGCCGGTCGCCCGGCCATCGAGGCGTCGGCGGACAGCTGGAGCAGCGCCTCGGGTCCGCCGCTGACCACGGCCGTGTCGGCCACGGCCGTGACACCGACCCTGCCGGGCCGCGCGCCCTGGTCCTCCGGCTCGTAGATCTCCACGGCCTGGAGCCGCGGATAGAGGCCCTGCACCTGGAGCGGGGTGTCGGCCGCGATGCGTCCGCCGGTCACCAGCGGGCCGAACCCCGTGACCTTGCGGTAGCCGGACGACTCCAGGGTCCGCTTCACCGTCTGCGGCGGGACGTAGCCGATCTGGTCGGGGTCGAGGTCGTTGCGGACGACCACCTCGTGCATGCCGGCCCGTGCGAGGTACTCCCGCAGGCCCGGTACTTCGGTGCCGGACAGCAGCGCCTGCTCGACGGCATCCGTCATTCGGCGTGCTCCGGGAGTGCCGAAGGGGACGAAGTCCCGCTGCGCCCACGGGGTTTCGGCCAGGACGTCGAAGGGCTGGTCGATGGGGGAACCCCAGGTGTAGATGCCGTGCGCCGTCGCGGGGACGACCAGTGCCCGGCTGTCCGGGGCGTTCTTCTCGAGCCAGCCGGCGGCCTGCTCCCAGTGGGTGGGCAGCTTGGTGAACGCCCCGGGCTGGAGGATCGAGCCGTTGACGTACGGGAGCGCCAGACCGGGCAGGACGAGCACCGCGGCGGTCACGGGCACCCAGCGGCGGCCGCGGAGTGCGCGCGAGCCTCTGCTCTCGGACAGGACGGCTGTCAGGTGGACAAGGCCGAGGGTGAGCGCGAGGGCAAGACCCGGCTGGAACTTGTAGATGTTGCGGAAGGGCTTCAGCGGACCGTTCAGCCAGTCCTGGACGACGCCGTGGAACGGGCCGCCGAAGGCTCCGCCGTATCCGGCCAGCGCGATCAGGACGACGGCCAGGACGGTGAGGAGCAGCCAGCGGCGCTCCGGCAGGTCCCGCCGGGCCAGGCCCGCCAGGCCGAGGGCCGCGGCGAACGCCGAGCCGAGGACGGCGACGACGGAGGTCGCGACGGTCCAGCCGGCCGGCAGCCACGCCTCGCCGAAGTTCAGATAGGCCACCCAGTTGCCGGCGCCTCGCAGCAGCTCGGTCGCGGACATGGTGGCGGTGGTGGTGTCGGCCTGCTCGACGTACGGCATGAAGTTCTCGCCGTACGCGCCGAGCAGGAGCAGCGGCACCACCCACCACACGGTGGCGAGGACGACGCCCGGTATCCACCAGCCGAGCAGCGCGCGCCGGCGCCGGCCGGGCGGGCGGCTCAGGAGGTACAGGCCGACGGGCAGCAGCGCGGCCAGTGTCGAAGCGGCGTTCACGCCGCCCATGAACGGGATGAGGAGGGCCGAGCGGGCGGCGGCCTTCCGGGGGCTGAGCGCCGTGGAGGTCAGCGGCAGCAGCACCCAGGGCAGCAGGGCGCCGGGCAGCGCGGCGGCGGAGGTCGACCCGATGACGATCGTGAAGGTGGGCCAGAGGGCGTAGACCACGGCGCCGAGGACCCGGGTCGCGGGCGTCCCCACGCGCAGCCGCTCGGCGAGGCGGAGCGCGCCCCAGAAGGCGGCGGTCACGATGACCGAGAGCCAGAGCCGTTCGGCCAGCCAGACCGGGACCTGCAGCAGGTCCATGAGCCCGTAGTAGGGCAGGGCCGGGAAGGCGTAGCCGACGTACTGGTTGGCGATGCCGCCGAGGCCGACGTTCCCGTTCCACAGCGAACCGAGATCGCCGAGGAAGCGCCAGGGGTCGAGGGCGACGCCGAGTTTGGTCTCGAACGTCATCTTCCCGGGTGACACCGCGAGGAACGCGGCGAGGACGACGGCCCAGAAGCCGAACAAGAGGCGTCGTCCGCGCGGCTCGCCGGACGCGTCCGACGGCGTCGGGCCGGGCTGCGGCACCCAGGTGGGCGCCTGGACCGTAGTGGTCATGACCGTTCCTCGCTTCGCATGCTCATGGGCTTCGCCTGAGAATCAGCAGCAGATTCCAGGTGGCGATCTCGCGGAGTCCCGGCACCCGGGTGATCGTGCTCGCGAGGAACGGCCAGTAGCGTGACCGCGCCGTCACGACCTGCACGTCGTCGCGACCGCGGACGTGCCGCAGGGTGGGACCGATGTGGACGGGGAAGAGGTTCTCGCCGACCGTGTGCTTGGCCGCGCGGCCGGTGCGCCGTTCGTACCGCGCACGCGCCCGCTCCGCCCCGAGGTAGTGCCACGGCGCGGTCTCGTGACCTCCCCAGGGCGACAGCCAGTTGGTGAACGACAGGTAGATCAGTCCGCCGGGGCGGGTGACCCGTGCCATTTCGCTGATGAACGTCTGCGGGTCCGCCACGTGCTCGAGCACGTTGGACGAGAAGCACACGTCGGCGGCGCCGTCGGCGAGCGGCAGCAGATACCCGTCGGCGAGGACCGCGTCCTCGGTGACGGTGCCACGGGCGCTCAGCTCCCGCGGGTCGGGCTCGAAGAGGTAGCTCTGCGCGCCACGGCGGCGGAACTCCTCGGTGAAGTGGCCGCTGCCGCCGCCGATGTCGACGACGATCTTGCCGGCCAGGTCGACATGGCGTGCGACCTGTGCGACCGAGTCACGGGCCAGCAGGGTGTAGCACCGCTCGGGATCGCGGGGTTCGCTCATGAACGCCCGGAAGAGGGCGGCCGATCGCCTCAGCGAGGGATCCTTGAACGCGCGGTCGGGGAGGTCGGCCGACGGATCCTCGCATCCGCGGCCGGTGATGTCGGTCGGCGGATCCTCGAATCCTGGGTCGGGGATATCGGCCGACGGATCCTTGAGGCCGCGGTCGGTGGTCTCAGCCACGGCCGTCCCTTACGCGTCCCGGGGTCGCGGCGCGGGCCGCGGCCTCGGCGGCGACCGCCCGGAACTGACGGACCGTCGCGCTCCAGCGGAAGCGCTCGGCCCGCTGGGCGGCCGCGCGCCCCATGGCCGCGCGCCGGTCGGCACTGAGGGACAGGGTGCACCAGGCCGCGGCGAACGAACTCTCGCCCCGGGCGAGCACCCCGGTCCTCCCGTCCTCGATGGAGTCACGCAGGCCGGGTATGTCGAATCCGATCGCGGGGGTGGCCCGCGCGGCCGCCTCGGTGACGACGAGCCCCCAGCCCTCGACGAGGGAGGGGTGCAGCAGCAGCCAGGCCTCGCACATCAGCCGGTGCTTCTCGGCCTCCGACACCCGGCCGGCGAACGTCACGGCGGGGCCTGCCATGGCTTCGAGCCGTTCCCTTTCGGGTCCGTCGCCCACGATGACGAGCCGGCCGCCGGTGACGGGGCGGACCCGCTCCCACAGGCGGAGGAGCAGGTCGACGCGCTTGTACTCGACCAGTCGGCCGACGGCCAGGAACAGCGGTTCCTTCGCCTCGGGCAGCAGGGGCCCGGGGTCTTCGACGCCGTTGTTGACGATCCGGATGCGGTCCGCGGCCACGCCGATGTCGCGCAGCTCGGAGGCGGTCGACTCGGAGACGGCCACCATCAGGTTGTCCCGGTGGATGCCGGTCAGTGCCCAGTGCTCCAGTCTTCGTCCGAGGCGCGCCGCCGGGCCCGGGTAGCGCATCTGCCAGAGATCCGTGTGTACGTGGTTGACCAGGCACAACGTCGCTCCGCGGTGCCACAGCGGCGCCAGGTACGGCATGCCGTTGCACACCTCGACCAGCAGGTCGCAGCTGCCGACCTCGCGGGCGAAGGTCGCCCTGGCGCGTGGGAAGTGACTCGCGTCGCCCCCGGCGGAGACCACCCGGTAGTCGCGTGTGGCGGCCGGGCCGCCGCAGAGGAGTGTGACCTCGTGGCCGTCGGCGGTCAGACCGTCGGCTATCCGGTCGATGAGCAGTTCTGAGCCGCCTGCGGCCTCGTTGGCCAGGTCGCGACGGGCGAGGAAGGTGATGCGACGCGGCGCGGGCGCCCCGAAGGGCGCGACGTGCGGGTCATGGGCGAGCGGGTCGGTGACGTGGCTGCCGGTGCGGGCTTGCGCGGGGACGGAACGGGAGTCCTTCTGGCCCGGGGCCAGAGCGGACGAGCGCTGGGGCATAGAGGTGCTCCAACTCGGCGGCTGCGGGTGGGTGACGCATGAGGGTGTGCCGGGCTTCCGGGGATGAAGCGCTGGGCTGGCTCGTACTGCGGGTGGGTCGGGCACTGCGGGGTGCCGCGGTGGCGGGCTGCCGGGGTGGCAGCCGACCAGGCGGGAAACACGGGCCTTACCGCGGGGTAACATCAGTCTTCGTTCAAGGATTCGTTCCGGCTACTCACCCGGATGACAATTTCGGGACTTTGGGCGACCCCGTATTCCTCACTCTGTTGAGTGTTCGGTCCGCCGGGAGCGGCGGATCAGCAGTACGGCGCCGGCGACGGCGAGCAGACCGCCCGCGAGGCCGCCCCAGAGCGGCGCGACCTCGCCGAGCAGCTTCAGCCGGCCGCTGTCCTCGGAGGCCAGCTCGACCTGCTCGCGCCGGGTCTCCTCGGTGAACTCCAGCCCCTCGCTGGCCAGCAGGGTGACCGCGTCCTTCGGTGAACCCGGGGCGCGCAGCGTCTTCTTGGGCGCGATCAGGGCGTTCATGATCCGCCCCGTGCGCTGGTCCACGGTCAGCTCGATCCGCGCGTTGGAGTACCACTCCTCGGCCAGCACCTGGCCGGGCTTCGAACTGCCCACCAGGACGCCGGGCACCAGCCGGGTGCCGGTCGGGGTGGCCTCGACGCTGCCGGTGAACCGGTAGCCCTCACGCCCCTCGACCCTGGTGACCTCCTGGAACTCCAGCGGCACGGTGGCACCCAGGGTGCTGTCCCACCAGGAGTAGCCGCGCTTCTCGACGTCGAACGGGAACTTCAGATAGGCCTCGCCCTCGAACGCGGGCTTCTCGTCGCAGCAACGCACCGGCAGGTTCGTCCGGCGGTCGGTCACCCAGCGCTCGGTGGTCCACTGCAGGGATTTCCGCGGGTCGCGCAGCTCCCGGGTCTTCGGCGTGTCGATCTGGGTCGACACGTCCCAGATGGCGTTTCCGCTGCGCTCACCGGCCGCGACGTCGCCCAGGACCCGGCGGGTGATCGTGATCGTCTGGCCGTCCACCGTGGAGACGGACCCGGTGTCGAAGTAGCTGCCCTGACCGGTGAAGACCGTCGTGGAGTCCACATCGGTCGGTGTCCGCTTGGCGCGCGGCTCCACGTACCAGACAAGCAGCTGGGTGAGCACCAGCAGGAAGACTCCGAAACCCAGCAGGACCAGGGACAAAGGCGAAATTGAGCGACGCATGTGGGTACTCCGATACGGGCGCGACGTGCGGGGGCTCGTGGGCCGTGTGGGAAGAGGGCACACACACGGGGTGCAGCCTGTCCGGGGGCCAGAAGGGATACCCGGCAGTAACAGTGACTGTGGACCGCGAAATTAGGCGGCCCTTGACCATCTGTCAATGCGCCTCCCATACTGGCCGCGCCGGACCGGGCCGGCGCGCTGGGTGACAGACCTCGATCAACGAGAGGCCGATCATCCTCATGTCCAGACTGCTCGCCGCCGTCCTGACCTGCGCCGCCGCCGCCCTCCTGGCCGCAGGCGCCGCCTTCGGAATCGTCACCGCTCTCGACGCCACACCCGAGCCGCAGAATGTGCCGCTCGTCACGTTCCCCCCACCGCCCACGGACGGCACGTCCGGCACGGCGGGCTCCGGAGCGGGCTAGGTTGGACATGCAGGCCGCAGCCCGAACGTGCAGGGACCGGACACCCAGGAGCGGTGCGGTGGAAGCGTCGTCAGCGTGGCACGACGTGCCACGGGAACGTGTTCAGCAGTTCGCCGACCGTGCCCTGGAGCAGGTGCCCGAACTGGCACAGGACATCCTCGCCGCGATCCGGCGGGAGTATCCGGGCCTGGTGCTGCTCCCCGACGAGTCCGGAGAGCTGAAGGCCCTGGTCGCGATCCGGCACGCGCTCGAGCTCTTCGTGGAACAGATGGCCACGGGCTCGCCCCGGCCGCCCGCCCTCCCGGAGCTCTTCCGGGACTTCGGCCGCGGCGAGGTCTCACAGGGGCGCAGCCTGGACTCCCTGCAGGGGATCTACCGGCTGGGCGTACGCCTCTCCTGGCGGCGTATGGCGGAGATCGGCCAGCAGGTCGACATCCCGCCCTCGGCCATGTACGAACTCGCCGCGTCCGCGTTCGAGTACCTCGACGTGATGGTGGCCCAGTCGGTACGCGGCTACGCCGAGGCCGTCGCCCGCCAGGCCGGGGAGCGGCTGCGCCTCCAGCGTCTCCTCGTCGACCTCCTGCTCACCGAGCACCGCTCGGATCCGACCGCCCTGCTCGCCGACCGCGCGGGTGACCTGGGCTGGCAGCTGCCCGGGAAGGTGGCGGTGGCGGTGCTGCTCCGCCCCGCCCAGGAGGCCGTCGCCCCCGCCGTCGCCGAGGAGATGCTGCTCGACATGGAGGGCGCCCAGCCGCGCCTGGTCGTACCGGAGCCGGACGCCCCCGGACGCGCCGAGCTGCTGCACCGGGCGGTGGCCGGCTGGTCAGGGGCGATCGGCCCCTCGGTTCCCCTGGCGGAGGCCGCCACGTCCCTGCGCTGGGCGGAGGCCGCCGTCCGGATGATCGAGCAGGGACTGCTGCCGCGAGGACGGCTCCTGCACTGCGGCGAGCACGTCGAAGCCCTGGTGCTGCTGCCGGCGGGTGAGCTGATCGACGATCTCGCGCGGCGGCGCCTTGCCCGCCTCGACGAGGCCGGCGGCCCGGCGCACGCCCACCGGCTCGCCGAGACCCTGCTCGCCTGGCTGGAGACACGGGGCGGCGCCCCCGAGGTGGCCGCCCGGCTCGGAGTCCACCCGCAGACCGTGCGCTACCGCCTGAGACGGCTCCGTGAGCTGTGGGGCGACGACCTGGACGACCCGGACCGCCGCTTCGAACTGGAACTGGCGCTCCGTACCCGACGCCTGCGCGGAGACCTCGTCCCACCGCCCGACTGACCCGGTCGCGGGAGCCCAGGGCGGTGTCTCAGACGTGGTTGACCGGGAGGACGTCCGGGGAGAGGACGCCCGCGTGGGCGGAGGCCGAGGTCATGCGCCGGCGGTGGTGGCGGCGGCAGAGGACCTCGTAGCCGATCTCCTCGGCCGGGCGGTTCACGTCGCCGACGACGACCTGCTCGCCCTCGACGACCATCTCGCCGCCGACCGTACGGGCGTTGTGGGTGGCGCGGGCGCCGCACCAGCACAACGCCTCGACCTGGAGCTGCTCGATCCGGTCCGCCAGCTCGATCAGCCGCTGCGAGCCGGGAAACAGCTTCGTACGGAAATCCGTCGTGATGCCGAAGGCGAAGACGTCGAGCCCGAGGTCGTCGACGACCCGCGCCAGCTGGTCGATCTGCTCCGGCGCGAGGAACTGCGCCTCGTCGACGATCACGTAGTCGGCCTTGCCGCCCTGCGAGAGCTGCGCGACGAGGTACGCGTAGACGTCCATGTCCTCCGGCGCCTCGACCGCCTCCGTCACCAGGCCGAGCCGGGAGGACAGCTTGCCCTCGCCCGCCCGGTCGTCACGGGTGAAGATCACGCCCTGGAGCCCCCGCGCGTCTCGGTTGTGGGCGATCTGGAGCGCCAGGGTGCTCTTCCCGCAGTCCATGGTTCCGGAGAAGAAGACCAGCTCGGGCATGACGGGTCGGGGACCTTTCAGGTCGTGGGGGAGGTGAGGCGGCCCTGGGGGCTCAGGAACGGACTTCGAGCAGCGGGACGAGCTGCTCGGCGGGGGTCATGGACCCGTGCATGCCGACCATCGCGGACTCGTGGGGCTCGTTGACGGAGGCGGTGATCGCCACGTCGTCGTGGGCCGCGGCGACGACGTCGCCGATCCGGCCGTACACGCGCTCGTCGATCTCGTCGCCGAACCAGCCGAGGGAGATGGCCTCGTCGCGGCTCGCGACCCAGAACTGCTCGCCGATCACCTCGCGCCAGCAGGTGAGGACGTCCGCCTGGGCGCCCGGCACCGCGTAGACATGGCGGGCCCGCCCCTCGCCGCCGAGGAGGGCGACGCCCGCGCGCAGCTCCCAGTCCTCGTCGAAGTCGATGCGGTGCTGCTCGTCGAAGGGGATGTCGACCATGCCGTGGTCCGCCGTGACGTACAGGGCGGAGCGGGGCGGCAGTTGCTCGGCGAGCCGCTGCACGAGCCGGTCGACGAACATCAGCTGGCCGCGCCAGGCGTCGGATTCGATGCCGAAGCGGTGTCCGGCGCCGTCGAGTTCGCTGTAGTACGTGTAGACGAGCGAGCGGTCACCGGCGGCGAGCTGCTCGGCGGAGAAGTCCATGCGCTCCTCGCCGGAGAGCCGCCCGTGAAACGTTCCGCCGCTGAGCGCCACCTTGGTGAGCGGGGTCTGTTCGAAGATCGGGGAGGACACCTGGGCGGTGTGGATCCCCGCCTCGTGCGCGAGCTGGAAGACGGTGGGGTACGGCTGCCAGGCGTGCGGCGACGTCCACGGCTTCCAGCGCAGCTGGTTCATGAGACCGCCGGTCGCGGGGTCGCGCACGGTGTACCCGGGCAGTCCGTGCGTACCGGGGTAGCGGCCGGTGCCGACGGAGGCGAGCGAGGTCGCCGTGGTGGCGGGGAAACCGGCGGTGACCGGGCGGCCCGTACCGCCTCGCGAGGTGCCGAGGAGCGAGGTCAGATAGGGGGCCTCGTCCGGGTGGGCGGTGATCTGCTCCCAGCCGAGCCCGTCGATCAGGAAGACGCAGTTCCGGTCGGCCGGGGACAGCTCGGCGATCCGCGGCGTGAAACCGGGCGCACCCTGGCCGGCGACGAGGGTCGGAAGCAGGTCGGCGAGGGAGCCCGAGCCGTACTCGGGGACCGGGGCGGTCTCCGGGGCGAGCGGGACCGGATCGTCGGGCCAGCCGTGGCTGACGGCGGTCGGCTGCACCATCAGCGGGTGGGGGCGGCGGTGGCCGCGATGGCTTCGGAGAGTGCCTGGGCGAAGGCGAGGGTCTGCCGGACGGTGTCCGGGCCGTCCCCGGCCTCGCTCACCCGCAGACTGAGGTCGTCGGCCGTGGCGTTGCCCGTGTAGCCGTGGTCGGCGTCGCAGTTGGAGTCACCGCAGGCGGCGGGCTCCAGGTCGATCCGGGAGACGGCGCCCCAGCCGATGGTGAGGACCACCTCGCGGGGCAGGGTGCCCGGCGTGTACGACTCCGGGTTGGCGACCACGCGGCTGAGGACGACGGACGAGATCCGGTCGAGCTTCACGGACTCGGTGGACGTCGTGGCGTACGGCGTCGGGGAGCTGGTGTCGGCGGCCTGCTCGTCGGTGTGGCTGACGATGAAGCGGTGCGGCGTCAGGACGAGGACGGTCACATGGCGGCGGACCTCGTTCGCGTCGAAGGTGGTCTCCTGGTGCACCACGTACGACGCGACGGCCTCGCCGCCGACGGCGGACTCCACCGCCTCGGCCACGAGGGCCGGGTAGTAGCCGCTGCGCTCGATCGCCGCGCGCAGCCCCTGGGTCGTCGTACCGGTCTTCGCCATGGACTCCATCCTACGGGGCGGCCGGGCCCCCTCAGGCCCTTCGGTAACTCGGCAGGCTGCGCGGCCCGAGGTCGGTCCTGGGCGGGGGCGGGGCCAGCCGGACGGTGGCGCCGAGGACGGAGAGCCCGCGCGGTGCCACGACCACCGGCTCCAGGGAGACGGCGACCACCTCGGGGTGCTCGTCGACGAGCCGGGAGACCCGGAGCAGGACCTCCTCGAGGGCCGGGGTGTCGACGGGGGCGGAGCCGCGCCAGCCGAAGAGCAGCGGGGCGGTGCGGAGGGAGCGGACGAGTTCGGCGACGTCCCGGTCCGTGGCCGGAACCAGCCGGTGGGCCGTGTCGCCGAGCAGCTCGGACGCGGCGCCCGAGAGGCCGAAGGAGAGGACGGCCCCGACGGCCGGGTCGATGGCGGAACGGACGACGGTGTCGACGCCCCGGGGCACCATGGCCTGCACGACCGGCTGGAGCTCCTCGGGCTTGCCGAGGACCCCGGTCATCTCGGCGTACGCCGTGCGCAGCTGTTCCTCGGTGGCCAGGTCGAGCCGGACGCCGCCGAGGTCGGGACGGTGGCGGAGGTGGGGCGCGGTCGTCTTGAGGGCGACCGGGTAGCCGAGCCGGCCGGCGGCCGCGACGGCGTCGTCGGGCGTCGGCGCGGGCAGGGTCGGCAGGACGGCGATCCCGTACCGCGCGAGCAGCTCACGGGCCTGCTCGGTGTCGAGGGTCACACCGCGCGGGTCGGCCTCGTCGCTGCCGAGCACCCGCGCGATGAGCGCGGCGGCCCCGGCCTCGTCGATGTCCTCGTACTCGGGCACCCGCCCGGGCTCGGCGGCCTGCCGCCGCCACTGCCCGTACCGCACGGCCTCGGCCAGAGCCCGCACGGCCCGCTCGGCGGCGGGGTAGGCGGGGATGGTGACCTCGCCCGCTGCCACCGCCGTGTCGACGACGCCCACCGGAGACACACCGGTCGGTGTCCCGGATCCAGGGACCTCGCCCGCCGCCCCGGCCCCGGCCCCGGGGACCCCACCCGGCGCACCGACGCGGGACTCGGTCGGAGTACCCGGTCCCGGTGCGGCAGCCGCCCCCGCCCGGAACTCGGCCCCGGCTCCGGGCTCCTGCCCGGTCGGCGTCTCCGGGTCCTGCCGCGGTGCTGCGCCCGGCCGGGTGGCGGGCGTCGTTCGCGGTCCCTGGCCCGGGCCGCCGGCCCGGCCCGGTGCCGGCGGCCTCGTGCTCGTCGCGATGGCGAGGGCCTCCGCGAGGCCGCCCATCTCGACGTGGACGACCACGACCGGCTTCGTCGGGGCGGGGGCCGAGGCGACGGCCTCGCGGAGGGCGGCGGCGAGGACCTCCCCGTCGCCGAACTCGGTCGCGCCGTTCTCCCCGACCCAGGGGATCGCGTTGACGACGACCGCGTCGGACGTCTCGTCCACGAGCGCCGCCGCCAGCGCGTCCCGGAAGTCCGCCGGTTCCGCCGCCGTCGTCAGGTCGAGCGGCCGCAGCGGCCGCAGCCCCTCGGTCAGGCAGGCGTCGTACGTGAGGAGTCCGAGCGACTCGGAGTTGCCGAGGATCGCGACCCGGGGCCCGGCGGGCAGCGGCTGGGCGGCGAGGAGGAGCCCGGCGTCCACGAGTTCGGTGACCGTGTCGACCCGGATCACGCCGGCCTGGCGGAGCAGCGCGGAGACCGTGGCGTGCGGGATGCGGGTGACCGGCACCCGGTGGCCGGGCGGGGCGCTGCCGCTGTGGCGGGCGCCCTTGACCACGACGACGGGCTTGACGGCGGCGGTGCGGCGGGCGAGCCGGGTGAACTTCCGGGGGTTGCCGATCGACTCCAGATAGAGGAGGACGACGTCGGTTCCGGGGTCGTCGTACCAGTGCTGGAGGAAGTCGTTGCCGGAGACGTCGGCGCGGTTGCCGGCGGAGATGAAGGAGGAGAGGCCCGCGCCCCGCCGGTGCAGCCCGGCGAGGAGGGCGATGCCGATCGCGCCGGACTGGGTGAAGAGCCCGATCCGCCCGGCGGCCGGCATCTGCGGGGCGAGGGAGGCGTTGAGCCGGACGTCGGCGGCGGTGTTGATGATCCCGAAGGCGTTGGGGCCGATGATCCGCATGCCGTACGAGCGGGCCTGCCGTACGAGCTCGCGCTGCCGCTCGCGTCCCGCCGCCCCGCTCTCGGCGTATCCGGCGGAGAGGACGACGAGCCCCCGTACGCCGTGTTCGCCGCAGTCGGCGACGGCCTCCGGCACCCGTTCGGCGGGGACGGCGACGATCGCGAGGTCCACCGGCTCGCCGATGGCGCCGACGGAGGGGTGGGCGGGGACGCCGTCGAGCTCCGTCGCCTCGCCGGCGGGGAGCGCGGCGTTCACCGCGTACACGCGTCCGGCGAAGCCTGCCCCGAGGAGGTTGCGGAGGACGGTCCGGCCGACGCCGCCGGGGAGGCGCCCGGCTCCGACGACGGCGACGGACCGGGGGGTGAGGAGGCGCTGCACGGAGCGGGCCTCGGCCCGCTGCTCCCGTGCGCGCTGGACGGCGAGGGAGCGGTCGGTGGGTTCGAGGTCGAGGTGCAGCCGTACGGCCCCGTCCTCGAAGCTGCGCTTCTGCGTGTAGCCGGCGTCCGTGAAGACCTTGATCATCTTGTTGTTGGCGGGCAGGACCTCGGCGGCGAAGCGCCGGATGTCCCGCTCCCGCGCGACCGCCGCGATGTGTTCGAGGAGCGCGGAGGCGACTCCGCGTCCCTGATGGGCGTCCTGGACGAGGAAGGCGACCTCGGCCTCGTCGGCGGGCGCGGAGGCGGGCAGTCCGCGGTCGTCGATGCGGTCGTAGCGCACGGTGGCGATGAACTCGCCGCCCACGGTCGCCGCGAGCCCCACCCGGTCCACGAAGTCGTGGTGGGTGAAGCGGTGGACGTCCTTGGCGGAGAGCCGTGGGTACGGGGCGAAGAAGCGGTAGTACTTCGACTCGTCCGAGACCTGCTCGTAGAAGCTGACGAGGCGGTCGGCGTCGTCGGCGGTGATGGGCCTGATGCGCGCGGTGCCGCCGTCGCGGAGCACCACGTCGGCTTCCCAGTGGTCGGGGTAGTCGTGGTCCGGTCGCGCCGGTGACACTGACTGTCCCGCCGCTTCCGACTGCTCCGACGCGCTCTCCATGGGGCCAGCCTAGGGGGTGTCCCGTCGTGGGGCCCTGGCCTCGTCGGCACGAGGTTGCCCGACGCCGCGACACGGGGTCGGATCGGTCGCGCGGCGGGTGTACGCCGTGCATGGTGGGGGCACCCCCGTGCACGGTGGGGGCACGCCGGGCGCGGCGCGGGAGGGCCGAAGGGCGGTCCGATCCGGGTCCGAGGTCGGCGCGAGCACCGGGCATCCCGTGAGAGACTGGTCTAGACAACCGCTTGAGACTTGAAGGGCAACACCATGGCTGAGCGCCGCGTCAACGTCGGCTGGGCCGAGGGCCTGCACGCCCGCCCCGCGTCCATCTTCGTCCGTGCCGCCACGGCTTCCGGCGTTCCGGTGACGATCGCCAAGTCCGACGGCACCCCGGTGAACGCCGCTTCCATGCTCGCGGTGCTCGGCCTGGGCGCGCAGGGCGGCGAGGAGATCGTCCTCGCTTCGGAGGCCGAGGGCGCCGAGGCCGCTCTGGACCGTCTGGCGAAGCTGGTCGCCGAGGGTCTCGACGAGCTGCCCGAGACCGTCTGAGGCTGCCTGAGGCCGTCTGGGACCGTCCGCCCCGGGTCGACCCGCTCGCACCCCGAAAGCGCTCGTACCCCGAAAAGCCGTGTCCGCCGGAATTCCGGCGGACGCGGCTTTTCACATTTCCGCGGAACTGCTTTCGGGCAGCACAGAACAGCCCCACGGAATTCCTATTCTTTGTATACGGTGTGTGCGTTAATTCCGGACACTCGCCGTGTTGACTGCATGTTGCGAAACCCTCACACGGCCGGGCTCCGGCCTTTTGAGCCGGTGCAGCGGCTGCGAGCGTTCCGCGTGCAGGGCGGTCAGCGCCCTCGCCCGCTCGGCGTCACCGCGCGCCACGGCGTCGACGATCGCACCGTGCTCGGCCCAGGCCTCCGTCGGATGGGCGGGCAGCTCGACCGCGTACATCCAGGCGATCTTGTGCCGCAGCTGGGTCAGCAGCGCCGTCAGGGCCGGGCTCCCGGAGGCCTGCGCGAGCGTCTCGTGGAACCATCCGCCGAGCGAGCGCAGATCCTCCCCCTGTCCGCGCCTGGCCCGCTCCTGCCCCAGCCTGACCAGGCCGCGCAGCACTTTGAGGTGGGCCTCGGTACGGCGCTGGGCGGCGCGCGCGGCCCCCAGCGGTTCCAGGAGCGCCCGCATGTCGAGCAGGTCGGCCGCCTCCTGCGCGGTGGGCTCGGCGACGTGGGCGCCCGCGTGGCGGCGGGTGACGACGAAGCCCTCGGACTCCAGGGTGCGCAGGGCCTCGCGGACCGGGACCCGGGAGACCCCGTACCGGCGGGCGAGCTGCTCCTCGGTCAGCCGGCTGCCCCGCTCGAAGACGCCGGAGACGATGTCGTCCCGGATCGCCGTGCATACCGAGTGCGCGGGAATGCGCATGTCCGACCTCCGCCTTGGTCTGCGCGAGACAATTCTTCGGCGCCTGTTCTGCGCCCGATGTGCGACTCTATTGCAGCGCGCCGGAATTTCCGATGCCTCAGCGGAATATGGATGCCTTTTGACCGACGAAAAGCCCCGGCTCAGCATGAGCCGGGGCTTTTGCGACGCGATACGGGGGCGGGACGGGTGGGCCCCCGTGGTGCGCGCCGGGCGTCAGACGTTGACGCCGCGGGCGCGGAGGTAGGACACCGGGTTGATGTCGGAGCCGTAGTCGGCGGTCGTACGCGCCTCGAAGTGGAGGTGCGGACCGGTCGAGTTGCCGGTCGAGCCGGAGATGCCTATCTGCTGGCCCGGCTCGACGCTCTGCCCGACGTAGACGTCGATGGAGGAGAGGTGACCGTACTGGGTGTACGTGCCGTCGTTCATCCGGATGACGATGTTGTTGCCGTACGCGCCGCCCCAGCCGGCCTCGACGACGGTGCCGGAGCCGACGGAGACGACGCTGCTGCCGTAGGAGGCGTGGAAGTCGACGCCGGAGTGGCTGCCGGAGGACCAGAGGGAGCCACCGGTCTGGTAGCCGGTGGAGACGTACGAACCGGCGACGGGGAGCTGGAAGGAGTTCAGGCGGCGGCGCTCGGCCTCACGGGCGGCGCGCTCCTCGGCCTCGCGGATCTCCTTGGCGCGGGCCTCGGCCTTGCGCTTCGCCTCGGCCTCGGCCTTCGCCTTGGCGGCGGCCTCGAAGGCCTCCTCCTCCTGGGCGGCGGCCTGGGCGCTGATCCGGTCCACGAGGGAGTCCTCGGTGATCACCTTGGTGAGACCGGTGTCCTCGGGAGAGCGGTTGTCCGACTCGGCGGCGAGCGCCGGAGAGGCGAGTGTTCCGATGACGCCGGTGGTGGCGAGCGTCGCGGCGCCGGCGATGCCCACGCTGCGGCGCGCCATCCGGCTCGGTCCACGATGCTTCCCGGTGGCACGGGTGAACGCCATGTAGGGGCTGGTCCTTTCCTTCCCTCTCGCCTACCGGGTTAGCTGACGGGTTCGGAGCAGGAAGGTCTCCTACGAGCCCCTCCGTCGAGACGAAGGCGCCCGATTCACCCCAGGGACTACGTGTGGGTCCCCGGCTCCCCAGGCTCGCGCCTGACGGGGACTCGGCGATGACTGTCCGGATGCCGCGGGTGCGGCGGGTGCAACTGCCGAACAGACGCACCGACGCTATGCGGATCGCCTGGCGATCACCAACCGGACCCGCCAGTTTGTAAGACATGCCACAGGGCATACGATCATGCTTAATATCAATACGGACAAAGCGGAGGACCCCGACGCGGTATGCCGTCGGGGTCCTCCGCTCCGGCCGCCGGGCGGCCGGAAACAGTCGGTCGAGAGCCGGAATCAGCCGGTCACGACGGTGACTTCACCGATGCCGAGCGCGCGCACCGGCTCCGCGATCTGCGCCGCGTCGCCCACGAGGACGGTGACGAGCCGGTCCACCGGGAAGGCGTTGACCACGGCGGCGGTCGCCTCGACCGTGCCGGTCTCGGCGAGCCGCGCGTACAACTGGGCCTGGTAGTCGTCCGGGAGGTGCTGCTCGACCTGGTCGGCGAGCGTCCCGGCGACGGAGGCGGCCGTCTCGTACTTGAGCGGCGCGACACCCACCAGGTTCTGCACCGCGGTCTCCCGCTCGGCGTCCGTGAGGCCCTCGGCCGCCAGCGTGCGCAGCACCTTCCACAGGTCCTCAAGGGCCGGGCCGGTGTTCGGGGTGTCGATGGAACCGCTGATGGCGAGCATCGAAGCGCCGTTCCCCTGACCGTCGGAGCGGAGCACCTGCCCGAAAGCCCGCACCCCGTAGGTGTAGCCCTTCTCCTCGCGCAGGACCCGGTCGAGCCGCGAGGTGAGGGTGCCGCCGAGGCAGTACGTGCCGAGGACCTGGGCCGGCCAGACGCGGTCGTGCCGGTCGGCACCGATCCGGCCGATCAGGAGCTGCGTCTGGACGGCGCCGGGCCGGTCCACGATGACGACCCGTCCGGTGTCGTCGGCGTTGATCGGCGGCATCGGGAGCGGCTCGGCCGGCTCCCCGGTCCAGGCGCCCAGTGTCTCGGCGAGCACCTTGTCCAGGTCGACGCCGGTCAGGTCGCCGACGACCACGGCGGTGGCGGTGGCGGGCCGGACGTACGCCTCGTAGAAGGCGCGGACCGCGGCCGCGTCGATCGCCGCGACGGTCTCCTCGGTGCCCTGGCGCGGCCGGGACATCCGCGACCCGTCCGGGAAGAGCTCCTTGGAGAGCTGCTTGGCGGCGCGACGGGACGGGTTGGCCGACTCGTGCGGGATCTCGTCGAGCCGGTTCTGCACCAGGCGCTCGACCTCGGTCTCCAGGAACGCCGGGGCGATCAGGGCCTCGGAGAGCAGCCCGAGCGCCTTGGGCAGCCGGGAGACGGGCACCTCAAGGGAGACCCGTACGCCCGGGTGGTCGGCGTGCGCGTCGAGCGTGGCGCCGCAGCGCTCGAGCTCGGCCGCGAACTCCTCGGCGCTCCGCCGGTCCGTGCCCTCGGTGAGCGCGCGGGCCATGATGGTGGCGACGCCGTCGAGACCGGCGGGCTCGGCGTCCAGCGGCGCCGGCAGGAAGAGCTCCACGGCCACGACCTGCTGGCCGGGACGGTGGCAGGTCAGCAGCGTCAGGCCGTTGTCCAGCTTGCCGCGGTCCGGGGCGGGGAAGGCCCAGGGCCTGGCGGCACCGGGCGCCGGCTGCGGGTGGAAGTCCATGCTCGTCAAAGACACGGCGGCGTCGGTCACTGGTCCGCTCCCTCTTCGTGTGCGTCGCCGTCGGCGTCGTCGCTCTGCTCGGTCGCCAGGGGCTCGTAGACGAGCACCGCGCGGTTGTCCGGGCGCAGTCTGGCCGCGGCGGCCTCCCGCACCTCGTCGGCGGTGATGTCCAGGACCCGGTCGACGGCCGTGAGGGCGAGCTGCGGGTCGCCGAACAGCACGGCGTACCGGCACAGTTCGTCGGCGCGGCCCGCGACGGTGCCGAGGCGGTCGAGCCACTCGCGCTCCAACTGGGCCTGCGCGCGCTCCATCTCCTCGGGCGTGGGGCCTTCGGCGGCGAAGCGGGCGAGCTCCTCGTCGACGGCCGCCTCGATCTGCGGGACCTCGACGCCTCCGGAGGTCTTCACGTCCAGCCAGCCGAGCGAGGGCGCGCCGGCGAGCCGCAGCAGGCCGAAGCCGGCGGCGACGGCCGTACGGTCGCGGCGGACCAGACGGTTGTGCAGCCGGGAGGACTCTCCGCCGCCGAGCACCGTCAGGGCCAGGTCGGCGGCGTCGCACTCACGCGTGCCGTCGTGCGGCAGCCGGTAGGCGGCCATCAGCGCGCGGGCCGGGACCTCCTCCTCGACGACCTCGCGGAGCTGCTCGCCGATGACCTCGGGCAGGTCGCCGGGGCGCGGTGCGGGCTTGCCGTCGTGGCCGGGGATGGAGCCGAAGTACTTCTCGACCCAGGCGAGGGTCTGCTCCGGGTCGATGTCGCCGACGACCGAGAGCACCGCGTTGTTCGGCGCGTAGTACGTGCGGAAGAAGTTCCGCGCGTCCTCGAGGGTGGCCGCGTCCAGGTCGGCCATGGAGCCGATCGGCGTGTGGTGGTAGGGGTGGCCCGCCGGGTAGGCGAGGGCGGTCAGCTTCTCGAAGGCCGTGCCGTACGGCACGTTGTCGTAGCGCTGACGGCGCTCGTTCTTGACGACGTCCCGCTGGTTCTCCATGGACTCGTCGTCCAGGGCGGCGAGCAGCGAGCCCATGCGGTCGGCCTCCAGCCAGAGCGCGAGCTCCAGCTGGTGCGTGGGCATGGTCTCGAAGTAGTTGGTGCGCTCGAAGCTCGTCGTGCCGTTGAGCGAGCCGCCCGCGCCCTGCACGAGCTCGAAGTGCCCGTTGCCGTGGACCTGCTTCGAGCCCTGGAACATCAGGTGCTCGAAGAGGTGGGCGAGGCCCGTGCGGCCCGGAACCTCGTGGCGCGAGCCGACGTCGTACCAGAGGCAGACCGCGGCGACCGGGGTCAGGTGGTCCTCCGAGAGCACCACGCGCAGGCCGTTCGCCAACCGGTGCTCGGTCGCTGTCAGGCCGCCGGAGCCGGCCTCGGCCGTGGCCGTGTGACCCATGGGCATGTACGTCCCTTCGATCGCGATGTGAAAAAGTCCTGCCACTGTATGCAAGCGCGCCGACACCTGGCGAAGTTCCCGCCCCCGCGAGATGTCCCTCTTCCGGGTCGCGGTCGGCGTTGTCGGTGGCACGGTCCACAATGGTCCGCGTCAGATCAACCTTGTTGGTGAAGGAGCCGCAGCCGCGATGGCCCGCCGCAGCACGAAGACACCGCCGCCGGACGACGCGTTCGAGGAGCGAATCCTCGACATCGACGTCGTCGACGAGATGCAGGGCTCCTTCCTCGAGTACGCGTACTCGGTGATCTACTCGCGCGCTCTCCCGGACGCCCGGGACGGCATGAAGCCCGTCCAGCGCCGCATCGTCTACCAGATGGGCGAGATGGGGCTCCGGCCCGACCGCGGCTTCGTCAAGTGCGCCCGCGTCGTCGGCGAGGTGATGGGCAAGCTCCACCCGCACGGCGACGCGTCCATCTACGACGCGATGGTGCGCATGGCGCAGCCGTTCTCCATGCGCCTGCCCCTCGTCGACGGCCACGGGAACTTCGGCTCCCTCGGCAACGACGACCCGCCGGCCGCCATGCGGTACACCGAGTCGCGGATGGCCCCGGCCGCGCTGCTCATGACCGAGTCCATCGACGAGGACACGGTCGACTTCAACCCGAACTACGACGGCCAGGAGCGGGAGCCGGTGGCCCTGCCCGCCGCCTACCCGAACCTGCTGGTCAACGGCGCGTCGGGCATCGCGGTCGGCATGGCGACCAACATGCCTCCGCACAACCTCGGCGAGGTCATCGCCGCCGCCCGTCATCTGATCCGCCACCCGGGCGCCGACCTCGAGACGCTGATGCGCTTCGTGCCCGGCCCCGACCTGCCGACCGGCGGCCGGATCGTCGGCCTCTCCGGGATCAAGGACGCGTACGAATCGGGCCGCGGCTCGTTCAAGATCCGTGCCACGACGAGCGTGGAGACGGTGACGGCGCGCCGCAAGGGCATCGTCGTGACCGAGCTGCCCTTCACGGTGGGCCCCGAGAAGGTCATCTCCAAGATCAAGGACCTGGTCGGCGCCAAGAAGCTCCAGGGCATCGCCGACGTCAAGGACCTCACCGACCGCAACCACGGGCTGCGCCTGGTCATCGAGATCAAGAACGGCTTCGTGCCGGAGGCGGTCCTCGAGCAGCTCTACAAGCTGACGCCGATGGAGGAGTCCTTCGGCATCAACAACGTGGCGCTTGTCGACGGCCAGCCGCTCACCCTCGGCCTCAAGGAGCTCCTGGAGGTCTACCTCGACCACCGCTTCGAGGTGGTCCGGCGCCGCTCCGAGTTCCGCAGGACCAAGAAGCGCGACCGGCTCCACCTCGTGCTCGGCCTGCTCATCGCGCTGCTCGACATCGACGAGGTGATCCGCCTCATCCGGGAGAGCGACAACTCCGCGCAGGCCAAGGAGCACCTGATGGAGCGCTTCTCGCTGAGCGAGATCCAGACGCAGTACATCCTGGACACCCCGCTGCGCCGCCTCACCAAGTTCGACCGCCTGGAACTGGAGAGCGAGCGCGACCGCCTCAACGGCGAGATCGACGAGCTCACCGGGATCCTGGACTCCGACGCGGAGCTGCGCAAGCTGGTCTCGGCGGAACTGGCCGCGGTCGCCAAGAAGTTCGCCACGGACCGGCGGACGGTCCTGCTCGAATCGGCGGGCGCGCCCGTCGCGGCCGTGTCCCTCGAGGTCGCGGACGACCCGTGCCGGGTCCTGCTGTCCTCCACGGGCCTCCTCGCCCGGACGGCGACGGCGGAGCTGCCCGAGGCCGACCCGGACGCGAAGCGCGTCAAGCACGACGTGATCCTTTCGGCGGTGGCCGCCACCCAGCGCGGTGACGTCGGGGCGGTGACCTCGGGCGGCCGGCTGCTGCGGATCGCGGTGATCGACCTGCCGCAGCTCCCGGACACCGCGAGCGCCCCGAACCTCGCGGGTGGCGCGCCCCTGTCCGAGTTCCTGTCCCTGGAGCCCGACGAGACGGTGGTCTGCCTCACGACGCTCGACGAGTCCTCTCCGGGGCTCGCCCTCGGCACGCTCCAGGGCGTGGTGAAGCGTGTGGTGCCGGACTATCCGGCGAACAAGGACGAGCTGGAGGTCATCACCCTCAAGGACGGTGACCGGATCGTCGGCGCGACCGAACTGCGGACGGGCGAGGAGGACCTGGTCTTCATCACCTCCGACGCCCAGCTGCTGCGCTATCCGGCCTCGCAGGTGCGGCCCCAGGGCCGTCCGGCCGGCGGCATGGCGGGCGTCAAGCTGTCGGCGGGCGCCGAGGTGCTGTCGTTCACGGCCGTCGACCCGGCGGCCGACGCCGTCGTCTTCACCGTCGCGGGCTCCACGGGCACCCTGGACTCCTCGACGGGTACGTCGGCGAAGCTGACGCCCTTCGACCAGTACCCGCGCAAGGGCCGCGCGACCGGCGGCGTCCGCTGCCAGCGCTTCCTGAAGGGCGAGGACGTCCTGATCCTGGCCTGGGCGGGCACCACCCCGGCCCGCGCCGCGACGAAGAACGGCACCCCGGTGGAGCTCCCCGAGATGGACCCGCGCCGCGACGGCTCGGGCGTCCCGCTCCCCCAGCCGGTGGACGTGGTGGCGAGCCCGCCGTCCTGACCGGACGGACGACGCGACGGGACCCCGCCCGCCAGGCGAACCGCCTGGCGGGCGGGGTCTCGTCTCGCGGGACCGCCGGACGGGCTCTGCGACTGCCGGGTAGCCTCGGCCCGGTGACCGGCCGGGGGGCTGCTCCGGCACGTCTGACGCCCGAGTGAAGGATGGCCGCGTTGACGGACGAAGCATTCAGCATCGACAAGCGCCCGCTCCGCGACCTGCTCCGGCAGGTCGCGGAGGGAAGGGCGCAGCTCCCCGAGTTCCAGCGGGGCTGGGTGTGGCCCCATCCGAACATCACCGCGCTGCTCGCGTCCGTATCGCAGGGTTTCCCGGTCGGCACGGTCATGACGCTGCAGTCCGGCGGGGACGTCCGGTTCAAGCACCGGCCGATCGAGGGGGCGACGCCGCCGCCGGGCACCGAGCCGGAGACGCTGGTGCTCGACGGCCAGCAGCGGCTCACCTCGCTCTACCAGTCGATCAAGCTGGGCGAGCCGGTGGTCACCAAGGACTTGCGGAAGCAGCGGGTGACCGGCTGGTTCTACGCCGACATGCAGGCGGTCACGGACGGTCATACCGACCGTGAGGACGCCATCCACTTCCTGCCGAAGGACAAGATCGTCCGGAACTTCCGCGGCGAGGTGACCACGGACTGCTCAACCCGCGAGAAGGAGTACGCATCTCAGTACTTCCCGCTGAACGCCCTTCTCGATCCGTACGACTGGCGGACGGGGTTCGAGGAGTACTGGTGGGACCGCGACAAGGAGATCCTCCGCCACTGGCGACGATTCGAGGAGGCCTTTGTCAGGCAGTTCGACCTCTACCAGGTGCCCGTCATCTCCCTCGGCCGGAAGACAGCCCGTCAGGCCGTCTGCCAGGTCTTCGAGAACGTCAACACGGGCGGTGTCTCCCTGACCGTCTTCGAGCTGCTCACGGCCACGTTCGCGGCGGACGAGTTCAATCTGAGGGACCACTGGGAGCAGCAGGTGAGGGCGGCCTGGGACGCGCCGGAGTACCGCATCCTCAAGGACGTGTCGAACACGGACTTCCTCCAGTCCGTGACCCTGCTCGCCACGGCCGCCCGGCATGAGGACGCCGTCGCGCGCGGGGTGGCGGAGGAGCGTCTGCCGCGCGTCGGCTGCAAGCGCAAGGACATGCTGGAGCTCCGGCTCGACGAGTACGAGCGGTTCGCGCCCCTGGTCGTCCAGGGCTTCAAACAGGCGGCGAAGTTCCTGCACCAGCAGTTCGTCTTCGACACCAGGTTCCTGCCGTACGGCACCCAGCTCATCCCGCTCGCGGCGATCCTGACCCTCGCCGGTGAGGACGCGCAGAGCGCCGGGGCCCAGCACAAGCTCGCCCGCTGGTACTGGTGCGGAGTCTTCGGCGAGCTGTACGGCGGCTCGACCGAGACGCGCTTCAGCCATGACCTGCCGGACGTCGTCGGCTGGATCCGCGGGACCTCGGGCGAACCGCGCACGGTCGAGGCGGCGGAGTTCGCGCCCAGCCGTCTCCTGACGCTGCGGACCCGTAACAGCGCCGCGTACAAGGGCATCTACGCACTCCTGCTCAAGGCCGGGGCCATGGACTGGCGTACCGGCGAGAAGGCGGAGATCACCGCGTACTTCGACGAGTCGATCGACATCCACCACATCTTCCCGAAGGCGTGGTGCCAGGGGGCGGGGAAGGACCCGGGGCGTTACAACTCGATCATCAACAAGACCCCGCTGACCGCCCGTACCAACCGGATCATCGGGGGCAGCGCGCCCTCCGACTACCTGGTGAAGCTGGCGAAGAGCGCGGAGTCGACGCCCGAGGTGGTCCACGGACACATCCGGTCCCACCTCGTCGCACCGGAGCTGATGGCGCTCGACGACTTCACGTCGTTCTTCGCCGCCCGGAAGGCCGCGCTGCTCGCGCAGGTCTCCTCCGAGATGGGCAAGGTCATCGTGGACGACGGTGCGGACCCCGCCCCCGTACTCGACGAGTCCGACGTCGAGGCCGACATCGAGTCCGAGGAGGCGGCGGAACTCGCGGAGGTCTGATGACGCGGGCGGGCCGGCCGGGTCGGGCCGGGGCCGGACCGAGGCCAGACGACGGTCAGACCGGCTCCTCCTCCGCCTCCGTCCGCCGCACGTACCGCAGGACCCCCCACATGCTGTGCTCGTCGGGGGTGTCCTGCGGACCGTTCCGCTCGCACTCCGCCAGCTCCTTGCGCAGGCCCGCCGCGTCGATACCGGAGCCGATGAGCACGAGCTGGGTGAGCCGTTCCTCGCCCTCGGGCCACCGCTCCGGGTAGAAGCGCAGGAAACGGCCGACCGCGTGCACGGTGTAGCGGTTGTCCGGGTCGGCGGCGCCGAAGTCGACGAAGCCCTTGATCCGGTAGAGGCCCTCGGGCCGCGCGTCGAGGAAGGCCATCAGGCGGCGCGGGTGGAGCGGGTTCGCCGCGGTCAGGGACACGGTCTCGTACCCCGTGTGCGGGTGGGCGTGCGCCTCGTCCTCGCCGTACAGGATGTCCTCGATGGACATCTGCCCCTCGATCTCCCCCTCGGGCACCATCCGGTCGAAGAGCAGCTCGGGGTCGATCCGCCCGTGGGTGGCGTCGACCACCACGGCCTTCCCGGCCAGCTCCCCCACCGTCTCGCGGACGACGAGCAGCTCGTCCCCCGAGACCCGGTCCGCCTTGTTCACGACCACGAGGTCGGCGATCGGCAGGTGCCGGTCGGTCTCGGGGTGCCGCTGCCGGGTGGCGGAGAACTCGGCCGCGTCGACGACCTGGACGAGCCCTCCGTACACGATCCGCTCGTTCTCGCTGGCGAGCACCATGCGGACGAGTTCCTGCGGCTCTGCGAGACCGCTCGCCTCGATCACGATCACGTCGAGCCGCGACTCGGGGCGGGTGAGGACCTCCAGGTACTCGTCGAGCTCGCTCGCGTCGACGGCGCAGCACAGACAGCCGTTGCCGAGGGAGACGGTGGAGCCGACCTGTCCTGCGACGCTCATGGCGTCGATGCCGATGTCGCCGAAGTCGTTGACCATGACCCCGATACGGGTGCCCCGGGCGCTGCGCAGCAGATGGTTGAGGAGCGTGGTCTTCCCCGCCCCGAGAAACCCGGCCAGGACGACGACGGGGATCTGCTGCGTGGTCACGGGACGTGCCTCCGGTTCCTTCGGGCCCACGGTCGTGGGGACCGCGGCAGGGGGACCCCAGGATAGGCACCCCTCCGCCCGCCGTTTCGGTCGCCATTTCCGGTCCCGGGGCACGGCCGCTTACCGTTTCCGGCATGAGCCCCGCACAGACCAGCCCCCCGCGCCCCCTCGCGCGCCGTCGGCGGTTCGGGTGGCCCCAGCGGGTGTTCTCGCAGGTCCTGCTGATGCAGCTGGCCATCGCGACCGGTGTGACCGTCCTCGCCACGGGGCTCTTCCTCGCCCCGCTCAGCGCCCAGCTCGACGACCAGGCCATGCGGCGGGCCCTGGCCATCGCCGGGACGACCGCGTCGCCCCGGCTCGCCGCGGACCTCACCCGTACGCCGCCGTCGGCGCGGGGCCCGGTGCAGACGGAGGCCGAGCGGATCCGGGTCTCCACGGGCGCCGAGTACGTCGTGGTCATGGACACCCGCGGGGTGCGCTGGTCGCACACCGACCCGGCCGAGATCGGCAGGCGCGTCTCCACGGACCCGAGCACCGCCCTCGCCGGGCGCGAGGTGATGGAGATCGACAGCGGCACCCTGGGCCGCTCGGCGCGCGGCAAGACGCCGCTGCGGGACGCGGACGGGCGGATCGTCGGCGCGGTCTCGGTCGGCATCGAGTACGACAGCGTCCGCGACCGGCTCCTGGCCGCGATCCCGGGGCTCCTCGCCTACGCGGGCGGGGCGCTCGCGGCCGGGGCGCTGGCCGCGTACCTGATCTCCCGGCGCCTCCAGCGGCAGACCCACGACCTGGCCTTCTCCGACATCTCCGCGCTGCTCGCGGAGCGCGAGGCCATGCTGCACGGCATCCGCGAGGGGGTCGTGGCCCTTGACCGCGACGGCTGTGTGCGGCTCATGAACGACGAGGCGCAGCGGCTTCTCGGTCTCGGTCCCGAGGCGACGGGCCGGCCGCTCGACGAGGTCCTCGGCCGGGGCCGTACGGCCGACGTCCTCGCGGGCCGGGTGACCGGCGACGACCTGGTCACCGTACGGGGGCACCGGGTGCTCATCGCCAACCGGATGCCGACCGACGACGGCGGCGCCGTGGCGACCCTCCGCGACCGCACCGAGCTGGAGCGGCTCGGGCGCGAGCTGGACTCGACCCGCGGGCTGATCGACGCCCTCCGTGCCCAGGACCATGAGCACGCCAACCGGATGCACACCCTCCTCGGCCTTCTGGAGCTGGAGATGCACGAGGAGGCGGCCGAGTTCGTCACCGAGGTGGTCGGCGTGCACCGGGCGACCGCCGAGCAGGTCACGGAGAAGGTCCACGACCCGCTGCTCGCCGCGCTCCTCGTCGGCAAGGCCAGCGTCGCCGCCGAGCGGGGCGTCTCGCTGCGGATCGCCCCCGGCTCGCTGCTGCCGGACCGGCTCGTCGACCCCCGGGAACTGGTCACGGTCGTCGGGAACCTGGTCGACAACGCCCTGGACGCCGTCGCGGGCACCCCCGGCGCCCGGATCGACGTCTCCTTCCACGCCGAGGGCCGTACGGTCGTGCTGCGGGTCACGGACGGCGGTCCCGGGGTTCCGGAGGAGAGCCGCGAACTGATCTTCACCGAGGGGTGGTCGACGAAGGCGCTGCCGTCCCACGGCAAGCGCGGGCTCGGTCTCGCGCTCGTACGCCGGCTCGCCGAGCGCCGCGGCGGCACCGCCCGCGTGGCCGGGGGTCCGGAGGGAGGCGCCGAGTTCACCGTCGTCCTCCCGGACGCCCTGACCGATCCGGAGCCCGAGCCCGGCACGCTCTTCGGGGAGCAGTCGCGGGAGCCTGCGGAGGAGGCGCGATGATCGACGTCCTCGTCGTGGACGACGACGTGCGGGTGGCCCGGATCAACGCCGCCTATGTCGCCAAGGTGCCCGGCTTCCGGGTCGCCGCCGTCGCCCACTCGACCGCCGAGGCGCTCGCCGCCCTGGACGAGCACCCGGTGGACCTGATCCTCCTCGACCACTATCTGCCGGACCGGAACGGGCTCGCGGCCGTACGGGAGCTCCGGGCGCGCGGCCACCAGTGCGACGTGATCATGGTGACGGCGGCCCGCGACGTGGCCACCGTGCAGGCGGCGATGCGGCACGGGGCCCTCCAGTACCTGGTCAAGCCGTTCAACTTCGCCGGCCTCCGCCAGAAACTGGAGGCGTACGCGACGCTCCGCCGCACTCTGGAGAGCGGCGGCGAGGCGGAGCAGGCCGAGGTGGACCGCATCTTCGGGGCCCTGTCGGCGGGCTCGATCGCCCCGGACCTGCCGAAGGGGCACTCCCCCACCACGGCCGAGCTGGTCCGGCAGGTCCTGCTCGCCGCCGGTGGGCCGCTCTCCGCGCAGGAGATCGCCGAGCGGGCCGGAGTCAGCCGGCAGACGGCCCAGCGCTATCTCAAGCTCCTCGAACGCACCGGCCGCGTGACCCTCTCTCTCCGGTACGGCGAGACGGGCCGCCCCGAGCACCGCTACGCCTGGGCGGCCTCGCCGTCCGGCGGCTGAGCCGCCCTGCCACGACCGAGCCTCTGAAGGCCACAGCCGGACAGGACGGGGGCGCTGGAGACAGCCCGCAGACCCGTCAGACGGTCCCGCAGCCCCGTCAGACGGCTCCCGCACCGGTCAGCGCCCGGACCTCGGTCTCGGCGTGCCTGGCCTCGTCGGCAGGTTCGGTCGAGGTGACCGTCCCGATCCAGCCCGCGAGGAAGCCGAGCGGGATGGAGACCACTCCCGGGTTCTGCAGCGGGAAGAGGTGGAAGTCGACGCCGGGGAACAGCGCTTCTGGACTGCCGGAGACGACCGGCGAGAGCAGCACCAGCAGCACCGCGGGAATCAGCCCGCCGTACACCGACCAGACCGCGCCCCGGGTGGTGAACTTCCGCCAGAACAGCGAGTAGAGCAGCACCGGCAGGTTGGCGGAGGCCGCGACCGCGAAGGCCAGGCCGACGAGGAACGCCACATTGAGGTCGCGGGCGAGCAGCCCGAGGCCGATGGCGGCCGCGCCGATCACCGCCGCGGCGATCCGGGCCACGGTCACCTCGCTGTACCGCTTCGCGTGCGGGCGGCGCAGCGAGGAGTACAGGTCGTGGGCGACGGAGGCCGAGGAGGCGAGGGTGATGCCCGCGACGACGGCGAGGATGGTCGCGAACGCGACGGCGGCGACGACGGCGAAGAGCACGGTGCCGCCGGTGGAGCCCGCGCCGCCGCCGAGATCGAGGGCGAGCAGGGGCACGGCGGTGTTCCCTGAGGCGTTGGAGGCGCGGACCGCGTCGGGACCGATGAGCGCAGCCGCGCCGAAGCCGAGCACGATGGTCATCAGATAGAAGCTGCCGATGAGTCCGATGGACCAGACGACGGAGCGGCGGGCGGCCCGGGCGGTCGGCACGGTGTAGAAGCGCGACAGGATGTGGGGCAGGCCGGCCGTGCCCAGGACGAGGGCGAGGCCGAGGCTGATGAAGTCGAGGCGGGCCGTCCAGTCTCCGCCGTAGCGGAGTCCGGGGGCGAGGAAGTCCAGGCCGTGGCCGCTGCGTTCGGCGGCGGTGGAGAGCAGGTTGTTCACATCGCCGTGGAACCTGAGCAGGACGAGCACGGTGAGCGCGATCGTGCCCACCATGAGCAGGACCGCCTTGACGATCTGGATCCAGGTGGTGGCCCGCATGCCGCCGAGCGACACGTAGATCACCATCAGCGCGCCCACGCCGATCACGGTCCACGAGCGGGCCGCCTCGCTGGTGCCGCCGAGCAGCAGGGCGACGAGGCTCCCGGCGCCCACCATCTGGGCCACGAGGTAGAGCACGGAGACGGCCACCGAGGACGTTCCCGCCGCGATCCGTACCGGACGCTCGGCCATCCGCGCGGCGACGACGTCGGCAAGCGTGAACCGGCCGCAGTTGCGGACCAGTTCGGCCACGAGCAGCAGCACGACCAGCCAGGCGACGAGGAACCCGACGGAGTACAGCATGCCGTCGTAGCCGTAGAGCGCGATCAGCCCGGAGATGCCGAGGAAGGAGGCCGCGGACATGTAGTCACCGGCGATGGCGAAACCGTTCTCCAGGGGCGAGAACAGCCTGCCCCCGGCGTAGAACTCCTCCGCCGAACCGTGCCGGTTGCGGCTCACCCAGGTGGTGATTCCGAGGGTGACGGCGATGAAGACGCTGAACAGCAGCAGCGCGAGCGTCTGATGGTCTCCGGTCACGGCCGCGCCACCCCTCGGGTCATCTCCTGTGTGTCCCAGCGCAGGTCCAGTGCGGCCCGGTCCCTGCGCAGCCGCGCATGACGCGCGTAGGCCCAGGTCAGCAGGAAGGTGGTGAGGAACTGCCCGAGCCCCGCGACCATCGCCACGTTCACCGCTCCGGCGACGGGCCTGGCCATGAGCCCGGGTGCGGCGGTCGCCGCCACGACATAGGCGAGGTACCAGAGCAGGAACGCGAGGGCGGCCGGGAAGGCGAACCGGCGATAGCGGCGGCGCACCTCCTGGAAGGCGGGGCTCCGCTGCACTTCCAGATAGATCTCCGCCGTGCCGTGGACCCGCTGTCGCGGCACCGCGTCGGAGCGACCGTCACCGGGCGCCCGGGAGCCCGAACCGCCGTGGCCGGAGGCCGTCGCGTCGTACCAGGGGTCGTCGACCGGCATCGCCGAAGCGTCGAGCCCCTCCTGCTTGTCCACCTGCTCCACCGGCCAACTCTCCTTGTCAAGCGAACCGTTTCGGCCGCGTGCACAAGGATGGACAGAGCGGGAAGATCCCGGACTCTTCTCCTCCCTCTCTTCACCCCATCAGGTGACTCTTCTCCCGGCTGCCCTGACCAGACCGTGCCGATATGCGTACCGCACGGCCTGGTCCCGGCCGGGCCGTCACCACCCACGGGGGGCGGTTCAGGCGTCGATGCGCGAGCGGTCGAGCGTCGCCGCCGAGCCGGTGATGAACTCCTTGCGGGGAGCCACGTCGTTGCCCATCAGAAGGTCGAAGACCTGCTCCGCCGCGTCCAGGTCACCGATGTTGATGCGACGCAGGGTGCGGTGACGCGGGTCCATCGTGGTCTCCGCGAGCTGGTCGGCGTCCATCTCGCCCAGACCCTTGTAGCGCTGGATGGAGTCCTTGTAGCGGACCCCCTTGCGCTGGTACTCCAGCAGGGTCTGCCGCAGCTCGTTGTCCGAGTACGTGTAGACGTACTTGTCCTGGCCCTTCTTGGGTTGGACGAGCTCGATCCGGTGCAGCGGGGGCACGGCCGCGAAGACCCGCCCGGCCTCCACCATGGGCCGCATGTAGCGCTGGAAGAGCGTGAGCAGCAGACAGCGGATGTGGGCGCCGTCGACATCGGCGTCGACCAGGAGGACGATCTTCCCGTAACGGGCCGCGTCGATGTCGAAGGTGCGGCCCGAGCCCGCTCCTATGACCTGGATGATCGCCCCGCACTCGGCGTTCTTCAGCATGTCCGACACGGACGACTTCTGGACGTTGAGGATCTTGCCGCGGATGGGCAGCAGCGCCTGGAACTCGCTGTTCCGCGCGAGCTTGGCCGTACCGAGGGCCGAGTCGCCCTCGACGATGAAGAGCTCGCTGCGCTCCACGTCGTCGCTGCGGCAGTCGGCCAGCTTGGCCGGCAGCGAGGAGGACTCGAGCGCGGTCTTCCGGCGCTGCGCCTCCTTGTGCTGCCGGGCCGCGATCCGGGTGCGGGCCGCGGCGACGGCCTTCTCCAGGACGGCGCGCGCCTGCGCCTTGTCGTCCCGCTTGGTGGAGGTGAGGAAGGCCTTGAGCTCCTTGGCCACCACGTTCGCCACGATGCGGCGGGCGGCGGACGTGCCGAGGACCTCCTTGGTCTGCCCCTCGAACTGCGGCTCGGCGAGGCGCACCGTGACGACGGCCGTGAGCCCTTCCAGGGCGTCGTCCTTCACGATGTCGTCCTCGGCGACGCGCAGCATCTTCGCCGAGCGCAGCACCTCGTTCACCGTCTTGGTGACGGCCTGCTCGAAGCCCGAGACGTGGGTGCCGCCCTTCGGCGTGGCGATGATGTTGACGAAGGACTTGACCGTGGCGTCGTATCCGGTGCCCCAGCGCAGGGCGACGTCGACGGCGAGCTCGCGGGTGACCTCGGTCGGCGTCATGTGGCCGCGCTCGTCGAGGACCGGGACGGTCTCCTTGAAGGTGCCCTGACCGGTGAGGCGCTGGATGTCGCAGACGGCCTTGTCCTGCGCGAGGTACTCGCAGAACTCGCTGATGCCGCCGTCGAAGCGGAACGTCTCCTCGCTCTTGCCGATCCCGGCGAGGTCCCGCTCGTCGCGGACGACGATGGTGAGGCCGGGCACGAGGAAGGCGGTCTGCCGGGCACGCTGGTGCAGCGTCTCCAGGGAGAGCTTGGCGTCCTTGAGGAAGATCTGGCGGTCCGCCCAGTAGCGGACGCGGGTCCCGGTGCGGTTCTTCGGGACGCGCTTGCCCTTGAGCAGGCCGTTGGCCGGGTCGAAGGGGCTGTCGGGGCCCTGCTCGGTGAAGATGCCCGGGACACCCCGGCGGAAGCTGATCGAGTGCGTGGCGCTGTTCCGGTCGACCTCGACGTCGAGGCGTGCCGACAGGGCGTTGACCACGGAGGCGCCGACGCCGTGCAGACCGCCGGACGCCGCGTACGAGCCGCCGCCGAACTTTCCGCCGGCGTGCAGCTTCGTCATGACGACCTCGACCCCGGAGAGTCCGGTCTTCGGCTCGACGTCGACGGGGATGCCACGGCCGTTGTCCCGGACCTCCACGGACCCGTCGTCGTGGAGGATCACCTCGATGTGGTCGCAGTAGCCACCGAGAGCCTCGTCGACCGAATTGTCGATGATCTCCCAGATGCAGTGCATCAGGCCGCGGCTGTCGGTGGACCCGATGTACATACCGGGGCGCTTGCGGACCGCTTCGAGCCCTTCGAGTACGAGCAGGTGCCGCGCGGTGTAGTTGGAAGCGTCACGGTCTGCGGTCAGCAGCGCACTGGACGGCACGGACGTTTCGGCGGTCACGCGGTTCGCTCCTCGCTGAATTTGAAATCTGGCCCGATGGGGTAAGGCCCGGCGTCGGTCACCGGTCAGAGGGTACCGATGCCTGGTAGAGCCGTTGTCACGCCACCCACCCCGATTCCTCATGCTAGTCCAGCGTCGCATGGATGTTCGATCCCTCGATGGGGTGACGCGCACATCACGTTCCCTTCCAGGCATGAACCATTTAGGCTCCGGGCACGTCCTCATCAACAACCGGCAACCACGCCGGGAGGGCCGACCCACACAAGCAACGCGAAATCCGTAGAGCGAAGCAATACGGCTCATTCGCCGCCAACCGGCAGCAGACAGCCACCTTGGGAAGAAGTTTCAAGGAAAAGCCACGAGCGGGAACGTTTTCGGCCTGGTTGGATGTTGACCCTGGTACGACAGCTCGTCGAGCTAGAGAAGAGGCGACGTGACTACTGTTCTGACCCCCGCGAGCCCCCTGACGGCCGCTGACCGCTGCGACCGCTGCGGCGCCCAGGCATACCTGCGTGTCGTCCTGACCAGCGGAGGTGACTTGCTCTTCTGCGCCCACCACGGACGTAAGTTCGAGCCGGAACTCAAGAAGATCGCCGTTGAGATACAGGATGAGACGGACCGGCTGACGGACGTGCCGGCCCGCACTGTGGGCGACGAGCACTGACGCTTCGCAACCACGACGAGCTCAGATCCGGCCATTTTCGACCGGACGACGGGCGGCCACCCCGCGTTCCAGGGGGGTGACCGCCCGTTCTCGTATCGCGTCACGCATCCGGTGTCGGACAGGCGTCAGAGGCGTGCCGGAAGCACCGTGGAGACGCGTGTGTAGACACCGGGGTTCTCCGCCTGGCCACAGCCGCTGCCCCAGGACACCAGGCCGATGAGAAGCCCCTTGGCCACCAGCGGGCCTCCGCTGTCGCCCTGGCACGCATCCCTGCCGCCCTCAGGGTCGCCCGCGCACAGCATCGTGTCGCCCCGGTACGCGACACCGCCGGATCCGCCCGCGTACGCCTGCGCGCACGCGTCGTCCGGCAGCACCCGCACGGGCGCCGTCCGCAGCGTGGAGGCATAGGCCCCGTTGCCGGTCGTATCGCCCCACCCGTAGACGTGCGCCTCCGTCCCGGGCGTCTGCGCCGCGTCGTCCGCGCGGGCGACGCCGATCACGTACGACTGCGGCAGCGCGCTCACCAGTGTCAGCACCGCGAGATCGCCGGAGTTGGTCGTCGGGTCGTAATCGGGGTTCACCCAGGTGTCCGAGATGCGCACCTCCTGCCCGCCCTGACCGCGCAGCGCGGCGCGGCCGGCGATGACCACGAAGTCCCGCACCTCCCACGGCTCGCCGCCGAGCACCTCCCGCCCCAGGCAGTGGGCCGCCGTGAGGACCTTCGTGGGCGCGACGACCACGCCCCCGCAGAACTGCCCCGCGCGCGTACCCCCGAACCGGTCACGGCTGGACAGCGCCACGACCCAGGGTGCGTCCGCGATCTGGGCCGGACGCCCGCCCACCACGACGCTGTCGGCGGCCACGGGGGCGGCGGTGGTGGCCTGCCCCGCCGCTACGGCGATCAGGCCCAGAGCACCCGTCAATGCTCGGGTGAGGGAACCACGCATGGAGCCTCCTGACTCTCCGGTGATGTCGGTTCACCCAGCGTCCAGCACGAGCACGCGCCGTGCACCCCCGCACGCCGGAGGGCCCGGCTCCCTCTCGGGGAACCGGGCCCTTCCGTCTACCGCTCCGTGCCGCGTGTCCGCAGCGCGTACGGATCAGTCGAGGTAGTCGCGCAGTACCTGCGAACGCGACGGGTGACGCAGCTTCGACATCGTCTTCGACTCGATCTGACGGATCCGCTCACGGGTCACGCCGTAGACCTTGCCGATCTCGTCCAGCGTCTTCGGCTGACCGTCGGTGAGGCCGAAACGCATCGAGACGACGCCCGCCTCACGCTCGGAGAGCGTGTCGAGGACGGAGTGCAGCTGCTCCTGGAGGAGCGTGAAGCTCACCGCGTCGGCCGGGACGACCGCCTCGGAGTCCTCGATCAGGTCGCCGAACTCGCTGTCGCCGTCCTCACCCAGCGGGGTGTGGAGGGAGATCGGCTCACGGCCGTACTTCTGGACCTCGATGACCTTCTCAGGGGTCATGTCGAGCTCCTTGGCCAGCTCCTCCGGGGTGGGCTCACGGCCCAGGTCCTGGAGCATCTGACGCTGCACGCGCGCGAGCTTGTTGATGACCTCGACCATGTGCACCGGGATACGGATGGTGCGGGCCTGGTCGGCCATGGCGCGGGTGATCGCCTGACGGATCCACCAGGTGGCGTACGTGGAGAACTTGTAGCCCTTGGTGTAGTCGAACTTCTCGACCGCGCGGATCAGACCCAGGTTGCCCTCCTGGATCAGGTCCAGGAAGAGCATGCCGCGGCCGGTGTAGCGCTTGGCCAGGGAGACCACCAGACGGAGGTTGGCCTCCAGGAGGTGGTTCTTGGCCCGGCGGCCGTCCTCGGCGATGATCTCCAGCTCGCGCTTGAGCTTCGGCGCGAGCTTGTCCGAGTTCGCGAGCTTGTCCTCGGCGAACAGGCCGGCCTCGATGCGCTTGGCGAGCTCGACCTCCTGCTCGGCGTTGAGCAGCGGGACCTTGCCGATCTGCTTCAGGTAGTCCTTGACCGGGTCGGCGGTGGCACCGGCGACGGCGACCTGCTGCGCCGGAGCGTCGTCCTCGTCCTCGTCGGACAGGACGAAGCCCTTGCTCTCGCCCTCGGTCTCCTCTTCCTCGCCCTTGCCGGGCGCGACGTCCTCGAGCAGCTCTTCGCCCTCGACGATTTCGTCGGCGTCCTTCTTGGACGCGGTCTTCTTGGCCGCCGTCTTCTTGGCGACGGTCTTCTTGGCCACCGCCTTCTTGGCGACGGTCTTCTTCGCGGCCGCCTTCTTGGCGGCGACTCCGGCCTCGTCGGCCGGGTCGGCGCCCTCTGCCGCGGCGGCCGGGTCGGCCGTGACGCTGGACTTCGTCACGGTCGTCCTGGCGGTGACGGTCTTGGTGGCGGTGCGCTTGGCCGGGCTCTTCGCTGCGACGCTCTTGCGGGCGCGCTTCGGCGACTCCGCTGCACTGACCATCAGCGTCACACCCTCTTCCTCGAGGATCTGATTGAGGCTGCGCAGAACATTCTTCCACTGGGTTGGCGGAATCTGGTCAGCCTCGAAGGCCCGACGCACGTCATCGCCGGCGATCTGCCCATCAGCCTTTCCCCGCTCGATGAGCGCCATCACAGACTCGGACTCGGCGATCTCCGGCGGGAGCGTACGGGATGTGCTGGCCGACACGAACAACCTCTCGGAACGATGGAAACGGCTTCCGGCCCCGCCCTGGAGGGGGCTGGAGCCGACGACCGTCGACGGGGAATGTGCCGACGGCGCGGGCTGGACCGGGGAACTGGACAGCGCCTCCTTCGGCGGCTGTATTCCTTCCTCGGCTGTCACCTCTTAGGTCATCGCACGGCTCGGAGGAGTGTTACGCCCAATCTTCGTGGCCCCAGTCACACCTCATGTGCGACATAACGACACAGAGCGGTAGATCAGCGTACATCCGTACCGCCGGAACCCTGGCGCCACCCGGGCAATCCCTGCCGGGCCCCCGGTGCCGCTCGGACCCGGCGGCACCCGACGCCCGCCCTTCCGCGCTCCCGGCCACGGCCCGCGCGTCAGTGTTCGCGCGGGGCGGGGACGACGCGCTCCACCTCGGGGTGGACCATGAGCAGCTGCCGCATGGCCGTCTCGGCACCCAGGGCGTCCCCCGCCGCGAGCGCGTCCACGATCCGGGCGTGGTGCGAGAGGCAGGCCTCGCTCGGGCGGTCGCAGCCCGTGACGGGGCCACCGGACACCTGGAGCGCGGCGCCGACGATGCCGGAGAGGTGTTCCAGCATCCGGTTCCCGGCGAGCTGGATGAGAAGCGAGTGGAACTCGGTGTCGGCACGGGAGAAGGTGATGCCGTCCCCCTGCGCGAACGCGTGCCCCATGATCTCGACCATGTCGGCGAGACGCTGCTGGACGTCCTCCCGGCCGTGTCCGGCGGCGAGGCGGGCGGCCAGGGGCTCGATCGTCCAGCGAAGCTCGTTCAGCTCGCGGCGCTGGTCGTCGCGCTGCGGGCCGAAGGCGCGCCACTCGATGATGTCGGGGTCGAGGAGGTTCCAGTCGCTGACGGGCCTGACGCGCGTGCCGACGTTCGGGCGGGCGCTGACGAGACCCTTGGCCTCCAGCACGCGCAGTGACTCACGGACGACGGTGCGCGAGACCTCGAACCGCTGGCCGATCTCCTCGGGGACGAGCGGACGGTCGGCCCCGAGGTCGCCGGAGACGATCATCTGGCCGAGCTGCTGGACGAGCTGCCCGTGCAGCCCTCGGCCCCGGTTTCCGGTGCTCCGGCGGCCGACGCGGCCCAGGTCGGTGTCCACGCCCTCCCAGGAGGACGGGCCCACGCGGCCGGCGGCGGGCGCCTCCGCGTAGGGGTAGCGGTCGAGATCGCCCGTGGCGCCGAGGCCGGAGTCGACGGAGCGGGCGGCGGTCATCATGGTGTGCGCAAGGGTACTCACGCATCCTTTGTCGGCGTTGCCTCCGTGACCCTTGAGGTCTTTGGTGAAAAGCACACGAAAGGGTGATCGGCACCCCCTGCGCAATTGACGATTTATCGGACATACGGGGCGGCGATCAAGGGAGTTGGCAGCGAACCGGAACGTTTCAGCCAGCGAGTGATCACCAACGGGCCTTACGACGCAGGCCGGTGAGCACATAGGCACACAGCAACCCGGTCAACGTCAGCGTCAGCGCCACCCCCGCGGGCTGTCCGAGCACCCGCAGCCCCCCGGCCAGCCAGCGATCGACCGCCGGGGCCCACTGCGGACCGGCGAACTCACGCAGGCGCGCGGGGAGTCCCGCGGCCGACCGCACCTGCGGCCCCGTCAGCACTTTCTGCAACAGCGGGACGAAGGCGACCGGTACCGCGAGGACCGCGGCCACCCCGGCCGCCGCCGCCCGGAACACGCCGGCACCGAGCACCCCCGCCCAGGCGCAGCCGACAAGCAGTCCCAGCCAACTGGCGGAGAGCGTCGGCCAGTTCTTCGGGACGGTGATCAAGTCGGCGCCGTAGACGAACCTCAGGGCCTCCAGATCGGCCACCACGACGACCACCCCGAGCCCGAGGGCCACGCCCGCCGCCACGGCGAGCTTCGCCAGCAACAGACCCGGCCTGCGGGGCACGACCCCCCGGCCCGTCGTGAGCGCGGGGTAGCGGTACTCCTCACCGAACGAGAAGGCGCCGAGGAGTCCGGCCCCGAGAGCGGCGGGCGGCAGCGGGGAGATCGCGGGCCAGCCGGCCAGGACGGCGGGCAGCGCGGTGCCACCACCCCGCCCGAGGAGCAGGGCGAGCGTCACGGAACAGAGCAGGACGGCCGCCACGACGAGCGGCGTGGACGGCACACCCAGGAGCCGGTGGATCTCGTACCGGAGGGGACGCAGGGGCGAACGGGCCGGCCTGCGGGCACCGTCCGGCCCTCCGTCCGAGGCATTCCGCACCGCACCCACGGGCTGCGGCTTCGCGTCGGCGAACGCCTCACCGGCCGCCCGCTCCCCCGAGGCGCTCCCCGCCGCCCGCGGCACGGGACCGCTGTCGCCGGTCTCGGCGGCGAGCCGGTGGATCGGCACACCGTGGCGGAACGCCGTATCCCCGACGGCCGCGCAGTCACTCCCGTAGACGGACAGGCGATTGCCGTCCTCGGCGACCACCTCGACCGGGCGGCGCGCCGCTCTCGCCTCCTGGGCCACCACCGCGGCGAGCCTCGCGGCCTGGGGGGTACGGACGGCGACCCGCGGCCGCAGCCGGGTACGGGCGAACTCGGCGACGTCCTGGTCGGCGACGAGCCGTCCGCCGTGGAGCGTGACGACCCGGTCGGCGTTGCGGGCCGCGTCCTTCGGGTCCTCCGTGGTGTAGAGCACGGTTCCCCCGTCGGCCGCGTGCGCACGCAGCAGCTCGAACAGCCCCGCGCTCTCGGGTACGGAGAGGCCGGCGCCCGGCTCGTCGAGCAGCAGGGTGTGGGGGGCGCCCAACAGGGCGCACGCGAGGCCGAGTCGCCGGTCCGCTCCGATCGGGAGGGTGCCGATCCGCCGGCGCTCGAGACCGGTGAGGCCCACGGCCCGCGTGAGCGCGGCGGCCCGCGAGGCAGGGACCCCCGCGGCGGCGGAGAGCATCCGCAACTGGCCTTTGAGCGTGCGGGAGGGGTGTCCGGGGATGTCACCGAGGAGCACCCCGACCTCTCGCGGAGGATGGGCGATGCGGTGCAGCGGCCGGCCACGGAAGTAGGTGATCCCCCGGCCGGGCTCGAGTTCGAGCATGAGCCGGAGTGCGGTGGTCTTGCCGGAGCCGGACGGGCCGAGGAGGGCGGTCACGGCACCCGGCCGGGCCTCGAAGGTCAGATCGTCCACGGCGGGCGGGCGATCGCGGCGGGGAGTGCTGGTCAGTCCGATTGCCTGGAGCATCGCTTCTCTCGCGGTAGATGACACCGCTCCGCGGCAGGGCGGCGCTACCGCAGCAAGATAACGCTACATTTCGGACTTTCAGCGCAGGGTTGGGGCCCTGGGGTGCCGGATGCGCCGGCCCGTCAGACTTCGGGACGCAGCATCGGCGGGTTGAGGAGAGTGGCCCCACCTGCCCGGAAGAGCTGGGCGGGACGCCCGCCCTGACGGGTCGTGGTGCCCCCGGCCGGGACCAGGAAGCCGGGCGTGCCGGTCACCTTCCGGTGGAAGTTCCGCGGGTCCAGGGACACGCCCCAGACGGCCTCGTAGACGCGCCGCAGCTCTCCGACCGTGAACTCCGGCGGGCAGAAGGCCGTGGCAAGGGAGGAGTACTCGATCTTGGAGCGGGCGCGCTCCACGCCGTCGGCGAGGATCCGGGCGTGATCGAAGGCGAGCGCCTCGGGGCCCCCGTCCTTCTCTCCGCCGTCACCGGCGTCGGCCGCTCCGGCCGGATCTGCGCTCCCGACCGTCCCGGCGATCACGTCCTCGCCGAGCAGTTCCTCGACCGGGGCCCAGCGGGCGCTGTTCGCGTCGCCGCCGGCTCTCGGCGCGGGCAGGTCCGGGGCCAGCGCCAGGTGGGCGACGCTGACCACGCGCATGCGCGGGTCACGGTCGGGCGCCCCGTAGGTCGCCAGCTGCTCGAGGTGCGCGCCGTTGCTGGGTACGGGCGGCGGGGCGGCGGGATCATGGGCGCAGAGGCCGGTCTCCTCGACCAGCTCACGCGCGGCCGCGGCACCGAGGTCCTCGTCCTCGCGCACGAAGCCGCCGGGCAGCGCCCAACGCCCCTGGAACGGCGCTTCTCCCCGCCGTACGACCAAGGTGCAGAGCGCGTGGCGGCGCACCGTGAGCACGACCAGATCGACGGTGACGGCGAAGGGCGGAAAGGCCGACGGGTCGTAGGGAGGCATGCCGCGATCATAGTCGTCTTCCTGACGATAAACACGCCCCTCGGAAGCATCGGCGACGACTTCCTCACCCGGCCGCATGGCTTCCCTCGTGTCTGTGCCCGGCATCCCGTCACACCCCCAGCTGAAGGCCCTCGGCGGCCTCCTCGACCATACCGAGACCGAGCCTGCCGACCCGTACCGCGAACGGCTCGCCCGCGACCACGAGCCCCGAGAACCGGATCGCCCCCAGGGGGGCCGACCGCAGGGGGTACGTCGACACGGAGCGGCCCGGAGCGTCGGGCCGGATCCCGGCGAGGGCCAGGAGGGCGTGGACGGCTCCGGCGGCCGCGACGGCTGCCGGCCGGCATGCTGCCGGGTGCGGCACCGGGCGCCCGCCCGCCGTGCGCTGCTCCCCCGCGAACATCTCGGGCAGCCGGTAGGTGAAGGCCTCCGACGCGTCGAGCAGCCCGCGCAGCAGGGCGGCGGCTTCCTTCTCGTGGCCGGCCGCGGCGAGCCCGGAGATCGCGACCGCCGTCTCGTGGACCCGTACCGCGCCCGCCCGGTGGCCGAAGGGGTTGTGTCCCGGCTCCTTGGCGCCGAGGCCGCGCAGCCCCCAGCCGGAGTCCAGGGCCGGGGTGCCGAGCAGCCTCGCCACCTGTTCGGTCTCCACCCTGTCCAGCAGACCCTGCGCGTAGCGGCCGCCGCCGAGCAGTCCTGTGTCGAGCAGGTGCGCGGCCCAGCCGCCCAGGTGGGACAGGCTCCGGCCGTCCCTCGCCCGGCTGACGGCAGGGCGGCCCCCCGCCCGGTCGTCGAGCCAGAACTCCCGCCGGAAGCGCTCGCGGAGCGTCCTCGCCAGTTCCCGCAGTGCGTCTCCCCCTGGTCTCCCGCAGCCGTCGAGCAGGTCCGCCCCGAGCAGGGCCGCGCGGTGCGCGTGCGCCTGCGTCTCGGTCCGCCAGGGCCCGGCGGGCCCGGGGTCCGCCACGAGTCCGTCCCCTCCGGTCGCCCGGCGGAGCCAGCCGAGGCAGCGTTCCGCGACGGGAAGCAGTTCCTCGAGGTCCGCCGCCGGCAGCCCCCAGCGGCGGGCCTCGGCGAGAACGACAGGAATGGCGAGGGTGGACTCGATGCCCGTGCAGCGGGGCGGCAGATGCGGTCCCGCGTCCCTGAGGTGTCCTGGGATACGGCCGGACTCGGGCCCGCCGCCGGTGAGTTGGGTGCGGCCGAGGGCGCGCAGGGTGGTGACGGCGAGGCGGGTGCCGAGGGGAAGGGCCATCCGGGCCGCCCAGAGCGCCTCGGCGGTGACCGGTCCGCAGCGCCAGGGGACACCGGCCGCGAGATGGACGTCCGCGGGATGCGCGGGGTCGCGCTGGAGCAGGGCCCGCAGGTCCTCGACGGACGCGCGCAGCAGTTCCCCCGGGCGGGGGTCGTCGCCCTCGGCCCGGGCGTCGGCGAGAAGGTGGCCGCCTGGCCGTCCGGCGGCCGCGCCCGAGGCGGCGGAGAAGCGGGCGGTCGAGTCGTCGCGTACCCGCAGCTGGACGGTGAAGGCGCCGCCGGGCGCGACGTCGGCCTCCCAGCGGAGCACTCCGGCCGCCGCCAGGGAGTCCATCGGCGGCGGGTCCGCCGTGACGGCGACGGCCCTGCCTTCCCCGGTCCAGCGGAGACCGGTGCCGTGGACGCTCGCGGTGAGCTCGGGGACGGACCGGCCGGACGCCACCGCGCCCAGGTCCGCGAGATCCGTGCCCAGAGCGATTTCCACGGGGAGCCGGAGCGGCCGGGCGACGGCGCTGCGCAGGGTGATCCGCTCGGTTCCGTCGGCGCTCCGGGTGCGTTCGACGGTGAGACCGGGGTCGGGCCCCGTGTCTCCCGGCACACGGAGGACGCCGAGGAAGACCGCCCGGTCGGGGGCCGCCATACGGCCCTGGAGGGGGACCGGCTCGCGTCCCGCCACCCGGAGGACACAGCGGGAGAGGAGCCGGCGGCCCGCCGCGTAGACACCTTCGGGTCCTTCGCCGGTGAGCTGACCGTGCTCGGGGCAGACTGCGAGGGCCGGAAGGGCCACGCAGAGAAGCGCGCCGTGCACCGAGGGAAGCTCCATCGGGCGCGCCGCCCGTGGAGGCACGGCGCCGGTGCCGGACGGGCGTCCCGGCGCGTGACCGGTCGGGGATCCGGTGGGCCGGCCGGGGGCCGGGACGGGGCTGAGGGCCATGGCGGATACGGGGTGCTCTCTGTGCGAACCGGGCGGCCGGCGGAGTGTCGGCGGGACGGCTCGGACGACTCCGCCAGAGAGCTGAACGCGGCTGCGGGCAGCCGGGTCACGGTCGTCATCGGCCACTCCTGCTGCCGCGCTGTCCGCCGTGCCGCGGTGACCCGCTCCCCGGCTTCCCCGTGGCGGGTCCGCCGGGCCGGACACCGGCCGTCGTCCGGCGCTCCGCACCACCGGTCTGGCGACCGGGTTTCCGGAGGGTCTGCCGGGGGCTCTGCGGGCGGGTCGTGCGCATCCGGACGCGTCGGGAGTCGGCGGGAACGGACGGTTCCACAGCGGCTCGGGTGTCCCGCTCGCTCCGCAGGCAGGAGCGGAGCGACTCGGGGTCGAGCCCTTCGTTGCACGCCTGGTGCAGCAGGCGGGCGAACACGTACTCGGGATCGGCGTCGAGTGCGAGCCCGAGGGCAACCCGGGCGGTCGGCTCGTCGCCGGTGGACCAGGCGACCCATCCCGCGAGGGTGAGGGGGGCGGCCGCGTGCTCCTGGTAGGGGCTGACACAGCGCCTGGCAAGGACCCGCCAGAGCCGCAGGGCCGCGGTGCCCTCCCAGCCCTCCATCCATTCGGCGGCGCGGTCGCGGGTGACCCGGTCCTGGAGTCCGATGATCAGCGCGGCCGCTTCGTCGATCCCGACCAGGGCGTCGTCCGCCGCGTCTCCCTCGGCCGTTCCGGCGCCTGCCCCTGCGGCGTTCACCTGCCCCGTCCGGTCCGTCGGGCCGGTCGGGCGCTCGTGGCCCGGGCCCCCCTGGTTCGGCCGCTCCTGGCTCGGGCGTTTCGGGTTGACGAACCTGCGGAGGACGGCGCGGGCGAGTCGCAGCGTCGTCTCGCGCACCTCTTCCCGCCCCTTGCCCTCCGCCCCTTCGAGGATCCGGGGGACGATCGCGGCGGCCGTGGCGTCGAGTGCCGCGCGCTGTTCCTCCTCCCGCGGGCCGCCGGAGGGCTTGAGCCGGCCTTCCATGTCCCGCAGGGAACCCCGGACCTGGACTCCGGCGTAGGCCGCGGCGGCCGCCATCACCGATGTGCCGCTGAGCGCGAGGGGAGTGCCGTCGGGCGGGCAGCAGCGCGTGTCGGGGCAGCAGTACGAGAAGTAGAGACCGTCGGAGATGCAGAGGGCCTCGTAGACGGGGATGTCGAGGGCGCCACAGGCGGTACGCAGGTGCTGGGCGAAGGGGCGCAGTCGTTCCATGACGCCCCGGCCCGTCTCGCCGGCCCGGGGGTCCTGGCAGAGGAAGACGACGATGCCGTCCGGCCGGGTGCCGCTCCTGCCTCCTCCGTCGATGAGGCATTCGGCGAGGTGTCCGGCGGTGGACGCCCATTCGTGGGGCGCGCTCGGAATGCCGAGCCTGACTCGGCCGCCGAAGCGGCCGCGCTCGCCGTGGAGGGCGACCAGGACGACGGAGTCGGTGGGGTGGAAGCCCAGCATGAACGGCAGGGCGTCGGCCAGTTCCGCCGGGCCTCGCAGGGTGATCTGCTGGGTACGGGAGGGTCCGCTGGATTCGTGGTGATTCGCGTTCATGGTCAGGACGGTCTCGTGATCTCCCGAAATCCGAAACCCCTGTGGATAACTCCCGGAACGAGGTGTCGGCCGACCGTCGAGTTGTCCACAGGCTCGGCCGCTCATTCGCGCGATGTCCGAGGCATCGGGTTGCATGGAGGCATGACCCACGCAGATCCCCTGGAAGACCGCGCCGCGCTCCGGACCGCCGCCGATGCCGTGCTCGCCCGTCTCGTATCGGACCCGACCGGCAAGGCGAGACTGCGCGAGGACCAGTGGCGTGCCATCGAGGCACTCGTCGCGGACCGGCGCCGGGCCCTGGTGGTGCAGCGGACCGGCTGGGGGAAGTCGGCCGTGTACTTCGTGGCGACCTCGCTGCTCCGGGAGCGCGGAAGCGGTCCGACCGTGATCGTCTCCCCGCTGCTCGCGCTGATGCGCAACCAGGTGGAGGCGGCGGCTCGGGCGGGCATCCGCGCCCGGACGATCAACTCTTCGAACACGGAGGAGTGGGAGACCGTCCAGGAGGAGGTGTCCGCCGGCGAGGTGGACGTGCTCCTGGTGAGCCCCGAGCGGCTCAACAATCCCGACTTCCGCGACCAGGTCCTCCCCCGGCTCGCGGCCGCCACCGGGCTGCTCGTGGTCGACGAGGCACACTGCATCTCGGACTGGGGGCACGACTTCCGGCCCGACTACCGCAGGTTGCGCACGATGCTGGCCGACCTGCCGTCCGGGGTGCCGGTGCTCGCCACCACGGCGACGGCGAACGCCCGGGTGACGGCGGACGTGGCCGAGCAGCTCGGTACGGGCGCCGGCACGGACGCCCTCGTGCTGCGCGGGCCGCTGGACCGCGAGAGTCTGAGCCTGGGCGTGGTCAGACTGCCCGACGCGGCCCATCGGCTGGCCTGGCTGGCCGATCACCTCGGCGAGCTGCCCGGTTCCGGGATCATCTACACGCTGACGGTCGCCGCGGCCGACGAGGTCACGGCCTATCTGCGCCAGTGCGGCCACACGGTCTCGTCGTACACGGGCCGGACGGAGAACGCCGACCGGCAGCAGGCCGAGGACGACCTGCAGGCCAACCGCGTCAAGGCACTGGTGGCGACGTCGGCCCTCGGTATGGGCTTCGACAAGCCGGACCTGGGCTTCGTGGTGCATCTCGGGTCGCCTTCCTCCCCGATCGCGTACTACCAGCAGGTCGGCCGGGCCGGGCGAGGCGTGGAGCACGCAGAGGTGCTGCTGCTTCCCGGCCAGGAGGACGAGGCGATCTGGCGCTACTTCGCCTCGGTGGCCTTCCCGCCCGAGGAGCAGGTGCGGCGCACGCTCGATGTGCTCGCGCAGGCGGGCCGCCCGTTGTCCCTGCCGGCTCTGGAGCCCTTGGTGGAGCTGCGCAGGACACGGCTTGAGACCATGCTCAAGGTCCTCGACGTGGACGGCGCCGTGCGGCGGGTGAAGGGCGGCTGGGAGAGCACGGGCCGGCCCTGGGTGTACGACACGGAGCGGTACGCGTGGGTGGCGCGTCAGCGAGCGGCCGAGCAGCAGGCGATGCGCGACTACGCGGCGGGGACGGGCTGCCGGATGGAGTTCCTGCGGCGCCAGTTGGACGACGAGGAGGCCACTCCGTGCGGTCGCTGTGACAACTGTGCGGGCGGCCGGTTCGACCCGAAGGTGTCGGACGCGGCTCTGGACGCCGCCAAGGGCGAGTTGGGACGTCCGGGAGTGGAGGTGGAGCCGCGCAAGATGTGGCCGACGGGTCTCGCCGCGGTCGGGGTCGATCTGAAGGGCCGTATCCCGCCCCGCGAGCAGGCGTTCGGCGGCCGCGCCCTGGGGCGGCTCTCGGACATCGGCTGGGGCAACCGGCTGCGTCCACTGCTGGCCGACACCGCCCCCGACGGGCCGGTGCCCGACGACGTCGTGCAGGCGGTGGTGCATGTGCTCGCCGACTGGGCCAAGGGTCCCGGAGGTTGGGCCTCCGGTGCGCCGGACGCGCCGGCGCGGCCCGCCGGGGTGGTCACGGTCGCCTCCCACCGCAGGCCCCGACTGGTGGGTTCGCTCGGGCAGCGCATCGCCGAGATCGGCAGGATGCCCCTGCTGGGCGAGGTGGAGTACGCGCCCGAGGCGGAAGAGCTGCGACTGTCCCGGACCAACAGCGCCCAGCGGGTGGTCGGGTTGCAGCGGACCCTGACGGTCTCCGCGGAGTTGGGCGGAAGGTTGGCCACCGCCGGCGGGCCTGTTCTCCTCGTGGACGATCTCTCCGACAGCGGCTGGACGTTGGCGGTGGCGGCACGGCTGCTGCGGCGGGCCGGAGCGGAAGGGGTATTTCCGCTGGTACTTGCCGTCCAGGGGTGAAACAGGAGAGGAAACGGGGAGTGAACAATGGGCAACTGGGCAGGGATATGAGTGGCATACCAACCCATTCCCGTCAGCTGCCTCAATTGCTCGTTGCCGCTCGCGCACAGGCCAGCAAGAATTGGGAAACCGCCCCGCACGGCCCGTCAGCGGTCCGGAAGGACTGTGCCGTGGTGCGCCCTCACCCGACCTTGCCCGCCTCGCGGGCGCGTATCCGAAGGGAGGACCGTGACCCTCGGATTCGCTCCGCCCACAGCCACCTCGCTCAGATCGTCGTCCGAGTCCGCCAACCGCCTCACCCGGATACTCGAACCGGCCGAGTGGTCAGCGGCGGGCATCCCCCTGCTGCGCAATCCGCGTGAGGTCGTCGGCGGACTGCACTCCCGTCACACGCCCACGCCCTCGATGGCGGTTCTCGCGGTTCTGGACCACGAGGAACGGCTCGCCGCCAGCGCCTCGTTCCTCCGGCGTCCCTCGCCGGCGGACGGCTGGGAGTTCCGCAACGCCCTGCTCGCGCATCTGCGGCGGGTCATTCCGCACGACCTGCGCAGGCGCTCGCCCGTGCGGACCGCGGTCCTGCTGTACTGCCGTGAGGGCGACGAGCGCTGGACGGAGGAGGACGGAGCCTGGATGTGGGGGCTCCGGGACGCCTGCACCCTGCACGGGCTCCGCTGCGGCGCGTACATCACGCTGACCGGAGCGGGTTGGCAGGTGCTCGGCGAGGGCCGGGGCGGTCGCCGTCCGAGCTCCGACTCGCTGCCGCTGCCCCTCGGTGACGGGCCGGCCGAACTCGGCCGGCTCACGCCGCGAACCGCGAGCGGCGCGACCGAGCCCCTGCGCAGGGCGGCCGCGCGCTGATCGCGTGGTCGACGCCGACCTCCGCCTCCGCCGGTCCGGTCCGATCCGGTCCGGCGGAGGGGTGGTCGATCAGACTCCGGCGCCCGCTCCGAGGAGCGCCGTGACGCGCTGCGAGTCACCGCAGACGACGAGCAGCGCGGTCGCGCGGGCCATCGCCGCCGGCAGGGCCTTGGCGGTCGACTCGTCGTCTCCGCCGTTGACGGCGACGATCACGACGGGCCGGGAGTTCGCGCGCTCCACGGCGGCGGCGTTCGCGAAGAAGACGTCGTCACCGGTGTCCTGCTGGCCCCAGTAGGCGGCCTCGCCGAAGGACAGCTCATGCGTGGTCCACGGGTGCGGATCGCCGGTGGTGAGCACGAGGACCTCGCCGGGTGCCCGTCCGCTCTCCAGGAGCAGGTCCAGGGCCTCTTCGGCGGCGTCGAGCGCGCCGTCGACGGAGGCCGGGATCAGCTGGAGCTGCGGCGTGGATCGCCGGTCGGAACGATTCTCCGGAGTGTGCGCCGGAGACTGCCCGGCACCGGGGTGCGGGCGGGGCGCCGGCGGCGCGGGCCTGGCCGGACCGGGAACGGGGCGTCCGGGCCGCGGAGAGGCCGCGGAACGCGGGCCGGGTACGGGACGGGGGGTCGACGCGGGGCGGCCGGCGGCCGCGGTGGCGCGGGGACCCTGGGCGCTCTCGTGAATCTGAGGCTCCTCGGGGGTGAGAGGCATGGGTGGATGTCTATCAAACGCCGCTGCGCGAGGCACCGGCGGGTGGGCACACATGTGCACCCCGGCCGTGCGGGAGGCCCTTCGGCAGGGTCCCTCGACCGGAAGTTCAGAAGTCGAAGCCGAGTTGGCCCCCGCTCTCCAGCGCGGCCGCCTCGGCGGAGAGGCGGACCTTCTTGAGGTGGCGCCACCTGGGCATCGCGTCCAGGTACGACCAGGAGAGACGGTGGTGAGGGGTGGGACCCAGCTCCTCCAGCGCAGCCTTGTGGACCGGCGAAGGGTAGCCCGCGTTGGCCCCGAAGGCATACGCCGCGTACTCCTCGGCGCCGGCCTGCAGCTCTGCCATGACGGCGTCCCGCCGGACCTTGGCGATGACAGAGGCGGCGGCCACGGCGACGCAGGACTGGTCGCCCTTGATCACCGTGCGGACCTGCCAGGGGCTGCCGAGGTAGTCGTGCTTGCCGTCGAGGATCACCGCGTCGGGCCGGACGGGGAGACCTTCGAGGGCCCGGATCGCGGCGAGCCGCAGTGCGGCGGTCATACCGAGCTCGTCGATCTCCTGCGGGGTGGCGTCGCCGAGCGCGTACGCCGTGACCCACCCCTCCAGTTCCGCGGCGAGCGCGGTACGGCGCTTGAGGGTGAGCAGTTTGGAGTCGGTGAGGCCTTCGGGGGCCCGGCGCAGGCCGGTGACGGCCGCGCACACCGTGACGGGGCCGGCCCACGCCCCGCGTCCGACCTCGTCGACTCCGGCGACGATCTTGGCGCCGGTGGTGGCTCGGAGCGATCGCTCGACGGTGTGGGTGGGTGGTTCGTACGGCATGGCGCCTGACAGGTTACGCCGCCTGGTGCCGCCCGCGATACCCGGATTCCCCTCGGAAGTCCGAGAGGCCCCTCGCCACGGTCCCCGAACCTTCGTGAGCCACCTCTCGGGCCCTTCTCCGACCGCGTCAGGCGCGGACCAGCGGCACCATGATCCGGTCGACGAGGTCGGCGATCTCACGGTCCGGCCATTCACTCGCGCACACTTTCGAGCGGTACATCATCATGGCGGGAACGACGTCGATCACCAGGTCGTCGTCGGCGTCGGCTCGCACCTCACCCCGTGTGATTCCCCGGCTCAGGACAGTTCTGAAGAGTCGAGCCGAGGGCTCGACCACTCCCGTGACAATCAAGTCATGGAACCGTTCGGCCGACTCGGCGTCGCATTCGTGAAGCACGGCACGCAGGGCGAAGCCGGGCTTCGAGTACATGACGTCCCTGATCCGGCGGCACAGCTCGTACAGCTCGTCGCGCACACCACCGAGGTCCGGCGCGTCATGGAGCGCGGGCAGTCCGGCCCGGAGCGCGTCGGCGACGAGGTCTTCCTTCGACGGCCAGCGCCGGTACACCGCGGCTTTACCCGTCTGCGCGCCGACCGCGACACCCTCCATCGTCAGACCGTTCCAGCCGACGCTTCCCAGCTGTTCGAGCGTGGCCTCCAGAATGGCCCGTTCGAGTACGGGGCCGCGGCGTCGCGACGACGCCCCTTCCGGCCGGGCGGCGGCCGCGGAGCGCGAAGTAACCATCAGGATCTCTCCGTTGAGGCGATACATGTCGTAGGCAGCGCTCAGTGAACGGTTGCGTTCTCTGAGGGGGACTCACTACCGTGGTGGACAGTGAACGGATGCGTTCACTAATTCTTCCGTGGGGGATCCATAGTGACAACTTCTCCGGTGGACACACAGACCAAGAACGGCCCTGCTCGCGCCGGAGGGCGGCCGGGTATCGCCTTGACCGTCATCGCCGCCTGCCAGCTGATGGTCGTCCTCGACGCCACCATCGTGAACATCGCCCTGCCGCACATCCAGGACGCGCTCTCCTTCACGACCACCGACCTCTCGTGGGTGCTCAGCGCCTACACCCTGACCTTCGGCGGTCTGCTCCTCCTCGGCGGACGGGCGGGGGACATCCTGGGGCGCCGCCGGGTCTTCATGGCCGGCATCCTGCTCTTCACCTTCGCCTCGCTGCTGGGAGGCTTCGCCCAGGAGCCCTGGCACCTGCTCGCCGCGCGGGCGCTCCAGGGCGTGGGCGGCGCCATCGCCTCACCCACCTCTCTCGCGCTGATCACCACGACCTTCCCCGAAGGGCCCGAGCGCAACCGGGCGTTCGGCGTGTTCGCCGCGGTCTCCGCGGGTGGCGGCGCCATCGGTCTGCTCGCCGGAGGCATGCTCACGGAGTGGCTCGATTGGCGGTGGGTCCTCTTCGTCAACGTCCCGATCGGCCTGCTGATCGTCTTCGTGACCCCGCGGTACATCGCGGAGTCCGAGCGCCATCCCGGTCGATTCGACATCGCGGGCGCCACGACCTCGACACTCGGCATGGCCGCGCTGGTCTACGGGTTCATCCGGGCCTCCGAGAAGGGCTGGAAGGACGCGCTGACCATCGGTTCCTTCGTCTCGGCGGTGATCCTCCTCGTGGCCTTCGCGCTCGTGGAGTCGCGCGCCAAGGAGCCGATCACCCCGCTCCGCATGTTCGCGGACCGCAACCGTTCCGGCACGTACGTCATCATGCTCAGCCTGGCGGCCGCCATGTTCGGCATGTTCTTCTTCATCGTGCTGTGGGTGCAGGACGTGCTGGGGTACAGCCCGATCCAGTCCGGTCTCGCCTTCCTTCCGGTGACGGTCGCGATCGTCACCGGCGCGGGGCTCGCCCAACGGCTGCTTCCGGCCCTCGGCCCCAAGCCGTTCATGGTGAGCGGTTCGGCGATCACGGGTGCCGGTCTGTTCTGGCTGACGTTCATCACCTCGGACAGCAGCTACGCGAGCGGCGTCCTGGGTCCCATGGTCCTGTTCGGCTTCGGCATGGGCCTCAACTTCGTGACGCTCACGCTCACGGCCGTCTCCGGAGTGGCCCAGCACGAGGCGGGCGCCGCGTCGGGACTGCTGAACGCCACCCAGCAGGTGGGAGGTTCGCTCGGTCTTTCGATTCTGGTCACGGTCTTCGGGTCTGCCAGCCGTGAGGAGGGCGAGAAGCAGATGCCGGGCTTCCTGAAGGCCGCGACGCCCGAGCAGCAGGCCGAGGCTCTCAGGACGAAGGAGCTGCCGCCGCCCTGGGGGCACGAGGTACTGACCTCGGGCATCTCCTCGGCCTTCACCGCGGCCGTCGCGATGGTGCTGATCGCGCTGCTCACGGCCGTTCTGGTGATCAGAGTCCGCAAGAGCGACCGGGAAGCGCTCAGCGGCCGCGCGGAGGCCGCCGGGCCGGTCGCCTGAGAACGCCGATGCCCCTGGGCCCCCGGCCGGGGCCCAGGGGCATTGTGTCGTTCAGGCAGTCGCGGCCGGGAGCCAATCCGGAAGGGCCTCGGTCTGCCGCAGCCACTCCGCCGGTGGCGATCCGGCCGCCGCGGCGGCCACCACACCGCCCGCGATGGCGCAGGTCGTGTCGACGTCGCCGCCCACCTGCGCGGTCGTCCAGAAGACCCGCTCGAAATCACCGAGGCCACGCGCGGCCGACCAGAGGGCGAACGGAACGGTGTCGTGCGCGCTCGTCCGCCGACCGCTGCCGAGCACCGCGGCGACCGTGCCCGCGTCGTCGTAGTCCAGCATGTCGCGGGCTCTGCGCAACCCCGCCCCGACCGCGCTGCGCGGCACGAGGGCGACGACGCCGTCGAGCAGCTTCTCGGGGGTGGGCGGCCCCGCGGGGTCGGCGGCCAGGGCGGCAGCGGCGGCGACGGCCATGGCGCCGACCACGGCCTCGCGGTGCTGGTGGGTCGTGTAGGCGGAGATCTCGGCCTGGTGCGTCGCCTGCTCCGGGTCGTCCGCGTACCAGGCGCCGAGCGGGGCGATCCGCATCGCGGCGCCGTTGCCCCAGGACCCCTGTCCCTGGAAGAGCGCGGCGGCCAGCTCACGCCAGTCGCCGCCTTCCCGGATGAGCCGGAGCATTCGGTTGACGGCCGGGCCGTAGCCCCGGTCGAAGTCGTGGTGCTGGGCGAAGGACATGGCCAGGGCGTCCTGGTCGATCCGCTCGTGGCGGGCGAGGACGGCCAGGACGGAGCAGGCCATCTCGGTGTCGTCGGTCCACTGCCAGGGGCCGTCGGGCAGTTCGCGCCGCTTCAGCAGGGGATAGTTGGCGGGTACGAAGAACTGGGAGCCCAGGGCGTCTCCCACGGACAGCCCGCGCAGGCTGGCCAGGGCGCGGTCGAAGCGCCGGTCGAATGAGGAGTCAGCGGTCATCGGTCTGCCACTCTATCCGGTAGGGCCGTACGGTTCCGGGGTACGCCAGCGTTCGAACGGCCGGTCAAGCCGGTATCTCCCGTCCTCGCCGAGCAGCAGCACGCGCGTCTCGGCGTTGCCGGGATTGGAGAGCGACTCGAAGTCCGCGACCGTCCAGTGGAACCAGCGCATACAGAACAGGCGCATGGTCAGCCCATGGGTGACCAGCAGGACATTGGGCGGATGATCGGGCGCCTCGAAGCTGCGGTACAGGCTCTCCAGGAACGCCCCGACGCGGTCGTAGACATCGGCCCCCGACTCTCCCTGGGCGAAGCGGTAGAAGAAGTGCCCGTACGCGTCCCGGTAGGCCTTCTGCAGGCGTACGTCCTCCCGCTCCTGCCAGTTGCCCCAGTCCTGCTCTCGTAGGCGTGGCTCCTCCCGCACCCTGACCTGCCCGGGGGGAAGCCGGAAGGCGCGAAGGGTCTCGTGCGTGCGGCGGTACGGAGAGACATAGACGCTGACCGCCTCCTCCCCGAAGAGCTCCCGCAGCCGCTCCCCCGTCTCCTCCGCCTGCCGCAGCCCGGTCGCGGTGAGGCGGAGCGCGTGGTCGGGCTCCCGCTCGTACACCGTGTCATCGACATTGCCCTCGGACTCTCCGTGCCGTACGAGAACGATGCGCCGCGGTCGTGCCATACCCCGACCCTAGAACGCCGCTCCCCGGCAGGCTCAGCCGAGGAGGCGCCCGGAGTCCATCCGGCGTATGTGCCCGGTGAAGCGGCGGCGCAGCGCACGGTCGTGCGAGACGACGACGAGGGCGCCTCGCCACTGCTCCAGGGCCTCCTCCAGCTCCTCGACGAGACCGAGGGCCAGGTGGTTTCCCGGCTCGTCCAGCAGAAGGAGGTCGGCGGGCCGGGCCAGCAGCCGGGCCAGCGCGAGCCGGCGGAGCTGGCCCGCGGAGAGGCCCCCGACCGGCGCGTGCAGGTCGGCCGAGCGAAACAGTCCGTACGACAGGAGCAGTTCGGCCCGCTCGTCCTCAGGGAGGGCGAGCCCGCGTCCGAAGCAGGTCAGCAGCCGTTCCTCCGGCCGCCGGACGGCGACGTCCTGCGCCAGGTACCCGACCCGTCCGGCCCGCCGCACCGCCCCGGCATCGGGGTGGACGGTCCCCGCCATGACCCGGAGCAACGTGGACTTCCCCGCCCCGTTGCCACCGTGGACGAGGAGCCGCTCCCCGGCCCGGACGGTCAGCGCTTCGACGGCGAGGCGGTCGGCGACCCGCACACCGGTCAGGGTGACGAGGGCTCCCTCGGCGGCACCGGCAAGCGGTCTGGCGGTGAAGGAGAGGGGCTGAGGCGGCGGGGGAACGGGCTCCTCCCGGAGCCGTCTCAGTCGCTCCTTCGCATTGCGGACCCGCCCCGAGACGGAGGCCTGGACGCGCCCCGCCGCCCGGTCGAACGCCATCTTGTTGTTGTCCTTCATCTCCCTTCCGGGCGCGACGCCCCGTGCCGTCGTCGATACGTACGCCTCAAGCCGTGCCGTCTCCGCGCACCATTCCTCGTAGGCCTCCTCCCAACGCCGGCGGGCCGCCTCCCGTGCCGCGCGGTAGCCGGCGTATCCGTCGCCGTAGCGCACCAGCGCACGCCGGTCGGAGTCCACCTCCACGATCGCGGTGGCGACCCGCTCCAGGAAGGTCCGGTCGTGGGAGACCGCCACGACGGTGCCGCGGTGCGCGAGGAGGGCGTCCTCCAGCCAGTCGAGTGCCTGCGCGTCGAGGTGGTTGGTCGGTTCGTCGAGCAGGAGCACCTCGGGGCCGGCGGCGACCGCGCAGGCGATGCCGAGCCGGGCCAGCTCGCCGCCCGAGAGGCTCCCGAGGCGTCGCTCACGTCCCGTGCGGGCGAGCCCGAGACCGTACAGCGCTTTGTCGACCCGGGCGTCGGCCTCGTATCCGCCCCGTAGCTCATAGGCGGTGAGGAGCTCGCCGTACGCGTCGAGTTCCGCCGCGTCATTGGTGTCGAGCCGGGTTTCGAGTGCGCGCAGCCGCCGCTCCATGGCGCGGAGTTCGGCGAGCGCGGCGTCGATCGCGTCGCTGACGGTGGCCTCGGGAGGCAGCTCGGGAAGCTGCGCGAGCATCCGCACACCGCCGTCGGCGACGGTGACGACCCTGCCCTCGTCGGGCTGCTCGGCCCCGCCGAGAAGGCGTAACAGGGTCGACTTCCCCGCGCCGTTCTCTCCCACGATCCCGATCCGCTCCCCGGGGCGCACGGAGAGCGAGACCTGGTCGAGGAGCAGTCGTTCCCCACGGGTCACGACGACGTCGTGCAGAGAGATCTGAGTCGGCAAGGGCGCCTCCAGAAGTGACGGGTCAAATGCAACACTGATCGCGTTAAGGCGAGTGTGGCACACTCGTAGCCCTAACGCAACGGGAGTAGCAATTGAAAAAATCGACCGAGGACCACCCCGCACCCGCACCCGCACCCGCACCCGCACCCGCACCCGCACCCGCACCCGGCAGCATGCGCCCCGGCGGCCGCACCGCCCGCACCCGGGCCGCCGTGCGCGACGCCGTCCTGACCGGCCTGTCCGAGCACGGCTACCCGGCTCTCACCGTGGAGTACGTGGCGGAGCACTCGGGCGTCCACAAGACGACGCTGTACCGCCGCTGGGGCAGCGTCGAAGGGCTCCTCGCCGACGCGCTCGACCTGGCAGGCGAGGACGCCTGGACCCCTCCGGACACCGGCAGCCTTCCCGGAGACCTGCGCGCACTCGCGCATGAGGTCGTCGACGCCTTCGGCGACCGGGCCGACGCGGCCGCCCCGACCGCGTTCATCGGGGCCGCCTTCCAGTCGTCGCGGGCCGCCGAGGCCCTCCACAACTTCTACGCCGAACGCTTCCGGCGCTGCGAGGCCGTCGTCACCCGGGCCGTCGCCCGCGGCGAGGCACCGCGGGGCACCGATGCGGCGGCGGTCGTCCGCGCGGTCTCGGCGCCGCTGTTCCTCCGGCTCTTCGTCACCCGGGAACCGATCGACGGCGCGCTCGCGGACCAGACGGCACGAGCGGTACTCGCCGGCGTCGAAGCGGGCGCGTACGTCCCCGCGTAGGCGGCTGCGCGGGGCGGCCGAAAGAGGGAGAGACTCCCGACGGTTCCTCTCAGACCGTCCAGGACGGCTCGAGCTGCACCACGTCCCCGGCCAGGGCCGCCACGTCGGCCGCGGTCCTGGCCCGCAGACCGAGCCGCTCGATGCGCTCCACCCGGTACTTTCCGTGTTCCGCGGCGGACTGCCACATCGAGAGCACCAGGAACTCGCTGCCGGGCGCCTCCCCGAACAGCCCTCTCAGCATGCCGGGGGACCCGGCCATCGCCGGGTTCCACACCTTCTCCTGCATGAGCGCGAAGTGCTCGGCACGGTCCTCGTGGACGCGGCAGTGCGCCACGCGCGCCACGTCGGCATCGGAGAACCGCGGCTCGAACCCCGTCTTCACGTCGAAACGGTGGTCGAACAGCTTGACCTGGGCGTCCTTGAACGTGCCCATCTGCGTGGTCGCGAGCCGATCATGGGAGCGCGCCATGAACGAGTCGTAGAAGGCCCTGCTCTCCCAGAACGCGAAGACATGGGCGACGTCCGGCCGAGCCCGGCTCCACCCGCCGCCCTGCCCCCGGAATCCCGGCTCACCGAGCAGCCCCGCCCATTTCCGCTGCCCCCGCTCGAACCCTCGACGGTCCACCACGGTGCAGCGAATCCACTTGACCAGCACCGCGCCATCGTACGGGGCCGATGACCGCCCCGGCAGACCCCGTCAGTTTCCCTCCGGGTGCAGACGCTCCAGACCCGCGCGCTCCTCATCATCCAGTTCGATTCCGAATTCGGTCTCCAGGATCGCCATCAACTCATGGGCGCGCACGGTCCTTTCCTCGGTGGCGCCGTCCGCCCGCACCTCCGAGAGCGTCTCGCGCACCAGAGCCCTGCGCACGTCCGTTCCGGGCCGCTGGGCGACGACCTGGCCGAGGAAGCGGGACTCAGGATGGCTGGAGCTGTAGTGGTTCATGACGGTGAAGTCAGCTGGGTAGAGGGTCTGCGGGGAGAAGGCGTACAGGTCGGTCCAGCCCCGCGGTCGCAGCGAACGCAGGACGTGGATGCCCTCGTCCTCGACCCCGACCCCGAAGGTCCAGCCGCTCTGCTCCACCAGGGCCCCGTCACGCAGCGGCACCGGTTCCAGCAGCCCCTGCCAGCCGAACCCGACGTCGGCGAGCCACTGTTCTCCCTCGATCGTGACGACGAGAAGCGCGTGGGTGACCGGCGGCAGGGCGGCACCCCGCGACCGGTTGCGGGCCCCGCGACCGGCCACCGCGAAGCCGATCCGTTCGAGAACCGCCGCGAACAGGGAGTTCTGTTCGTAGCAGTAGCCTCCCCTGCGCCTCGCGACGAGCTTGTCCTGCAGGCTCTTCAGGTCCAGGGGTATGGGTCTCCCGAGGGCGACGTCGAGGTTCTCGAAGGGCACCGCCCCGACGTGGGACCGGTGAAGGACCGTCAAGGTGCGGAGGTCGGGGGCGAGTTCCCCGTCCCGTTCGACCTCGTATCCGATTCGAGCCAGATATGCGTCGAGATCAAGCTCGTCACCGCTCCACAAAGCGTTCTCCCCCTCAACCCTCGGGTCCACTGTCCGAGCCCCATGACACCATGAGTGATCAGCCCACGACCATGGGCTTCTGAGCGGGTCGACGGTACGACGCGAGGCGTGCGCGGGGGCGTACGCGGAGAGGGGAAGCACCATGAGCGGACTCAACAAAGGGGTGGGAAAGGTCGAGGTGACGCTCCGATGGGACCCCGCCCCGATCGGCGCACCGGCCCACGACCTGGACATCGTCGCCGGCGTCTTCACGGCGGACGACCCGCACGGAGCGCCGGCCCATCTGGTGCACTTCGGCAGTCGCTCCCCGGACGGCACGATCACACTCCACCGCGACAGCCGTACGGGCCAGGGGTTCGGCTACGACGAGGCCATGACTCTGGAGCTGGACCGGCTGGCACCGCGGTACGCGCGTGTGGTGGTCGGCGTCGCCATACAGCAGGGCGGCGGGCGGCTGGCCTTCGGGGACATAGCGAACACGGGCATACGGGTCCGCGAGGGCTACACGGACCTGTTGGCCCACGACTTCGCGGACGTGCCGGACGCCCTGTCGGCGACGGTCGTGGAGTTCACCCGTGACGGCACCGACGGCTGGACGTACCGGCAGCTCAGCCAGGGGTTCGACGCAGGCCCGCAGGACTTCGCCACTCTGCTGGGGTCCGCCCGCCCCTGAGGACGTCGCCACGGCGAAGGGGACCGACCCCAAGGTCGGCCCCCTTCGTGAGGCACTTCGTCAGCTACCTGCGCGGAGCCATGCCCGACATCACGTCAGGCGTGGCTCCGCCCGGTGTCAGCTGCAGCCGCTGGTCGAGCCGCAGCCCTCGCAGATGTAGCAGGAGCCGGCGCGCTGCATCTTCGTACCGCAGGAGAAGCAGAGCGGGGCGTCGGCGCTGATGCCGAGCTGCATCTCGACGAGCTCCGCCGAGGTGTGGGCCTGCTTCGGGGCCGGGACCTCCACCTTCGGGGCCGGAGGCGCGACGGCCTTCAGCTCGGGGGTGCGGGGGGCGGACTGGGCCAGGCCCTCGACGTCGACCTCGTCCTCCTCGGACTGCTCGTACGAGCCGGTGTCCAGGTGACGCTGGCGCTCCTCGGCCGAGTGGATGCCGAGGGCGGAGCGGGTCTCGAAGGGCAGGAAGTCCAGCGCCAGGCGGCGGAAGATGTAGTCGACGATCGACTGCGCCATCCGCACGTCCGGGTCGTCCGTCATGCCGGCCGGCTCGAAGCGCATGTTGGTGAACTTCGAGACGTACGTCTCGAGCGGGACGCCGTACTGCAGACCCACGGAGACGGCGATGGAGAAGGCGTCCATCATGCCGGCGAGCGTCGAGCCCTGCTTGGACATCTTGAGGAAGACCTCGCCGAGACCGTCGTCCGGGTAGGAGTTGGCGGTCATGTAGCCCTCGGCCCCACCGACGGTGAAGGAGGTGGTGATCCCCGGACGGCCCTTGGGGAGGCGCTTGCGGACCGGGCGGTACTCGACGACCTTCTCGACGGCCTCGCGGATCGTCGCCTCGGACTTCGCGGTGACCTCGGCCTTCTCCGCCTCCTTCTTCTTGGCGGAGAGCGGCTGGCCGACCTTGCAGTTGTCGCGGTAGATCGCGAGCGCCTTGACGCCCATCTTCCAGGCCTCGAAGTAGACCTCCTCGACGTCCTCGACCGTGGCCGTCTCCGGCAGGTTCACGGTCTTGGAGAGGGCGCCCGAGATCCACGGCTGGATGGCGGCCATCATGCGGACGTGGCCCATCGCGGAGATGGAGCGCTCGCCCATGGCGCAGTCGAAGACCTCGTAGTGCTCGGTCTTCAGGCCGGGGGCGTCGATCACATTGCCGTGCTCGGCGATGTGGGCGACGATCGCCTCGATCTGCTCCTCCTGGTAGCCCAGGCGGCGCAGGGCCTGCGGGACGGTGCCGTTGACGATCTGCATCGAGCCGCCGCCGACGAGCTTCTTGAACTTGACCAGGGCGAGGTCGGGCTCGAGGCCGGTGGTGTCGCAGGACATCGCGAGACCGATGGTGCCGGTCGGGGCGATGACCGAGGCCTGGGCGTTGCGGAAGCCGTTCTTGGCGCCGAGGTGGATCACGTCCTGCCAGGCCTCCGTGGCGGCGGCCCAGATCGGCGAGTCCAGGTCGTCCACGCGGACGGCCTTGGTGTTCTCGTCGGCGTGCTGGCGCATGACGCGCTGGTGCGGCTCGGCGTTGCGGGCGTAACCGTCGTACGCGCCGACGACGGCGGCGAGCTCGGCGGAGCGCTTGTACGAGGTGCCGGTCATCAGGGAGGTGATGGCACCGGCGAGGGCGCGGCCGCCGTCGGAGTCGTAGGCGTGGCCGGTCGCCATCAGCAGGGCGCCGAGGTTGGCGTAGCCGATGCCGAGCTGGCGGTAGGCGCGGGTGTTCTCGCCGATCTTCTGGGTGGGGAAGTCGGCGAAGCAGATGGAGATGTCCATCGCGGTGATGACGAGCTCGACGACCTTGGCGAAGCGCTCGACCTCGAACGACTGGTTGCCCTTGCCGTCGTCCTTGAGGAACTTCATGAGGTTCAGCGAGGCGAGGTTGCAGGACGTGTTGTCCAGGTGCATGTACTCGCTGCACGGGTTCGAGCCGTTGATCCGGCCGGACTCGGGGCAGGTGTGCCAGTGGTTGATCGTGTCGTCGTACTGGATGCCCGGGTCGGCGCAGGCCCACGCGGCCTCGGCCATCTTGCGGAAGAGCGACTTGGCGTCGACCTCCTCGATGACCTCGCCGGTCATGCGGGAGGTGAGGCCGAACGTGCCGCCGGCCTCGACCGCCTTCATGAACGTGTCGTTCACGCGCACCGAGTTGTTGGCGTTCTGGTACTGGACGGACGTGATGTCGTCGCCGCCCAGGTCCATGTCGAAGCCCGCGTCGCGGAGGGCGCGGATCTTCTCCTCCTCCTTGACCTTGGTCTCGATGAAGTCCTCGATGTCGGGGTGGTCGACGTCGAGGATGACCATCTTGGCCGCGCGACGGGTCGCGCCGCCCGACTTGATCGTTCCTGCGGAGGCGTCGGCGCCGCGCATGAAGGAGACCGGGCCGGAGGCGTTGCCGCCGGAGGAGAGGAGCTCCTTGGAGGAGCGGATGCGGGAGAGGTTCAGGCCGGCGCCGGAGCCGCCCTTGAAGATCATGCCCTCTTCCTTGTACCAGTCGAGGATGGACTCCATGGAGTCGTCGACGGACAGGATGAAGCAGGCGGAGACCTGCTGGGGCTGCGGCGTGCCGACGTTGAACCAGACCGGCGAGTTGAAGCTGAAGATCTGGTGCAGGAGGGCGTAGGCCAGCTCGTGCTCGAAGATCTCGGCGTCGGCGGGCGAGGAGAAGTAGCCGTGCTCCTCGCCGGCCTTCGTGTACGTCTTCACGATGCGGTCGATCAGCTGCTTGAGGCCGGTCTCGCGCTGCGGGGTGCCGACGGCCCCGCGGAAGTACTTGCTGGTGACGATGTTGACCGCGTTCACCGACCAGAAGTCGGGGAACTCGACGCCACGCTGCTCGAAGTTGATCGAGCCGTCGCGCCAGTTGGTCATGACGACGTCACGGCGCTCCCAGGCCACCTCGTCGTACGGATGCACGCCGGGGGTGGTGTGGATGCGCTCGATGCGCAGGCCCTTGCTCGCCGCCTTGGTTCCCTTGGAACGAGAACCACGTGCCGGACCGCTCGCCGTCTCTGTCATGCCGCCTCCCATATACGGGCAAAACACACTTTGGCGCCCAGAAAGTCCCAGGGCACCGTCTTCTGTACGTCGTTCTGTACTGCTGCCACGAACGTCACGGGGGATCGCTCGGGGCACGTCTGCCAGGCCGCTCGGCGGCCGGCCGCCGAGCCCTCTCGGCCCGGACCGCCGGTCAGTCGGCGGCGGTGGCGGGAACGGGGACCTCGGGGGTCACACCGGTCCCGCGGTTCTCAGCGGGAGGCCGCACGCGGAGTTCCACGATGGCGGCCTCGAAGTCTTCGAGGCTGCCGAAAGCCTTGTAAACGGAAGCGAAGCGCAGGTACGCGACGAGGTCGAGCTCCTGCAACGGGCCGAGGATGGCCAGACCCACGTCATGGGTGGTCAGCTCGGCGCTGCCGGTGGCGCGCACCGCCTCCTCGACCCGCTGGCCGAGCTTGGCGAGGGCGTCCTCGGTGACCGGTCGCCCCTGGCATGCCTTGCGTACGCCGGAGATGACCTTGGTGCGACTGAAGGGCTCGGTGACACCGGAGCGCTTCACCACCATGAGCGAGCACGTCTCCACCGTCGTGAAACGACGGGAGCAGTCGGGGCACTGGCGACGGCGCCGGATCGACGTCCCGTCATCGGTGGTGCGACTGTCGACGACACGGCTGTCGGGGTGCCTGCAGAAGGGGCAGTGCATTGGTTCCGACCCTCCCTCACGGCACGACTGGTGAGCCTCGCACAACCCGTCAAGGCCCTGCGAAGCGACCCCCAGCATAGGCGATGTGGGCACCCCCGGCAGACCGGGGACCACTACCCCTGGGTGGCCGGTGCCATCCAACCACTAGATCTTGGGTTGGAAGCACTTCGGGACCCTCCGCGTGTCGCGACGCCCGCGCTCCCTGGATTCCGCACCTCCGGGTGCGACACTGAGAGGGTGCACCGCGCGCCCGCGACCCAGCCGGGAAGGCTACCGTAACGACTGATTCGGAACGCCGGCGTGAGAGTGCTCATACACCCGTATGCGTACAGGCGTAAGGCAATCTGCGAATTTTCACTCGAACGTGTGTTTGGCGCAACCTTTCGAAAGCCACTACCGTTGTGCCAGCCAGGGAGACCATTCGAGAGGGGCCGACGACGTGACCACCACCGCAGACAGTGCCACCATCACCGCCCAGGACCGCTCCCAGGGCCGACTCGAGCCGGTGCACGCCATGAATGAAGTGAGCATGAACGGCGAGGACCCCGGGCGACCTGCCCGCGCCCTTCCCGGACGACCTCCAGGCATCCGCGCCGACAGCTCCGGTCTCACGGACCGGCAGCGCAGGGTCATCGAAGTCATCCGCGACTCGGTCCAGCGGCGCGGCTACCCGCCGTCGATGCGTGAGATCGGGCAGGCGGTCGGCCTCTCCAGCACCTCTTCCGTGGCGCACCAGCTCATGGCGCTCGAGCGCAAGGGCTTCCTCCGCCGCGACCCGCACCGGCCTCGGGCGTACGAGGTGCGCGGCTCCGACCAGCCGAGCACACAGCCGACGGACACCACCGGCAAGCCGGCCGCTTCGTACGTGCCCCTGGTCGGCCGGATCGCCGCCGGTGGCCCGATCCTGGCCGAGGAGTCCGTCGAGGACGTCTTCCCCCTCCCCCGGCAGCTGGTCGGTGACGGCGAGCTGTTCGTCCTCAAGGTCGTCGGCGACTCCATGATCGAGGCCGCCATCTGTGACGGCGACTGGGTCACGGTCCGCCGTCAGCCGGTCGCGGAGAACGGAGACATCGTCGCCGCCATGCTGGACGGCGAGGCCACGGTCAAGCGCTTCAAGCGCGAGGACGGCCACGTCTGGCTCCTCCCGCACAACGCGGCGTACCAGCCGATCCCCGGCGACGAGGCCACCATCCTCGGCAAGGTCGTGGCGGTACTGCGGCGGGTGTGACCCACCTCGCCGGCTCTGACCGGGCCCCGGAATCCACTGCGCCGGTTCCGGGGCCCTGCCGTGTCCGGACGGGCCCGGGGCCCTCTCCTCAGACCTCAGACACCCGCCGCCTTCGACGCGGCGTCGATCGCCGCGAGCGACTTCCGTACCTGATTGCGGTCGGTCGTGTACCAGAAGTCGGGCAGCGAGGCCTTCAGATAGCTGCCGTACCGGGCAGTGGCAAGCCGGGGATCGAGAACCGCCACGACACCCCGGTCGCCCGTCGCCCGCACCAGGCGGCCGGCTCCCTGAGCCATCAGCAGCGCCGCGTGGGTCGCCGCGACCGCCATGAAGCCGTTGCCGCCGGCCTCCTCCACCGCCTTCTGGCGAGCGCTCATCAGCGGGTCGTCCGGGCGGGGGAACGGGATCTTGTCCATGACGACGAGCTGGCAGCTCGCCCCGGGGACGTCCACGCCCTGCCAGAGCGAGAGCGTCCCGAAGAGACAGGTCTTCGGATCGGCCGCGAAGTTCTTGATCAGCTCGCCCAGCGTGTCCTCGCCCTGGAGCAGGATCGGCAGCTCCGGGATCCGGGTCCGCAGCTCCTCCGCGGCCAGCTGCGCCGCACGCATGGACGAGAACAGACCGAGGGTTCGCCCGCCGGCCGACTGCATCAGCTCGGTCAGCTCGTCCAGCATGTCGCCACGGTCCGCGTCGCGGGCGGGCTTGGAGAGATGCTTGGCGACGTAGAGGATGCCCTGCTTGGGGTAGTCGAACGGGGAACCGACGTCGATGCCCTTCCAGACGGGCAGGTCGTCCCCCGTGGTGCCCTCCGGAGCCAGCCCGAGGGACGCGCCGACGCCGTTGAAGTCGCCGCCCAGCTTGAGCGTGGCCGAGGCCAGGACCACGGACCGCTCCGTGAACAGCTTCTCCCGCAGCAGCCCCGAGACGGTCAGCGGCGCGACCCGCAGCGAGGCCCCGAAACGGTCGTGACGCTCGTACCAGACGACGTCGTACTCCGAGCCCTGAGTGATCCGCTCCGCGACACCGTGGACGGTCTCCACCGAGGCCATGGCCTGCTTGCGTACGGCGTCCTCGTCCCCCACGGACCGGTCCCGGGTGGAGCCCAGGGCGGTGATCACGGCGCGGGCCGCGTCCCGCAGTGCCATCAGCGCGTACGCCAGATCCTCCGGGATCTCCTCCAGGCGCCCCGGCAGAGCCAGCTCCATGACCCGCTCGAAACCCTCGGCGGCGGTCTGCAGCTGGTCGGCGACCTTCTCGTCGACGAGCTTCGCGGACCGCCGCACAGCGCGGTTGACCTGGCCGGGGGTGAGCTCGCCCGTGGCGACCCCGGTGACCCGCGAGACCAGCTCGTGGGCCTCGTCGACGATCAGCACCTCGTGCTGCGGGAGCACCGGGGCGCCCTCGATCGCGTCAATGGCAAGCAGCGCGTGATTGGTGACGACCACGTCGGCGAGCTTGGCGCGCTCCCGCGCCGCCTCTGCGAAGCACTCCGCCCCGTACGCGCACTTGCTCGCGCCCAGGCACTCGCGTGAGGAGACCGAGACCTGGGCCCAGGCCTTGTCGGAGACACCCGGCGTCAGGTCGTCCCGGTCGCCCGTCTCCGTCTCGTCCGACCAGTCCCGGAGCCGCATGAGGTCCTGGCCCAGCTTGCTGGTGGGAGCGGCCGCCTCGAAGGGGTCGAAGAGACCGTCCTCCTCGTCCTGCGGAACGCCCTCGTGGAGCCGGTGCAGACACAGGTAGTTCGACCTGCCCTTGAGCATGGCGAACTGCGGGCGGCGGCGCAGCTGCGGATGCAGCGCCTCGACCGTCCGCGGAAGATCACGCTCGACGAGCTGGCGCTGCAGCGCCAGGGTGGCCGTGGCCACCACCACCCGCTCGCCCTGGGCCAGCGCCGGCACCAGGTAGCCGAGGGACTTGCCCGTGCCGGTGCCGGCCTGGACGAGGAGGTGGGAGTTGTCGTCGATGGCCTCGGCCACGGCCTCGGCCATGGTGACCTGGCCGGGCCGCTCCGTGCCGCCGACGGCGGAGACGGCGGCGTGGAGGAGATCGGGGAGGGATGGCTTCGTCATAGCCCTTCCACCCTAAGGTGCGCCACCGACAGCCGGGTCACGCGCGCACCTCACGCCAGCGGGTTCGGGACGGTCCCGTGGACGGCCGCGTGGGGGCGCTCGGGGCGGTCCCGGTAGCCGTCCAGGTGCAGACGGTTGCGGTTGAGACAGAGCCGGTCGATCCGGGGGGTGAGGAGGTCGAAGAGCTCGAACCGTTCCTTCAGCTCGGGGAAGCGCGCCTGGTGGCGGAGGATCTCGGCGCGGACCAGGGCCCAGAAATCCTTCTCGGACACTCCGAGTTGCTCCTCGCAGAGCGGTGCGAGGTAGCGGAAGACGCCGACGAAGAGCCCCGAATGGATGAACTGGACGAGGAAGTCGGGTTGCTCGGTCAGGAGGACGGCACGGACGTCGTCCGGCAGGGTGTCGTGCTCGGGAACCGGCTGGGCGCTGATGTTCACGTCGTCGACGAAGTCCTTGATCGCCAGGCGGACGGGAACGTCGTCGCCGTCGTAGACGACGATGGCGTTCTCGCCGTGCGGGGAGAAGACCGTGCCGTACCGGTAGAGGAAGTGCAGCAGCGGGGGCAGCAGGGACGCGAAGAGGTTCTGGAGCCAGACGGCGGGGGCGAGTCCGGAGCGTTCGACCAGTTCCGCGACGAACGCCCGTCCGTCGGGGTCCGTGTGGAGCAGGGAGGCGAGCGTGCGGGCCCGCTCGCCCGGGGGGAGCCTGAGCGGTTCGCGCCAGATGGCGCCGAGGAGTTCCTTGTACTGGTACGGGACTTCGGGCAGCCGGTCGTACAGGGGGTGCTCGACGGTGACCGAGGCGACCTCGCCGAGGAGGACCACCCCGCACTCGTCCCGCAGGAACGGATCGGCGTCGCGCAGGCCGTGGACCCAGGCGGTGACCGCGGGTGCGGCGAGGGTTCGTTCGGTGGGCAGTCCACGCCAGACGAGAGTGTTGAGCACGGACAGCGGAAGTTTGACGGTGTGCCGGTCGGGCCGGCTGGTGTTGAGGAAGGTGCGGACCGACTGCTGCGGAAGCCGGAGGTCGCCGTCGGCGCCGAGCGGGACGACGGTCCCCGCGGCGATGGCCGGGGCGTAGAGGGGCAGCAGGATCTCGTCCCACTGCCAGGGGTGGACGGGCAGCAGGAGGTAGCCGTCGGGCTCGTGACCGCGGGCGGCGAGCCGGGCGCGGAAGGCGGCGTGGACCTCGGGGTCGAGCTCCTCGGCGTAGAGGCGGTCGGGGGTGTCGAGGCCGGTCACGCCCCGGTAGGCGGCGATGCGGTTGCTCACGGCGATCCACGGCAGGGTGGTGGCGCGCCGGGCTTCGGGGGCCCAGCGGGCGGCGTCGGTGGCGGAGAAGCCGATGCGCCCCTTGTTGAGGACGAGCCAGGGGTGGCCGGTCTGGTGGCCTTCGAGTTCCGCGTAGGACAGGTCGGCGAGCCGGGCCGCGGGCAGGGCCGTGTGGTCGATGCGGGCGTCGGCGGCGAGGGTGGCGGAGAGTTCGCGGATGAGATGGCCGAGGGTGGCGCCGTCGAGCCGGAGCAGGTGCCGGGCGCGCACGAGGAAGTCGAGGGGGTCGGTCATGGGCCGCCCCTGGTGGGTGATCGAGCCGGGGGCCACGTACCAGCTGCCGTAGGCGCCGCGGCGGGCGCGGAAGGTGAGGGTGGTCCCGTCGTCGAGCCGCAGGGCGTGGCGGTCGGGTTCGCCGGCGGCGGGGACGGGTTCGACGATCTCCTCGTACGCGAACTCGGCGAGGGCCTTGGCGAGCAGGCGGGACGAGGCCCGCGTCCAGGCGGCCGCGTTCAGCTCGGGGGGATCGAGCAGCTCGGGGGCGGGCGTCGGCCCGGCCGTGGGAGACGGGGTGGACGGTGCGGGCTGAGCGGAGTCGTGGGGTGCAGGGGACATCGACACGAGGACTCCTCGGGGTGGGAACCGCTGTGGGCCGAGCGGTGTATAGAAGACGGAGGGTGTTCACAGAACGTGACGGAGGGCGCGGTCACGCATCATGAGCGCCGCTCGTTTGTCGGGGAGGTCGACTTCCGCCGCATAGCGGAAGCCGCCGCTGAGGAAGGCCGAGATGGAGGGGGTGTTACGGATGTCGGGTTCGGCGACCACGCGCGTGCAGCGGGGACGGTGGTCGAGGACGAGATCGGCGACGGCGCGCAGAAGTGTGGCCCCGACGCCGCGGCCACGGTCGGTGACGCCTCCGATCAGCAGATGGATACCGGTGTCGTGGGGGCGGACCGGGTAGTGCCGGGCGAGCGGGTCGAGGTCGGCGCGGTAGATCTCGAAGTAGCTCATGGGTGTGGCGTCAAGCACGCCGAGGCAGGGGACGCTGCGGCCGTCGCCTTCGAGTTGGGCGCGGAGGTGCTCGGCGGTCACGGTCTCGGGTCCGGCCAGCTCCCAGAAGGCCGCGACGGCGGGGTCGTTCATCCATCGGGCGAGGAGCGGCAGGTCCCTTTCGAGTCGTACGGGGACGAGCCGGAAGGTGCCGACCCGGGTGGGGGCCGGGTCCCAGGAGGCGATGGAGTCCAGCAGGTCGCCGTCGAGGACTTCGGCGTCGTGAGCGCCTTCGAGGAGGGCGACGAGGTCGTCGAGCCTCAGGTCGAGGGTGTCGTCGCCGGGCGGGTCGGCCGGCGGGCGGGTGGGTGACACGGTGTCGCTCTCCTCTCGGCGGTGCGGTCGGGGCGTGGGTCCTCGGTCTGCGGGTCAGGGACGAAGGGGGTTGGTGACGGTGACGTAGACGGACTGGGTGTCGACGGGGCCGACGAGTTCGTCCATGCCGTGCAGGCGGGTGAGGAGGTTGGCCTTGCTCCGCAGGGTCGCGGCCTCCAGGAGCCGGTGCGGCAGGGGTGAGCCGAGGCTGGTGGCGGAGGTGAGGAAGCTGCGGAAGGCGGCGAGGAGGACGCGTTCGTCAGCGAGGTGCTGGGCGCCGAAGGCGCCGATCAGACCGAGGACGTTGTTGATGCCGAGGTAGTAGGCGAAGCGCTCGTCGGTGACCTGGTCGGAGACGAAGGTGTCGCTCTCGGTGCCGATGCCGGGGAGGCGGCTCTCCAGCTCGCTCCGGTGGGACTCGCGGAAGTAGTAGCCCTGATTGTCGCGGTAGCGGCCGCCGACCGGCCAGCCGTCGGGGTCGAGGAGCACCAGGGTGTTCTGTTGGTGGGCTTCCAGGGCGATGCCGGCGTGTCCGTCGAGCCAGAGGACGGGTCGGACGACCTGGTCCAGGTAGCGCAGGAACCACTCGGCGGAGACGGCTGTGAGGGGGCGGCCGGTGCGGGCGGCGAGCCGGCCGATGACGTCGGCGAGGCGGGAGCGCATGACGGTGGCTCCGGGCCAGGGGCGTGGGGTGGTGAGGGAGGCGATGCAGACGGCGTCGTCGCCGGGCCCGAAGGGGTTGTGGCGGATCATGACGTCGAGGCCGGGGACGGGAGTTCCGTCCATGGTGTCGACGGCGAGCCAGGCGGGGTCGCGGACGATGTCGAAGCCCGGGTGGGCGGCCTGCCACTCGTCGACGAGACCGGTGCGGAGCAGCCGGTGGACCTCGACGCCGCGGTGGAGTTCCTTGCGGAGGTTCTCTCGGCGTGAGTTGGTGATGCGCAGGCCGAGGGAGAGCTTGAGCATGGCCCGGGCGCCGGGCCGGTGCACGGTGCGGACGGAGGAGGTGGGGTGCCAGGGGCTGCCGTGGAGGCCGAGGTCGTGGAGGAGACCGGCGTCGAGGAGGGCGTGGATGTCGGGGCGGTGGAGGAGTTCGCGGGCCTGCCAGGGATGCACGGGCAGGGGCGCGGTGCCGATGGGGAGCGGGAGCCCCTCGGCGAGGCCGGAGACGAGTTGCTCCGCGGTGACAGGGCGGCCCTGTTCGGTCCAGGCGGAGTCGGAGGCCAGGAGGGAGGAGTCGACGGCGAGCCAGTGGAGGGGGAAGGAGCCGTGCAGTTCGGGTGAGTAGAGCCGGGCCTCGGCCTCGGAGAGGCCTTCGCGGCTCTTGGGAGTGGGATGGAGGGGGTGGCCGAGCAGCAGGGACTGTTCGGCGGCGAGGAAGAGGTCGGCGTCCGGGTGCGGCTGGGGCCGGAGGCGGCGCTCGGTGAGGAAGTCGGCGGTGCGGCGGGCGGAGTCGGCGACCCTGCCGACGAGTTCGGTGCCCTCGGGGCGGCCGGTCTCCCGGCTGAGCAGGGCGGCCACGGTGACGGCGTCGACGGTCGGCGCGGTGGCCGGGAGCCCTTCGAGGGCGGGGGCGCCGAAGCGGTGCCAGCCGGTGGCCGACCAGTAGCGGACGGGGACGAGGAGGGCGGTGCCGCTGGCGTCGAGGGGGATGCGCAGGGTGCTGGAATCGGGGGCGGGCAGGTTCTTCTCCCGGACCCAGCAGCGGAGGAGGTTCTCGATGGTGGCGGCGTCGGCGGCGCGCTGCGGGTCCGGGTCGTCCAGGGGGTCGGCGACGGCGGCCGGGCGGTGCGGCCGAGGGGCGTACGGGCCGGCGTGCTGGCGCGGGACGGTGGGGTCGGCGCCGCCGGACGTGGTGGTGCGGGCGGCCGCGGAACCGGAGGTGATGAGGGGGGAGATGTCGCTCGGGGAGGTACCGGATGCGGCGGAGCCGGCTGCGGGAGTACCGGGATCGTGAGCGGCGCGGTCGGTGGCGATGGTCTCGGTGGTGCCGGGGGGCTGGGTGCCGAGTGAAGGAGGGGGCGTCAGCGGGAAGTCGCGGACCTCGGGGAGGAGGGCCTGGGGGGCGAGTTCCTTGGTGGCGCGGGGGGCGGTCTCGGGCGCCGGGGAGGGGGGCGTGGCGTTCACGGGGCTTCCTTGGGGGGTGGGGCCGGGGGCGGTCCGGGTCAGTGGGACGGCCCGGGGGCGGTCCGGGGGGCCGTGGCCCGGGGGGCGGCGGACGGCTGGGGGGTGTGGGCCCGTTCCGCCGCGGCCAGTGCGTCGGCGAAGCGGTCCAGGACGGCGGTGGCCTGCTCGTCGGTGAGGGTGAGCGGGGGCAGGAGCCGGACCACCGCGGAGTGACGCCCGCCGAGTTCGACGATGAGTCCGCGGGCGAGGCACTCCTGCTGGACGGCGAGGGCCAGGGCGGGGGCGGCGGGCGGGACGGCGTCGTCGGGTGCCGCCGCTTCGGGGTCGACGAGTTCGACGCCGATCATGAGGCCCCGGCCGCGGACGTCGCCGACGCAGGGATGGGCGGCGGCGAGGCCACGGAGCCGGCCGAGGATGCGGTCGCCGAGGACGCCTGCCCGTTCCGCGAGCTTGTTCTCCCGGACGTACGCGAGGGTGGCCGTGCCGGCGGCCATGGCGAGCTGGTTGCCTCGGAAGGTGCCCGCGTGGGCGCCGGGTTCCCAGGCGTCGAGCTCGGACCTGTAGACGATGACGGCGAGAGGGAGGGAGCCGCCGATGGCCTTGGAGAGGACCATCACGTCGGGCACGACGCCGCTGTGCTCGACGGCCCAGAAGGCGCCGGTGCGGCCGACACCGGTCTGGACCTCGTCGACGACGAGGGGGATGGAGCGGTCGGCGGTGATCCGGCGCATCCGGCGCATCCAGTCGTCGGGCGCGGGGATGACCCCGCCTTCGCCCTGGACGGCCTCGACGATCATCGCGGCGGGGGCGGTGACGCCGCTCTTGGGGTCGTCGAGAAGGGTCTCGGTCCAGTGGGCGGCCAGTCGGGCACCCTGGGCGCCGCCGACGCCGAAGGGGCAGCGGTACTGCTGCGGGTAGGGCAGCCGGGTGACGCGGACGTCGGTCGCTCCGCCCGAGGCGGCGAGTGCGCCGGCCGTCATGCCGTGGTAGGCGCCGGTGAAGGCGAGGAGGCCGCTGCGGCCGGTGGCGGTGCGGACGAGTTTGAGGGCCGCCTCGACGGCGTCCGTGCCGGCCGGGCCACAGAACTGGACGCGGGCGTTGTCGGCGAGTTCGCCCGGAAGGGTGGCGAACAGCTCGGAGGTGAAAGCGTCCTTCACGGGGGTGGCCAGGTCGAGGACGTGGAGCGGTGCGCCCGAGTCGAGGACCTTCTTGATGGCTTCCAGGACGACGGGGTGGTTGTGGCCGAGGGCGAGCGTCCCGGCGCCGGACAGGCAGTCGAGATAGCGGCGGCCGTCGGCACCCTCGATGGTCAGCCCCCGGGCGCGCACGGGGACGATGGGCAGGGAGCGGGCGTAGGTGCGGGCGGCTGACTCCCGCAGGGACTGTCGGCGCAGGATCCCCTCGTACCCACCGCTGCCCTGGGCCGGCGTTCCCCTGGGTGGGGTGCCCCGGTCCGTCGGGTCGTGCGTCCCGGTGCCGGCCGCGCCGACGGGGCCGTCGGGCGTCCGGGTCTGCGTCCGCGCGGCCGGTGGGACGGCCGGAGCTGATTCGGTGACGGCCACGGCTCGGTGTCCTCCCGCTGTAACAGTTGCGTTGCACATCGGGGCGTCGCGGAGCCGCCGCAAGGGCCGCCATGCACGCCACCGTTGTGTCCCCCGTCCGTACCAACGACGTGAACTGCCCGGGATCACGGGCCGGAGGCAAGAACTTGGCGTGTCCCGGATCACGGCACGGCAACGACCGAACCATGGCCGGAACCGGCGACCGGCCGCGTACCGTCCCCTCCGGCACCGGCATAGTGGGGGCCGTCGGTCGCTGTCCGCGCGGGCACGGCCGCTGTCCGTCCATGCACAAGTTGACGTAGTCCCAGGGGGATCACGAGATGCGATCGATTCGTCCGCTGCTGTCGGCGGCTTCCGCCGTCGCGGCGCTGACGCTCACCGTTACGGCCTGCGGGCCGAGCGAGGAGAACGCGGGAGACAAGCCCAGCGCGCCCGCGAGCCTGAACCCGGCCGACAAGATCCAGATTCCGGAGGACCTGAAGGACCGCCTGAAGGAGCACGGGATCGACGTCGACAAGTGGCGCGACGGCGAGTGGAAGAACTGGGACCGCGACAAGTGGCTGCGTGAGGCCAAGGACTTCGTCAACCCGATCATCGAGGACCTCTGGGACCCCGACCGGATGCGGGACGCCGAGCGCCCCGACAAGCCGGTCGAGGAGGAGGACATCTCGGGCGACGAGGGCGTGACCGACCCCACGCCTGACCCGGTGCGGGCGAAGGCCGTGGCCGCGAAGTACCACGACAGCGCCCCGGAGTCCGGGAAGGTCTTCTTCGACGGGCCCGAGGGCTCGATGGTCTGCTCGGCCACGGTCGTGAAGGACCCGGCGCACCCGGGCAAGTCCAACATGGTGTGGACCGCCGGCCACTGCGTGCACAAGGGCAAGCAGGGCGGCTGGTACCGCAACATCGCCTTCGTGCCCTCGTACAACGACGCCGCACTGTCGACCGCCGACCTCGAGAAGGCGACGCGGGAGCAGATCGCCCCGTACGGCGTGTGGTGGGCCGACTGGGTCAAGACCTCCGACCAGTGGATCGCCCAGGGCGCGTCCACCGGTGGTGCGGGCGCTCCCTACGACTTCGCGGTCATCCAGGTGACTCCGGAGAAGGGCGGCTCGGGCAAGTCCCTTGAGGAGACCGTCGGTTCGGCGCTCCCGGTGGACTTCAACGCTCCGGCGGTGCCGAAGATCGCGAGCATGGAGGCGACCGGTTACCCGGCGGCGCCGCCGTTCGACGGCCAGAAGATGTTCCAGTGCGCGGACAAGCCGGGCCGGCTGTCCCTGAAGGCGGACCAGCCGACGATGTACCGCATCGGCTGCACGATGACCGGTGGCTCGTCCGGTGGCGGCTGGGTCGCCCAGGGCGGCGACGGCAAGCCGGCGCTGGTGTCGAACACCTCGATCGGCCCGTCGTCGGCGGGTTGGCTCGCCGGTCCCCGCCTCGGCCCCGAGGCCAAGGCCATCTTCGACGAGGTCAGCAAGAAGTACGCCGGGCGGTAGGCGCGGCACGACAGGAGGCGGGGCCACGGGGCCCCGCCTCCCCCATGCCCGGGCCGGAACCCATGCCCGGGCCGGGAACCCGTGCCTCACCCGGGTCTCAACCGTGTCGGTCCAACCGGCATACTGTGCACCGCAAGTGACGCGTCCATGGCAACGTCAAGGCGAGAACGCGCCGTAGGACGGGGCCGCGTCCGGACGCGGAATCATCTCAGGGGGAATTCACCACATGCGTTCCGTACGACTCCTGCCCGGCGCCCTGGGCCTGGTCACCGCGCTCGCGCTGACCGCCACGGCCTGCGGCCCCACCGAGACCCCGGCCGCGGACAAGCCGGCCGCTGGGGCCAGCAGCTCCGCGCCGGCCACCGACGGCGAGGGCGCCGACCTCACCAAGGACCTCGCCGACAAGCTCAAGGAGCACGGCGTCGACCTGGACAAGTGGAAGGACGGCGAATGGAAGAACTGGGACACGGACACCTGGCTCCGTGAGGCCGAGGACTTCGTCAACCCCGTGATCGAGGACCTCTGGGACCCGGCTCGCATGCAGTCGGCGAAGAGCCCGGACCCGACGATCACCGCGCAGGCCGGAGGCGGCGGCACCGACCCGACGCCCCGACCGGTCAGGGCGCAGCGCGAGAAGACGCCGTACCACCGCAACGCCGCCCCGGTCGGGAAGATCTTCTTCGACTCGCCCAAGGGCCACATGGTCTGCTCCGGCACCATCGTGAAGGACCCGCGCCGGCCCGGGAAGTCCAACCTGGTCTGGACGGCCGGCCACTGTGTCCACGCGGGCAAGCGCGGCGGCTGGTACCGCAACATCACCTTCGTCCCGGCCTTCAACGACCTGGGCAAGTCCCCCTCGGCGCTCAACAACGCCAAGCCGCACGAGGTGTACCCGTACGGCCAGTACTGGGCCGACTGGGCCGTGACCTCGGGTGAGTGGATCAAGTCCGGCGGTTCCAGCCAGGCGGCCTGGCCGTACGACTACGCCGTGCTGCACGTGAAGCCGCAGCGGGGAGCCAAGTCCCTTGAGGAGACCGTCGGCGCCGCCCTGCCGATCGACTTCTCCGCTCCGGCCCCCGCGCGCGCGGGCACGGTGGGCGCCTGGGGTTACCCCTCGGCTCCGCCGTACAACGGCATGATCATGCACAAGTGCCTGGACCGGGCGACGCGGCTCACCACGGCTCCGGCCACGCCGGTGATGTACCGGATCGGCTGCACGATGACCGCCGGGTCCTCGGGCGGCGGCTGGTTCCGCGTCATGCCGAACGGCAGGACGGCGCTGGTGTCGAACACCTCGATCGGGCCGGCCGGCGGCAACGGCTGGCTCGCCGGACCGCAGTTGGGCCGGGGCGCCAAGGCGGCGCACGAGATGGTCAGCAAGAAGTTCGCCCGCTGACGCACCACGCCCCACGCATCGCCTCATGACTGAGGGCGCTGTCCCCCTCCCGTGACGGGAGGAGGGCAGCGCCCTCGGTCGTTCAGCCGTGCGTCAGTGCGCGGCCGGAACGTACGGCGCGAGCATCGCCGCGAGCTCCTCGTGCACCCGGGCCTTGAGCAGGGTGCCCTCCGGGGTGTGCTCCTCGGACTCGACCTCGCCCTCGGCGTGCACCCGGGAGACCAGACCGCCGTGCGTGTACGGCACGAGGGCTTCGAGCTCGACCTGCGGGCGGGGCAGCTCGGAGTCGATGAGCGCGAGCAGCTCCTCGATGCCCTGGCCCGAGCGGGCCGAGACCACGATGGAGTGCTTCTCCATACGCCGCAGGCGCTGGAGCACCAGCGGGTCCGCCGCGTCCGCCTTGTTGATGATGACGATCTCCGGCACGTTCACCGCGCCGACGTCCCGGAAGACCTCGCGCACGGCGGCCAGCTGCTCCTCCGGGGCGGGGTGCGAGCCGTCCACCACGTGCAGGATGAGGTCGGACTCGCCGACCTCCTCCATGGTGGAGCGGAACGCCTCGACCAGGTGGTGCGGCAGGTGCCGGACGAAGCCGACGGTGTCGGCCAGGGTGTAGACCCGGCCGGTGGGCGTCTCGGCCCGGCGGACGGTCGGGTCGAGCGTGGCGAACAGCGAGTTCTCCACGAGGACGCCCGCGCCGGTGAGCCGGTTGAGCAGGGAGGACTTGCCCGCGTTGGTGTATCCGGCGATGGCGACCGACGGCACCTTGTTGCGGCGGCGCTCCTGCCGCTTGATGTCGCGGCCGGTCTTCATCTCCGCGATCTCGCGGCGCATCTTCGCCATCTTCTCGCGGATGCGGCGCCGGTCGGTCTCGATCTTGGTCTCACCGGGACCACGGGTGGCCATGCCGCCACCGCCGCCGCCACCCATCTGCCGGGAGAGCGACTGACCCCAGCCGCGCAGGCGCGGCAGCATGTACTGCATCTGCGCGAGCGCGACCTGCGCCTTGCCCTCTCGGGACTTGGCGTGCTGGGCGAAGATGTCGAGGATCAGGGCGGTCCTGTCGACCACCTTGACCTTGACGACGTCTTCGAGGGCGATGAGCTGGCCGGGGCTGAGCTCACCGTCGCAGACGACGGTGTCGGCGCCCGTCTCGACCACGATGTCGCGCAGTTCGCGCGCCTTGCCGGAGCCGATGAAGGTCGCCGGGTCCGGCTTGTCACGGCGCTGGATCACGCCGTCGAGTACGAGGGCGCCCGCCGTCTCGGCGAGGGCCGCGAGCTCCGCGAGGGAGTTCTCCGCGTCCTGGACGGTCCCCGAGGTCCACACACCGACCAGCACGACGCGCTCCAGGCGCAGCTGTCGGTACTCGACCTCGGTGACGTCCTCGAGCTCGGTGGAGAGGCCGACGACGCGGCGCAGCGCCGCGCGCTCGGAGCGGTCGAACTGGTCGCCGTCCCGCTCTCCGTCGATCTCGTGGCTCCAGGCGACGTCCTCTTCCATCAGGGCATCGGCCCGAAGGCTCTCGGTACGGCTCGTCTCCGCGAAGCTCTGCTCGTCCTGGGAAGGGGAAGAAGAGGAGGGCATTTGATCCTTACGTCGATTGCTTCACGTCGATTGCCTCGGTGAAGCGATGAGTCTGATGCCGTCACAACGCGCCCGGCCACCGGAAGATTCCCGGGCCGTCGGCCGCGTCGCCGACCTGACGATGGTGCCATGGCCCCGCCGGGCCCGTCACCCGGGTTTCGGGGCGGTCCCCGCGGCCTTCGCCGGGTTGCTTCGCCAGTCCGGGTGCCCCGGCATCGGCGGGGTCTTCGCCTCGTACAGCCAGGCGTGGAGGAAGGCGGTGAGGTCGCGTCCGGCGATCTCGGAGGCCAGGGCGGTGAAGTCGGCGGTGGTGGCGGTGCCGTCCCGGTGGTCCGCGACCCAGCGGCGCTCCAGGCGCTGGAAGGCCTCGGTGCCGATCTCCTGGCGGAGCGCGTAGAGGATGAGGGCGCTGCCGTCGTACACCACGGGCCGGAAGAGGCTGATCTTGTGGGTGGGCGAGGGGGGCTCGGGGGCCGCCGGGGGGCCGCCGTCGGCGCGCCAGCCGTCCGAGGCGGCGTAGGCGGCCTTCATGCGCCGCTCCAGGGACTTGCCGGCGGTCTCCTCGGCGTACAGCGCCTCGTACCAGCTGGCGTGCCCCTCGTTGAGCCACAGGTCGGACCAGGTACGGGGCGAGACGCTGTCGCCGAACCACTGGTGGGCGAGCTCGTGCACCATGATCGAGTCGACGTACCACTCCGGGTAGCGCGGTTCCGTGAAGAGGCGGCGCTCGAAGAGGGAGAGGGTCTGGGTCTCCAGCTCGAACCCCGTGTCGGCGTCCGCGACGAGCACCCCGTACGTCTCGAAGGGGTACGGGCCGACCTGCCGCTCCATCCATTCCACGTGCCCGGGGGTCCGGCGCAGCCACGGCTCCATGACCTCCCGGTCCGCGGTGCGCACCACGTCCCGCAGGGGCAGGCCGTGGGGGCCGGCCCGGTGCACGACGGTGGAGCGGCCGATGGAGACCTGGGCGAGCTCCGTGGCCATGGGATGGCGGGTGCGGTACGTCCAGGTGGTGGTGGCGCCCCGGGTGACGCGGCCGGCGGGCAGGCCGTTGGCGACGGCGGTGAGCTCGCTGGGGGCGGTGATCCTGAAGGTGAAGTACGCCTTGTCCGCCGGGTGGTCGTTGGACGGGAAGACGCGGTGGGCGGCGTCGGCCTGGTTGGCCATGGCGAGACCGTCGCCGGTACGGACCCAGCCACCCGTGTCGGCGGGGCCACTGGGGTCACTGGTGTGGGTGACCGTGATCTCGATCGGATCACCGGCGTCGATGGGCACGGCGGGGGTGATGACCAGGTCCTCGCCTCTGCCGGTGTACGCGGCGGGCAGGTCGTCGACGGTGACGGCGGAGACCGTGCCGTGGGTGAAGTCGAGGTTGAGCCGTTCCAGGTCGTCGGTGGCGACCGCGTCGATCCGGGTCACGGCGGTGAGCGGCTCGGTGTTGACCCCGCGATAGGTGAGGTCGAGGTCGTACGCGCGGACGTCGTAGCCGGGATTGCCGAGGTACGGGAAGAGGGGGTCCCCGATGCCGAGCGGCGCCGGGGCGGGCAGCGCGGCGGCGACGAGCCCCGCCGACGCGGCGACCAGGACGGCGGAGCGGAGCCACCGCGCGCGGGGCAGGGGGGTTCGGACGAGCGGCATGGGCCAGGCCTTTCCGGAGGACTGGCCCTACGGCTACCAGGGCTCCGCCCGCTCCCCCGGGCGGCGCGCTCGCTCGCCACCCGAAGGGGGTCATGGGCCGGGGGGCGCGCGCACTGCGCCCCGTGCGCCGGGGGCGGTGCGCGACGCGCGCGTGGACTCAGGCCCGGCGTTGCCGGGGCGACGTCTTGTGGCGGGCTCGCGACACGTCGTAGACGCCCGGCACGTCCCGCATCGCCCGCATCAGGGCCGCGAGTCGGGCCACGTCGGGCAGATGGAGGGTGTACGTGTGGCGGACCCGCTGCTCGCTGGGGGGCTCGACGGTCGCGGAGACGACGGCGGCCCCGGCGACGGCGATGGCCTCGGTGAGGTCGGCGAGGAGGCCCGGCCGCCCGAAGGACTCCGCGATCAGGGTCACCCTGCCCTGTGCCGTGTCGCCCCAGCGGACCGCGACGGGATCACGGCCCAGCCTGCGCATGGTCTCGATGGCCGCGCAGCCCGTCCGGTGGACGGTGACGGACCCGCCGCGCACCCGGAAGCCGGTGATCTCGTCCGGCGGTACGGGGGTGCAGCAGCCGGCCGGACGGACGGCCACGCGGGGCTCCCCCTCCAGGTCGGCGTGGAGCTCCGCGCCCGAGCGGTGGTCGGCCGTGACGTGGACCTGGGGCCGGGCGCCGGTGGTGGCGGCGGGGGCCGCGGCGCTCTCGGGGTGCGCCCGGAGCCAGCCCGTGATCGCGATCCGGGCGGCGGGGGTGCGGGCGTGGTCGAGCCAGTCGGGGGACGGCCCCGAGACGGCGTCCTGGGCGAGCAGCAGCTGCACGGTGTCGCCGTCGCGGAGGACGGTGCTCAGCGGTGCGAGGCGTCCGTTGACGCGCGCGCCCAGGCAGGCGTGGGCCGCCTCGCCGTGCTGGGCGTAGGCGGCGTCGACGCAGCTGGCTCCGGCGGGGAGGCTGATCGTGCCGGGGGCGCTGCCGTCGGCGCGGAAGACGGTGATCTCGTCGTCCTCGGCGAGGTCGGCGCGGAGCGAGGTCCAGAACGTGTCCGGGTCGGGCGCGGACTGCTGCCAGTCGAGGAGCCGGGAGAGCCAGCCGGGGCGAGTGGGGTCCGCACGCTCACCGTCCTCGGCCGGAGACGCGGGGGCGTCCGGCTCAGCGGTGGAGTGCTCCGCCTGGGTGGTGGCGCCTTCGTGCGTGTGGCGGTCCTTGGGGCGCTGCTGAGTCGTGGAGCGCCGGGGGGTGGTGGGGCTCTGCGGAGACGTGGGATTCTGCGTCGCAGTGGTGGAGCTCTGACCCATGGAGCCCTGAGCGGTGGAGCCCTGAGCGGTGGAGCGGGGGCGGCCTGCGGAGTGGGGGCCGTCGGCGTGGCCGGAGCGGTCGGTGGGGCCGAGGCGGTCCGTCGTGTCGGCCCCCTCGACGGTGCCGGGCCCGCCGCTGACGTCGGCCTCGGGAGCGGTGCCGGGCTCGGGAGCGGGGCCCGGCCGTCCGTCCGTCATCGTTCCGGATCGTGCGGGCGTGCCCGGCCCCTCGGCATGGCCCGGGAGGGGCGACGCGGTTGTGGCCGAAGGGCCGGTGCTTGCCGACTGCCCCCCGGCTTCCTGACCGACGTGCGGGTTGCCGAGGGCGACGACTCCCGCCTCCGCGACCTTGTGCATCTGGTGGGTCCGGATGAGGACCTCGGCGACGGCGCCGTCGGGGGCGGCGATCGCGGTGTGCAGGGACTGGTACAGGTTGAACTTGGGAGCCGCGATGAAGTCCTTGAACTCGGAGATCACCGGAGTGAAACAGGTGTGGAGCTCGCCGAGGACGGCGTAACAGTCCGCGTCCTCGGCGACGAGGACGAGAAGTCGTCCGAAGTCGCAGCCGCGCAGTTCGCCGCGCTTGAGGCGGACCCGGTGGACGGAGACGAAGTGCCGTGGGCGGACGAGGACTTCGGCCCCGATGTCCGCCTCGCGCAGGACCGCCGACACCTGTTCCGCGACGGCGCCGAGCGCGTCGGCCGCGTGCGGGTTCCCGGCGATGAGCGCACGGGTGGTCTCGTACTCCTCGGGGTGGAGGATCGCGAAGACGAGGTCCTCAAGCTCGGTCTTGAGGGCCTGGACGCCGAGCCGTTCGGCGAGCGGGATGAGGACGTCGCGGGTGACCTTGGCGATCCTTGCCTGTTTCTCGGGCCGCATCACCCCGAGGGTGCGCATGTTGTGGAGCCGGTCGGCGAGTTTGATCGACATCACCCGGACGTCGTTGCCGGTGGCGACGAGCATCTTGCGGAAGGTCTCGGGTTCGGCGGCGGCGCCGTAGTCGATCTTCTCGACCTTGGTGACGCCGTCGACCAGGTAGGCGACCTCGTCGCCGAACTCGCGGCGCACCTGATCGAGCGTCACCTCGGTGTCCTCGACGGTGTCGTGGAGGAGGGAGGCGGTCAAGGTCGTGGTCTCCGCGCCGAGTTCGGCGAGGATGAGGGTCACCGCGAGCGGGTGGGTGATGTACGGCTCGCCGCTCTTGCGGAACTGGCCGCGGTGCGAGGACTCGGCGAGCACGTACGCCCGGCGCAGCACCGTGAGGTCGGCCTCGGGGTGCTGGGCGCGGTGCGCCTCCGCGACATGACTGATGGCGTCGGGCAGGCGGTCACGGGACGCCGGTCCCGCGGTGGCGCCGAGGAGTGCGGCGCGGCCCAGCCGGCGCAGGTCGATCCTGGCGCGTCCGCGTCTGCGGACGGTCGTATCGGTGACGGCGGCTTCCGCCGCGCTCACAGGGTTGGTGGCCTCTGCGCTCATGGGGCACCTCCGGCAACGTCGACCGGCGGTGGGCGGGCCAGGCGTGCCCGGGGGGCCGGTGCTTGATGCTACCGACCCCACCACGCGGCGCAGTCGCGCTCTCGCTCAGCGTGAATCGGATCACCCATTCGAGCGACACATCAGTCGTTGACTGTTTCGATTTCGTCGCTTTCTTCGATTCCGCCGAGCCACGCGGGGTCGACGGTGCCCGCGGCGACGATCACGGCGGGGCCCGTCATGTCGATCCGCCCGTCGGGGTGCTCGGTGATCACCAGGCTCCCGCCGAGCACGTCCACGGTGTACGTGACCGGGGTGCCGCTGACGGCGGGGTCGGCGCCGTCCCGGCGCGCGGTGGCGACGGCCACGGCACAGGCGCCCGTGCCGCAGGAGCGGGTCTCGGCCGCGCCGCGCTCGTGGACGCGCATGGCCACGTGGCGGGGGCCGCGGTCGGCGACGAACTCGATGTTCACGCCGTCCGGGTAGACCGCGGCGGGCTCGTACGGCGGCTCCGTGAACAGGTTGCCCGCGTGGCCGAGGTCCTCGACGAAGGCGACCGCGTGGGGATTGCCCATGTTCACGTTCCGCGCGGGCCAGCTGCGCTCGCCGACGGTGACGGTCACCCCGGCCTCGGGGAGGACCGCGCGGCCCATGGCGACGGTGACGGAGCCGTCCTTGTCGAGGTGGACGCGCTTGACCCCGCCGCGGGTGGCGACGGCCACCTCGCCCGCGGTGACGTGCCCGGCGTGCTCCAGGTAGCGGGCGAAGACCCGGACCCCGTTCCCGCACATCTCGGCGACCGAGCCGTCGGCGTTCCGGTAGTCCATGAACCACTCGGCCTCGTCGGCCATGTGCCGCGCCTCCGGGTGGGCGGCGCTGCGCACGACGTGCAGCAGTCCGTCGCCGCCGATGCCGGCCCGCCGGTCGCAGAGCCGTGCGACGACCGCGGGCGGCAGGTCGACGGCGTTCTCCGCGTCGGGGACGATCACGAAGTCGTTCTCGGTGCCGTGGCCCTTGAGGTACGGGAGCGGCGAGGTCAGCGTGCTGGTCACGAGCTCAACTGTACGGGGTGGTGCCGACCGGCGGCCGGGTCGTCCACAGGGCGGTCGCGCGAGGGGAGGACGAACGACAGGACGCTTCCGGCCCGTGCTCCCGGGTCGTGCGAGTCCGGTCGGCGCGGGCGGGCGACGCGGGCCGGGCTGCCCCGGCTTCCGGTCAGCGCAGGCGGGCGACGCGCCAGACCGCGAGGGCCACCAGGGCCGTGGTCGTCGAGGCGTACAGGGCGAGGTACCGCCAGTTCGGGCGCTCGCCCGAGCCGCGCCGCGGGAGACCCGGCCAGGTGTAGCCGACCTTGCGGGCGGCCATCATGCCCCAGCCCGCCGCGCAGGAACTGATGAGCAGTCCGAGCATGGCGAGGACGGCGCCGCCGTCCCCCGAACCGAAGGCGAGCGGGAAGGCGAACATCAGCGAGCCGACGGCGGCGAGGGCCACGATCGGGGCGAGTTGCCAGATCCGCAGCCTGCGCTGGGGACGGAGCTCGACCTCGACCTCGTCGGCGTCCACCTCGACGGCGGTGCCCGCCACGTCGTCGGGACCGTCCGGGGTCAGTCCCGGGGTGCCGACCGGAAGGTCGCCGTCCGTCGGACGGCCGTCCGGGGTGTCACCCGTCGGCTCACCGAGCGCCGCTCCGTGCTGTTCTCTGTCGCGAGGGCCGGCCTCCATCGCCACGCGCCCTCCCCACTCGGACTCCACTTGGTCGATCGATGCTCGATGATGGCACGCTCCTGACCGCCGGAATGACGGGCAGGGCGTCCCGATGCCATCACGTGATCAGGCTGTAACCGCTCGTTCGACCAACGACAGCGCCTCTCCAGGGAGTTCCCCCCGGTGATCGGCGGCTCCGCTGAGCCAGTGGACGCGCGGGTCGCGGCGGAACCAGGAGTCCTGGCGGCGGGCGAAGCGCTTCGTCGCGCGCACGGTCTCCGCGCGCGCCTCGTCCTCGGTGCACTCCCCCGCGAGCGCCGCGAGGACCTGCTGGTAGCCGAGGGCGCGGGCCGCCGTGCGCCCCTCGCGCAGGCCCCGGGCCTCCAGGGCGCGCACCTCGTCGACGAGGCCCGCCTCCCACATCCGGTCCACGCGCGTGGTGATCCGCTCGTCCAGCTCGGGGCGGGCCACGTCGACGCCGATCTGCACCGTGTCGTAGACGGAGTCGGGACCCGGCAGGTTGGCGGTGAACGGCTTGCCGGTGATCTCGATCACCTCGAGCGCCCGGACGATACGGCGACCGTTGCTGGGCAGGATCGCGCCGGCCGCCTCGGGGTCGGCCTCGGCGAGCCTGGCGTGCAGGACGCCGGAGCCACGCTCCTCGAGGTCGGCCTCGAGCCGGGCCCGGACGGCCGGGTCGGTGCCCGGGAACTCCAGGGCGTCGACGGCCCCCCGTACGTACAGACCGGAACCGCCGACGAGGACGGGGGTGCGGCCCGCGGCGAGCAGCCGGTCGATCTCGGCGCGGGCGAGCCGCTGGTACTCGGCGACGCTGGCGGCCTCCGTCACGTCCCAGATGTCGAGGAGGTGGTGCGGGACGCCGCCCCGCTCCTCGGGCGTCAGTTTGGCGGTCCCGATGTCCATCCCCCGGTAGAGCTGCATCGAGTCCGCGTTGACGACCTCGCCCCCGAGTTGCTGGGCCAGGAATACACCCAGATCGGACTTTCCGGCTGCCGTGGGGCCGACGACGGCGATGACCCGCGGGGCGGGAGCTGCGCTTCTCACCTCCCCAGTCTCGCAAACCTCCCGGCCCGTCCCCGAATGAGCTACGTGACGGGCCCCATCCGACTTCGTTGCCTGTTGCGAGGTTCCGGCCGTCGATCGCCACGGAACCCCTCCCATCCGAGTACGCTATGGAGTGAATATGGGCGTTTTTGCAGTGTTTCGCCGTAAGAAGAAGGATGTGGCGGCGGTCTCGCCGGAGTCGGAGGAAGCCGGGGCCGTCGCTCCGACGGAGGACGGCGACGGGAAGTCCGGGGTGGACGCCCCGGAGGCCGTGGCCGCGACCGGAGCGGCGGAGGCGGAGGACACGGCCGAGGTCGCGGAGGTGGCCGGGAGCGCGGACGGTACGGAGGACGCGGAAGGCGTCGACGTGGACGAGGCGGTGGCCGGTTCGGTCGCCACGGAGGCCGTGGAGATCCCGAAGCAGCAGTCGGCCGAGGCCGCCGCGGACAACGAGGCGGGCGAAGGCGCCCGTCGCTAGGCCCCCGGGGTCCTGGGGGCAGGACACGGAACTCGGACCCCACGGGGGTCCGCGGAGGGAAGGTGCCCCATGGGTCTCCTGGATTCGCTGAAGGCCAAGCTCAGCCCGGCCAAGGAAAAGGTCGCGGACCTCGCGCAGCAGCACGGGGAGAAGATCGACCACGGCCTGGACAAGGCGGCGAGGCTGGTCGACGAGAAGACCAAGGGCAAGTACAGCGACAAGATCCAGTCCGGCACGGGCAAGGCGAAGGACGCCCTTGACCGGATCGGTCACAAGGACGACGGGACACCGGGTACCCCCGGGGCCGGCGGTACGCCTGGTACCTCCGGGACCGGTGGCACACCTGGTACGCCCGGGACCGGCGGTACGCCCGGGACCGGCGGTACGCCCGGGACCGGCGGTACGCCCGGTACGCCCGGGGCCGACGGTACGCCCGGTACGCCCGGTACGCCGGGGAGTGGCGGCACGACCCCGCCGCCCGCCGCCTGACGTCCGGCGTCATCCCTCAGTCCCTCCGCACGGCGGACGGCCGCGGAGCACCTCGCTCCGCGGCCGTCCGCCGTTTGCCGTCGCCGTCCCTCAGGACCAGGCCGCGACGAAGTACCCCACGCCGTACGGCGCGTCCTCGAAGAGCAGCCGGCCGTCGAGTCCCGCGTCCTCGGCGGCGCCCGCGAGGACCTGCCAGGGCGCGCGGCCCGCCACCTTCAGTTCGTACGCCGCCTCCGGGTCCAGGGCGAGCAGCGCGGCCACGTCGGCCGTACCCAGCGCCCGGGCGGCCTGCGCGTCGAAGCCCTCCGCCCGCTCGTCCAGATACCCCGGGGCCTTGACGGTCCGGCAGGCGCTGCCGTCGCCCATCACCAGGAGGGCGACCCGCTCGGCGGAGGCGGCGAGGCCGCGGCCGATCCCGGCGCAGACGTCGGGCGTGGCCGACTCGTCGACCCCCAGGCCCTCGATCGGCGCGTCGGCCCAGCCGGCCCGGCCGAGGAGCCAGGCCCCGACGGCGAGGGACGGGGGCAGGGGCCGGTCGGTGGCCGGCGCGACACCGGTCGGTTCCTCGTCGGCGGGGCGGTCGCCGGCCGGGGCCTCGCCAAGCCGTACGGAGAGGTCGACGCCGAACGCGGCGAAGGAGCCGGCGGACCCTGCCGGGAAGACGCCGTACGCGCCCTCGGGCGCGGGTCCCACGACGTACAGCCGGTCGGGGCGGGCGGCGGCGAGCAGCCCGACGGCGTCCGCACAGGCCGTGCGCGCGGCGTCCAGCTCGGGGGCGGCGCCGGTCGCGACCTCGGGCACGAGGAGCGGCGGGCAGGGGCAGACTGCTGCGGCGACAAGCATGATCCGCAGCCTACTGCGCCACTCCGACGGAGCGGCTGCACTGACGCACCGGGCCGGTCGGTGCCGGTCGGCGCAGGGCGTACTCGCGCGTCGGCCGTCTTCGCCGTACCGGCGCATCCGTCGCCTTCGGCGTTCTCGCGTACCCGCCGCCTTCGCCGTACCCGCGTACCCGCCGCCTTCGCCGTACCCGCGTACCCGCCGCCTTCGCCGTACCCGCGTAACGCCGCCTTCGGCGTACTCCCGGACCCGCTGCCTACGCGCCCGTCGCCTCGGGGTACCGAGGGGCTCGCCCCCGTACTTCCGGCGCGCACGCGATCTGCCCGCGCGCCGGCGGTTCCCCGCGGTGGTCCTGGCAGGTCGGTCAGTGGCTGCCGCAGGCCGGGGCCTCGGCCGTGGGGAGCGGTTCCGGGACGCCGATCTTCGGCAGTCCGAGGAGCACGCCCGCCGGCTTCGCGGCGGCCTCGGCGGTGCGCTTCTCCCAGGCGTCACCCGCGCGCGTACGGCGTACCGACGCGACCGGGCCCTCGGCGAGCAGGTGGTGCGGGGCGGCGTACGTGATCTCGACGGTCACCACGTCGCCGGGGCGGACCGCCTCGTCGGGCTTGGTGAAGTGGACGAGCCGGTTGTCGGGGGCGCGGCCCGAGAGCCGGTCGGTGGCGCCGTCCTTGCGGCCCTCGCCCTCGGCGACCATGACCTCGAGGGTGCGGCCGACCTGCTTCTTGTTCTCCTCCCAGGAGATCTCCTCCTGGAGGGCGACGAGCCGCAGGTAGCGCTCCTGCACGACCTCCTTCGGGATCTGGTTCTCCATGTCGGCCGCCGGGGTGCCGGGGCGCTTGGAGTACTGGAAGGTGAAGGCGTTCGCGAAGCGGGCCTCTCGGACGGCGTGCATCGTCTGCTCGAAGTCCTCCTCGGTCTCGCCGGGGAAGCCCACGATGATGTCGGTGGAGATCGCCGCGTGCGGGATGGCCGCGCGGACCTTCTCGATGATCCCGAGGAAACGCTCCTGCCGGTACGAGCGCCGCATCGCCCGGAGGATCGAGTCCGAGCCGGACTGCATCGGCATGTGCAGCTGCGGCATGACGTTCGGCGTCTCGGCCATCGCCGCGATCACGTCGTCGGTGAAGTCGCGCGGGTGCGGGGAGGTGAAGCGGACCCGCTCAAGGCCCTCGATCTGCCCGCAGGCGCGCAGCAGCTTGGAGAACGCCTCGCGGTCGCCGAGGTCGGAGCCGTACGCGTTGACGTTCTGGCCGAGCAGCGTGATCTCGGAGACGCCCTCGGCGACCAGCGCCTCGATCTCGGCGAGGATGTCGCCGGGGCGGCGGTCCTCCTCCTTGCCGCGCAGGGCGGGGACGATGCAGAAGGTGCAGGTGTTGTTGCAGCCGACGGAGATCGACACCCAGGCGGCGTACGCGGACTCGCGGCGGGTCGGCAGCGTGGAGGGGAACGCCTCCAGGGACTCGGCGATCTCGATCTGCGCCTCCTCCTGGACGCGGGCGCGCTCCAGGAGGACGGGCAGCTTGCCGATGTTGTGCGTGCCGAAGACGACGTCGACCCAGGGGGCCTTCTTGACGATCGTGTCCCGGTCCTTCTGGGCGAGACAGCCGCCGACGGCGATCTGCATGCCGGGGCGCGTGGTCTTCATGGGGGCGAGCCGGCCGAGGTTGCCGTACAGCTTGTTGTCGGCGTTCTCGCGGACCGCGCAGGTGTTGAAGACGACGACGTCGGCGTCCCCGTCCGAGCCCTTGGGAGCCCTGACGTAACCCGCCTCTTCCAGCAGACCGGAGAGCCGCTCGGAGTCGTGGACGTTCATCTGGCACCCGTAGGTGCGGATCTCATAGGTCTTGGTGCCGTCAACGCTCACTGCGGTGCTCCGGTCGCTGCTGCTCGTCATGCGTCCAAGGGTAGGCGGTCCGGGGAGGGCCTCCGCCCGGGTCCGGCACGGCGTACGACGGAGGGGCGGAGGGGCATCCGGCCGGAGGTGGCAGCCGCACCCTGCGGTTTTCCGCAGGGTCGGGGGTGCGGAGAACATCACCGGGGTCGGCGGCAACCCTCATACCGTCGCCGGGCGGCGGTTCCTCAGTTCGATGACGAAGCGCGGGGCACCCGCCCCGCGTCGCCTCCCCGCCCGTTCGGAGTCCCTCATGAACCTCATGCCCCTGGCGCTCCCCCAGCAGCCCGCCGACGGCGTCGCCGGGTGGGCCGCCGGTCTCGTCGAGACGATGGGGGGTCCCGGCGCCGGTCTGGCCATCGCCCTGGAGAACCTCTTCCCGCCCCTGCCCAGCGAGTTCATCCTGCCGCTGACCGGCTTCGCCGCCGGTCAGGGCGTGCTGAGCCTCGCCTCGGCACTGTTCTGGACGACGCTCGGCTCGGTGGTCGGCGCGGTGGCGCTCTACTGGATCGGGGTGCTCTTCGGCCGGGAGCGGATGCACCGGATCTGGGGGAGGCTGCCGCTGGTGAAGGCCTCGGACCTGGTCAGGACCGAGGAGTGGTTCGCCCGGCACGGCACCAAGGCGGTCTTCCTCGGCAGGATGGTGCCGATCTTCCGGAGCCTTGTCTCGGTGCCCGCCGGGGTCGAGCGGATGCCGGTGCCGGTGTTCGTCATGCTCACCACGCTCGGCAGCCTCGTGTGGAACAGCGTCCTCGTGGGGGCGGGCTACTGGCTGGGCGACCGGTGGACGGTCGTGGAGACCTACGTCGGTGTCCTGTCGAAGGTCGTCCTCGTCCTCGCCGTCGCGGCCGTCGCGGCCTATGCGGCGGTCCGGCTGCGCAGGCGGCCCAAGGCCCAGCACCGGCGCGGCGCGTGACCCTCGGCGCCCGTCCCGGCGGTACGGCCCCGCTTACCGTGGAGCCCGGACGATCTTGTCCGGGCCTCAGCGGCGCACTAGGGGGTGTCTTGTCGATCAGGCCGGATCAGGGAGCGGCGTCTGGTGCCGTGCCTCGCAAGGCGGAGGAGGGAGGCATGGCGGAGCCATGTCGACTGACGACAACGCGGCGAGGTGCGGTGCCAGACGCCGCGAGCCCGGCCTGATCGACAAGACACCCCCTAGTCTCGGGCCCCGTGCAGGGGGACTCGTCAGCCATCGCGTCCGGCCGGCCGTCGGCGCGGCCCGGTGGGAACGGCGCCGGTGAGGACGGAACCGGCACCCGTACGCGCACACCGCCCTGGCCCCGGCGGGGCCTCGGGACCCTTCTCGGCTGCGCGACCGCTCTGGTCGGCGCCCTCCACTTCCTCGTCGTCGGCGGGGCCCTCGGCCCGTTCCTGCTCTGGCCCCGCACCCGGGCCGGTGCCCTGGAGACCCTGCGGGGAGGCGCCCGGCGGCTGGTCGCCCTCGAACGGCTCCGCCGGTCCCTCTTCTTCGGCGACACCTTCCCCCGGCACTACCGGACCTCCGACCGGAAGGTCCTGCGCTACCTCGCGGTCCGCGCCTACACCGGGCTGCTCTGCGGCGTGGTCATCGGACTGCTCGCCTTCGGTGCCGTCCTGGCCGGGCTCCTGGCGTACGGCGCGGTCCGGGGCACGCTCGGCTGGGACGAGCTGCTCACCCAGGTCCTGCTCGGCGGCGTGCTGCTCTTCCTCGACGTCCAGGGCCTGTACTCGCTGGCCGCGCTCGACGCCCGTACCGCCCACGAGTGCTTCGGCCCCTCCGAGCGGGAGCTGCTCCGGCTCCGTGTCGACGAACTCGCCGCGAGCCGGGCCGCGGTCGTCGAGGCCGTGGACGCCGAGCGGCGGCGCGTCGAGCGCGATCTCCACGACGGGGTCCAGCAGCGTCTGGTGGCCCTCGCGATGCTGATCGGCCGGGCACGCCGGGGCCGCGACCCCGAGCGGGCCGACGCGCTGCTGCGCCAGGCGCACGAGGAGGCCCAGGGCGTCCTTACCGAACTGCGGGAAGTGGCCTGGCGGGTGTATCCGTCCGCGCTCGACAGCCTCGGGCTCGAAGAGGCGATCGGCGGGGTCGCCGAGCGCAGCGGCATCCCGCTGCAGACCCGCTTCGACGTCGGCGGCCCGCTGCCGCGGCCGGTGGAGACCGCCGCCTACTTCGTGGTGTCGGAGGCCGTGACGAACGCGGCCAAGCACTCCTCCGCCCGCGCGATCTCGGTCGCGGTGACGCGCGACGGGGAGCGGCTCACCGTACGGGTCGAGGACGACGGCACGGGCGGCGCGGACGAGACCGGCGGCGGGCTGAGCGGACTGCGCGGCCGGGTGGCCGCGCTCGACGGCGTGCTGCACGTCCACAGCCCTCTCGGGGGACCGACCACGATCACCGCGGAGCTCCCATGCGCGTGATCCTCGCCGAGGACTCGACCCTGCTGCGTGAGGGCCTGGTACGGCTGCTCGTCGAGGAGGGCCACGAGGTCCTGGCGGCCCTTGCCGACGCGGTGACGCTGCTCAAGGAGGTCGAGGAGCAGCGGCCGGACATCGTCGTGGTCGACATCCGGATGCCGCCGACCCACACGGACGAGGGAGTGCGGGCGGCCGTCGAAATCCGGGAGCGTTTCCCCGGGGTCGGCGTGCTGGTCCTCTCCCAGCACATCGAGCGCGGCTACGCTGCCCCGCTCCTTGCCTCCGGCGCCGAGCGGGTCGGCTACCTCCTGAAGGACCGGGTGGCGCAGGTCGAGGAGTTCCTCGACGCCCTGGAGCGGGTTCACGCCGGCGGGGCGGCGATCGACCCGGAGGTCGTACGGCAGCTGGTCGTCCGGACCACCCACGGGGACCCGCTCGCCCGCCTGACGCCCCGGGAGCGCACGGTCCTCGAGGCGCTGGCGCAGGGGCATACGAACAGCGCCATCGCGCGGAAGCTGCACATCTCGCTGAGCGCGGTGGAGAAGAACCTCAACTCCGTCTTCGACAAGCTGGAGCTGTCCCGCACCACCGGGTACAGCCGGCGGATCCTGGCGGTGCTCCGGTACCTGGAGTCGTAGGCACGGGCGCACCGGAGGTACGCCGTCATCGAGGGCCGCGCCACTCGGCGAGGACCTCCTCGGTGTGCTCGCCGGGGAGCGGGGCGCGGCCGGGGGCTTCGGCCGGGGTGCGGTCGAAGCGGGACGGCGGGGCGGGCTGGAGCGTGTCGCCGACGCGTACGAAGGCCTCGCGCGCGGCGAGTTGGTGGTGCTCGGCGGCCTCGGCGGCGGTGAGGACCGGGGCGACACCGGCGTCCACGGCGTCGAAGAGCTTCACCCAGTGCTCACGGTCCCGGCTCGCGAAGCGGCCGGCGATCAGGGCACGCAGCTCGGGCCAGGCCGCCGGGTCGGCGCGGTCGGGCAGCCCCTCCGCGCCGGTGAGGCCCAGCTGGTCCAGGAGGTTCTGGTAGAGCCGGGGTTCGATGGCGGCGACCGCGAGGTGACGGCCGTCGGCGGCCCGGTAGAGCGCGTAGTGCGGGGCGTCGGTGACGGTGTGGTTGCCGGGGACCTCCCGCCACTGGTGGATCAGGGTCGCGATCAGGGCGGCGCCGTCCGTGAGGGCGGTGTCGACGACCTGGCCCCTGCCCGAGCGCTCCCGCTCGTGGAGCGCGGCGAGCAGACCGTGGACGTGCGCGTTGGCGCCTCCCGCGAAGCTGGAGAGGTACGCGGTCGGGGGCGGCACCGGGTCGCCGGTGGCCGGGTCGGTGTCCAGGGCGCCGGTCAGGGCGAGGACCGCCAGGTCGTGGGCGGCGCGACCGGCCCAGTCGCCCTGCCGGCCCCAGCCGCTGAGCCGTCCGTACACCAGGCGCGGGTTGCGGGCGAGGGCCGCCTCGGGGCCGATGCCGAGGCGGTCGGCGACCCCGGGGCGGAAGCCCTCGACCAGGATGTCGGCGTGCCCGGCCAGCGCGAGGGCCTGCTCGACCCCGTCGGGGCTCTTGAGGTCCAGGGCGACCGAACGGCGTCCACGGGAGAGGGGGTTCTCGGGTGGGCGCGGGGCGTCGACGTCCTGGGCCGCCGCCGTTCCGGGCGCCCGGTCGACGCGTACGACATCGGCGCCCAGACCGGAGAGGACGGTTCCGACGAACGCGGTGGGCGCCGATCCGGCGAATTCCAGTACGCGTACTCCGGTCAGCGGTCCAGCCATGGCGAACTCCTCTGCGTCGAACGGTCTTCGAGGGAATTCACGCTAATCCGTGGCGCGCCGGAAGTGACTGCGGAGATCCGTAGCGCCCGGAATTCGGCGGGGGTCGAGACTGGGGAAATCCCCCTTCCGACAATTCCGAGAGGAATGACGCATGGCCGTCGTCTACACCGCCGAGGTCACCTCCACCGGAGACGGGCGCAACGGCGCCGTCCGCTCCTCCGACGGGCTGCTCGACCTTCCCCTGTCGAGCCCCAAGGCCGTGGGAGGTTCCGGTACCGCCACCAACCCCGAGCAGCTCTTCGCCGCCGGCTACGCCGCCTGCTTCCACAGCGCGCTCCGGGTCTCCGCCCGCGAGTCCAGGGTTGCGCTCGCGGACGACACGGTCGTCGCCGAGGTGGCCCTGCACAAGGAGGAGAGCGGATTCCACCTGTCGGTGGTGCTGACCGTCGAACTGCCCGGTCTCGACGCGGCCGAGGCACGTCGGCTCGCGGACGCGGCGCACGGCCGCTGCCCGTACTCGAAGGCGATCCGGGGGAATGTGGAGGTGCGGGTGAATATCGCCGACTGACCTTCGCTCTCCCCCGCGGAGACTTCCCAGGGGAAAGCCCCCGTGGTCCTGCCACGGGGGCTTTCCCTCATGCGGTACAGGCGCCGATCGCCCGGCGCCGGTGCCGTTCTGCCGTCAGGGTCTCGCCGCTGCCGCGGCCGCCGCCGCGGCCGGGAGCGCCTCTACCACCCGGCTGATCGCCCGGTCGTCGTGGGAGGCCGAGACGAACCAGGCCTCGAAGGGCGAGGGCGGCAGATAGACGCCCCGGCGCAGGAGTTCGTGGAAGAAGGGCGTGTAGCGGTACGACTCCGTGGCGCGGACCCCGTCGAAGTCGACGACCTCGTCCTCGGTGAAGAAGACCGAGAACATGGTGCCGGAGTACTGGAGCCGGTGCGCCACGCCCTCCCTGGACAGGGCCGCCGAGACCTCTCGGCCGATGGTCTCCGAGACCTGGTCGAGCCGCTCGTACACCTCGGGGGTGCTGTGCCGGAGGGTCGCGAGGCCGGCGGCCGTGGCGACCGGGTTCCCCGAGAGGGTGCCCGCCTGGTAGACGGGGCCGGCCGGGGCGAGGTGGGCCATGACGTCCGCGCGGCCGCCGAAGGCCGCCGCGGGGAAGCCGCCGCCCATGACCTTGCCGAAGGTCAGCAGGTCGGGGGCGACGCCGTCCCGTCCGAACCAGCCGGAGCGGCTGGCGCGGAAGCCGGTCATCACCTCGTCGGAGACGAAGAGCGCCCCGTGGCGGGACGTGATCTCCTTCAGGCCCGCGTTGAAGCCGGGCAGGGGCGGGACGGCTCCCATGTTGCCGGGTGCGGCCTCCGTGATCACGGCGGCGATCTCGTCGCCGATCTCGGCGAAGACCTTCTCGACGGCCGCCAGGTCGTTGTACGGCAGGACGATCGTGTCGCTCGCCTGGGCTCCGGTGACACCCGGTGTGTCGGGCAGCGCGAAGGTGGCGAGGCCCGAGCCGGCCGAGGCGAGCAGCGCGTCCACATGGCCGTGGTAGCAGCCGGCGAACTTCACGATCTTGGCGCGGCCGGTGAAGCCGCGTGCCAGGCGGACCGCCGACATCGTCGCCTCGGTGCCGGAGGAGACGAGCCGTACCTGCTCGACCGGGCCGACCCGGTCGACGATCTCCTCCGCGAGCTCGACCTCTCCGGCGGACGGAGCCCCGAAGGACGTTCCGTGTTCCAGTGCCCGGGTGACGGCCTCGACGACGGCCGGGTGACGGTGGCCCAGGATCATCGGGCCCCAGGAGCAGATCAGGTCGACGTACTCGTTGCCGTCGCTGTCGGTGAGGTACGGGCCCTCGGCCGAGGTGATGAAGCGGGGGGTGCCGCCGACGGCTCCGAAGGCGCGTACCGGGGAGTTGACGCCGCCGGGGGTGACCTTGCGGGCCCGCTCGAAGAGGGCCTTGCTGTGGGTCGTCGCTCCGCCGCTCATCGGCCGGCCTCCTCGGGGGCTTCGTAACCGAGGGCGGCGTCCAGGACGACGGCGCCCCGCTCCAGGACGCGGACCGGGTTGAGGTCGAGCGCGAAGCCGGACGGCCAGTCCTGGACCAGCTCGCCGACCGCGTGCAGCAGCTCGGCGGCAGCCTGCACGTCCACGGCCGCCCGTCCCCGGGTTCCGGCGAGTACCTTCGCGCCGCGCAGCCCCGCGAGGAGTTCGGCGCCCTCCCCGGGGGCCAGCGGCAGCAGCCGGTGGCCGACGTCGTCCAGGACCTCGGTGAAGATCCCGCCGAGACCGGCGGTGAGCACGGGGCCCAGGTCGGTGGTGTGGACGCCGACGATCAACTCGACGCCCTCGCCGACCAGTTCCTCGACGAGGACCTGCCCGCCGAGCGCGGCGAGACGGCCGAAGGCCTCGGGCGCGGCCTCGGCGGTGACACCGACCTCCACGCCGCCCGCCTCCGTCTTGTGGAGGAGTCCCGGCACCACGGCCTTGAGGACCGCCGTACCGCCGACCTCGGTCACGGCACGGGCCGCGTCCTCGGCGTCCTCGGCGATCCGGCCCTTCGGTACGGCGATCCCGGCGTCGGCGAGGAGCCGCTTCAGCTCGGGCTCCGTGGCGTCCGCGCCGGGGCCGGGGACGGTCCCGGGGCGCGGGGCGTCCGGGAGCACCCGGGGACGGCTGACCTCCCAGAGAGCGGCGGCCGCCCGCAGGGCGCGGGCGGGCGTCGGGTACTCGGGGAGGCCGGCCTCGCGCAGGTCGCGCGGGGCGTCGGGGGCGAGGAAGTCGGCGCCGGTGCGGGCGACGAGGATCGGCTTGCCGCCCTTCAGGGCGGCCCGGGAGAGGGCGTTGACGGCCTTCTCGACGTCGGGTCCCGCCATCACGCAGAACGCGGCGACGATGATGTCGACGGTGTCGTCGGCGATCAGGACGTCGAGGGAGCGGTCGAAGAGCGAGGGGTCGCTGAGGACCGTGGCCGTGATGTCGACGGGGTTGTCGATGGCTCCGAAGGCGGGCACGATCTCGGCGAGCGCCTCCTTGCTGCGCGGCTCCAGGGCGCTGAGCTCCAGGCCGTGGGCCTCGACTGCGTCGGCGGCGAGGATGCCGGAGCCTCCGGAGGTGGTGACCACGGCGACCCGGTTCCCGGTGGGGCGCCGCTCCGACTCGAAGACCCGGGCCACATCGAGGAGTTCGTCGATGTCGTCGACCCGGACGATGCCGAGGCCGCGCAGGGCCGCGTCCAGGACGCGGTCGTCGGTGGCGAGGGCGCCGGTGTGCGAGGCGGCGGCCCGGCCGCCCGCCTCCGTCCGGCCCGACTTGAGCAAGGCCACGGGCTTGCCCGAGCCGGCCAGTTCGCGCAGGGTCGCGATGTCCGGCGTGTCCTCCAAGTAGCCGAGGAGCCCCGTGACTTCGGGGACTGCGGCGAGTTCGCGGAGGACTTCGAGCGCGGTGACGTCGGCGTCGTTGCCGGTGCTGACCACCCAGCCGGGGCGCAGGCCACGTTCCAGGGCGAGGCTCGCGGCGCCGAATCCGAGGGCGCCGCTCTGGCTGACGAAGGCGAGCGTGCCGGGTTCGAAGGGGACGGACTCGGCGCCGAAGAGGGGGCTGAAGGTGGCGAGGACGCGGTTCTCGTAGCCGACGGCGCCGATGCAGTTGGGGCCGATGATCCGCAGGCCTCCGGCGCGCGCCGCGGCGACGACCTCGGCCTGGAGGCGTGCGCCTTCCTCGCCGGTCTCGGCGAAGCCGGAGGAGGCGATGACGGCGAGCTTGACTCCGGCGGCGACGCAGTCGTCGACGGCGCCGGGGACGCGCTCGGCGGAGACCATGATCAGGGCCAGGTCGACGGGTCCTGGGGCGTCCTTCACGCTGGGGTACGCGGGGACGCCGAGGATCTCGGAGGAGCGCGGGTTCACCGGCAGGATGCGGCCCTTGTAGCCGTACCGGAGGAGGTAGTCGAGCGGCTTGCGGCCCAGGGCGCCGGGGCGCTCGCTCGCGCCGATGACGGCGATGGATTCCGCTTCCCAGAGGGCCGATATGTCACTCATGCGATGGCCTCGATCTTCTTCTCGTTCGGGTCGTTGGTGCCTGTGGTGGTCTCGGGGGCGTCTGCGCCCTCCGCGGCGGCGAAGAGGCGGGTGAAGGCGGCGATGTGCCGGGCGCCGTCCGGGTCGGCCGCCAGCTCGCGCACCAGGACGGTCGGCTGGTGGAGGGCCTTGTCGACGATGCGCCGTACGCTGCGGTCGATCTCCTTTCTGACCGTGCCGTCGAGTCCCTCCAACCTCCGTGCCAGGCGGCCGAGTTCGGCCTCCGCCGCCTCGGTGGCGGCGGCACGGAGGGCGGTCAGGACGGGCTTGGCCCCGGCGAGCCGGAGCCCGGTGCGGAACTGTTCGACCTCCGCGTCGACCAGCTCGTGCGCGGCCTGGACGCTGGCCGCCGAGATCTCGTCCTCCTGGCCCTCCTCCGCGATCCTGCGCAGGTCGACGAAGGTGACGCCGGGGAGCCCGGCCGCGGCCGGCGCGATGTTGTGCGGCAGCGACAGGTCGAGCAGGAACAGCTCGCGGCCGTCCCGGGCGGCGAGCGCCTCCTCGACGTGCCGGGCGGTGACGAGGTGGCCGGTGGCGGCGGTGGCGCCGACCACCACGTCGACCTCGGTGAGCAGCCGGGGCACGTCCGTGAGGTCGTACCCCGCTCCCCCGGTGGTGTCCGCGAGGCGCTGCGCCTTCTCCGGGGTGCGGTTGGCGACGTGCACCCGGTCGAGGCCGGAGCGGCGCAGCGCCGCCACGACGACTCCGGCGAAGGCGCCCGCGCCGATGACCAGGGCGGTCTTGCCGTGCAGGGAGCCGACCCTGCGCTCGAAGAAGCCGAGCCCGGCGGTGGCGAGCGAGCGGCCCGCCTCGTTGAGTCCGGTCTCGTTACGGGCCCGCTTGCCGACCCGCAGGGCGGTCTGGACGGCCTTGTCGAGGACCCTGCCGGTCCGGTCGAGCCGCTGGGACCTTTCGAGGCCCAGTTTGACCTGGCCGAGGATCTGGTCCTCGCCGACCACGACCGATTCGAGCCCGGAGGCCACGGCGAAGAGGTGGCGTACGGCTCCGTCGGCGTGGTGGCTGTAGAGATGGGGGGCGAGCTCCCGGTGGTCGACGCCGGTGTGCTGGGCGAACAGTTCACCGAGGCCGTCGAGTTCGTGGCGGCCGCCGGCGTCGCCGGTGGCGGAGGGGCCGCCTCGGGTCTCGGCGTAGATCTCCAGGCGGTTGCAGGTGGAGACGACGACGGCGGCGTCGATGCCGTCGACGGAGGTCACGTCGGCGACGAGGTCCTCGGCGGGCCGGTCGGTCCCGGCGAGTCTCTCCAGGAGGTCGAGCGGGGCACTGGCGTGGCTGATGCCGAGGACCAGCATGGTGGAGGACGGGCTCACCGGGTCACCGGTCCAGGCTCTGGGCGAACTCGGAGGCCCAGTAGGTGATGATCTGGGTGGCGCCGGCGCGGTGGATGGAGGCCAGGCTCTCGCGGACGACCTGGTCGCGGTCGATCCAGCCCTTGGCGGCGGCCGCCTCGACCATCGAGTACTCGCCGGACACCTGGTAGGCGGCGACGGGCACCTGCACGTGGTCGGCGATGAGCCGGACGATGTCGAGGTAGGCGAGCGCGGGCTTCACCATCACCAGGTCGGCGCCCTCGGCGACGTCGAGCGACACCTCCAGGAGGGATTCGCGGATGTTGCCGGGGAACTGCTGGTAGCCCTTGCGGTCGCCGCGCAGGGTGGACTCGACGGCGTCGCGGAAGGGGCCGTAGAAGTGCGAGGCGTACTTGGCGGAGTAGCCGAGGATGGCGACGGACTGGTGGCCCGCCTGGTCGAGGGCCTCGCGGATACGGCGTACCTGGCCGTCCATCATGCCGCTGGGGGCGACGATCTGGGCGCCCGCGTCGGCCTGGACGACGGCGGCACGCGCGTACAGCTCGATGCTGGCGTCGTTGTCGACGTCGCCGTTCGCGTCGAGGACGCCGGTGTGGCCGTGGTCGGTGTACTCGTCGAGGTTGATGTCGCCGATGATCACGGTGGAGTCGCCGACCTCGGCGACGACGTCGCGCAGGGCGACCTGGAGGATGCCGTCGGGGTCGACGGCGCCCGTGCCGGTGGGGTCCTTGTGCTCGGGGATGCCGAAGAGGATGAGCCCGCCGACGCCGTTGGCGACCGCTTCGGCGGCGGCCTTCCTGAGGGTGTCGCGAGTGTGCTGGAGGACGCCCGGCATGGACGGGATCTCACGGGCCTCGGTGAGGCCCTCGCGGAGGAAGAGGGGCTGGACGAGGTTGGCGGGGCCGACGCGGGTCTCGGCGGCGAAGCGGCGCAGCGCGGGGGTGCGGCGCAGCCGGCGGGGGCGGTAGTAGGGGGCGGCGGGGTCGGTGGCCGCGGTGTTGCGGCCGTAGGCGCCGTACGTCATGAGCGTGACTCCTTGGAGGGCGAGGCGGCATGCGGATACGGGTGCGGGCGGGTGTACGGGAGCGGGCGCTGGTGCGTGTACAGGTGCGGGTGCGAGGCGGCGGGGGCGTGGGAGGCCCGGGACACGGCATCTCCCAGGCTCTAGAGGGCCTCGCCGAGGAACACCTGCTCCAGGTGCTTGGCGACGGGCTCGTCGGGGCGGCTGAACCAGTAGCCGTGCCCGCTGCGCTGGAAGAGCTTCAGCTCCCCGAGCCGCACGAGGGTCTCGGCGAGCTTGACGGCGAGTCCCGCCGGGTCGATCACGGGCAGTCCGTGCAGCTCGTGGATGCCGAGGTGCCAGAGGATCTCGTTGGGGATGCCCTCGGCGGGGATGATGACCTCGGCCCCGGCGCGGGCGGCGCGCTCGGCGGCCGCCGAGTACACCTCGACGAACTCGTCGAAGTCCCCCTCCAGGGAGCGGTGCACGGAGTCCCAGCCGCCGGGGACCACCTCGTACGAACTCAGCGAGGCCTCCAGGCGGTACTGCCGGATGTTGGCCCGGATCGGCTCTTCCAGGGGCGGCATGAAGCCGAGGACGCCGAAGCGCTGCCCGGTGAGCGCCGAGAGGAAGAAGGCCGTCTCGCCGTAGCCGAGGGTCGGGATCGAGGCGAGGTGGCGGGCGTCGCGCAGGCCGGGGTCCTGGCCTGCGGCGATCACCCAGGCGTCGTAGCCCTCGCGCTCCGCGACGAGCGCCGACTCGGAGAAGTGCCGGCTGAAGAGCACCTGGGCGGAGTGGTGGCCGACGAGCCCGAAGGGCGTGCGGTCGGGGTACGTGTCGGCCGGCAGGGTCTTGATGTCGACGGTGGTCCCGGGTGCGGCGATGGCGTCGAGGTGTTCCCGGTACCACTGGTCGAGCAGCGGGAGGCGTCCCTCAACGGTGTGCTTGTGAAACCAGATCCGCATGTGCGTCACCCTTCAGTGGTCGTGGTGCGACGTCGAGAAGTGATGCCTTGAGCAGGTAGTCGGCCGCCGCGTGGGGGTCGGCGGCGGTGCGCTTCAGGGCGGCGAGCCGGGCGGGGAGTTCGGCGGCGCTGTCCAGTCCGGCCGTGCGGGCCTCGCTGCGCGGGATGACCGCCGTCTCGACGACGGAACGGCGCCGCGCGAGGGCCGCGTCGAGCGGTGTCTCGTCGGTCGGACCGCCGTGCAGGACGGCGGCGAGGGCCCGGCCCGTCTCCACGGCGTCGTGGATGCCGCAGTTCATGTTCAGGCCGCCGGCGGTGGAGGTGAGGTGGGCGGCGTCCCCGGCGAACAGCACCCGGCCGGCCCGGTAGCGCGGCAGCAGGAACCGCGCGAGCCGGTACGTGTGGGCGTCGGCGATCCGCACGGACCGCCCGGCGGCGCCCGGCAGGGCCTGCTCGACCCTGGCGCGTACGGCGTCGGGAGCCAGCACCTCGTCGCGGTCCGCCCCCCGGGGGATCCGGAAGATCAGCCGCCAGTGGTCGGGCATGCCGAGCGCGCTGAACGAGGCCCGGGGGTCGCGGACGTACGCCAGCGGGGCGAGGCCGGGGACCAGTTCGTCGAGCGGTGTCCCGGTGACGACGCGCAGCGCGAAGTCCGGGTAGACCTCGGCCGTGCCCGGGAGCCCGGCGAGGTCGCGGAGGCGGCTGCGGCTGCCGTCGGCCGCCAGGACGTACGGGTGACGGCCGGCGGTCACCCGCCCCACCGCGTCCTCGGCGCGGAGCCGCACCCCGTCGCCGGTGTCCTCGGCCCCGGTGACGGTGGCCCCGAACCGTACGTCGGCGAGGCCGGTGGCGTTCAGTTCGGCGAGCAACAGCGGGGTGAGGAGGGCCTGTTCGACGTGGACGCGGTACGGGTGGGCGGTGTGTCCGGCGAGCAGGGAGTAGTCCAGCTCGGCGTGCACGACGCCGTCCAGGTCGCGCCACTGGACGCGGTCGACCGTGCGGCCCTGGCGGCGCAGAGCGGCCGCGACGCCGAGTTCGTCGAGCAGGTCGAGGGTGGAGGGGTGGAAGGTGGACGCGCGGGACTCGGTGGCCGGCGCGTCCTTGGCCTCCAGGAGGGTCACGGGCACTCCGGCCCTGGCGAGGACGAGCGCGGCGGTCAGTCCGACGGGTCCCGCGCCGACGACGGCGACCGTTCCACGGACGGCGGCGGGGCCGCTCACGACACGGCCACGGCATCACGCCCGGTCCGCTCCGCGAGGCTCCGCAGCAGCGGGTGGGCGTCCGGGCCGGCGGCCGGGAGCCCGAGGGCGTCACGCGCCCACCAGGCGCTCGCCAGGTTGGAGGTGAGCAGGGTGCGCCCGCCGTCCCGGCCGAGCTCGGCCAGCGCGTCGAAGGTGAACATGCCGGTGCCGGTGAACAGCAGCGTCGCGTCCTCGGGGAGTCCTGCCTCCCTCACCTGGGCGACGAGCTCGCCGGTCGTCACGTCGTACGGCGAGAAGCGGGCGCCGGCCCGGATCTTGACCACCCGGTCCACCGCGAGGCCCGCCGACTGCCAGTAGGCGCGGGACAGTTCGGTGAGCCAGGGCTCGTACGGCGAGATCAGCACGAGCCGTTCCGCGCCGACCGCCCGCGCGGTGTCGAGGATGGCCAGGGACGCGGACCGTACGGGCGCTCCGACGCGCTCGGAGAGCTCCGCGCAGAGAGCACGGTCGCCGTCCGGCGTCAGGAGGTAGTGCGAACCGGTGCAGGAGACGACGGCCGCGTCGAGACGCAGGCCTCCGAAATGACCCAGCACATCGGGGAGTACGTCGTTGTACTTCTCAAGACGACCGCGCAGGTCCTTTCCGGGAAGAACCGGAAACCGTGAGGTGTGGACATTGATTTCGGGGCTGACGAGGCTGCCGATCTCGGGTTCGGCCGCGGCGTTTCCCGAAGGAACCACCACACCGAGTCTCGGCGCCGAATGCAGAGCCATGAGCGAGTCTCTCCCATCCGTCGGTGCCATTGACATCACCGTACGAGCCGGACGGGGTGCACATCGATACGGGATTCCGCACCCGTGGCCGAAAACAGAAAGGGGAACGGCGCCGCACCGTGAATACGGTGCGGCGCCGTGGCGCCGAAATACGGAAAAGGGGAAGGGGAAATTCAGCGGGCCGGCACGGCCTGCCCGGCCCCGGCGGCCTCCGCCACGAGTTCGTCGATCTTCGCCCGGCGGGTGAGGCCGCCGTTCACGGCCCAGTTCCCCTCCGGGATCTCGTTCACGACGACCCAGACCACGGTGTCGGAGCCCGTCGCCTCCCTCACCTGCCGGGTGATCTCCGCGGAGAGGGTCTCGTTGCGCTCGGGGGTGAGGAAGCCCTCAAGGGGTGTGACCACCACCAGGACGCCCGGAGGCGTGCCGGCCCCGGTGGTCGCGAGCCCCTTGGCGGCCTCACGGACGTACACCCAGGTGGCGGCGGCGAAGAAGGGGGTGTGGGGCAGCTCCATGGCCGTAAGGACGGAGTCGGCGACCTGCTGTTGCAGGTCCGCCGCGGCGGCCTCGGAGAGGGTGGCTTCGGGAACGGTTATCTCGACCAGCGGCATGACGACTCCCCAACAGGGTGCGGGTGGACAGCGGATACGGGTAAGGCGTAAGGAACGGCGGATGTAAGGGTCAGCAGGGCGAAGCGTCGGCGGACCGAAGCGTCAGCGGACCGGAGCATCAGCAGACCGGCACGGCTTCGAACCGGTCGATCGCGGCGGCCAGTTGGGCGCGCCGGCGGATGTCGAGCTTCCGGTAGATGCGGGTGATGTGCAGCTCCACGGCGCGGGTCGACACCGTGAAGGCCTCGGCGATCTGCTTGTTGGTCAGGCCGTCGAGCATCATCGTGGCGATGCGCCGCTCGTGTGCGGTCAGCTGCTCACGTGCGCTCGGCGCGGCGAGCGGTGCGACGGGCGCCGTGACGCCCCCGCGTATTCGCTCGTGGGTCCCGGCACCGCCGGTGGACCGCTCGAGTCCTGCGAGCATCACGTGCCCCATGGTCGCTCTCCATTCACGAATCCGCAGTTCGCCGATGATCTGCGCCTGCGCGTAGGGATCGGCGTACAGGATCCGTAAGAGAGCGCGACGGTCGCGGGCCTCACAGACCAGGAGTTCCCCGGTGCCGTCCCGCAAAGGGCCGCCGCCGAGCAGGACGCCGCGCGCGGCCATCCTTTTCCAGTAGGTCCGGTGAGCCTCTCCGAAACTCAGCCGGTCCGTCTCATTGCCACGGAAAACGAGTTCGACCACAAAAGCCACGTACGACTCCCCCATGAAGGCCGGGTGTTTCCACTCGTGACGCTACCACCGGCCACCCGCTCCATGAATGAACACAATGTTGCGACCGACGGCCCGGCATTTCCTGAGGGAATGGCGCACGCCCGGCCGCCGAGAACGGCCGGGTATCGCCTTGCGGTGCCGATTTTCGACGGTGGCCGGCTAATCGGCCGCCGCCGCGGTCGGTACGGGGGCGGCCTCGGGCTTCGGCTCGGGCGCCGGACGCGGCTTGCGCCGGAGCAGACCGGTGGCCGCGAGCACGGCCACCGCCCCGAGCCACACCGTCCAGCCGAGCGGCTCGTGCAGCACCACGGCCCCGAGGACGACGGCCACGGCGGTCATGAGGTACGTGACGGTGGAGGCCACGGTCGGCCCGTCCTTGATGATCAGCTCGAAGTTGAGCAGCGCGGCGAAGCCGGTGCAGACCACGCCGAGGACCAGGACCGCGATCACCGAGTCGGTGCGCCAGGTGACGGTCTGGAGCCCCAGGAACGGGAAGGCGACGAGGAGCAGCACAGTGGCGGCGCTGAGCTGCCCGCCCGCCAGCATCAGCGGCGGAATGCCCCTGCCCACCAGGTACTTGCCCATGTACGCGAAGCTGGCGCCGAAGCTGATCGAGCCGAGTACGAAGCAGAGGATGCTCCAACCGGTGCCCGCGGAGGCGGAGTTCCAGGGAGAGGCGATGAGCGCGGTGCCGCCGAGGCCGAGCAGCACACCGCCCGCCTTGAAACCGGAGACCCGCTTCTCCTGGCCGAGGAGCAGGGCGGCGGCCAGGGTCCAGATCGGCGCGCTGCCGTTGACCACGGCGGCGACGCTGCTCGATCCGGCGATCTCCCCCTCGGCGTAGAGGGTCCACGGGACGGCGTTGCCGAGGAGAGCGGCGACGGTCAGATGGCCCCAGACGGCCGCCTCCCTGGGCAGCCGGAGCCCCTTGGCGTAACCGATGGCGAGGATGACGACGGCGCCGAGCGCGAGCCGGATCAGCACCATCTGCACGGGTGAGAAGCCGTATCCGGCGATCTTGATCCACAGGAAGACGGAGCCCCAGATGAGGCTCAGCGCGGCCAGCCGCGTGTATGTGGCTTTGGACATGGGTGTTTTCCCGCTCTAGGAGAAGAGGAGTGAGGGAGGAGGAAGGGGGACGCGCGCCCAGCGGTCCGCGGTACGGGAACGAGCCTCGCAGCGGCGGCCCGGCCGGTCCAGCAACGGCTCGTGGACGGTACCTTCCACGAGCCGTGGCGAATCCGGACCACGAGCCGTGCCCCAGGACCACGAGCCGTGGCGAATGCGGACGCCACCAGCTGGTCGGCGGGCCGCGTCCCGTTCGCCGTCAGCCCGCGACGGCCGCCCGCGCCGCCGTGCGGAGGGCGTCCAGGACGGCGGCGATCTCCGGGGAGGTCTGGCTGCCCTCCCGTACGGCCGCGAAGACCGTGCGCGAGGGGGCGAGCTCGCTGAACGCGCGGATGGTCACCTCGGGCCGGGGGGCCGGCTTGGCGAGCCGTGGCACCAGCGCGACTCCGAGGCCGAGCCGTACCGCCGCGAGCGTGGCGTCCCAGTCGCCGATGGCGTGGGAGGCCTGCGGGGTGAAGCCGGCCGCCGTACACGCGGCGACGCCGATGTCGTGGCAGAGGCCGGTGGTGGCGAAGATCCAGGTCTCGTCGGCGAGGTCGGCGAGCACGAGCCGCTCCTCGTCCAGGAGGCGGTGGCCCGCCGGCAGGGCGATGTCGAAGGGGTCCTCGCAGAGCGTGACCCGGTGGAACCGGCCGTCGGAGCGGCCTCCGTCACCCGGCGGGCCGGGGGCGCGGCTGGTGTCCGCGGAGATGACGACGTCCGTCTCGCCGCGGTGCAGCAGCGAGTAGCTCTCCGGCGGGTCGACCTCGGCGAGCGAGGTCCGCAGCAGCGGCCGGGTCTCCCGCAGCCGGGCCACGGCGGGCAGGATCAGCGCCGACAGGGTGGTGGAGAATCCGGCGACCGCGACCTCGCCGCGCTCACCGCTCTGGTGGGCGGCGAGCTCCGCGCGCAACTGCTCGACCTGGGCGAAGACGGCTTCGGCGTGCCGGAGGACGATCCGCGCGGCTCCGGTGAGCCGCAGCCGGCGGCCGGACGGCTCGGTGAGCGGGACGCCCAACTCGCGTCCCAGGGCGCTGATCTGCTGCGAGACGGCCTGCGGGGTGAGGTGGAGCGCCTGGGCGGCCGCGCTGACGGTGCCGCGCTCGCTGAGCTCCCTGAGCACCCGCAGCTTCCGCAGGTCCGGATCGGTCACGTCCCCGCCTCTCTCCCGCTCCGCCGCCCGGTCATCGTACGCAGCCGGCGTCCACGTCGATGACCTCGGCGGCCAGTGTCTCCAGGACGTCGAGGTCCCGCGCGGTGCGGCCCTTCTCCCGCCGGTCGCCCGGATAGGTGGGGTCGAGGACGACGGCCCGCGCGCCCACGTCCTGGAGCAGTCCGAGGTCGTCGGCGATCTGGGCCCGCGTGCCCTCGCCGAGAAGCCGTCCGGGGCCCAAGGGCCGTGCGGTGACGCGGAGTTTGATGCGGGGGCAGACGTCGGGCACGGGCCGTTCCTGTTCCTCGGCGACCTGGCGGAGGGTCGGCAGTCCGACGCCGACGAGCCAGTCGCCGGAGACGGAGGTGGGGTGCCAGGCGTCGCCGAGGCGGACGGCGCGGCGGAGCGCGCCGTAGCTGTGCCCGCCGACCCAGACGGGCGGGCCCGGCCGCTGGACGGGCAGGGGGCCGGTGTGGACCTCGCGGAAGGAGACGTGGGCGCCGTCGAAGGAGGCGACCTCGTCGGCCCAGCAGGCCTTGATGGCGGCGAGGTACTCGTCGCTGATGGCGCCGCGCTTGCGGTACGGGACGTCGAGGACGGCGAACTCGCGGGCGGCCCAGCCCGCGGCGGCGCCGAAGACGAGCCGGCCGTTGCTGAACCGGTCGATGTTGGCGGCGACGCGGGCGGTGTGCACGGGATGCCGGTACGGGAGGATCGTCACCGTCGTACCGAGGCCCACGGTCCTGGTGATTCCGGCGAGCCAGGCGAGGGTGGCGAAGGGGTCGTAGAACGGGGCGGGGAAGAGGTGCTGCACGTCCGGGGTGAGCGCCACGTGGTCGGAGACCATGGCGTAGTGGTAGCCCATCGACTCGACCCGCAGCGCCCAGTCGGCGAGGGCGTCGGGGGTGGCCTCGGGGCCGTAGTTGGGCAGATTGACGCCGAACTTCATGGCGTGTTCCTTTCCGGCTTCATGGCGTGTTCCTTTCCGGGGCCACGGCCTTGATCGCTGTCACGTCCTTGGTCGCGGTCGCGCCGGGCGAGGGCCGGCACCGCGGTCAGGTGGAGGAGGACTCCCGCGAGCGCGATCCCGGCGGCGGGGAGCGGGAGCCAGCGGGCGTCGAGCCCGTGGGCGAGGGCGAGGCCGCCGAGCGCGGAGCCGACGGCGCCGCCGAGGTAGGTGGCGGAGCTGTTGAGGCCGACGGCGGCGGCTCCTCCTTCGGCGTCCCTGGCGAGGAGCCGGTGCTGCTGCGGGACGACGAAGGCCCAGCCCGCCGCACCCCAGACCAGCAGGGGCAGCAGCAGGAGGCCGGGTACGGTCCCGGTCCAGGGCAGCAGGACGAGGGCGCCCCCGAGGGTGCCGAGCAGGGCGACGGCGAGGAGCGCGGGTCTCCCCGTGCGGTCGACGAGGGTGCCGGCGAGGAGACTGCCGCAGACCCCGCCGATGCCCCAGACCCAGAGGTACGGCACGGCGCTGCCGATGTCGGCGACCCGGCGGAGGACCGGCTCCAGATAGGTGTAGAGCCCGAGACTGGCCACGGTCTGGGTGAAGGTGACGGCGACGACCACGGCCACCCGGGGCCGCGCGAGGGCACCGATCCGGGCCCGCAGGGTGGGTGCGGCGGCCCCGCGGACCGGCGGGAGCGCGGTGGCGACGCCGGTCAGCGCGACGACGCCGAGGCCGGTGATCAGCCAGAGGGCCGTCCGCCAGCCGGAGTGGGCGGCGACGAGCAGCCCGAGCGGTACGCCGAGGACGGTGCCCGCGCTCATCCCGCCGAGGACGAGGCCGAGGGCCCGGCCGCGCCGGTCGGGCGGGACGAGCGCGACGGCGGCTGTGGCCGCCGCCGGGACGAAGAGGCCCGCGCCGGCGCCGGCGAGTGCCCGGGTGCCGAGGAGTCCGGCGTACGAACCGGTCACGGCCGTACCGGCGTTGGCGAGGACGAAGACGACGAGCGCGGTGACGAGGACGGCCCGGGTCCCCCAGCGGGCGAGGACGGCCGAGAACAGCGGTGCCGCGACGGCGTAGCAGAGGGTGAACGCGGTGACGGACTGGCCGGCGAGGGAGACGGAGACGCCCAGGTCGGCGCCGATGGCGGGGAGTAGTCCCGCCATCGCGTAGGCGTTGGTCCCGATGGCGAAGGAGCCGAGCGCGAGCAGGGCCACGGCGCGGGTGCCGGCCATCACACCCCCTGTCGTGTCGTCTGTGTGGGTCGTACGGAACGGTTCTCCGGACGCTACTGACCGTGCGCCCCGCCGGCGGCCCGGAACGCCCAGGAGGGTTCGGAGTTCCGCAGCCTCGCGCCGTCACTCCTCTCGAATCGGCCGGTCACCGGCCTACGGTGGACCGGTCGAGGGATCCCCTGAGGGAGTCCTGGATCACCGACGAACCCAGGAGGGAGTCCACCGTGCTCGACCTGTCCGTCATCAACGCGATGTTCCCGCCCGATCTCCCCGAACCGGCCGACTGGGAGCGGCGGTTCCGGCCGCGCGACCTGCCGGAGGGTGCCGAGGTGACGCGCTTCGCCCCGAGCCCCACCGGGCATCTGCACATCGGCGGCCTGTACACGGCCGCCGTGGCGCGCGCCCTGGCCCACCAGTCGGGCGGCGTGCACGTGCTGCGCGTCGAGGACACCGACCGCGCGCGCCGGGTGGACGGCGCGGCGGAGGAGTTCTCCCGGCTGCTCGGGGCCTTCGGGCTCGCTCCGGACGAGGGCGGGGTCGCCGGGGACGGCGACTGGGGCCCGTACGTCCAGTCCGAGCGCCGGAACGTCTATCTGAGCCATGTGCGCGAGCTGCTGCGGCAGGACCGCGCGTACCCCTGCTTCTGCGACAAGGAACGGCTGGCCCTGAGCGCGCGTGAGCAGCGGGCGGGGCGCTCGCCGCTGGGCTACTACGGCCGGTGGGCGCCGTGCCGGACGCGGTCCCCGGAGGAGGTGGCGCGGCGGGTGGCGGCGGGCGAGCCGTATGTGGTGCGGCTGCGCTGCCCGTACGAGTTCCCCGGCCGGGTCCGGTTCACGGACCGCATCCGCGGCGCGGTCACCCTGCAGGACAACGGCAACGACATCGTGCTGCTCAAGTCCTCCGGCGACGAACTCCCGCTGCCCACCTACCACTTCGCCCACGTCGTGGACGACCATCTGATGCGGGTGTCGCTCGTGGTGCGCGGTGAGGAGTGGTTGTCGTCGACGCCGGTCCATCTCCAGCTGCACACGGCGCTCGGCTTCGAGCCGCCCGCGTACGCGCATCTGGCGCCGCTGATGAAGGCCGAGGGGCCCTCGCGGCGCAAGCTCAGCAAGCGCAAGGACCCCGAGGCGTCGGTGGACTACTACCTGGCGGCCGGCTATCCCCCGGCCGCCGTCCAGCACTATCTGCGCGGCCTCGCCAACATCCGGCTCATGGACGTCCCCACGGTGGAGGCGCTGGCCGCGCCCGTCCGGCTCGACGGCATGCGGCCCTCGGGACCCTTGCTCGATCTGCCCAAACTGCACTCGCTGAGCCGGGAGTTCATCGCCTCGCTCACCCCCGACGAGCTGTACGCGCAGCTCCTGGCGTGGGCGGAGGACCACGATCCGGAGCTCGCGTCCGTACTCGCCCGGCACCGGGGGCTCGCGCTGGCCGCCGTGGCCACGGGCCGCCCGGCGGGGGCGCCGGCCCGGAAGGACCTGGACCGCTGGTCCTGCTTCCGTGACCGTTACGGCTTCTTCTTCGCGGAGCTGTTCGGCCCGGTTCCCGCCGACGACGACCGCTACGGCGGCCTCGCCCCGGAGTCGGTGCGGCTGATCGCCGCCGGCTTCGGGCGGGAGGCGAGCGGCGCCACGACGCCGGAGGAGTGGTTCGGGAAGCTCCGTGAGCTGGCCGTCCGGCACGGCTACGCACCGGACACGGCCTCCTGGCGCCGGGCCCCGGAACGCTGGGCGGGCCCGCCGAGGGAGGTCGCGAACGTCGTCCGGGTGGCCCTCACGGGCGCCACCCGCAGCCCCGACCTCTTCGCGGTGGCCCGCGCCCTGGGCCCCGACGAGGTGCTGCGCCGCCTCACCGCCGTGGCGGGGTGAGGCGGCGCGGTTGTCGGGACAGGGTGAGTCGAACGAGCTCGGCCGGGGACGCCAGGGGCGGGCAGGGGACTGCCCTCAAGATCACCGAGCGCAGACCGACGCTAACCGCCGGGGCCCCGGCCCCCCGGCAGGACACACGGCGCGGCGCGCACCCGGGGGCCGCTCACCGCTTCGGCGGAGCGCACTCGGGACCCCCGAGGGGCCGGTTCCGGGGTGTCTGCGCGTCGCCTCCCCTGAACTCGGGACCCCCCGAGGGGCCGGTTCCGGGGTGTCCGCGTGTCGCCTCCCCGGCTCATGGCTCCACCCGTTCGCAGCGATACGGGTAGGGCGCGCACCCCCGTGCGAGGGCCCCTCGCCGGGCCCCCGCGCGGGCACCTCACACCGCCGTCCCTGGCCAGGGACGGCGGTGACCTGGCAGGATCGCGGCATGTTCGCCTCCCTCTCCCGTGCCGCCCGCCGCCGTGTCCTCGCGGTCTCGGCCGCGCTGCTCACGGTGTGCGGGGTGCTGGTGTGGTGGCTGATGCCCTTCGGCTCCTCCGTCCCCAGCGGCTCAGTCACCTTCAGTACGGGCGTCCCCACCGGCGTCTACCAGCGGTACGGCATGCTGCTGAAGCAGGCCCTGGCCCAGGACCTCCCCGAGGTCTCGATAACGCTCAAGGACAGCGAGGGCTCCCAGCAGAACCTGGCCAGGGTGGCCTCGGGCGAGGCCGACTTCACCATCGCCACGGCCGACGCGGTGGCCCAGTACCAGCGCGAGCGCAGGCCCGGCTTCGAGCGGCTGCGCGGCTGCGCCCGCCTCTACGACGACTACGTCCAGCTCGTGGTCCGCAAGGGTTCGTCCCTGCAGCGGGTGCAGGACCTGCGCGGTCTGCGGGTCGGCGTCGGGCAGGACGGGTCGGGTGTACGGCTGATCGCGGACCGGGTCCTCGCGGCGGCCGGCCTTGCCCCCGTACGCGACATCGAGCCGGTCTCGGTGGGCATCGACACCATGCCCGGCCTTCTGGAGCAGGGCAGGCTCGACGCGTTCTTCTGGTCGGGCGGACTGCCCACCGACCCGGTGCAGAAGCTGTCCGAGCGCTTCGCGATCCGGCTGCTCCCGCTGGACGCCCCCCTGGTGGACCGGCTCCATGACGTCGGCGACTCGACCCGCCACTACCGCTCGGCGGTGATCCCCGCCGACGCGTACGCCAAGGCGCAGGACGGCCGGGAGATCGAGACCCTCGCCGTGGCGAACCTCCTGGTCACCACGGAGGAGGCCGACGCGGACCTGGTGGAGGGCTTCACCCGTACGGTGATCAGGAGCCGCGACCGGATCGGCAGCCAGGTCCACCCGGCCCAGCTGGTGGACCTGCGGACCGCCGTCTACACGGAACCCCTGACGCTCCACGACGGCGCCCGGCGGTACTACCGCTCGGTGAAGCCGTAAGGGCCCTGTAGGGGGGTTCCCACCGCGTGGTCCGGGTCCGGCGCGTGCCGGGGCGGGTTCCTACCGCTTCGAGCCCCGGTCCGGCGCGGTAGGTCCCTACCGCTTCGTGCCCCGGTCCGGCGCGTGTCGGGGCACGGTCACCGTCACCCGCAGCCCGTGCGGCTCGTTCGGGGCGAACGTGATGCCGCCGCCGCCCGCCGTCAGCAGGACGCGCGTGATCGACAGGCCGAGCCCCGAGCCCTTGACGTTCTGGTGGCGCCCGGAGCGCCAGAAGCGGTCGCCGACCCGGCCGAGCTCCTCCTCGGTGAGGCCGGGCCCGTGGTCGGCGACGACGACGGCGACCGTCGACCGGTCGGGGACGACCGTGACCGTGACCTCCTCCCCGGCCGGCGTGAACTTCAGCGCGTTGTCGATCACCGCGTCCAGAGCGCTGGACAGGGCCACCGGGTCCGCCCAGGCCGTGACCGCCCCGCACTCCCCGGTGAACAGCACGCCCTTGTCCTCGGCGACGGGCCGCCAGGACACGACCCGCTCGGCGGCGAGCGCCCCGACGTCGATGAGCCGCAGCTCGGCCGCCGCGTGCTCGGCGAGGGCGAGGTCGAGGAGGTCGTCGAGGACCTGCGAGAGGCGCTTGCCCTCGGTCCGTACGGAGGCGATCTCCTCGTTGCCCTCGGGCAGCTCCATGGCGAGCAGCTCGATCCGCAGGAGCAGCGCCGCCAGCGGGTTGCGCAGCTGGTGGGAGGCGTCGGCGACGAACGCCCGCTGCTGTTCGAGCGCCTCCTCGACGTTGTCGGCCATCTCGTTGAACGAGAGCGCGAGCCGCCGCAGTTCGGGCGGTCCGCCGGTCGCGGCGACGCGGGAGTTCATCCGTCCGGTGGCGATGTCGTGGGTGACGGAGTCGAGGACGCGGACCGGCCGCAGGACCCAGCCGGTGAGCCGGAAGGCGGCGCCGACGGCGAGCAGCATGGCGGCGGACTCGCCCGCGATGATCAGCAGCCAGCCGCGCAGGATGCGGGAACGGAGCTGCCCGGTCGGCGAGTCGGTGACGACGACGGCGACGACGTCACCGTCGCGGACGACCGGGGAGGCGATGGTGAGCCGCGCGTCGGGCTGCCAGGGCCACACCTGGGGAGGATCGTGGCTGCGGCGGCCGAGGAGCGCCTCGCGGAAGGCACGGCGTCCCTCTCCCTCGTACGGGACGACCCAGTCCTCGGGCGCGGCGGCCATGGCGCGGTTGTCGCGGTAGAAGATCCCCGCCCGGATGCCGTACACGTCGTGGTAGCTGGCGAGTTCGCCGCCGAGGGTGGCCTGCCGCTCGTCGGTGCCGGGGCTGGTCGGGCTGACGAACTGGGCGAGCGCGGCGAAGCGCGCGGCGTCGTCGAGCCGGTCGACGACGACCCGCTGCTGTTCGGATGCGGCGAGGCTGGCGGCGAGCGGAAAGCCGAGGGCGAGCAGGACGCCGGCCATCAGGATGATGAGCAGCGGGAGGAGGCGGGTGCGCACGGAGGGGCCGTCCGGCGGTTACGCGGACGGGGCGACCAGGCGGTAGCCGACGCCCCGCACGGTCTCGATCAGGGCGGGCATCCGCAGCTTGGAGCGCAGGGAGGCGACGTGCACCTCCAGGGTGCGGCCGGTCCCCTCCCAACTGGTGCGCCAGACCTCACTGATGATCTGTTCGCGGCGGAAGACGACTCCGGGCCGCTGGGCGAGGAGGGCGAGGAGGTCGAACTCCTTGCGGGTGAGGGGGACGCTCTCGCCGTCGACGCTGACCCGTCGGGTGGGCAGCTCGATGGTGACGGACCCGAGCCGCAACCGGCTGCCGTCGGAGCCGGCGCCCGTCCCGGCCGTCTCCTCGGTGCCGGAGTGGCGCCGGCTGACGGCGTGGATCCGGGCGAGGAGCTCGCCGGGGTCGTAGGGCTTGACGACGTAGTCGTCGGCGCCGAGGTTGAGCCCGTGGATGCGGGAGCGTACGTCGCCGCGCGCGGTCACCATGATCACCGGGGTGGTGGTGAGCTTCCGGATGCGTCCGCAGACCTGGTAGCCGTCCTGGTCGGGGAGGCCGAGGTCGAGCAGGATCACCCCGTAGGACGGGCGCTCGCCCTGCGCGGTGGGCAGGACGGCCTGGAGCGCCTCCTCGCCGTTGCGGGCGTGCGTGACCGTGAAGCCGTGCTTGGCGAGGATCGCGGAGAGGGCGGCGGCGACGTGGTCGTCGTCCTCGACGAGCAGCAGTCGCATACGTGCCTCCTCCGTGGTGATGGGTGCCGTGGCGGCTCTCTGTGTACGAGTCTGTGTACCAGGTGGTACCAGGGCATGAACACCGATCTTCGGTGTCACAGTCAAGTGTCCCCCTGTGACGCCGGTGTTTCCGTTATGCAGCCGGTACGGCCCGGGGTGCCCTCTTCACACACTGTGTCCGGTTGCGGCCGGATCGTTATCCTCAATTTCCGCTCAGATGTGATGACGGTCATCACATCGGGTCTCTAGTGTCCTCCCCAACCGAGGAGGACGGAGCAAGAGCCCGATGAGCGGAGAGTCTGTGTCCAAGGATCCCAAGGACACCCCGCGCGCCGCGGACGACCTGGTCGTACTGTCCGGCGTGAACAAGCACTTCGGCGCACTGCATGTCCTCCAGGACATCGATCTGACGATCAGCCGCGGCGAGGTCGTGGTCGTCATCGGACCTTCCGGGTCCGGCAAGTCGACGCTGTGCCGCACGATCAACCGGCTGGAGAGCACCGACTCCGGCACGATCACCATCGACGGCAAGCCGCTGCCCGCGGAGGGCAGGGAGCTGGCCCGGCTGCGGTCCGACGTCGGCATGGTGTTCCAGTCGTTCAACCTCTTCGCGCACAAGACGGTGCTCGAGAACGTGATGCTGGGGCAGATCAAGGTCCGCAGGACGGAGAAGAAGGCAGCCGAGACCAAGGCCCGCGCCCTGCTCGACCGGGTCGGGGTCGGCACCCAGGCGGACAAGTACCCGGCGCAGCTCTCCGGCGGTCAGCAGCAGCGCGTGGCGATCGCCCGCGCGCTCGCGATGGACCCGAAGGTCATGCTGTTCGACGAGCCGACGTCCGCGCTCGACCCCGAGATGATCAACGAGGTCCTGGAGGTCATGCAGCAGCTGGCCAGGGACGGCATGACGATGGTCGTCGTGACCCACGAGATGGGTTTCGCGCGCTCCGCCGCCAACCGGGTCGTCTTCATGGCCGACGGCCGGATCGTCGAGCAGGCGACTCCCGAGGAGTTCTTCAGCAACCCGCGCAGCGACCGGGCCAAGGACTTCCTCTCCAAGATCCTTCACCACTGAGCGAGTTCGGGCCTATTCTTCCCAACTCACTTCTATCCAAGGGACATTCCTCGATGAAGCTTCGTCGCACCTACGCCGCCGCCGCGGCCGCCGCCGTCCTCGCCCTGACCGCCACGGCCTGTGGGGGCGGTTCGGACTCCGGCAGCAACGGCGACAAGATCAACGTCGGCATCAAGTTCGACCAGCCCGGCCTGGGCCTGAAGACCCCGGACGGCAAGTACGCCGGCTTCGACGTGGACGTCGCCCGTTACGTCGCGAAGGAGCTGGGCTACACCGAGGACAAGATCAACTGGAAGCAGGCGCCGAGCGCCGAGCGCGAGAACCTGATCAAGAACGGTGACGTCAAGTTCGTCGTCGCCAGCTACTCGATCAACGACAAGCGCAAGAAGGAGGTCGACTTCGCCGGTCCGTACTTCCTGGCCCACCAGGACCTGCTCGTGCGCGCCGACGACAGCTCGATCACCAAGGTCGAGGACCTGAACTCCAAGAAGCTCTGCTCGGTCACCGGCTCGACCTCCGCGCAGAACGTCAAGGACAAGCTGGCCCCGAAGGCCGACCTCCAGCAGCTCGGCGGCTACTCCGAGTGCCTCACCGGCCTGGAGAACAAGGCCGTCGACGCCCTGACCACCGACGACTCCATCCTCGCGGGCTACGCCTCGCAGAAGGAGCACGCGGGCAAGTTCAAGCTCGCCGGTCTCCGGATGAGCGACGAGAAGTACGGCATCGGCGTCAAGAAGGGCGACGACGAGCTGCGCGGCAAGATCAACAAGGCGCTGGAGAAGATGGTCTCCGACGGCACCTGGGAGAAGCTCGTCAAGCAGCACTTCGGCCCGTCCGGCTACAAGTACGAGGCCGCGCCGAAGGTCGAGAACTGACCTGACCCGCTCCGGCCGTGACGGCCGCCCCGCGTCAGGGGCGGCCGTCGCACCGGCACCGGCCGCTGCCCACGCACCGGCCTTCACACCGACCGACCACCAGGGGAGAGCGCGGGCATCGTGTTCGACTTTCTTGATTCCGGGCAGTACGACCTGCTCGGCGCCTTCTGGGTGACGGCGCAGCTCGCCCTCTACTCGGCGATCGGCTCGCTGATCTGGGGCACCGCCCTGGTCGCGATGCGGGTCAGCCCGGTCCCGCTGATGCGAGGCTTCGCCAACGCGTACGTCAACGTCATCCGGAACACTCCGCTGACGGTCGTCCTCGTCGCCTGCCTGCTCGGCCTCAACCAGACGCTGCTCATCACGCTCGGCGGTGAGCGCTCCGAGGGCATCGGCTTCCGGCTCGCCGTCCTCGGCCTCGTCGCGTACACCGGCACCTTCGTCTGCGAGGCGCTGCGCTCGGGCATCAACACCGTCCCGCCGGGTCAGGCCGAGGCCGCCCGCGCACTGGGCATGAGCTTCACCCAGGTCCTCACCCTGGTGGTGCTCCCGCAGGCCTTCCGTGCGGCGGTGACCCCGCTCGCCAACGTCCTGATCGCCCTCACCAAGAACACCACGGTGGCGGCCGCGATCGGCGCCGCCGAGGCGGCGTTCCTGATGAAGGAGATGATCGAGAACGAAGCCGACGCGCTCTTCGCCGTCTTCGCCGTCTTCGCCTTCGGATTCATCGCCCTCACCCTCCCCACCGGCCTCATTCTGGGCTGGGCGGCCAAGCGACTGGCGGTGAAGCGATGAGCTCCGTCCTGTACGACACTCCAGGGCCCCGCGCCAAGCGGCGGAACATCATCTACACGGTCGCCTTCGTGGCCGTCCTCGCCCTCGTGGGCTGGTGGGTGCTGGCCGCCCTCAACGAGAAGCACCAGCTCGACGCGAACAAGTGGAGCCCGTTCGTCACCGACTCCGACGTCTGGACGACGTACCTGCTGCCCGGCCTCATGGAGACCCTCAAGGCCGCCGCGCTCTCCATCCTGATCGCCCTGCCCCTCGGCGCGCTCCTCGGCATCGGCAGGCTCTCCGACCACCGCTGGGTACGGGTGCCCGTCGGCGCCGTCGTGGAGTTCTTCCGTGCCATTCCGGTGCTCCTCCTGATGATGTTCGCCAGTCAGGTGTACCGGGAGTTCACGACCGTGAGCTCGGACTTCCGCCCGCTGTACGCGGTCGTCACCGGGCTTGTGCTCTACAACGCCTCGGTGATCGCCGAGGTCGTCAGGGCCGGAGTGCTCTCGCTGCCCCGGGGCCAGGGCGACGCGGCCGAGGCGCTCGGCATGCGCAAGGGCCAGACCATGCTGTACGTCCTGCTGCCGCAGGCCGTGACCGTCATGCTCCCCGCGCTCGTCAGCCAGCTCGTCGTGATCGTCAAGGACACCGCGCTCGGCGGCGCCCTGCTCGGCTTCGGCGAACTTCTCAGCCAGAACCGGCAGATCACGGCCAACTACGGCGCCAACACGATCGCCACTCTCGTGGTCATCGCGCTGATCTACATCGTCCTGAACTTCGTCCTGACCACCTTCGCCAGCCGGCTGGAGAAGCGTCTGCGGCAGGGCAAGAAGTCCCCGACCGTGACGCTCCCCGCCCAGGCGGGAGCCCCCGAGACGGTGACGAAGGCGGTCAGCAACGCCTGACCCCGAAGGGGTCCGTGGGACAACAGGGGTGGGCCGGAGCGGTACCGACTTCAGGTCGGCCGCACCGCGCCCACCCCGTCGCTTGACGCAAGCACCCTCAGTGGGTTGCATACGGTCTGTGATCAAGCACCGGGCTCGTGCCACACTCAGCTGTGCTGCCCCCATGACCGTCCGGCCTTCAGGAGCCGCGCCGTGGACCCGGTGATCATCGTGGGCGCGGGGCCGGTCGGCCTCGCGCTCTCCCTCGCGCTCGCCGCGCAGGGCGTGCCCAGCGTCGTCCTCGACGAGGGCTCCGGCAAGGAGGAGCTCCGCCCCGCCCGGAGCGTCGTCCTCCGCGCCGACATGGCCGCCATGGTCGAGCGGCTCGGCTGCACCACCCTCCGTGACGAGGGGGTCCGCTGGGTCGGCTGGCGCGGTATGCGCCGCCGCCAGCTGGTGCGCCACCTCGAACTCGACCTCGGCCTCGGCGGTACGGAGGAGTGGTCCGAGGACCCCGACGAGCCCTCCGCCCCGGCCGCGCCGCTGCACATCCCCCAGCACGCCCTCGCGCGCGGGCTGCGCGACGCCATCGCCCACCAGCGGCTGATCCGGCTCGTCACCGAGGCACGGCTCGACACCATCGAGCAGGACGCGGACGGGGTCGTCGCCCACACCCGGGGCCCGGCGGGCACCTGGTGGCGCGGCAGCCATCTCGTCGGCTGCGACGGCGCCCGCTCGACCGTACGCAAGCTGCTCGGGATCCGGTTCCCCGGCCGTACGGCGGTGGAACGGCACGCGGTCGCCGCGCTCCGCACCGAACTCCCCTGGGCGGGCGAGGCCCTGCTGCACCGTCAGCCGCCGTGGCGGGGCGCTCCCGAGGAGATCACCGCCCGCCCGCTGCCCGACGGGGTGTGGCGGATCGACTGGCTGCTGCCGCCCCGGGGCGACCTGGTCACCCCGGACGCGCTCGTCGCCCGGATCCGCGAGACCCTGGCCGGCTGGTGCGACGGCGTCACTCCCCCGTACGAACTCATCGACACCGGCGTCCACACCCTGCACCACCGGCTCGCCCGCCGCTGGCGGGTCGACCGGGTCCTCCTCGCCGGGGAGGCGGCCCACCTGCTCGGCGCGGTCGGGACCCAGGGCCTCGACGAGGGGCTCAGGGACGTGGACAACCTCGCCTGGAAGCTCGCCCACACCTGGCACCACGGCGCCTCGGAACGGCTTCTGGACAGCTACCAGAGCGAGCGGCGTTCCGCCGTCGCCCACCGGCTGCGCGCGGCGGACCAGTCACTGCCCGTGCTCCGCGGCGGCGGTGGGCTGCGGACGTACCTCCCGGGGGCCACGCGCGGCCACGACGCCCTCCTCACCGACGGCCACGTGGGGCGCGGGCCGCTCGGCGCGCCCCCCGCGTACCCGCACTCCCCCCTCGCGCCTCCGTACACCGAGGGCCTGACCCCCGTGGGCACGCCGGTGGGCGCGCCCGTCGAGGACGTCCGTGTGACCGCCCCCGACGGCACGACCGTACGGCTCAGGGACCGGCTCGGTCAGGGCCGCCTCCTGGTCCTCCTGGTCGCTCCCGGCACCGGGGTGTGGGACCGGCGGCACTGGCAGGGCGCGGGGCTGATGCCCCGGCTCGACGAGGCGGTGCGCGGGCTCCCGGCGAAGGCGGAGATCCTGGTGACCGAGGCGTACCCGGGCGCTCCGGCCCACGCCGTCCTGCTCGTACGGCCCGACGGGCACCTCGTCGCTGCCTTCTCCGGGGTACGCCCCGAGGAGCTGTACGCGGCGGCGGACGCGGCCCGCGGCGGCTCGGCGACCCCCGAGGCCGAGACGAAGGCAGAGGCGGGGGCGGAGCCGGACGTGGACGCCGAGGTCGCGGCCGAGGTGTCCGCCGCCAAGAGCTGACCACACGGCAGACACGCATTGATTCCCACAGGCGCGCATGGTGTACTCCGGAACGTGACCGACACCGATGTGCGCCTGTGGCGGAGGGTCCATATGGACCTCGTCCGCTATGCGGGCTGCGTGTGTCGCCCCTCCTGCTGATCTCGCCCTCTCCCCGCGCGCGCCCCGCCACTGACACACCCCCCGTGTGCCGTGTGCCGCCGCGCGCTCTTCGCGAACCTCAGGACGGTCACCCGTGTCTCCACGCACTCCCGCGCCTTCTCCCGCTCCTTCCCCCTCCCCCTCTCCGTCTCCGGTCGATTCCTCCAACGCTCCGACGGCCGCCGAGCTGCTCGACTTCGTGCGGCGCACGGCGGCGGACCGGGAACTGGTCGACTCCCTGCCGCTCGACCCCGAGGGCCGCACCTGGGTACGGCTCGACGGCCCCGGCGGCAGCGAGGCCTGGCTCATCGGCTGGCCGCCCGGCACCGGCACCGGCTGGCACGACCACGCCGAGTCCCTCGGCGCCTTCGCCACCGCGCGCGGGACCCTGACCGAGAACGCGCTCGCCGTCCGGCTGCCGGCGAGCGGCTGGAAGACCCTGGAGCTGGCCGACGGGCTCGACCGCTCCCGCCGCCTCGGCGAGGGCGGGAGCCGCGCCTTCGGCACGCACCACGTGCACGAGGTGCTCAACGAGTCACCGGACACCCACGCGGTGTCGGTGCACGCCTACCATCCGCCGCTGCCGCTGATCCGGCGGTTCAGCCGGACGGGCGCGGTCCTCCGTCTTGAGCAGGTCGAGCGCCCGGAGGACTGGCAGTGAGCGACGAACGCCTGGGCATCGACGAGCTGCTGGAGCAGGTCAGGGCGGGCCTCGACCGAATCGGACCCCGGGCCGCCCATGAGGCGTACGAGGCGGGTGAGGCGCTCCTGGTGGACACCCGCTACGCGGCCCTGCGGGAACGGGACGGCCTGATCCCGGGCGCACTGGTGGTGGAGCGCAACGAACTGGAATGGCGGCTGGACCCCCGGGGCAGCCACCGGGCGCCGGAGGCGAACAGCCACGACCTCCGGGTGGTGGTCCTCTGCGACGAGGGCTATGCCTCCTCCCTCGCGGCCGAGTCCCTGCGCCGCCTCGGCCTCCACCGGGCGACCGACCTGATCGGCGGCTTCCAGGCCTGGAAGAGCGAGGGCCTCCCGGTTCTCCTCCCGGGCACGGCCGACTGAGGTCCGCCCCAGCTGCGCCTGAGGCACGACGGTCGACAGCTGATCCCCTCCCCCACGGGGGGGATCAGAAGGATTCGTCGAGGCCTTCCGTGTCCTCGCCCTCGGCCTCCAGCGCCTGGCGGACGACGCGGAGGGCCATGCCCTCGGGATACCCCTTGCGGGCGAGCATCCCGGCGAGCCGCCGCAGACGCCGGTCGCGGTCGAGACCGCGGGTGGCGCGCAGCTTGCGGGCCACGAGCTCGCGCGCGGTGGCCTCCTCCCGCTCGGAGTCGAGCTGCTCCACCGCCTCCTGGATGAGGGTCGGCTCGACGCCCTTCGTCCGCAGCTCACGGGCGAGAGCCCGGCGGGCGAGGCCCCTGCCGTGGTGACGGGACTCCACCCACGCCCCCGCGAAGGCGGCGTCGTCGATGAGCCCGACGTCCTCGAAGCGGGAGAGGACCTCCTCCGCCACCTCGTCGGGGATCTCCCGCTTGCGCAGCGCGTCGGCGAGCTGCTTGCGCGTGCGGGGGGTCCCGGTGAGCAGGCGCAGACAGATCGCCCGCGCCCGCTCAGCCGGATCCTGGGGTGACAGCTGCTTCTCGGCCCTCGACGAGTCGGAGCTGTCACCCGGCCATTCGGTGCGACCGGTCACCGGTTCAGCTCTTGACCGCGGTGGCCTTGGTCGCCTTCGCGGTCTTGCTCGCGGGTGCCGGGACGCTCTTGGCGGCGTCGTCCGTGCCGGCCGCGTCGGCGGCGACCGCCGCGTCCGCCCCCGGCTCGGCCTTCGCGGCCTCGGGCCGGACGCCGACGCCCAGCTTCTCCTTGATCTTCTTCTCGATCTCGTCGGCGAGGTCGGGGTTGTCCTTCAGGAAGTTGCGGGCGTTCTCCTTGCCCTGGCCGAGCTGGTCGCCCTCGTACGTGTACCAGGCACCGGCCTTGCGCACGAAGCCGTGCTCCACGCCCATGTCGATCAGACCGCCCTCGCGGCTGATGCCCTGGCCGTAGAGGATGTCGAACTCGGCCTGCTTGAACGGGGGCGCGACCTTGTTCTTGACGACCTTGACGCGGGTGCGGTTGCCGACCGCGTCCGTGCCGTCCTTGAGGGTCTCGATACGGCGGATGTCGAGGCGCACCGAGGCGTAGAACTTCAGGGCGCGGCCACCGGTCGTGGTCTCCGGCGAGCCGAACATCACGCCGATCTTCTCGCGGAGCTGGTTGATGAAGATCGCGGTGGTCTTGGACTGGTTGAGCGCGCCGGTGATCTTCCGGAGCGCCTGGCTCATCAGTCGGGCCTGCAGACCCACGTGCGAGTCGCCCATCTCGCCCTCGATCTCCGCACGCGGGACGAGCGCGGCGACGGAGTCGATGACGATCAGGTCGAGGGCGCCGGAGCGGACCAGCATGTCGACGATCTCGAGGGCCTGCTCGCCGCTGTCCGGCTGGGACAGGATCAGGTTGTCGATGTCGACGCCGAGCTTCTTGGCGTACTCGGGGTCGAGGGCGTGCTCGGCGTCCACGAAGGCCACCTGGCCGCCGGCCTTCTGGGCGTTGGCCACGGCGTGCAGGGTCAGGGTCGTCTTGCCGGAGGACTCCGGCCCGTAGACCTCCACGACACGGCCGCGGGGCAGGCCACCGACGCCGAGGGCGATGTCGAGGGCGGTCGATCCGGTGGAGATCACCTCGATCGGCTCCTGGACGCGGTCACCCATGCGCATCACGGCGCCCTTGCCGAATTGGCGTTCAATCTGTGCGAGCGCGGCGTCGAGCGCCTTCTCGCGGTCGGTTCCTGCCATGGGTTCCACCCGGTTTGCTTGAGTCGATCGCTTCATGTGAAAGACGCTAACCCCTGCCACTGACAATGGGCCCCGACGTCCCCTCCGGCCTGTGGACAACTCGCCGACAACCCCGCGATTCCCAGGGCCGGACTCCCATGAGAATGGATGTTCGATTTAAGTGTCAAGCGCACCACGCCATCGGGAACCGCTCTCCCGGATCCTGCGTGAAGTCCTGATGGTGCACTCGGCGGGTGAAGGGGATCTGATGAAGACGCGGGCGATCGTGAGCGCGGCGGTATCGGCGTGTGTGGTGCTGGCGGCGGGCGCGTGCGGTCCGGGGAAAGCGAAGGAGGACGCGGCCGCGGCACCTTCGCAGTCGCCCTCGCCCACCTCGGGGAAAGGGCCGTCGGCCGCGCCGTCCGCGTCCGATGGCGCCGAGAAGCCGTCGGCCGCCCCTCCAGGCAACCAGCCTGCGCCCAGGACGAAAGAGCGCGCGATCCAACGGTACGAGCAGTACCTCCACGGCCTCGGGCGTGAGGACATCGATACGGTCTGCGAAGTGGCCGGGCCGGGCGCGAAGAAGGCAGAGGACCAGGGATTCGGTCCCTGCACGTCGACGTACGTCATCGTGTTCCAGATGATTTCACCGGCGCAGAAGAAGGCCCTGCAGACCGCGACGGTCGATCCGGGGCGCGTCGTCGTGCGCACCCTCGACAAGATCGAGATGCCGCTCGAAGCGGTCAGGTCCTCCGCCACCTTCACCGAGAGCGACCTCGGCAGCTACACCCTGGAGTACCTCAAGGACGACTACTACATCACCGACGGACAGTGACCTGCCGTACGCGACGCCGCCGGCGGTCGTCAGCCCGGTCCGCGGTCGGAACGCCGTCCCCGTCCCCTGCGGCGCTCACGCTCCGGGGCCGGCCCAACGGGCCCCGACTCCGACCCCGGCCCCCGAGGGGTGCGGGAGCCCCATCCACAGGTCGCCGCCGTTCGGCTCCAGACGCATCAGGGTGAGTGCCTTCGCCGGGAGCGGTTCCGTCCGCAGGGCGTACAGGTCGGGGGTAGGGGTGAGGTCGCGGGTGGCCGCCTCCAGGATCGTGCCGAGGGTCGGCGCGTCACCGGCCAGCGGGCCCAGCGCACCGGTGACCAGGCTGCCGAGGACCTTGCGGCGGAGTACGGCCGGGTCGTCGTTCAGGAGCCGGCCGCTCACCGGCGGTGCCGGGATCCCGTGCCGGGCCAGCCGGGCGGGGCTGATGCGGATGTCGGCGAGGTCACGGTAGACGAGGCGCCGGGCCCGGTCGTCGGCGTCGACGACGGCGAGCAGGTTCTGTCCGTGCGCCTCGAGCGCCACTCCGAGGTCCAGCAGCTCCAGGCACGCCCCGAGGGCCAGCCGCGCGAATTCGACGGCTCGGTCAAGGCGTTCCTCCGGCGCACGGGACGCGAGGAGCGCGGGAAGGGCCGCCACCGGAACGACCCTCTCCCCGGCCGCCGCGTCCGCGTGGACCTGCGGTGACTCGCGCAGGAGCGCCGCCAGGTCGGCCGTCCCCGCCCCGGCCACCGCCAGGTTGCGGGCGACGCGCAGCCGCCCGTCGAGCCGGCGGACGAGCCGCTCGACGAAGTCGGAGGTCGCGACGGCGTGCGTGACGGTGTACTCCGAGATGTCCCGCACGGCCGAGGTGAGCCGCGTGCTCAGCGACGTCTTGACATGCGTGTCGCCGCCGATGTCGAGCGTACGGAGCGAGAGCAGGGGGTGTCCGGCAGGGCCGGGTCGCAGCAGCCGGCCGGACAGGACGTGCCGGGCCTGCCAGGGGTGGACGGGGATCAGCACGGCGGCGCCGTCACGAAGCTCGCGGGGCCACTCCCCCGACACCGCCGCCCCCTCGACCACGGCAAGGCGCAGGGCGACCACGGGCCGGTGCTCCGGCGCGTAGGCCAGCTGCTCGGCGGCGGAGAACCCGGGCCGGGAGCGGCAGCCCGGATGGTACGGATGCCCGTCGGTCTCCCCCTGCTCCCACTCCCACGGGTGGACCGGCGGCGCCTCTCGCCGAGGCGCCGTGCGGGAGAGGGCGAGCGACGCGGCACTGTGGTCGAGCTCGGCGGCCATTCGGTCGCCTCCCGGCACGGCGAGGGCGGTCACCAGTTCGGCCGGGTGGTCGTACCGGACCCCGTCGAGGCCGAGCGCGGACACCGAGGCCGCCGTCGCCCAGGGGTCCGAGTGCGGGCCGCGCAGACACCGCCCGTCGGCCAGGCGCAGCGTGACGCCTTCACGGCCGGCCGTGCGCGCGGCGACCCAGGGAAGCGGCTCGTGGACGAGACCGCGCCAGAGCCGGGTCAGCACCGCGGCCCTGGCACCGGGAAGCTCCGCGACGTACGCGGCCGTCAGGCCCGGCCGGACGGTGTCCAGCTCGGCGGCGAGGGTGCGCTCCGCGACGGTTCGGCACATGCGGATGTTCTATCGCAGTCGAACGCAATCCACACATACTGATGTCGATGAACAGACTCACGCGGGCCGCCGACGCCCTGGCGGTGACACCCCTGCTGAACTGCCTGCTCCGCGAGGCGACGGACCCGGCGACGGACCCGGCAACAGACTCGGCGGCGGACGCGACGGCGGACGCGACGGCGGGGGCAGCGGACGACCCGGCAACCGACCTGGCGGCGGGGGGAGCGGGCCGGGCGGTGGACCGTGCGGCGGGCCGGTCGGTGGACCGTGCGGCGCCCCCTTCCGGCGACCCCTCCGCTGACCGATCCACCGACTACACCGTCCACCGCCTGCGCGTCAGCGGCCGGCTCCTGCGCGTCCGCCCCGGCCACCGCCCCTCCGACGCCGAGCTGTGGACCGGGCGCGCCTGGCGGCCCCTGTGCCACGCCGGGCTCGTCGACCTCGCCGTCCGGGAGATGCACGCCTCCACCGGGCGGCCCAATCCCGCCCTGGCCGCCGAGATGGCCGCGAGCCGTAGCGCCGTACGGGCCGTGCTCGCCGCGCGCGCCCGTACGGCACCGCCCGAGGATCCCTGGCTGCGCTCCGAACAGGCACTGGTCATGGGCCACCCGTGCCACCCGGCCCCCAAGGCGCGCACCAGCGGCGGCCCCCCTGCCGCCTGGCTGCGCTACGCCCCCGAGGCGTACGCCCAGTTCCCGCTCGTCCTCCTCGGCGTACGCGAGGACGCGGTCGTCGAGGACGGCGACACCCGGGCCCTGGACGCCCTGGGCGAGGCTCCACCCGGCTACCGGCTGCTTCCCGCCCATCCCTGGCAGCTCGAACTGTCCGAAGGGGCCACGCGCGTGCGTGCCGCCTTCGCCGAGGGCCGCCTCGTCCGCCTGGGCGTCACACCACGGTCCGCGCGGCCGACGGCTTCGGTGCGCACCCTGCACGTGCCGGGGGACGGCTCCCGGGACGGCGGGGACCTGTTCCTGAAGTTCAGCCTCGACGTACGGATCACCAACGACGTCCGCCGGATGCGACGGCACGAGCTGCTCCACGTGCGCCGCACCGATCCGCTCGTCACCGCCGCCTTCGCGGCCATGGACGGTCCTGCGGCCTGGCTCAGCGACCGCGGCTACCGCACGGTGGACGGCCTCTTCGAGACCTGCGCCGTGGTCGTCCGGGACGGTCTCGACCGGCATCTGGTCCCCGGTTCGACGGCCGTCCTCGCCGCCGCGCTCGCCGAGGGCTTCCCCGGCAACCCCCTCGACCGGATCGCCGATCCCCTGCCCTGGTGGTCGGCCTATCTGCGGTATGTCGTGGCGCCCGTCCTGGAGGCGTTCGCGCGCTTCGGCGTCGTCGTGGAGTGCCACCTGCAGAACACGCTGGTCGCGGTGGACGCTCAAGGCACCCCCGTCCAGTCCGTCTTCCGCGACGCGGAGGGTGCCAAGACGGTCCCGCCGATGCCCCGCGCGGCGGCTTGGCGGAGGCTCGTCTACTGCCTCGTCGTCAACAACCTCTCCGAGGTCGCCGGCGCCCTCACCCACCGCTTCCCGGGCTCAGGAGCCGCTCTGTGGGCCCTGGCCCGCGCCGAGTTCGAGCGGGGCGGGCGGCTGCCGGCCCTTCCCGACGTCAAGGACCTGCTCGACTCCCCGACCCTCCCCGGCAAGGCCAACCTGCTCTCCCGCTGGATCGGCGCGGAGGCGACGGCCCCGCACTACCTCCCCGTCCCCAACCCGCTGACGAACGTCCGGACCGGGCACGTTCCGTAGCCGAAGCCCGCAGCCGAACCCGTAGCTACGGAACCCGTAGCCACGACTCCGCACACCCTTCCGGTTCCGTTCAGCGCCCGCCCCACCCCCGCGCGCGTACCGCCCCGGAACGACCCCCCGCCTATCCTTCGACGCATGCCCCTCCCGCTCCGTTCCCAGGGCCGTTCCCCCGGCCGGTCCCCCCGCGAGCGTCGTTCGCCGAGGGCCGCCGACGCCCTGGTGGCGGGTGTCGTGCTGGTCGTCGTCGCCGTGTGGACCCTCGTCTCCGCGCGGTACACGAGCGAGCCCGTGGTCCGTACAGTGCTCGGCTGGGCGCTCATCCTGGTCGGGTGCGGGGCGCTGTACTTCCGTCGGCGGCAGCCGGTCGCGGTCGCCGTCGTCACGCTGCTCGCCTGCGTCGTCTATTACCCGCTGTCCGCCCAGGACGGCCCGCTCATGATCGCCTTCGCGCTCGCGCTGTACACGACCGCCGCCGAGGGCCGGTTCGTCGCCGCCGTCGCGCTCGCCGCCGTCACCCTGCTCGCGGTGGGCGTCGGGGAGATCCGGCAGCAGCCTGGCCACCGCCAGATCGACGAGACCGCGCTCGCGATGCTGGCCGGCTGGCTGATCAGCCTCGTCGCGGTGGGCCGGGCCCAGCGCACCCGGATCGCCTATCTGCACGAGGTGGAGCAGCGGGCGCGCGCCGCCGAACGGGAGCAGGAGGCCCGCGCCCGGCAGAGCGCCACCGAGGAGCGGCTGCGGATCGCCCGTGAGGTGCACGACGTGCTCGGCCACAGCATCTCGCTGATCAACGTCCAGTCCGGAGCGGCGCTGCACCGGCTCGGCAAGGGGCCCGCCCCCGAAGCCGGGCTCGCCACCGCCACCGAGGCCCTGGAGGCGGTGAAGGCCACCAGCAAGGACGCGCTGCGGGAGCTGCGGGCGACCCTCGGGGTGCTGCGCCGCGCCGACGAGCCCACGCCGACCGCCCCGTCCTCCTCCGGCCTCGCGCTCCTCGGCGATCTGGCCGAGCGGGCCCGGAGTGCCGGTCTCGACGTCCGTACGGAGTCCACGGGCGCGCCCGTGCCCCTGCCGCCGCCCGTCGACCTGGCCGCGTACCGGATCGTGCAGGAGTCGCTGACGAACGTCACCCGCCACGCGGGCGCGGGGACCGTCCGCATCACCCTCGACTGGGGAGCGGAGGCGGTACGCCTGCGGATCGAGGACGACGGCGGGGGCGCGCCGGAGGGGCGGCCGCCGGGCAGCGGCATCCGGGGCATGGCGGAGCGGGCCCGGGCGTTCGGCGGCGAGCTGACCGCGGAGAATGGGGACAACGGCGGTTTCCTGGTGGACGCCCGGCTGCCGCTGTCCGTACCCACCGTGTCCGAGGGGGACCCCCGATGATCCGTGTCGTGCTCGCCGACGACCAGAACCTGGTCCGGGCCGGCTTCCGGTCGATCCTCTCCGACGAGGAGGACATCGAGGTCGTGGGCGAGGCCGGGGACGGGGAGCGGGCGATCGGGCTCGCCCGCGAACTGCGCCCGGACGTGGTCCTGATGGACATCCGCATGCCGGTGCTCGACGGCCTGGAGGCCACCCGCCGCATCACCGCGGACGAGCGGCTCGCAGGGGTACGGGTGGTCATCCTGACCACCTTCGACGCGGACGACCATGTGTACGGGGCGCTGCGCGCGGGCGCGTCGGGCTTCCTCGTGAAGGACACAGAGCCGATGGAACTGCTGCATGCCGTACGGGTGGTGGCGCGCGGCGACGCCCTGATCGCCCCGGCGGTGACGCGCCGTCTGATCGCCGAGTTCGCGGGCCGGGCCGATCGGCAGCCCGATCCGAGCCCCCGGCTCAACGCCCTCACGGAGCGGGAGCGCGAGGTCCTCGGTCTGGTCGGCGCCGGACTCTCGAACGACGAGATCGCCGGCCGGCTCGTCCTCTCCCCCGCGACCGCGAAGACCCATGTCAGCCGGATCATGACCAAGCTGGCGGTGCGCGACCGGGCGCAGCTGGTGATCCTGGCGTACGAGTCCGGGATGATCACGCCGGGCTGGCTGGCCTGACCCGTTCCGGGGTGATCGCGCCGGGCCGGCCGACGTGACCCGTTCCGCTGCCCGACCCGTAGGGGATCGGCGCCCGCTGTCGCGACTCAGGGAGTACGCGCGCGTGGGCCGGCGCAACCGCTGGGGTACGGCCGGTGTCCACCGGGGGCTGACGCCGGGCCGCTGACCGTACGCCGACGCTGTACGGGTGAACCAGGACGTACTCGATCTCGCGCGGCTGCAGTTCGCCCTCACCGCCGGCGGCCACTTCCTCTTCGTCGCCCTCACCCTGGGGCTCGCGACGGTCGTCGCCGTGCTCCAGACGAAGGCCACGTTCGGCCGGAAGCCGCTGGACGCGCGCATGGTGCGTTTCTGGGGCCAGTTGTACGTGATCAACTACGCGGTCGGGATCGTCACGGGTCTCGTGATGGAGTTCCAGTTCGGCATGGCCTGGAGCGGGCTCACCCATGAGGCGGGGAACGTCCTCGGCGCCTCGCTCGCCGTGGAGACGATCGTGGCGTTCTTCGTCGAGTCGACCTTCCTCGGCCTGTGGATCTTCGGGTGGAACCGGCTCAACCGCTGGGCGCATCTGGCCGCGATCTGGATCGTCGTCCTCACCGCCTGTCTGTCGGCGTACTGGATCCTCGTCTCCAACGGCTTCCTCAACCACCCGGTCGGCTACGGCTCCGAGCACGGCGAACTCGTCCTGGACGACCCGGTGGCGGTGCTGACCAATCCCTCCGCGCTGCTCGCCTTCGGGCACGTGCTCGCGGGGGCGCTGCTCACGGCGGGCTTCTTCATGGCCGGGGTGAGCGCGTACCACCTCTTCCGGCGGAGCCCCGAGTGGGAGTTCTTCGGGCGCAGCCTGCGGATCGGGGTGTTCCTCTCGGCGCCCGCGCTGATGGTGACCGCTGTCTTCGGCGGAGTGCAGTTCGCCGTCCTGGACGCCTTCCAGCCGATGAAGTCGGCCGTGTTCGGCGGGCAGGCCGCCGAGGTCGCGCGGGTCCAGGCGGAGCTGACGGAGCGCTTCGGCCCGGGTGACTACGTGCCCTCGGAGGCGTGGACCCGGGGCGGCGCGCTGCTGATGCTCATCAGCTTCGCCCTGATGATGTACCTGTGCTTCGCCGGCGTGATCCTGGCCTCCTTCAAGAAGGTCGTCTTCCGGTTCCGGCTCTGGCATCTCGTCCTGATGGCGGCCGTGCCGCTGCCGTACCTCGCGATGATCAGCGGCTGGGTCTTCCGGGAGTCGGGCCGGCAGCCCTGGGTGGTGTACGGGCTCCTCAGGACGGAGGACGCGGTCTCGGACCTCTCCCCCGGCACCATGCGCCTGTCCCTCACCGTCTTCACCACGGTCTTCGTCCTGCTCGCCCTCCTCAACGCCTGGCTCCTCACCCGGCACGCCCGCCGGGGCCCCGTCGAGTCGGGCCTCGGCCACGACGAGCGGCCCGCCGAGGGCGAGGAGAACGGCGCGCCCGACCCGTCCGCGGCGCTCCCCGCGCCCCGCTACTGAGCCGAGCCCCCCGACATCCCGCCGTATCCCCCGTATCGCCCGTATCGCCCGAGGAAAAGCCCGAGGAGCCCCCGTGGAGACCCTGGCCATCGCCCTGCTCGCCTTCTTCGCGGCGGGCTGGTTCGTCCTCGCCGGGGCGGACGTCGGCACCGGCATGCTCACCCCCTGGCTCGGCCGGAGCGACCGCGAGCGGAGGCTCGTCCTCGCCTCCTTCGCACCCTTCTTCCTGGGCAACGAGGTCTGGCTCGTCGCCACCGCCGGCATCCTCGTGGGCTGCTTCCCGGCGCTCGAAGGAGACCTGCTGAGCGGTCAGGTCCCGGCCGTCGTAGCCCTGCTGACCGGCTGGATCGTCCGGGACGCGGGACTCTGGTCGCGCGGCCGCGGCCCGGGTCCGCGCTGGCGCGCGGCCTGCGACGGAGCCGTGACGTGCGGCAGCTGGACCGTCGCGCTGTCCTGGGGGTGGCTGCTCGCGGCCCTCCTCACCGGGCGGCTGTACACGACCGCGACCGGCCCCACGGCCGTCCTCACCGCGCTCGCCGTGGCCGCCCTGTTCGCCGCGCACGGGCTGGGCTTCGCCACGCTCCGGCTCACGGGACTGCCGTACGAGCGTGCCCGCCGGCTCGTCGGACACACCGGCCGCCCCTGGCAGTCCTTCGCGCTCACCGCGGTCCTGCTGGGCGGCCTTCCGCTCTGGGCGGGGACCGCGCTCCCGCTCGCCGAACGGGCGGCGGCCCCTTCCACGCTCGGTCTGCTCGTGCCCGCCCTGCTGTGCGTCACCCCGCTGCTCGTGGCCGTGCAGGCGTGGATCTGGCACACCTTCCGGCACCGGGTCACCCGTCCCTCGTACCTCTGAGCCGGGGGCTCACTCGTCCTCGGGTGCGCTGGTCTCCTTTTTGTGGTGCAGGGCCTTCTGCAGCCGGGCCACGACCGCCTCGCCGTATCTGCGGTGACCGTGGACGCGCGGATCGTCGGTCACGTCGTACCGCTTCACATAGGCACCGAGGAAGGCCTGGAGGGTGGCGACGGCCGGGATGGCGATCAGCGCGCCGACGGCGCCGAGCAGCGCCGTCCCCGCGATGACCGAGCCGAAGGCCACCGCCGGGTGGATGTCCACGGTCTTGGAGGTGAGCTTGGGCTGGAGCACGTAGTTCTCGAACTGCTGGTAGGTCACGACGAAGCAGAGCACCCACAGCGCGTACCAGGGGTTCACGGTGAAGGCGATCAGCATCGGCAGCGCGCCGGCCAGATAGGTGCCGATGGTGGGGATGAACTGCGAGACCAGTCCGACCCACACCGCCAGCGCGGGCGCGTACGGCACGTCCAGGATCTCCAGGAGCACGAAGTGCGCGGCGCCCGAGATGAGGGCCATGAGACCGCGCGAGTAGAGATAGCCGCCCGTCTTGTCGACCGCGATCTCCCAGGCCCGCAGCACCTCGGCCTGCCGGGCGGGCGGCAGGACGGAGCAGAGGGCGCGCCGCAGCCGGGGCCCGTCGGCGGCGAAGTAGAACGAGAACAGGAAGATCGTCAGGAGCCGGAACAGGCCGCCGAGGACGGTGGCGGAGACGTCGAGCACGCCGGACGCGCTGTTCTGCACGTACTTCTGCAGCCAGTCGGAGCTCAGGAGGCTGTCCTGGACCTCGACCCGCGACAGGTCCGTGTGGAACGTCTGGTTGATCCACTTGATCACCGAGTCGAGGTACTTGGGGAAGTTCTCGACCATGTCCACGATCTGGCCGGCGAGCATCGAGCCGAGCAGGACGACGAAGCCGACGCTGAAGACGAGGACCGCGAGGAAGACGAGGAAGGTGGCGAGGCCACGGCGCATCCCCCGCGCGGCCATCCGGCCGACCGCCGGTTCGATGGCGAGGGCGAGGAAGAAGGCGAGCAGGATGTTGACGAGGAGGCCGACGAGCTGGTGGAAGGCCCAGTTGCCCAGGAGGAAACAGGCGTAGAGCGCGAGGGCGAGGACCATCGCGCGGGGCAGCCAGCGCGGCATCCCGGCGGCCGGACCGCCGGCCGCGACGGACGCCTCGCCACCGCCTCTGCCGTCACCGCCGTCGCCTCTGTCGGCCGAGGCCACGGAAGCGGTCGGTGCCGTCACATCGGTCGAAGCCGTCAGGTCGGTCGTCTCGGTGTCGTCAGTCGGGGCCACCCCGTCAGTCTCGCGCACCGCACGGACATTCCCCCCGGGACCCCGGACATCCCCTCCGGCCACCTCTCACCTCACCGGCCGGTCCTCGTACCGTCCGCCGGTCACCTCTTGTCGGCGGGTACGTCGACGGCCGCGCAGACCGCCCGCCACACGTCCTTCGCCTCCCAGCCGGCGTCCAGCGCCTCGCGAACCGTCCGGCCCCCGAGCTCCGTCATCACATGGTCCCGTGCGAAGGACTCGGCGTAGGACTCACCGAAGTGGTCCGCCATCCGCTCCCAGAAAATCGTCAACCGCATGACCCCAGTATCCCGCTCCCAAGAGTGCAGCCCGCTCCGTAACCCTTGTCACCGCCTCGTTCCGCCCTACGGTCGGAGCATGGCCGAAAAACCCCTCCCCTCCCCGCCCGCGACCCCCCTGGCCCGCGCCGAGCGCTTCATCTGGCTGACGGCCCGTGTCCTCGAACAGCGCAGGTTCGCCTACCACTTCCTGCGCGGCGGCGCGGATCAGGTGGAGACGGCCCTCACGGCGTACCTCAACGAGGACGGCGGCTACGGCCACGCGCTCGACCCCGATCTCCGCGGACCGGTCAGCCAGCCCCTGCACACCGCGCACGCCCTGCGGGTCCTCGACTCCATCGGCCGCTGCGGCGGGCTGCGCGTGGAGCGGATCTGCCGGTACCTCACCGACGTGTCCACCCACGACGGCGCCCTCCCGGCGATCCACCCGTCCCAGCGCGCGTACCCGTCCGCTCCGTTCATCCCGGTCGTCGACTCCCCGCCGAGCGCCCTGCTGACGACCGGCCCGGTGGTGGGACTGCTGCACCGCAACCAGGTGTGGCACGCGTGGCTGTTCCGGGCCACCGAGTTCTGCTGGTCGGAGGTGGAGTCGCTGGAGAAGACCCATCCGTACGAGATCGAGGCAGCCGTCGCCTTCCTGGACGGGGCCCCGGACCGCTCGCGGGCCGTGGTGGCCGCCGACCGCCTCGGACGTCTGGTCCGCGAGCAGCGGCTCGCCGTCCTGGACCCGGACCGGGAGGAGGACTACCCCGTGGCCGAGGGCTACGCGCCGGGTGAGCTGCACTTCCCGCACGACTACGCGCGCGTGCCGGACTCACTGGCCGCCCGCTGGTTCACGGAGGAGGAGATGGCCCGCTCCCTCGACCGGCTCGCGGCCGACCAGCAGGAGGACGGCGGATGGCCGATCCGCTGGCGGGCCTGGGCCCCGGGCACGGCCCTGGAGTCGCGGCCGATCGTCACCGTCGAGGCCCTGCGTATCCTGCGGGCCCACGGCCGCCCCGTCGACTGAGCGGGGAGACCCGGCCGTCGCTGTGGGCCCAGGGGCTCGGTTGTCGCCGGCCGGCCCGGGGCGCGGCCGTCACGAGCCGACCCCGGGGCGCCCCCGTCACCAGCCCAGGGCCCGTACCCCCGCCGTGACGGCGACGGCCGCGCCCACGACGACCAGGAAAGGTGCTCGCAGGACGAGCGCGACGGCAGCCGCGGCGAGTCCGGCCGCGCGAGCGTCCAGGACGACGGTGCTGCCCGCGCCGAACGTCTGCTGGGCGGTGAGTGCGGCGAGCAGCGCCACGGGCAGCAGGGCGGCGAGCCGCTGGACGAGCGGCCGCTCGAGCGCTCCGGCGGGTACGAGCAGGCCGAGCAGTTTGACCAGGTAGCAGCCGGCGGCGGTGAGGCCGATCGCGATCCACACGTTCATCGGGAGTCCTTCTCTCGTCCGGCCGGGGCGGTGCGGCGGCGACCCTGGAGCCAGAGGACCGTGGGTGCGGCGAGGGCCGCCGCGAGGACCGGAACCCCCGCCGGCAGCACGGGCAGCAGCCCGAGGCCGAGCAGGACGGCGATCCCGGCGGTGGCCCGCTCGGTCGCCGACTTCAGCATGGGGGCGAGCAGGGCCAGGAAGACGGCGGGTCCTGCCGCGTCGAGCCCCCAGGCGGCGGTGTCGCCGATCGCCTCGGCGCCGAGCGCCCCCAGCAGGGTGGTCGCGTTCCACAGGACGTACAGCGTGAGACCGGTGACGGTGAAGCCGACGCGGGCGGCCCGGCGTGACGGCTGGGCGAGGGCGACCGCCGTGGTCTCGTCGATCACCCAGTGGGCGGCGAACGGCCGGACGGCCTTCGGCAGGGCCAGGAGCTGGGAGAGCCGCAGCCCGTAGAAGGCGTTGCGGGTGCCGAGGAAGAAGGCACCGGCGGCTGCCGTGAACGGGTTGCCGCCCGCGGCGAGCGCTCCTACCAGCGCGAACTGCGAGGCGCCGGTGAAGACGAGCAGGCTGAGCACACAGGTCTGGAGGACGCTGAGCCCGGAGCCCGCCGAGGTCACGCCGAAGGCGAAGCCGGAGAGGCCGACGGCGATGCCGACACCGAGGGCGTCGCGGACGACGGCCGCGTCGGGTTTGGCCGGTGTGCTGTCGCGTATGACGGGGGATGCTGTCTGTTCTGCCACGTCAGGGACGTTACGGCGGAGCCGGCGGCCCGGTCTTGTACGTTCTTGCGCCGCCGTTCCCCCGGGCCTGTCCGACCCTGATCGGCAAGACACCCCCTAGCGTCGCGCGCGCTGGTACGCCCCCGGCGGCACCCCGACACTGCGGGTGAAGTGCCGGTTGAGGTGCGACTGGTCGGTGAAGCCGACGACGGCGGCCGCCTCCGCAGGGGGCGTCCCGGCGTCGAGGAGCTGTCTGGCCCGCCGTACGCGCGCGTCGGTGAGCCAGGTGTGCGGGGGCATCCCGTACGCGTCCCTGAAGGCCCGGAGGAGGGCGAAGGGGCTGGTGCCGAGGTCTCCCGCGAGCCGCTCCAGGGTCGGCGGGTCGACCATACGGTCCTCCAGGACGGCACGCGCGCGTGCCGCGTTCCGGCCGCCCGCCGAGCGGGGCGGGAGCGGGGTGACGATCCCGCCGTGACTGCGCAGCATGCGGGCCGTGACAAGCCGGAGCAGGCTGTCGGCCGCGAGCGCGTTGCCCTCCTCGGCGGCCCGGTGGACGCCGACGACGAGCCGGGCGGCGTACGGGTCGTCGACGACGGGCGCGGTGAAGCCGACCGAGCCGCGCAGGGAGAGCGTGTCGGCGGCGATGGAACGGACGATCTCCGCGTCGGGGTAGATCGTCCGGTACGTCCAGCCCTCGGGCACGCCCGCGTGGCCGGTGTGCGGGGTGTCGGGGTTGACGAGGGCGATCTGTCCGGGGGCGGCGTGGACGAGCTCGTCGCGGTAGTGGAAGGCCTCAACGCCTTCGGTGATCGCGGCGAAGACGAAGGTCTCGTGGGTGTGCCGGGCGAAGGCCTTGCGGATGTAGTGGGCGTGCAGCAGGTCGACCCCGGGCAGCTCGGCGTACTGCCAGTACCGTGCCCGCTCCCCGCTCGTCATGTCTCCATTCTGCGACAGGGCCTCTGGCGTCGCCGTGGCGGCGTCCGAATATCCCCAGGTCCGGGCGGTTGTCAGTGGTCGGGTGCACGATGGGGGGCATGGTCAGGTCCGCGCTCGACTCGTTCTCCCCCGCGACCCGTGGTTGGTTCACCGGGGCCTTCACCGCGCCCACGGCGGCGCAGGAGGGCGCCTGGCAGGCCATCGGCGCGGGCTCCGACGTCCTCGTCGTCGCTCCCACCGGCTCGGGCAAGACGCTGGCCGCCTTCCTCGCCTCCCTGGACCGGCTGGCCTCCTCGCCGCCGCCGGCCGAGCCGAAGAAGCGCTGCCGCGTGCTGTACGTGTCGCCGCTGAAGGCGCTCGCCGTGGACGTCGAGCGGAACCTGCGCTCGCCGCTGACCGGTATCCGGCAGGAGTCGGTGCGGCTCGGGCTGCCCGAGCCGGACGTGCGGGTCGGCATCCGGTCCGGCGACACCCCGGCCGCCGAGCGCCGGTCGCTCGCGACCCGGCCGCCGGACATCCTGATCACCACGCCCGAGTCGCTGTTCCTGATGCTGACCTCCGCCGCCCGCGAGGCCCTCGCGGGCGTCGAGACGGTCATCCTGGACGAGGTCCACGCGGTCGCGAGCACGAAGCGGGGCGCCCACCTGGCCCTGTCCCTGGAGCGGCTCGACGAGCTGCTGCCCCGCCCCGCGCGCAGGATCGGCCTTTCGGCCACGGTCCGCCCGGTGGACGAGGTGGCCCGCTATCTGTCGCCGGGGCGTGCCGTGGAGATCGTCCAGCCGCCGTCGGGCAAGGAGTTCGACCTCTCCGTCGTCGTCCCCGTCGAGGACATGGGCGAGCTGGGCGGCTCCCCCGCCTCCGAGGGCAAGGACGGCGGCGACAAGCCGTCGATCTGGCCGCACGTCGAGGAGCGGATCGCCGATCTCGTCCAGGCCCACCGCTCCACGATCGTCTTCGCGAACTCCCGCCGTCTCGCCGAGCGCCTCTGCAACCGGCTCAACGAGATCGCGTACGAGCGGGCGACCGGCGAACCCCTCCCCGACACGGTCCCCCCGGCCGAGATCATGGCCCAGTCCGGGGCGGCGCAGGGTGCCCCCGCCCTGCTCGCCCGCGCCCACCACGGCTCGGTGTCGAAGGAGCAGCGCGCCCAGGTCGAGGAGGACCTGAAGGCGGGCCGGCTGCCCGCCGTGGTCGCCACCTCCAGTCTGGAGCTGGGCATCGACATGGGTGCGGTCGACCTCGTCGTGCAGGTCGAGTCGCCGCCCTCGGTGGCCTCCGGGCTGCAGCGGGTGGGCCGCGCCGGGCACCAGGTGGGCGCGGTGTCGACGGGCGTGGTCTTCCCCAAGTACCGGGGGGACCTGGTGCAGGCGGCCGTGGTCACCGAGCGGATGCGTTCCGGCGCGATCGAGTCGCTGCGGATCCCCGCCAATCCGCTGGACGTCCTCGCGCAGCAGCTGGTCGCCATCGTCGCTCTCGACACCTGGCAGGTGGACGACCTCCTGGCCCTGGTGCGCCGGGCGGCGCCCTTCGCCTCGCTGCCCGAGTCGGCGTTCACGGGCGTGCTCGACATGCTCGCCGGCCGCTACCCGTCGGACGCCTTCGCCGAGCTGCGCCCGCGCGTGGTCTGGGACCGGGTCGCCGGGACCGTCACGGGGCGGCCGGGCGCGCAGCGGCTCGCCGTCACCTCGGGCGGCACGATCCCCGACCGTGGCCTGTTCGGGGTGTTCCTCGCGGGCTCGGACCCCAAGAAGGGCGGGGGCAGGGTCGGCGAGCTCGACGAGGAGATGGTGTACGAGTCGCGGGTCGGCGACGTGTTCACGCTGGGCACCACCTCCTGGCGGATCGAGGACATCACCCGGGACCGGGTGCTCGTCTCCCCGGCTCCCGGTGTGCCGGGCAGGCTGCCGTTCTGGAAGGGCGACCAGCTGGGCCGGCCGCTCGAACTGGGGCGCGCGGTGGGCGCGTTCCTCCGTGAGGTCGGCGCCCTCGCCGACGACGACGCGCGGCTGCGGCTGCTCGCCGCGGGCCTGGACGCCTGGGCCGCGGACAACGTCCTGGCGTACCTCAAGGAGCAGCGCGAGGCCTGCGGTCACGTGCCGGACGACCGGACGATCCTGGTCGAGCGCTTCCGTGACGAGCTCGGGGACTGGCGGGTCGTCATCCACTCCCCGTTCGGCGCGCAGGTGCACGCCCCGTGGGCGCTGGCGCTCGGCGCGCGGCTCGCCGAGCGGTACGGCATGGACGCGCAGGTGATGCACGCGGACGACGGCATCGTGCTGCGCCTCCCGGACGCCGACCTGATGGGCCTGGACATGGGCCTCGACCTCCTCGACCACGAACCGGTCGACCCCGGCCGACACCTCGACACCACGTACGACGCCGACAAGGCGCCCGTCGGCGCCGCCGACGCCCTCTTCGACAAGGGTGAGATCGGGCAGATCGTCACCGACCAGGTGGGCGGCTCCGCGCTGTTCGCCTCCCGCTTCCGCGAGTGCGCCGCACGCGCCCTGCTGCTGCCCAAGCGGAACCCGGGAAAGCGCACCCCGCTCTGGCAGCAGCGGCAGCGCGCGTCCCAGCTCCTCCAGGTGGCGAGCGAGTTCGGCTCGTTCCCGATCGTCCTGGAAGCCGTCCGCGAGTGCCTCCAGGACGTCTTCGACCTCCCCGGCCTGACGGAGCTGATGGGGGACATCGAGTCACGCCGGGTCCGGCTGGTCGAGGTCACCACCACCGAACCGTCCCCCTTCGCCCGCTCCCTGCTCTTCGGTTACGTGGCGCAGTTCCTGTACGAGGGCGACTCCCCGCTCGCCGAGCGGCGGGCGGCCGCGCTCTCCCTGGACTCCCGGCTGCTCGCCGAGCTCCTCGGCCAGGCGGAGCTGCGCGAACTGCTGGACGCCGACGTCCTCACCGACCTTGAGCGGGAGCTCCAGTGGCTGACGGAGGACCGGCGGATCAAGGACGTGGAGGGGGTTGCCGACCTGCTGCGCGTCCTGGGTCCGCTCACCGACGCCGAGCTGGTCGAGCGCGGCGCGGAGGCCGGCTGGGCGCCCGAGCTCGGGAGCGCGCGCCGTGCGATCCGGGTGCGGATCGGCGGGCGGGAGCACTGGGCGGCGATCGAGGACGCGGGCCGGCTCAGGGACGCCCTGGGCACGGCCCTGCCGGTCGGCGTGCCCGAGGCCTTCACGGAGCCCGTCAAGGACCCCCTGGGCGACCTCCTCGCGCGGTACGCGCGCACGCACGGCCCCTTCACCTCCTCCCAGGCCGCCGCCCGCCTCGGTCTGGGCGCGGCCGTCACCGACGGGGCGCTCCAGCGGCTGGCCGCCTCCGGTCGGGTCGTCCAGGGCGAGTTCCATCCCTCCGGCATCGGCCAGGAGTGGTGCGACGCCACGGTCCTGCGCCGACTGCGCCGCCGCTCCCTCGCCGCCCTGCGCCAGGAGCTGGAGCCGGTGCCCCCGGCCGCGCTCGCCACCTTCCTGCCGCAGTGGCAGCACCTGGGTGGCAACAGCCTGCGTGGCATCGACGGCCTCGCCCGCGCGATCGAGCAGCTCCAGGGCGCGCCCGTCCCCGCCTCGGCCCTGGAGAAACTGATCCTGCCGTCGCGGGTCCGGGACTACGCCCCGGGGCTCCTCGACGAACTGACGACCACCGGCGAGGTGGTCTGGGCGGGCGCGGGCTCGCTGCCCGGCAAGGACGGCTGGGTCTCGCTGTACCTCGCGGACGCGGCGCCGCTGCTCCTCCCGCCGCCGCATCCGCTGGAGCTGTCGGCGCTGCACGAGTCGGTGCTCACGACCCTCTCCGGGGGGTACGGCCTGTTCTTCCGCCAGATCGCCGACCAGATCCGGGCCACCACCCACCCGGACGCGACGGACCCGCAGCTCGCCGACGCCGTCTGGGAGCTCGCCTGGTCGGGCCGGCTCACCAACGACACCCTGGCGCCGCTCCGCTCGCTCCTCGGCTCGGGCCGTACGGCAGGCTCCACCGCCCACCGGGCGCGGCGCACGGTCCCGCGCGGCCGGTACGGCACGCTGACGGCGGCCGCCCGCCCCGTCTCCCGTACGGGCCCGCCCACGGTCTCCGGCCGCTGGTCGCTGCTGCCCCCGCTGGAACCGGAGCCGACGCACCGGGCACACGCGCTCGCCCGTACCCTCCTCGACCGGCACGGGGTGGTCACCCGGGGCGCTGTGGCCGCCGAGGGCGTGGAGGGCGGTTTCTCGGCCACGTACCGGATCCTGGCCGCCTTCGAGGACAGCGGCCAGGCGCGCCGCGGCTATGTCGTGGAAGGCCTCGGCGCGGCCCAGTTCGCGATGGACGGCGCGGTGGACCGACTGCGGGCCGCGGCGACCGCCCGCGACCGGGGCGTGGAGGCGGCGACCGGCCCGCGCGCGCTGGTCCTGGCGGCGGCCGATCCGGCGAACGCGTACGGGGCGGCCCTGTCCTGGCCCGAGCCGCCGACGGGCGCCGGACACAAGCCGGGGCGCAAGGCGGGCGCGCTGGTGGTCCTCGTCGACGGCGAGCTCACGTTCTACATGGAGCGCGGCGGCAAGACGCTCCTTTCCTGGCCGTCGGACCCGGACGACCCAGCCCTGAAGGCGGCGGCCGAAGCGCTGGCGGCGTCGGCGCGCGCGGGCACGCTGGGCACGGTCACGGTGGAACGCGTCAACGGCACGACAGCCCTGACGTCCCCCCTGTCCCGCCCCCTGGAATCAGCAGGCTTCCTAGCCACCCCAAGAGGCCTCCGCCTCCGCCCCTGACTGCGGCCACCTGCCCCACCGAGGCACCGGCGTCGCGACCACCGATCCCACCGACCCCCGTTGTGGGCAATCGTTCCGCTGGGGCGTGGGGGTCCCCCCGGACGGAGTCTGGGGGAGGGTGGGCACAACGGACGGCGCCCCCTGCCGGGCCTAGGCTTCCGCGCCCGAACCCGCACCCGATGTACGGCGCACAGTCCGGTGCGGGTCCAGGCACAAGGGGCGGAGACGCCCGCCGAAGGGCGCCGTCCCGTGTGCCCACCCGTCCCGCCCCAGCGGGACGAATGCCCACACGGGGGTGGCGTGGACAGGCCCGGGCCAGCCACCACACAACGGCATCCGGCACCGCCCACCCAGCACCACCCCCACCCACCCCCCAAAATGGACCCGTGCCCGAAGGAGACACCATCTGGCAGGCCGCCCACCTCCTGCACACCGCACTCGCCGGGCGGGTCCTCACCCGCGCGGACCTCCGCGTGCCCCGCTTCGCCACCGCCGACCTCACCGGCCGCACGCTCCTCGACGTCACCCCCCGCGGCAAGCACCTGCTGGCCAGGATCGAGGGCGGCCTCACCCTCCACTCGCATCTGCGGATGGACGGCGCCTGGCGGGTGTACGCCACCGGGGAGCGCCCGCGCGGCGGCCCCGAGCACCAGATCCGGGCGATCCTCGGCAACGAGCAGTCCACGGCGTACGGCTACCGCCTCCCGGTCCTCGAACTGATCCGCACCACCGACGAGCCCGACGTGGTGGGCCACCTCGGCCCTGATCTGCTCGGCCCCGACTGGGACCCGGAGGAGGCCGTACGCCGGCTCACCGCCGACCCGGCGAGGACGCTCGGCGAGGCCCTGCTCGACCAGCGGAACCTGGCCGGCATCGGCAATGTGTACAAGTCGGAGCTCGCCTTCCTCGCCGGCGTCACCCCCTGGCTGCCCGTCGGTGACCTCGCCCCTGGAGTCCCCGCCCGCCTGGTCGTGACCGCGCACCGCCTCCTGGAGGCGAACAAGGACCGCCCCGGCCGGCGCACGACCACCGCTCGTCACCCCGGCACCCCGCTGCACGTCTACGGCCGCGAGGGCCGCCCCTGTCTGCGCTGCGGCGCCCCGATCCGCAAGGCGGAGCTCGGTGACCGGGTCACGTACTGGTGCCCCGCCTGCCAACAGGGCCCGGACAACGAAGACAACAACGACAACGACAACCCACCAATTGACGCCCCGTCAGATTGACTCGTACCGTCCGGGCATGACGACTCTCCCCGCGTACGACCTCACCGGCCGCACCGCGTTCGTCACCGGCGCCGCCGGCGGCATCGGCCGCGCGACAGCCGTTCTCCTCGCTCGGGCCGGCGCCACGACCCACTGCGCGGACCGGGACGGGCCGGGCGTCGAGGAGACCGCGGCCCTCATCGCCCGCGAGGGCGGCACCGCGCACGCCCACACCCTGGACGTCACCGACCGGACCGCCCTCGCCGCCGCCGTCCACGCGGCGGGCCCCCTCCACGTCATGGCCGCGATCGCCGGAATCATGCACACGAGCCCGGTCCTGGAGACCCGTGACGAGGACCTCGACCGGGTCTTCGCGGTCAACTTCAAGGGCGTCCTGTACGCCTGCCAGGAAGCGGCCCGCTCGATGATCGCCGCCGGCATCCCGGGCTCGATCGTGACGATGGCCTCGGGGGCGGTGGACACCGCGAGCCCCGGCCTTCTCTGCTACAGCGTCACGAAGGCGGCCGTCGTCCAGCTGACGAAGACGCTCGCGACGGAGGCGGGCCGGTACGGCATCCGGGTGAACGCCGTCGCTCCGGGCTGGATCCGCACCCCCATGACGGACCGCCATGAACCTGCCGCTCAGCGACAGGTGGAGGCGGCGATGATCCGTCACTCACCGCTGGGGCGGGTGGGAGAGGCCGAGGACATCGCACACGCGGTCCTGCATCTCGCCTCGGATGCCTCGGCGTTCACGACAGGCCAGATCCTGCGCCCCAACGGCGGCGTCGCGATGCCCTGGTGACCCGCCGGGCGATCAGGCCCCGCCGCCCCGAAGAGGCGGCAACGTGCACCGGCAGCAGGCTCAGGCCCCACCCTCCGGCGGCGACCGTGCCCTCGACCGGCCCGGCCTCTCCCGGCACAAGCACCAGCCGCAGCACCGCCCACCACCAGAGCCCACCGGCCGCGAGCCCGATCGCGATGAGCGCGAGCGTCACCGGCGGTATCCGTCGCCGTACCATGGCCGCCTCCTGCGGTCGACGCTAGACCGGCAGGATCACCCTGCGGGAGAGCGCACCGGGGGCAGACCCGGCGCACACCGTACGTATCACCCCACCGGGCACCACGGCGACCGGAGACGCCACGACCCGCGCCACCCCCACCGCGACCGCCATCCCCGGCAGGACCCTCACAACCACACCCACACCCACAGACGCTCTCAGGCGCCCTCAGACGCTCTCCGCAGTGAACATCCAGGCATGCTTCTCGAGTTCGCCCGTCACGGCGATCAGGATGTCCTGGCTGACCGGGTCCGGGTCGGCGGTCGCGCCGATGCGCTCCCGCATCCGGGTGACCACGGCCCCGAGCGCGGCGACAAGGATCTGGACCGCCTCCTCGTCCTTGATCCAGCCCTCCGGCACGGTTCCGATCGCACTGGACGAGGACACGGTCGCCGCGCGCCCGTCCGGGTTGACGCCGAGGGCGGAGGCGCGCTCCGCCACGGTGTCGGAGTGCGTCCGGGCGGTGTCCACCACCTCGTCCAACTGGAGGTGGACGGAGCGGAAGCGCGGCCCGACGACGTTCCAGTGGACCTGCTTGGCGACCAGGGCGAGGTCGACGAGGTCGACCAGCGCCCCCTGGAGCGCGTTGCCGACCGTCTTGAGATCGGACTCGGACAGCGGGCTCTTCACGACAGACATGCGGAATCTCCAACCTCGGTCGAACGGTTCCCCCACCATGGCACGCCTGACCGGAACCCGGCATCTCAAACAAATCAACCTCAACACGGGCAGAAATGAGAAAAGCCCGGATCAGTACCCCCTCAAGGGGCACCGACCGGGGCTTCTTCCCGATTCGGTTCAGGCAGCGACGACGTCGACCGCTTCCGCGGGTGCCTTGATGGTCACCCGCTCGGTGGGCACACCGGCCACCGACGTCACCGATACGGAATTGAGCATCGGGCGGCGTACCGGTGTGCGCACCGGTTCGCTCGCCGCCGCCGACTCGGCCAGTTCGGCCAGGGACAGTTCGTCGCTCACTTCACGCATGAGCTCGGACATCCGTACGTCCAGCGCGTCGCAGATCGCGGAGAGCAGTTCGGAGGAAGCCTCCTTCTGCCCCCGCTCCACCTCGGAGAGATAGCCGAGCGAGACTCGGGCGGACGAGGAGACTTCGCGCAGAGTACGGCCCTGGCGCTGGCGCTGCCGACGCAGCACGTCACCCAGCAGGCGACGGAGCAGAATCATCGGTGGCTCCCTCCTCGGACCGCGTAGCCGCATCCTTCACGCCCCACCGTACCGCCTTGCGCTGCGGCCGTGCGGGGAGCGATGTCGTGTTCACTCAGGGCTGCAAACATCAATTCCCCCCGTTGTGTTCCGTATCCTGTGCCCGCGCATTTCCCGAGAGTTCCTCATGGAGCAGTTCCAGCACGCTCCGTACACTCTCTCTACGGATGTCCGCCCGGTCGCCGTTCAACCGCAACGAGGCCACTTTCCCGGCGTGGGCACCGGTCGCGGCAGGTCCCGCGACGGCCACGTACACCGTTCCGACGGCCTGTCCGTCCTGCGGGTCTGGCCCCGCGACGCCGGTCGTCGCGACCCCCCAGTCGGCGCCGAGCCGGTCCCGTACACCGGCCGCCATCTGCAGCGCGACGTCGGGATCCACCGCACCGCGCTCGGCGAGCAGGGACCCGTCGACCCCCAGCAGCTCCTGCTTGAGGGGCGTGGCGTAGGCCGTGACGGCGCCCCGGAAGGAGGCCGAGGCCCCTGGCACCCCGGTGAGCTCCGCGGCCACGAGACCACCCGTGAGCGACTCCGCGGCGGCCAGCGTCTGACCACGCTCCGCGAGCAGCGCCAGCACCCGGGCGGCCACGGTCATCGCGTCGCCGTCTCCGACCGCGCGGCCGCCCGCTCCTCCGCGAGCCCCTGGCGCCGCAGCACGACCGCCTGCCGGACGTAGTCCAGACCGGTGACGACCGTCAGCACGACGGCCACCGCCATCACCCAGAAGCGCAGGGTGGCCAGCGGCCCGGTGAGCATCAGCACGTACATGCCCACCGCGGTGCCCTGGGCGAGCGTCTTGATCTTCCCGCCGCGGCTGGCCGGGATGACCCCGTGCCGGATCACCCAGAACCGCATCAGGGTGATCCCCAGCTCCCGGGCGAGGATGACCCCGGTGACCCACCAGGGCAGGTCCCCGAGAACGGACAGGGAGATGAGACCGGCCGCCATGATCGCCTTGTCGGCGATCGGGTCGGCGATCTTCCCGAAGTCCGTGACCAGGTTGTACGTGCGGGCGAGGTGCCCGTCGAAGACGTCCGTGATCATGGCGACGGCGAACGCCGCCCACGCCCAGGCCCGCCACGCGGGGTCATGACCGCCGTCCTGGAGGAGCAGCAGCACGAACCCCGGCACGAGCACGAGCCGGATCATGGTCAGGATGTTGGCGATGTTCCACAGGCTGGCCTGGTTGACGGCCGCCGCGCCCAGCTTGCCGCGGGGCGCCGGCCTGCCGGTCCCGCCCGTCGCGGATGCCGGGACTCCGGTCATCTGCCTGCCTCCTCGAAAAGACACTCGGCCACCAGGTCGACGCCTTCCGTGCCGACGACCTTCGCCCTGACCATACGGCCGGGGGCCAGGTCGGGGCTCTCACCGTCGGCCGTGGTGAGGACCACCTGTCCGTCGGTCTCGGGGGCCTGGTGGGCGGCGCGGCCGATCACGCCGTCCTCCTCGTCGACGGACTCGACCAGTACCTCAAGGGTCTCTCCGATCCGCTCCTCCGCGCGCTGCGCGGTGAGCTCCTCGGCGAGCCGGGAGAGGTGGGCGAGCCGCTCGTCGATGACGTCCTGGTCGAGCTTGTGCTCGTACGTGGCGGCCTCGGTGCCGTCCTCGTCCGAGTAGCCGAAGACGCCGATGGCGTCGAGCCGCGCGTGGGTGATGAAGCGTTCCAGCTCGGCGAAGTCCGCCTCGGTCTCGCCGGGGAAGCCGACGATGAAGTTGGAGCGGGCACCGGCCGTCGGGGCCTTGGAGCGGATCGTCTCCAGGAGCTCCAGGAAGCGGTCGGTGTCGCCGAAGCGGCGCATGGCCCGCAGCACGTCGGGGGCGCTGTGCTGGAAGGAGAGGTCGAAGTACGGCACGACCTTCTCGGTCGACGTGAGGACGTCGATCAGACCGGGGCGCATCTCGGCGGGCTGGAGGTAGCTGACGCGGACGCGCTCGATGCCGTCCACGGAGGCCAGCTCGGGCAGCAGGCTCTCCAGGAGCCGGATGTCGCCGAGGTCCTTGCCGTAGGAGGTGTTGTTCTCGGAGACCAGCATGACCTCCTTGACCCCCTGCTCGGCGAGCCAGCGCGTCTCGTTCAGGACGTCCGAGGGACGGCGCGAGACGAAGGAGCCACGGAAGGAGGGGATGGCGCAGAAGGAGCAGCGGCGGTCGCAGCCGGAGGCCAGCTTCACGGAGGCGACGGGGCTGGTGTCCAGGCGTCGGCGGAGCGGTGCGCGCGGCCCGGAGGCGGGCGCGAGGCCCTCGGGAAGGTCGGCCGGCGCGTCGACGGGGGCCTCGGCGGCGTCGCCGTGTCCCGGCAGGGCCACGGCCGCGGCGGCCTCCTGGCGCTCCACGGGCGACAGCGGCAGCAGCTTGCGCCGGTCACGCGGGGTGTGCGCCTCGACACTGCCACCGTTGAGGATGGTCTGGAGGCGGTTGGAGATGTCGGAGTAGTCGTCGAAGCCGAGGACGCCGTCGGCCTCCGGGAGGGCCTCGGCGAGCTCCTTGCCGTACCGCTCGGCCATACAGCCGACGGCGACCACGGCCTGGGTCTTGCCGTGGTCCTTCAGATCATTGGCTTCGAGGAGGGCGTCGACGGAGTCCTTCTTGGCGGCCTCGACGAATCCACAGGTGTTGACGACGGCTACGTCCGCGTCCTCGGCGTTCTCGACGAGCTCCCAGCCGTCCGCTGCCAAGCGGCCTGCGAGCTCCTCCGAGTCCACCTCGTTACGGGCGCAGCCAAGAGTGACAAGGGCGACGGTACGGCGTTCGGGCATGGACTCAAGACTACTTCGTCCCGGCCGTTCCCCCGTCGCGCAGGGTTCACCTGCGCGACGGAGGTCACATCGGGGGCCGCTCGGGCGGGCTCAGCCGGCCTCGGGGTCGCCCTTGGTGTAGGTGAGCCGCTCCACCTGGCCGGATTCGAACTTGTCCTGGAGCTTCTTGCCGTTCACGTGGAGCTCGATCGCGCCGGCGTTGCCGAGGACCAGGTCGATGCGCTCGTCGTCCTGGAAGGTCTTGGACTCGCCCTCGAGGAGGAGTCCGTCGAAGAGCAGCTTGCCGTCGTGACCCTTGGCCGAGATCCAGCTCTTGCCGTCGATCGCGGAGAGCTTCACCGTCACCTTGTCCTGCGGGACGGCGGCGATGGCGCTCTCGGTCGGCTTCGGAGCGGGCTTGACGGGCTTCGGCTTGGCGGCGGAGGTGCCCTTCTCCGGCGCGGGCGCCGGGCCGCCGTCGGCGGTGGTGGTGCCCCTCGGCGCCTCGTTGCCGTTGAACATCGTGAAGCCGACGAAACCGACGACGGCGACGATGGCCGCGACCATCGCGGCGGTCCAGTTGGGCCGGCGCGGCTCGGGACGGATGCGTTCCGCCTCGAACAGCGGGGCGGCGGGGGTGGGCGCGGGACGGCCACCGTGGTCGGCGTCGTACTGCTCGATCAGCGGAGCCGGATCGAGACCGACGGCGCGCGCGAGGGTTCGGATGTGCCCGCGGGCGTAGACGTCGCCGCCGCAGCGCGAGAAGTCGTCCTCCTCGATCGCGTGCACGATCGGAATCCGGACACGGGTGGAGGCACTGACCTCTTCGACGGTGAGACCGGCGGCGATGCGGGTCTGCTGGAGAGCGCGACCGATCGAGTCCCGGTCGTCTGCCGGGAAGGTCCGGTCGTCTTCGGGGGAGTTGCCGATGGACACGAGAGCGCCTTTCGAGCGTGTAGCCACCTGCTGGACGTTCAGTCTATGGGTGGTACGAAAGGGTGGGGCAACCGGGCGGGTGCTGTTTGTACGCCATGAGGCTGGGACATCCTTCTGTCCCTCCCTCCAACTTGACGTACGGCCAGGGGAAACGGTTGCCCATCATTCCCTTACGAGTGAGTCTCGGCCGGGTCTCGATCGGGTACCCCACCGCTCCGCTGCCACTCCCCCCCCGGCCCGGCCGAAACGACACGGGAGCTACTCCCCCGAGAGCGACTCACCGCGGATGACGGCGAGCACCCCGTCCAGCTCGTCGGCCTTCACGAGTACGTCCCGCGCCTTCGAACCCTCGCTGGGCCCGACGATGTTCCGGGACTCCATCAGGTCCATCAGTCGGCCGGCCTTCGCGAAGCCGACGCGCAGCTTCCGCTGGAGCATCGACGTGGAGCCGAACTGGGTGGAGACGACCAGTTCGGCGGCCTGGCAGAGCAGATCGAGGTCGTCGCCGATGTCCTCGTCGATCTCCTTCTTCTGTCGGGTGCCGACGGTGACGTCCTCCCGGAAGACCGGCGTCATCTGGTCCTTGCAGTGCTGCACGACGGCCGCGACCTCGTGCTCGGTGACGAAGGCACCCTGCATGCGGACGGGCTTGTTGGCACCCATCGGCAGGAACAGACCGTCACCCTTTCCGATGAGCTTCTCGGCGCCGGGCTGGTCGAGGATGACCCGGCTGTCGGCGAGCGAGGAGGTCGCGAAGGCGAGCCGGGACGGCACGTTCGCCTTGATGAGGCCGGTGACGACGTCCACGGACGGCCGCTGGGTGGCGAGCACGAGGTGGATGCCTGCGGCGCGCGCGAGCTGCGTGATGCGCACGATCGAGTCCTCGACGTCCCGGGGCGCCACCATCATCAGGTCGGCGAGCTCGTCGACGATGACGAGCAGGTACGGGTACGGGTTGAGCTCCCGTTCACTGCCCTCGGGCAGCTTGATCTTGCCGTCCCGGATCGCCTGGTTGAAGTCGTCGATGTGCCGGTAGCCGAAGGCGGCCAGGTCGTCGTAGCGGAGGTCCATCTCCTTCACCACCCACTGGAGGGCCTCGGCGGCCCGCTTGGGGTTGGTGATGATCGGAGTGATCAGGTGCGGGATGCCCTCGTACGCGGTGAGCTCGACCCGCTTGGGGTCGACCAGGACCATCCGGACGTCCTCCGGGGTCGCTCTTATCATGATCGAGGTGATCAGGCAGTTGATGCACGAGGACTTGCCGGAGCCGGTGGCGCCGGCCACCAGGACGTGCGGCATCTTCGCCAGGTTGGCCATCTCGTAGCCGCCCTCGACGTTCTTGCCGAGCGCCACCAGCATCGGGTGGTCGTCCTCGGCGGCCGCGGCGAGCCGCAGCACGTCGCCGAGGTTGACCATCTCCCGGTCGCTGTTGGGGATCTCGATGCCGACCGCGGACTTTCCGGGGATCGGCGAGATGATCCGTACGTCGGGGGACGCGACGGCATACGCGATGTTCTTGGTCAGGGCCGTGATCTTCTCGACCTTCACGGCGGGGCCGAGCTCGACCTCGTACCGCGTGACCGTCGGCCCGCGCGTGAAGCCGGTGACGGCCGCGTCGACCTTGAACTCGGTGAAGACGTTGGTGAGCGCGTCCACCACGGCGTCGTTGGCGGCGCTGCGCGTCTTGCCGGGCCCGCCCCGCTCCAGGAGGTCGAGCGACGGCAGGGAGTAGGTGATGTCGCCGGACAGCTGGAGCTGCTCGGCCCGCGGCGGCAGATCGGTCGGCTCGGGCGCGGGCCTTGTCAGATCCGGTACGGCTCCGCCGGGCCGCTGCTCCCCTCCACGGGCCGGCGGCACGGGAGCGGCCACGGCCCCGGTTTCCGCCCCCTCGGCAGCACCCCCCGCGGCGGCGGCCACGGCCGCCTTGCGCTCCCCGGTGACGTCCTTGGTCAGGTCGGCGACGATCGGGGACGGCGGCATGCCGTTGAGCACCGCGCCGTCGAGCGCGGCGGCGGCCGCCGCCGCGACGTCCACCGGGTCGAGCCCGGAGTCGAAGGCGGGCCGTTCGGCGGGGCGGCGCGCCGCACGGCCGCGCCGCTCCAGCATCTCCGCCTCGGCGCGGTCCACGTCGTACGGCTCCGCCGGGCCTGAGCCCCGGCGCCGGACGGGCCGGGGCGCCGGCCGGGCCTCCCGCCACTCCTCGTCGTACCGGTCGTGGTCCTCCTCGTGCGCCTCGGCCGGGTCGTACGCGGGCTCGACGATGCCGAGCCTGGCACCGAGGGCGCGCAGCCGCTGCGGGATCGCGTTGACGGGGGTGGCGGTGACGACGAGCAGCCCGAAGACGGTGAGCAGCACCAGCATCGGTACGGCGAGGACCTCGCCCATCATGAAGACGAGCGGCTGGGACGCGGCCCAGCCGATGAGACCGCCGGCGTCCTGCATGGCCGCGCTGCCGTCGCCGCGCCCCGGCGAACCGCAGGCGATGTGGACCTGGCCGAGGACGCCGATGACGAGCGCGGAGAGACCGATGCTGATCCGGCCGTTGGCCTCGGGCTTCTCCGGATAGAGGATCAGGCGGACGCCGATCGCGCCCAGGAGCAGCGGCACGAGCAGATCGAGCCGGCCGAACGAGCCGGTCACCAGCATCTCCACGAGGTCCCCGACGGGGCCGCGGAGGTTGGACCAGGTGCCCGCGGCGACGATCAGCGCGAGGCCGAGGAGGAGCAGCGCGAGCCCGTCCTTGCGGTGGGCCGGGTCGAGGCCCTTGGCGCCACGCCCTATCCCCCGGAACATCGCGCCCACCGCGTGCGCGAGGCCGAGCCAGGCGCCGCGGGCGAGCCGGTAGACACCGCCGGTGGGAGAGGGCGCGGGCCGGGGTGCCGGCTTCTTCGCCGCCGGCTTCCGCGCGGGCGCGCGCTTGGCGGGCGCGGCCTTCTTGGCCGGTGCCTTCTTCGCGGGCGGTTTGGCGGGGGACTTCGCGGGGGCCGCTTTCTTCGCGGCGCCCGTCGTACGGCCGGCGCGCGGCTTTGCGGTGCCCGCCGTGGACTGGGAACCCTTGCCGGACGTACGTGAAGCCATGATGCCGAGGTTACCGGTGTGGGCACCGGTGTGGGGAGCGGCTGTCCCCCTCACCCGTTCGTGTCGCCCCGGCGACGGCACGGGGCTGACGCCGCCTCACACCGGTTCGGGCCGGGCCCGCCGCCCCACTGACGGTATGTCAGCCCTGGGCCGGCAGCGTCGGCGCGGCGCCGGTTCCCGGCTCGAGCGCGTCCAGGGCCCGGCGAAGGCCGGTGAGCTTGCGCTCCAGATGCGCGGCGGTGGCGACGGCCGCCGCGTCGGCGGAATCGTCGTCGAGCTGCTTCGACAGCGCCTCCGCCTGCTCCTCGACGGCCGCGAGCCGGGCCGAGAGCTCGGCGAGGAGTCCGGCGGACTCCTTGCCGTGGCCGCCCTCGCCGCCCTCCAACTGCAGCCGCAGCAGAGCGGCCTGCTCGCGCAGCTTGCAGTTCTTCATGTACAGCTCGACGAAGACCGAGACCTTGGCGCGCAGCACCCACGGGTCGAACGGCTTCGAGATGTAGTCGACCGCGCCGGCCGCGTATCCCCGGAAGGTGTGGTGGGGGCCGTGGTTGATGGCGGTGAGGAAGATGATCGGAATGTCCCGGGTCCGCTCCCGCCGCTTGATGTGCGCGGCGGTCTCGAAACCGTCCATCCCCGGCATCTGGACGTCGAGCAGGATGACCGCGAAGTCGTCCGTCAACAGCGCCTTGAGCGCTTCCTCCCCTGACGATGCCCGCACCAGCGTCTGATCGAGCGCGGAGAGAATGGCCTCCAGCGCCAGCAGATTCTCCGGCCGGTCATCGACCAGGAGGATCTTGGCCTTCTGCACCATGCCCCGTCCTCCTCGTCCCGGCAACGGCTCTGCCCGGTTCCCGGAACCGGGAGAAGCACCGGGCGCCGCCCCAGAAGACGACTCCCTAACGCCGTCCGTCCTTGTGCCGGTCATCGTAGCCGCACCCCGCCCGTCGCCACACCCTGTCACCGCGATGTCACTGTGCACATACCTGAAACGCGGTGGGAGACCAGAAGGTTCCCCGTATCCCGCCCTCTCACACCCGTGTGGCGACAGTCCGTCAGCGAAGGCGCCGGGGCCCGCGCGGCGCTCCGCGCGAGCCTCCGGCGCGGAGTCACGCCCCCCGCATCCACTGCTCCATCACCGACAACAGGTGATCGGGGTCGACCGGCTTGGTCACATAGTCCGAGGCACCCGACTCGATCGCCTTCTCCCGGTCGCCCTTCATCGCCTTCGCCGTCAGCGCGATGATCGGCAGACCCGCGAACTGGGGCATGCGCCGGATCGCGTTCGTCGTCGCGTATCCGTCCATCTCGGGCATCATGATGTCCATCAGGACGATCGTCACATCGTCGTGCTGCTCCAGGACCTCGATGCCCTCCCGCCCGTTCTCCGCGTAGAGCACCGCGAGCCCGTGCTGCTCCAGGACGCTGGTGAGCGCGAAGACGTTGCGGATGTCGTCGTCGACGATGAGCACCTTCTCGCCGGAGAAGCCGAAGGTACGGCGCGGCTCGGCGTCGAGCTCCGGCTCCACCCGGCCCGTCCCGGCCTCCGTGCCGGACTGCCCTGGCACCGCCGTCCGCATCCCGGTCGCCTCCGCCGCCGCCTTCCGCCGGTGCCGGAACAGCGCCCCGGCCCCGGACCGCGCCTCCGTCCGTACGGGCGACGGCGGGAAGTGCGGGAAGGCGTGGACGGCCCCGGCCGTGCCCTCCTCCGCGCCCTGCTGCGGATCGTCCGTGTCCTGCGCCCCCTGCCCGTATCCCGGCGGCAGCTCCGTCGGGCTCAGGGGCAGATACAGCGTGAACGTCGACCCGCGGCCCGGCTCGCTCGCCGCGAAGATCTCGCCGCCGAGCAGCCGCGCGATCTCCCGGCTGATCGAGAGCCCCAGACCCGTACCGCCGTACTTCCGGCTGGTCGTGCCGTCGGCCTGCTTGAACGCCTCGAAGATGACCCGCATCTTGCTCGCCGCGATCCCAATGCCGGTGTCGGTGACCGAGAACGCGATGAGGTCGGCCTCCGGGTCACGCAGCGAACCGGCCTCAAGGAGCTGCTCGCGGATCGACTGCGGCACATCCGCGCCGGCCGGCCTGATCACCAGCTCCACCGCGCCCGAGTCGGTGAACTTCACCGCGTTGGAGAGCAGGTTGCGAAGGACCTGGAGCAGCCGCTGCTCGTCGGTGTGGAGCGTGGCCGGCAGCTCGGGCGAGACCCGCACCGAGAAGTCGAGCCCCTTCTCCGCCGTGAGCGGCCGGAAGGTCGCCTCCACGTAGTCGACGAGCTGGACGAGCGCGATCCGGGTCGGCGAGACGTCCATCTTGCCCGCCTCGACCTTGGACAGGTCGAGGATGTCGTTGATCAGCTGGAGCAGGTCGGAGCCGGCTCCGTGAATGGTCTCGGCGAACTCGACCTGCTTCGGCGTCAGATTCGTCTCGGCGTTGTCCGCGAGCAACTTGGCGAGGATGAGCAGCGAGTTGAGCGGGGTGCGCAGCTCGTGCGACATGTTGGCGAGGAACTCGGACTTGTAGCGCATGGAGACGGCGAGCTGCTCGGCCCGCTCCTCCAGTACCTGCCGGGCCTCCTCGATCTCGGTGTTCTTCACCTCGATGTCGCGGTTCTGCCGGGCGAGCAGCTCGGCCTTCTCCTCCAGCTCCAGGTTGGAGCCCTGGAGCTCCTTCTGCCGGTGCTCCAGCTCGGCCGAACGCTCCTTGAGCTGCTCGGTGAGCTCCTGCGACTGCTGGAGCAGCACCTCGGTCTTGGTGTTGACGCTGATGGTGTTGACCGTGGTGGCGATCAGCTCGGCGATCTGGTTGAGGAAGTCCCGCTGGATCTGCGTGAACGGCTGGAACGAGGCCAGCTCGATCACTCCGAGGACCTTGCCCTCGAAGAGCACGGGCAGCACGATCACATGCGCGGGCGAGGCCTCCCCGAGGCCCGAGGAGATCTTCAGATAGCCCGGCGGCACATTGACCTGGATGGTCCGCTTCTCCTCCGCGGCCGTCCCGATGAGCGTCTCCCCGGGCCGGAACGAGGTCGGCATGGAACCGGTCGAGTATCCGTAACTCCCGCGCATCCGCAGCTCGTACGAGCCGTCGCCCTCGCCGACGAGTTCGGCGTCGCCGTGGCCGGAGCCCGTCGGCACGGCGACGAAGAAGGCGCCGTGCTGGGCCGAGACCACCGGCGTCAGCTCGCTCATGATGAGCGAGGCCACGTCGTCGAGGTCCCGGCGGCCCTGCATGAGACCGGAGATGCGGGCCAGGTTGCTCTTGAGCCAGTCCTGCTCGTCGTTGGCGAGGGTGGTGTCGCGCAGGTTGGAGATCATCGTGTTGATGTTGTCCTGGAGCGCCTGGATCTCGCCGGCCGCGTCCACACCGTCGATCTTGACGTTGAGGTCGCCGCGGGTCACCGCGGTGGCGACGGCCGCGATGGCCCGCACCTGCCGGGTGAGGTTCCCGGCCATCTCGTTCACGGACTCGGTGAGATCGCTCCAGGTGCCCTCCACGTCCCGCACGCGGGCCTGGCCGCCGAGCTGCCCGTCGGTGCCCACCTCACGGGCCACGCGGGTGACCTCCTCGGCGAAGTTCGACAGCTGGTCGACCATCGTGTTGATGGTGTTCTTCAGCTCCTGGATCTCACCGCGCGCGTCGATGTCGATCTTCTTGGTGAGATCGCCCTTGGCGATGGCGGTGGTGACGGCGGCGATCTGCCGCACCTGACCGGTGAGGTTGTCGGCCATCGAGTTCACCGACTCGGTCAGGTCCTTCCAGGTACCGGAGACCCCCGGCACCCGCGCCTGACCGCCCAGTTCGCCCTCGGTGCCCACCTCACGGGCCACGCGCGTGACCTCGTCCGCGAACGACGACAGGGTCGTCACCATGGTGTTGACGGTCTCGGCGAGCTCGGCGACCTCGCCGCGCGCCTCGACCGTCACCTTCTTCGTCAGGTCGCCGTTGGCGACGGCCGCCGAGACCCGGGAGATGTTCCGCACCTGACTGGTCAGGTTGTTGGCCATCAGGTTGACGTTGTCGCTGAGGTCCTTCCAGGTGCCGGTGACTCCACGCACCCGCGCCTGGCCGCCGAGGATGCCCTCGGTACCCACCTCGCGGGCCACGCGCGTGACCTCGTCCGCGAAGTTCGACAGCTGGTCGACCATCGTGTTGACCGTCGTCACCAGCTCCAGGATCTCGCCCCGGGCGTCGACGGTGATCTTCTTCGACAGGTCGCCCTTGGCGACGGCCGTCGTCACCTCGGCGATGTTCCGCACCTGGATGGTGAGGTTGTTCGCCATGAAGTTCACCGACTGGGTGAGGTCCTTCCAGGTGCCCGAGACGCCCTGCACCTCGGCCTGACCGCCCAGGATGCCCTCGGTACCCACCTCGCGGGCCACCCGGGTCACCTGCTCAGCGAAGTTCGAGAGCTGGTCCACCATCGTGTTGAGGGTGTTCTTCAGCTCCAGGATCTCGCCGCGCGCGTCCACGTCGATCTTCTGCGACAGGTCACCCCGGGCGACGGCCGTGGCGACCTGCGCGATGTTACGGACCTGGGTGGTCAGGTTCCCGGCCATGCCGTTCACCGAGTCCGTCAGGTCGCGCCACACACCGGCCACGCCGGGCACCTGCGCCTGACCGCCGAGCCGCCCGTCCGTGCCCACCTCACGGGCCACCCGGGTCACCTGGTCCGCGAAGGCGGAGAGCTGGTCGACCATCGTGTTGATGGTGTTCTTCAGCTCCAGGATCTCGCCCCGCGCGTCCACGTCGATCTTCTGGGACAGATCACCCCGGGCCACCGCCGTCGTCACCTGCGCGATCTGCCGCACCTGTGAGGTCAGGTTGCCGGCCATGAAGTTCACCGAGTCGGTGAGTTCACGCCAGCGCCCGGAGACGCCGTCCACCCGCGCCTGACCGCCCAGGCGGCCCTCGGTGCCCACGTCCCGCGCCATCCGGGTCACCTGGTCCGCGAACGACGACAGCTGGGACACCATCGTGTTGACGGTGTTCTTCAGCTCCAGCATCTCGCCGGCCACGTCGACCGTGACCTTCTGCGACAGGTCACCGTTGGCCACCGCCGTCGTCACCTGCGCGATGTCCCGCACCTGACCGGTCAGGTTGCGGAAGGCCGTGTTCACCGAGTCGGTGAGGTCCTTCCACGTCCCCGCCGCGCCCGGCACCTCGGCCTGGCCGCCGAGCAGACCCTCGACGCCGACCTCCCGGGCCACCCGGGTCACCTCGGAACCGAAGGCCGAGAGCTGGTCGACCATCGTGTTGACGGTGTTCTTCAGCTCCAGCATCTCGCCGGCCACGTCCACCGTGACCTTCTGCGACAGGTCACCGTTGGCCACCGCCGTCGTCACCTGCGCGATGTCCCGCACCTGCGTGGTGATGTTCCGGAAGACCGTGTTCACCGAGTCGGTGAGGTCCTTCCACGTCCCCGCCGCCCCCGGCACCTGCGCCTGACCGCCGAGCAGACCCTCCGCACCGACCTCGCCGGACACCCGGGTCACCTCGTCGGCGAACGTCCGCAGCGTCTTCGTCATCTGGTTGATGGTGTCCGCCAGCTGCGCGATCTCACCGCGCGCCGACACCCGCACCTTCTGCGACAGGTCGCCGTTGGCGACCGCCGTCGTCACCTCCGCGATGCCCCGCACCTGGTTGGTCAGGTTGCCGGCCATCGTGTTGACGGAGTCCGTGAGGTCCTTCCACACACCGGCGACCCCGGCCACCTCGGCCTGACCGCCGAGCTCGCCCTCCGTACCCACCTCGCGGGCGACGCGGGTCACCTCGGAGGAGAACGACGACAGCTGGTCCACCATCCGGTTGACGGTGTTCTTCAGCTCCAGCATCTCGCCGGCCACGTTCGCCGTGACCTTCTGTGACAGATCGCCGTCCGCGACCGCCGTCGTCACCAGGGCGATGTCCCGCACCTGCGCCGTCAGCCGGTTCGCCATCGTGTTGACCGAGTCCGTGAGGTCCTTCCACGAACCGGACACCCCACGCACCTGCGCCTGCCCGCCCAGCTTGCCGTCCGTACCCACCTCGACGGCGACGCGGGTCACCTCGGAGGCGAACACCGACAGCTGGTCGACCAGGTTGTTGGCGGTACGCGCGACCTTCAGGAACTCCCCCCGCAGCGGCCGGACCGCCCCGTCGGCACCCTCCGAACGCAGGTCCATCCGCTGCTCGAGATCACCCTCGGCCACCGCCGAGAGCACCCGGCCCACCTCGGACACCGGCCGGGCCAGATCGTCGACGAGCGCGTTCGCGGCCTCGATCGCCGCCGCCCACGCCCCCTCACTGGCCCCCGCCTCCAGACGCTCGGACAGCTTGCCCTCGCGTCCCACCACCCGGCGGACCCGCGACAGCTCTCCCGTCACATGCATCTGCCGGTCCGCGACCTCGTTGAACACGGCGGAGATCTCCGCCATGACCCCGTCGCCGGACACCGTGAGCCGCCTGCGGAGGTTTCCGTCGCGCATGGACACCAGTGCGGCCAGCAACCGCTCAAGCGCCGCCGCGTCCACCTGCACCGTCCCCCCACGGGAACGCCCGCCCCTCGCGCGCGTGCCACTGCCTCCGCCGCGTCGCGCCGCCGTGCCAGGTTCCACCGTGTCCCTCCCGAAAGGGGTCGACCGTACCGCTCCGGCTCTCACCGGTAGCCTGCCCAGTGTTTCACCGCCACCGAACCAGGCGATAACAGTTCGGCAGCTTCGCTCAGCGTCCCTACCCCCGGGGGACGGAATCACCGCGACCGGCATCCACCCGGACAGTGAAGGTAAGTAACCTGGCATCCGGCTGTCCAACCGCCCCGATCCGCCCGGCGGGGGCGGCGTGGTGCGCGTACGACCACCGGGCAGCGGGAGGGGACTGACCGAGCATGGCAGAACCGGGCGTCGAGACGCGTACGAGGAGTGCTGTGATCACCGCGCGGGCGACTGCAAGCTTCGAGCCCGTCGGGCGGTCCGTCGCGGCCGCCCGCGCCTTCGTACGGGACACCCTCCAGGGCTGGGGCCACCCCGAACTCGTCGACGACGCCGTCGTCCTCACCAGCGAGCTCGTCACCAACGCCGTCATCCACGCCGGCACCTCCGCCGAGGTCCTCTGCCTCCGCGCGGACGACAGCATCCGCGTCGAGGTCGCCGACCGCTATCCCGAGCGGGAGATCCCGGTCCAGAGCGGCCGCACCCTCGGCAGCCCCGACCGCGAGAACGGCCGGGGCCTGCTGCTCTGCGCCGCCCTCGCCCACCGCTGGGGCGTCGACTACTCCCCCACCCGCAAGCACGTCTGGTTCCACCTCGACCTCCCCCGGCGCCCGGTCGGCACCCGCTCCGCGGGCCCCGTCCTGCCCGACGCGCTCCTCCCGGTCACCGACAGCCGCGTCCGCGTCGCCGTCGCCCAGATCGACCGCGACGGAGCCATCAGCGCCTGGAACGAGGACGCCGAGGAACTCTTCGGTTACGCCTCCGAGCAGGTCACCGGGAAACCCCTCGGCGACCTCGCCGCCTGGCCCCACACCCCCGGCATCGGCACCGGCCTCGCCGAGGCCCTCCGCCTCTCCCGCTGGGAGGGCAGCTACGGCATCCGCTGCGCCGACGGCCGCGTCATCCCGGTCTACGCCTCGCACCTCCGGGTCCGCGACGCCCAGGGCGAGCCCTCCACCGTCTGCCTCCTGGTGCGCGAGCACGAGCGTTCCGTCCTCCAGACCCCCCAGCGCCCCACCGCCGAGCCGGGAGCCGAGAGCCGCGCGGCCGACCCCTTCGAGGTCTTCATCGGCTCCCCCGCCCCCGACGACCTCGACGGCCTGCTCCAGCGCACGGTCGAACGCGCCCGCGACATGCTGGACGGCGACGCCGCCTTCCTCCTCCTCGCCACCGACGACGAGACGGAACTGGAGGTACGGGCGACCACCGGCCTCCCGGCCGCCCGCCAGCGTTTCGCCCGCGTCCCGGTGGAGACCGGCGCCAGCCGCTACGGCTCCGCCCGCATGCCCGCCGTCCACGAGGACCTGGCCGCGGTCCCCGGCGCCGTCCCGCTCCTCGAAGGCACCGGCATGCGCTCGGTGGTCACCGTCCCGCTCAAGGTCGAGGGCCGGCTCACCGGCTCACTCGGCGTGGCCGCGGAGGGCGCGAACCGCTACTCCAACGAGGAGGCCCTCCGCCTCCAGTTCGCGGCCGACCGCATCGCCCTGGCCGTCGAGTCCGCCCGCCTCGGCGAGCTGGAGCGACTGCGCCGCGGCTCCCTCAGCTTCCTCGTCGAGGCCTCCGACCTCCTGGCCGGCACCCTCGACCGCGACCAGACGCTGGCCCTGATGGCCCAGATGACGGTCCCGACCCTCGCGACCTGGTGCGCGGTCTACACGATCGCCGACCAGACCTCCGACCCGTACCTCTCGTACGTCCTGCACGAGGACGAGGACCGCATCGACGGCCTCAAGGACCTGCTCTCCACGATCGCCCCGCCCGACCCGGTGCCGACCCCCGGCGCCCGCGTCTGGACCGCCCCGGGCGAGGCCGCCCACCGGGCTGCGCTGACGGCCTCGGTCCGCGCCCTCGACCATCCGATGAGCCCGCTCTCCTCCGGCATCGACACCACCCTGGCCACCGCGAGCACGGTCGCAGGCGAGACGGTCGTCCTGCCCCTGGTCGCCCGCAATCGGGTCATCGGCATGCTGACGCTCGGCAGGCCCTCGGACGACCACTTCCGCCAGGAGATCCTGGAGCTCGCCGAGGACCTCTCACGCCGTGCCGCCCTCGCCCTGGACAACGCGCGCCTGTACTCGGAGCGCATGGCGATCAGCCAGTCCCTCCAGCGCAGCCTCCTCCCGCCGGGCCTCCCCGAGATCCCGGGCGTCGAGGTCGACGTGATCTACCGCGCGGCCGGCGAGGGCAACGAGGTCGGAGGCGACTTCTACGACCTCTTCCCGATCAGCGACGGCGCCTACGGCTTCGCCATCGGCGACGTCTGCGGTACGGGCCCCGAGGCCGCGGCCGTCACCGGCCTCGCCCGCCACGCCCTGCGCCTCCTGGCCCGCGAGGGCTTCGGCGGCCCGGCCGTCCTGGAGCGCCTCAACGCGGCGATCCTCGACGAGGGCGCCCGCAGCCGCTTCCTGACCCTCCTCTACGGCGAGATGCGTCCTCAGGAGGACGGCTCCGCGATCCTCAAGGTCGTCTGCGCCGGCCATCCCCTCCCGCTCCGCCTCCGCCCTGACGGCACGGTCGAGCCGTCGGCGGAGCCCCAGCCGCTCCTCGGCGTGATGGAGGACCTGGAGCTGTACGAACAGACCATCACGCTCGACCCGGGCGACGTCCTCCTCTGCGTCACGGACGGCGTGACGGAACGCCGCGAGGGCACCCGGATGCTCGGCGACGACGGCCTCGCGGAGGTCCTCAAGACCTGCACGGGCCTGACGGCCGGCGCCGTCGCCTCCCGCGTCCTCCGCGCGGTGGAGCGCTTCGCCCAGGCCCCGGCCTCCGACGACATGGCCATCCTGGCGATGCGCCTGAGGGAGCCGGACGACCGCTGAGGCCGCTGTGGGTGATCCCCTTGCGGGGATCACCCACAAGCAGCGCATCTCTCCATGTCGGGAAACGCAAAAAGGCCCCCGCCACAAGGCGGGGGCCTTCTTACTCTGAGCCCTTTAACGGAATCGAACCGTTGACCTTCTCCTTACCATGGAGACGCTCTACCGACTGAGCTAAAAGGGCGGGTGTTCGGCGGTGTCCTACTCTCCCACAGGGTCCCCCCTGCAGTACCATCGGCGCTGAAAGGCTTAGCTTCCGGGTTCGGAATGTAACCGGGCGTT
>NZ_JBVHUJ010000009.1:0-369463 GCF_055565415.1 Streptomyces sp. NPDC028711 | reverse complement strand
TGGCCCGGTGCCCCGGAGGGGTCGGTGACCGTGTCGCCCGGCCTGACCTCCTCACCCATGGCCGCGCGGCACAGACGACGGACGGCCTCACCGGCGGCATATCAAAGATCCTCAAGGCGGGGGCGGGAGCGCGGCGCTGTGCCGCGCCCCCCGGGGGATCAGCGGTGCTCGGGGCGGGAGTCAGCGAGCCACGCGGTGTGGCGCTTACGCCCCTCCACCAGAACCGCACCCTCCTCGTCCGCCTCGACGGTGAAGGCGAGCATCCCCTCGTCTTGGCCCTGCGGGCTGTACAGGAGCGCATCGAAACGCCTGCCCCGCTCGGCAGGGTCCTGGGGGGCCGGGATCACCCGGGTGCGGGTCAGGGTGTCGGCGGCGCTGTAGCCGGTGACGAAGTAGTGAGGCATGGTCCTCTTTTCCGATCCGAAGGGCGGTTCACGCGGCGTTGAGCGGATCAGGCCGCAGCAGCTTCCCGGGTCTGGGTCAGGGCGAAGTCCAGCGGATTCAGGCCCCGCCAGCGCGCCGGATCGGCGCAGCGGCGGGGGCGGGCCGCGCATCCAGCGGTCCGAGCCCGTCGCGTGCGCTGCCGGGGGTCAGCCGGTGGCGGCCCCGGGTTCGGCGACTGGGCTACCGAGCTCGACCACGGGCAGTCCGAAGAACGTGGCGACCGCGACCGCGCATGCCTCCGCCTGCTGCACGGACCGCATATGGGGGTGGTCGTCCCCCCAGAACACGTGCCGGGTGCCCCTGTCGTCCATGACGGTCGCGTTCAGGGACCACAGCACGTCGCGCCCGATGTCGTAGTGGCCGCCGCGTCCGTCGCTGTCGTACGCGTCGACCCACACCCTCCGCCCATCGCGGCCTGGAGCGGTACAGACCAGGTACTCCTCCGCTGACGTCTTGTAGGGCCTGACGACGCGTACGTGCAGCCCCTGACGCGTCAGTGACTCGATCAACAGGGCGCCCGTACGCCAGGCGCCGCCGGGGGCCGTCCTGGTCAACGAGTGGGGGAATCTGTGCATGGCCATGATCGGATCGTGCTCCTCGTGTGCGGTGACAGGTGGATTGCTCTCGCTTCGGCACCGGCTCGGCCGGGGCGTGTGGCCCGGGCGGGGTGATCGCCGCCGCCCGGGCCACACGCCCATCGGCGGTCCGGGTCAGGCAAGGGCGACGGCGGCCAGCACGAGCGAGCCGAGAGCGGCGAACAGGTAGGCGTCGCCGTGGCCGTAACCGGCCTTCAGGCCGTGGGCGCGGCCGTTGGCCAGGTGCGCCATGCCCCGGATGCTGTCGTCGTCGTCCATGTCGCCGTACTTCGCTTCTGCGGCCCCCATCACTTCCCCGATGATGTCGGACAGGTCGGCCGCGCAGCGCATCTCCCACCGTGCGGGGATCTGCACGACGGTCCCGACCGTGTTGGGCACCCACGTGGTGAGCTGCATGCGGATGGTTTCGATCAGCGCCGTCTCGGTGATGGGCCGCCGGTCGTCGGCGAAGGGGTCCAGCGCGAACTTGCCCTCGTGGCCGTCCCGCACGTGGGCGCGGGCGGCGATGAGCGAGTACAGGGCCCCCAGCAGGTGGCCGTCACCGCGCCCGTGAGCGGCGTACAGGCTGTCGGCGTGGGCGCTGAGCAGGTGGGCGATGCCCCACGGTTCGGCGTTGCCGTCCGCCTCCACGCCCCAGATGTGGACGTGTTCGGCCACCTCGCCGAGGAACTGGGCGATGGTCTCGGCGGGCGCGGCGGCGACCGTCTCGGGGGTGGGGACCGTGAGCCCGAACGCGGCCGTCACCCAGGTACGAGCCTGCACCCGGATCGCTTCGGCTAGCGATGCCGTGTCCAGGACCGGCTTCGGATGCGGGTAGGTGCTCCTCCCGGCCGCGATCCCGTCGGCGGTGTAGCTGGTGGTCTCGGTCATCAAGTCTCTCCCTTGCTCGGGGTGCTGCTTCTGGACGGGACAGGGGCCGGGGCGCGGTCGGCGGGGGAACCGGCCAACCGCCCCGATACATGCAAACTATGTTCTCCAGTGATTCTATTCAATAGACATCGCCCAGGCAGCTAGCGGGCAACCGGCGGGCAGCAAAGCGGCTCAGGCTGGGGCGGGACGTAGGGCCGGGCAAGCCCAACCGGTTCAGGGGCGAACGCGCTCACTGGTCCCATTCCAGTTCGCCGTTGACCAGCAGCTCCATCGCGAGCAGGCCGTCCTCGTCGAACAGCCCGGCCGGCACCTCGTCAATGTCGGCCGAGATCCGCACCCGGGCCTTGCCATCGTCTCCGCGGCTGAGGCGGACGGTCACGATGATGCCAGCGACCTCTACGCCGGGCGCGACCCAGTCACCGTCGAAATCGGTTTGCTGCCCGTGCACTTGGGCGTTCAGGTTGTACTGGGCGACCTGGCCGTCTGTCAGGCCGGGCAGGTGGGTGGCTGGGTTCATGAATGCCTCTCTCGGTGGGATGGGGTTGCGGCCCGTGCGCAGCGAGGCGACCACCGGCAGGAGCGCATCGCGAGCCAGAGGCAGCGTCCGGTGCGGGCGCGGCGGGCCGCCTGAGGAGTTCCGGGCTGGCGGTGAACCACCCGGGGCACCTGCTGCTTCTGGACGGGGCAGGTGCCGGGGCGCGGCCGGCGAGGGAACCCGCCGACCGTGCCCGACACCTGCAAACTATGTTTCTCGGAGCATTCATTCAATAGAGAGTCCGGGAGAGTACATCCACCCCGCCCGGACAGTCAGCGGGGCGGCTGCCGCAGGGTTAGCCGGTCACGCCAAACTGCTCGGGCTTCTCCGCATTCCGGCTCCGCACGGGGTACTTCCCGACCCCGCCGGACTCCTCGGCGAGCGCCCAGCGCGCGAGCGTTCCGTACGGGTCACGAATGATGCGCACCGGCCCCCCGGCGATCACGAGGCAGCCGGACAGCAGCGCGGACGCGGCCTCGGCCTGGACGTGCCCACCGGCCACCACCGCACAGGGGTGCGGGTCCTTGGTCCAGGTGCGGCCACCGTCCTTGCTGTGCTCGCAGACGTAGCGAGCCTCGATCGCGATCTCCGTCACGCGGGGGTCGGCGAACACCGAGGCGTGAAACGCGGCGTAGCCGCTGCTGCTGCCGTCCGGCACCGGGAGCTGGAATCCGGTGCCGGGCTGGGGGGCGCGGCGGGTGCGTAGGACGCGAGTGTCCTGCGGCACCGTCTGGGTGATCGTCCGTCCGTCGTGGCCGAGTGCGGTGAAGGTGCCCCCGGCAATGGCCAGGACGGTGAACGCGCAGCGGGTGACGAACGCGTCGCCCGGGCTCAGCTCCCCCACTGCCACGTGTTCGCCGGCGCGCGTGCGGCCGTGGGCGGCAGGGGGCTCCTCGACGCTCGGCTCGACGCTGTGCACGGCACCGAAGCACGTCACGCGCAGCTCACGCGTGTACCAGTTGAAGGTGCCTCCCGCGCGCAGCCAGAGGGCGAGCACTTCACGCGAGGTCGGACGGTCGTACGTGTCCGTCCTGAGCCGGCCGTGCTCTGTCCACGGACAGTGGGACATCCGGGTGAGCGGACAGTTCAGGTGGGTCTTGCAAGATTTTCGTGAACGGGTGACAGTCCGTCACGGCGGTGGCATCGTCCGTACTGTGTGCTGACTTGCTGGATATCGTGTTTCCGCAGCTTGGCCCGGTAGAGGTGGGGCGGGTGCAGCGGGATGGTGGCGTGGTGCGAGTGACCGCGCGCACTCGGGAAGGTGTCTCCGTGTCCTGTCCGGACTGTGGCGCGGAGAGCGTTCGGGTTCACAGCCACTACCAGCGGCGGGTCAAGGACTGCGCTGTCGGTGGGCAGCCGGTGGTGATCGAGTTGATGGTGCGTCGCCTGTTTTGCGATGAGGATTCCTGCCCGCGACGGACCTTCGTCGAGCAGGTCGCCGGGCTGACGGTTCGATATGGCCGCTATACACCTGGTCTGCTGGCCGTGCTGGGCTCGGTGGGTCTGGCCCTGGCCGGCAGCGCCGGCGCTCGGCTGGCTCGGGTGCTGCAGGTCACCATCAGCCGGGTGGCGCTGATCTCCCTGGTCATGATGCTGCCGGAGCCGGTACTGGTATGCCCGCGCGTGCTGGGGATCGACGATTTCGCCACCAGACGCGGTCATCGCTACGGGACCTGCCTGGTCGATCTGGAGACCCACCGAGTGATCGATCTGCTGCCCGGACGGACCGCGGAGGTGGTGAAGGAGTGGCTGCGCGCCCATCCTGGCGCCGAGATCATTTGCCGTGATCGCGGTGGGTCGTACGCCGAGGCCGCCCGCGAGGCTGCCCCCGACGCGGTGCAGGTCGCCGATCGGTGGCACCTGTGGCACAACCTCGGGCAGGCCGTCGACAAGACAGTCGTGCGTCTGCGCCGGGGCTGGACCCCGGCCCCGGCCACCCCGAAGGAGCGCGCCGCGCCACTGACCGCGCCAGCGGAATCTCAGCTGGTCACTCGCACCCGAGAGCGGCACGCAGCCGTCCACGCGCTGATGGACCACGGGGCGACCATCACAGGTATCACCCGCGAACTGCACCTGGACTACAAGACAGTGCGCAAGTACATGCAGGCCCACGACGCCGAGGACCTGCTCGGCAACGGCCCGAGCGGCCGCTACGGCATCTTGGACCGGCACGCCGACTACCTGGTGCGTCGCTTCACCGAGGGCTGCACGCGCGCCGACCTACTCCACCGCGAACTCCAAGCCCGAGGCGTCCTCACCAGCGAACGCACGGTCCGACGCTTCGTCCACCGACTGCGCGAAGGCGGAGCCACAGCCACCAAGAAGGCAGCCCCCACGCCCCGCGAGGTCGCCGGGCTCCTGCTCACCCACCCCGACAAGCACACTGAACAGGACCAACTGCAACTCAAGGCGCTGCGCGAACGCTGCCCCGAACTGGCCGCGACCGGCGACCTGATTGCCGACTTCGCAAAGGTCCTGGTCAACCGGATGGGAGCGGACAAAATTGACTCCTGGATCGCCACCGCGCAGGACAGCGGCATCACCGAACTGGCCTCCTTCGCCGACGGCCTCACCCGCGACCTGACCGCCGTCCACGCCGGGGTCACCCTCGAATGGAGCTCTGGCCAGGTCGAGGGCCAGAACAACCGAATCAAGATGTTGAAACGGCAGACCTACGGCCGCGCCGGCCTACCCTTCCTCCGCAAACGCGTCGCCTTCGGATGATCCGTGACGGACTGTCACCCGTTCACGAAAATCTTGCAAGACCCATCCGAAATGTCCGCCTACAAGGATCTTGCGCTGTCCGCTCTCATGCTCATCGGGTGAGGTGAACACGTACGCGGTGGCACCCCTGAACGTCACGTCGTCCAGCAGATGATCAGCGCGTTCGCGGGACCACTCCGCCTCGGCTTCGTCAGTGCACGTGACGCGGCCGTGTGCGAAGTCGGCAAGGACGGCGCGTTTGTGGCAGCACCCGCACACGAAAGCGCGGACACCGTACGCGCTGCCGTCCCCGGCGGTGTGCTCGATATCCTCTCCCGAGTTGGTGACGCGGTGCGGGCCATAGGCCATGCCCACCGGGTACGGGTCGGCGCTCGCCCCCGCCGCGATGCCGTCGGCGGCGCGGGTGGCGTTGGTGATCTCCATCATTGGTCCTGCCTTCCTGGTCGGTCATTCGGTTCTCCATGGGCCACCGGCCCGGAGAGACGGGAGCCGCACGGGCCCACACACCCCCCGCGACCGGCGACCGGACGCCAGGCCTTCCCCGACGGCCGGGAATCCCGGGGTGGGTCCGCGCCGCTCCCGGAGCGCGGCGTGGCCACACCCCGGGAGCGGCGCGGGCCCTCTCACGCCTCCGGGCCGGCGGCGCCGGAGGACGGGCGCGGCGCGCTGTAGGGGCGCAGGAGGCGTTCACGGTCGTCGTCGTCCTCGGCGTCCCACCCGTCCCACCGATCGGGGCGGGCCTGGGAGGACAGCAGCAGGCACGGGATGTAGCCCTCGTCGTCGCCGTCACGGCGCAGGTCCTCGGGGAAGTTATCGAACTCTCCCCCGCTCAAGCGCAGGGTCCGCAGGACGTGGCGGACCTGGACGACGTCGGTGGGGTCGTAGCTGCCCCACCGGGCGCGGAGCGGGTCCGTGGCGGGCAGGGACGGCAGCCGGGAACTGTCGAAGTCCGTCAGGATCTGGCCCTGGGCGTCACGGATGCTCTCGGGGAAGAGGTCCGTGGCGAGATCACGGTCATAGTCGATCCACAGGACGAGATAGGCGGCCTCGGGGAAGTGGACGAGCACAGTGTCGGCGACGAGTCGCGCCACCCCCTGCGCGGCGGCACGCTGAGCGCGCAGCATCTTCGCCCATGACGCGAGGTCGGCGGGACGGGCGGGATCGGTGTGCGGGCGGGTCATAGGAGAGTCCTTCCACTGGGCGGGGGCGGGGCGCGGCAGGGACGCCGCGCCCCACAACGGTTCAGGCCAGGCGGTCATACCGGCGGCCGGGGCGGTGCATGGGAACTTCAGGCGGCGAGAAGGCGCAGCGGGCGCGGCTGCCGTCGCGCCGGGGCCTCCTCCTGGTGCAGCCGCAGATCCCACACGCGGTGCTGGGCGGGGACGGGGCAGGAAGCACCGCACGCGGTGAAGTCGGGGACGACTTCGCGGCGGATGTCGGGACGCTGGGCAGGGGTGCATCGCTCCCGGCACGTGATGGGAACCAGGTAGCCGTTCTCCCAGACGTTGACGGGGGCGTAGGAGCTGTCCGGGCAGAGGGTGAGCATCTGTGTGCCCGAGCGGGTCTCGACAAACCACCACGTCGCGGCGGTGGGGCGCTCGGAGTCGGTCTGCGGGCGGGTCACGGGGTGTCCTTCCGGATGGCTGAGGTGGCAGGGCGGTGTTCGAGGCGGGAGCTGGGGCGCGGGGGCGGGTTCAGCCGGCGGCTGCGCACTTCGGGCAGGTGACCGAGAGAGGGCTGCCGCTGCGCAGGGACTCGATGACGAACGGTCCCTTGACGCCGCACTTCGTGCGGGCGTCGGTGATGTTCGCGTAGGACCATCCGGGCTGGAGGTCGTGCGTGGCGCCGCCTGGCGTGGGCCGGGCGACGTAGGCGGCCTCGCGCGCCATCACGCCTCCTTGCGCGGGAAGCTGACGGCCGGGGCGTTGGCGCTGGCCTCGCGCCGGCGGGGGACGACCAGGTGCAGGACGTTTCCCTGGTACTCCAGCGCGACGAACGCCTTGCCGTCGGACAGGTCCACGTCGGGGTAGGCGGTGGCCGGGTCGAGGAGTGCGTACGCGCAGGCCCGGCAGACGTAGGCGCCGTGTCCGGTGAACGCGAGGGTGCCGGTCTTCTTGCATTCGGTATTGGGGCAGGGCATGGGCTGGGGCCTGCCCGGCGCGGCGGGAACGACGGGGCGGGCGACGGTGAAGCGGGTGGGCCAGTCGGCGCGGCGTCCGAACGCGGCGCGGGCGTAGTCGTGGGCGACGTCGATCAGGTCCTCGCTGATGCGGCGGTGCATGGTCGGCGCGAGCGGGGTGGTGACGCGGCCCTTGGTGTCGAAGCCGAGGAAGAGCGTCAGCCGGGACCGGCCGCCGTTGTTGATGAAGTGCAGGGCCTGGGTGCCGGTGTGGCCGCGGGCTTCGGTGTCGAACAACTCCACGGCCAACTCGGCGGCGCGCTCGGGGTCGGGCTGAATACGGGGCATGGGGATTCCTTCCGGTGGGGCTGGGGGTGGGGTGGGGCGCGGCAAGGGTGCCGCGCCCCAAGGTGGGGTCAGGCGCAGCACTCGACGGCGTGGGCGCGGTGCGTGGCGCACGTGGTGCGCTCTGCCGGGATGATCACGCCGTACCCCTCGCACGTGTCCTCCAGGGCGAGGAGGAGCACCAGGTGCGGCCCCTCGTGCGGGTCGTAGTCCGGGGCGGTGAGATCGGCGTGGATGGCCGTCAGGGCGTCCAGGGCAACACGGGCGAGCCTGGGGAACTCGGTCTCGCCGTCACGTTCCGTGGCGGCGGCGAGGGTCGCGGCGAGCGAGCGGGCGACGCTCAGGGCGGCGAAGCCCTCTTCCATGACGGATTCGGCGGCGGCGCGGAAGTCCCGCATCCATTCGACCTGGCGGAGCGTGGTGCCCGCGCCTATCCACTGCCGCATGAAATCGGTGTCCGCGCCGTTGGCTTCGTAGACGGCGGCGGCGGTCGCGAGCGGCATCAGGCGGGTGTCGGCGAGCGTGGGCATGGATGTGTCCTCCGGGACATGGGGCGTGGGTGTCTGGGGATACCGGGTGGGTGTCGGCCGGCTGCGGGGGGCGGTCCGGCGGGGGGCCGGGGTAGTGGCCCCGACCCCCCGCCCTGGCGGGTCACCCCTTCCAGAGGATCTTTCGGCCACCGAAGAGGTAGGGCTCGGTGCTGGTGTCGTCCAGGACGTGCGCGTCCCGTGCGGCCTGGGCGTAGCCCCATCCGGCGGCGAGCTGCTTGGCGGCTTCGATGGCCTGCTCGTCGGTGGTCAAGTCGGTGCACTTCTCGGACGTGAGGGTGGCGTGGCTCTCGGCGTTGCGGCCCTGGGCCTCGTAGCGGTGGGTGATCTCCGCGTCCAGGGAGACCGGCGTGAACCGGGTCCAGAAGGGCGGCGTGTAGCGGTTGTCGGCGTGGCGGACCTCGCCGCCAACGCGGCGGGCGGTGTCGCGGGCCTCCTCGAAGAGACGGAACCCGCTGGGGACACGGCCCTCGTCGGTGAAGACGTAGAACATGCCCGGGGACGCGGTCGGCGCCCATGCGACGTGCGCGGCAACGATGGCGTCGCTGTAGATCGCGCCCTCGCTGTCGGTGTAGAGCCCGGCCTCGCCGAGGGTGACCGCGCCACCGAACGGGCGGGCGTAGTCGCCCAGGATCTGCGCCATCGGGTACCGGCCGCCGGTGGTGATTTGGACGGGCATCAGCTTCCCCGCGACGCGCATGTGCACGGCGACCTCGGAGTAGGCAATGCGCATGAGGACGATGTCGCCCGGCTTGACGGTGGTCGTGCGGCCCAGAAGAGAAACGGGCATTTGCTGCCTCCCGGTGTAGTCCCGACGTGATGCGGCGGGTTCGCTGCGGGGGCTTTCCGCACCCCCTCGCCACACCTGCAAACTATGATGTTGAGGCATCTCATTCAATACATTGAAAGGCGTTCCCGGACGACAGTCCACACGGGCCAGGAAGCGGCACAGAGACAGGCGAAAAAGGGAAAGGGGGAAGCGGACCGACGCCCCCACTCCCCCTTCCCGCTGCCCTTCTTTTTGTCTTACTCCTCCGCCCCTGCGGCGGACGGTCAACGGGGGCCGGTCGGCGGCCGGGGTCGGCGTGTCGGCGGCCTGGGGCGCGGGCGCGGCCGGGAGTTGAGGGGCACCGCCCGGGCCGATCGCCGGACGGCACCGGGCAGGGTCAGCCGGAGACCGGCGGCCAGATCACGAGGTGGCGCACGCACCGGGTCCTCGTCGTCGACGCCTGGGCGTGCATCACCTTCCAGCCCACCGCGCGGAAGGCCTCGGCGTAGCTGTCGAGCGCCGTGTTCCGGGCGGTGCGCTCCTCGGCGCGCAGCGTGGCGTTGCGGCGGGCCGCGACGGATTCCTCGGCCCACCCGTTCAGCAGGTGCGCCACCCGCACGCCCGGGTTTCCCTCGCCCGGCTCCGGGGTCACGAACGCCCCGTCCGTGCAGGGGCCGCCGCGCTGGGTGCTGAGGGACGCGAGGGGGATGCCCTCCGTCCGGAGCGCTGCCAGGGCCTCGCTCACGCCCTGGTGGTTTTCGAACCACGGCGCGGTGCCCGTGAACTCCTCGGCAGGGCGCAGTTCGTGGACGTGGCAGGGGCGGACGCTGTGGCCGTGCTCGTCGGCATCGGCAGAGCGCACGTTGTAGTGCGGACTCGCCCAGTTGACGACCGTGCCCGCGTACTCCGGCAGCACGCGGTGCGTGCGGGTGCGGTGGCAGTACACGACGGGGCGGACGGTGACAGCGTCCCCGGGGGCGAACCGCTGCGCCTCGGGCTTGATGTCGGCCGCGGCCTCCTCGGCGGTGGCCGGGCGAAGGACGACCTGACCCCGGACGTCGTTGTAGACGATGTGGGCATGAGGGCCGTTGGCGGACACCTCGCGGACCGCGCGCTTGCCCGGCTTCATCGGGGCGTTGCTCATCTCGCGCAGCGCGTCGGCGGTGTCGATGCGTTCGGGGGTTCCGCCGTTGACGATCCTCATGTGGAAGCGCCGGGCGGGTTGCGTGGTAGGGGGCATCGGTGTTCCTCCGGTTGTGGGGTGCGCCCGGCCAGTGGGCCGGGCGCACCAAGGGTGGGCGGTCGAGCGGGTACGGCAGAGGGGTTCGGATCAGGGGCTGACGGGCCGCCCCCGGCCGTAGCAGGAAATGGGTCTCAGAAGGGCGGGCAGCACTAGGGCCGGGGCAAGCCGCGGCGTGCTCGGCCGCCCGCTCCTCCTCCTCCTTGGCACGGGCCTGGTCGGCGGTCGGGCCGGCGCGCGGCCTCGCGGCGCCGGCGGCACTCCTCGTCCGGGCACGACAGGGTGGCGGTGATCTCGTCGCGCGATCCGTAGCGGTGGACGAATCCGTAGTCCTCGCACGACGAACCGTCGAAGACGGGCGGCTCATCAGCAGGCTTCGCCAGACAGACAGGCATGAGAGGGGGCTCCTTCACGGGCGGGGGCTGCGCTCAGCCGCGCCTGGCCAAGACGGCGCGGACTGCGCCCTGCACCCTGCGTGCCGGGTTCGATGGTCAGGGCGTGGGAGTGAGCGGCGGGGGTGCACCCCTGGGGACTCCGCGATGGAGCCGGGTCGGCCGCGGCCGCGGACTGGGAGGCCGCTCGCCTCCCCCGCTCTGGACACCTGCAAACTATGTGGGCACGCACCTGCATTCAATACGTGCGCCACCCCCGCGCGGTCAGCGCAGGACGAACGGGATCCAGGCGGGCAGGTGCAGCGGGCGCAGCGTCGCGTGACGAACGGACAGGCGGAGCTCCTCGGCCAGCTCGCCGAGCTCGGCGCCCTTCGCCTCGAAGTCGTCGTGGCCGCCGACCAGCGGCACACCACTCGGGTGTGACTGCGCGTCGAAAGACAGCACGGAGTAGACGCGGAAGCGGATCGCGGCCCCCGCCCATCCCCCTGGCCCGGTCCGGCTGTCCGCGTTCGTGCTGGCGAACACGATCCGGTCGGCCCACCGGAGCTCCGATCCAGCGGGCGGAACCCATTCGTTGGAGTAGCGCGGCGGCTCCTCGATCAGGCGGTGGTGCAGGTCGCGGTCATCGCGGGGGACACAGAAGGCGAACACGCGGGGTACGGCGGGCATGGGGTTCCTCCGGAAAGCGGGCGGGGCTGCGGGGCGCGGCACGCGCCGCAGCCGGTGACAGTGTCAGGTCCGGCAAAGAAGAGGGGCGTCGGCGGCGCTGCGCTCCCGCCGGCCGCCCGGCGTAGGCCGGACGGCGGGCGCGCCCCTTACGCAGTCGGGTCGATGAACTCGGGTTCGTCACCTTCGGGCTGGTATCCGCCCCCGACCACATCCGTCCAGGAGTGGCCGCCCGGCCCGCGGGCGGTGTCGATGCAAAGGCGGTCCGGGTCGAAGGCCAGACGTACGGTGCCGCGCACGCGCACCGTGTGCCCGGACCCGTTCCACTGGTCGAGCACAAGCAGCTCCGGATCGGTCCACTGGAGCGTGATCTCCGGTGCGGGATCGTTCCAATGCACCTTGCACACGGCGTCGTACACGGGCTTGATGTCGCCGCGCCACAGGATGTGAAGACCGCCGCCGTAGCTGGCGTTCGCCACCAGCTCACGAAGGGCCACGCAGTTGTCCCAGAAGTCGACACCGGCCGCCGCCGCCAGGACGCGCGCGGCGCTGCTCAGCTCCTCGTCGGAGAACCGCCACGCGCCCGACGCGGCCTGTGCGTCGAGCCGGTAGCGGAACAGCTTCGATCCGGTCCCACGCATCAGGTCGCGCACCGGATCCGACGTGTCGCGCTCTTCGATCGCCTCGCGCACCTGGTCCAGCGCTGCGTGTTCGTCCAGGAAGTCGCGGGCGTCCTGATCCAGCATGGTGTCCAGGACGGCGTTCACGCCGTGCCACTTGTTCTCACTCAACCAGTCCTCGTCCAGGACCTCTTCATCACCGGCGATCAGCTTCTGGACCTGTTCGTCGGTCAGGCGGTCGCCGCGATCGACAAAGACCAGGTCGTACGTCTCGTCAAGGCGGGAGACTGCCAGCTCCACCGCAGCCTGCGCGAGCTCAGCCGTCAAAACCTCGGTCATGGGATTCCCTTCCCTCAATCCAATGGAACACCTGCAAACTATGTAGCCAGGATCATTCATTCAATATGCGAGGGGAAGCGAGTTGACAGAGCGCCTCAGCTGCGAGCCGGTCCGGGGCGCTCGGGGACACACGCGCCCAGCGCGCGCCCCGTCAGTTCCACGCGCCCCGCCCGGCGCAGGTGAGGCGACAGGCGGAATCCAGGCGGCAAGCGGAATCCGGCTACGCCGTGAGCATGCACAGGGCCCGCCCTGACCGGGGCGGGCCCTGTGCATGCGACGGGTCAGGCGTCGCGGAGTGCGGCGAGAGACGCACCGCGCCGGATGGCCTTGGCCTCGTCCCAGCCGAGCGCAGCGGACGCCTCGAACACGACCTCTGCGGCCGGGGCCAGCGTCTCCTGCGCCTGGAACAGGAACAACAGCCGACCCCGGTCGGCACTACCTTCGGGTGCGCCGAGGAAGAGCGCCTGCGGCGCCTCGAGAGCTGCGGCGCCGTGCTCGGTGACGTGCTTGATCTGGGCGACGTATCCGGCCCAGTAGCCGCGGTTCGCGGTGTCCTGGTTGGCCGCGTTCCGCAGGGCCGCGACGAAGGCGTCCGCGGCGTCCGTGAGCCGCTCGATCGCGGTGACGGCTTCGTCGGTGACGTTCTGAAGCATGGTGTCCTTCCGATGTGTACAGGTGCCGCAGGGCGACGCGGCGGTCTCCCGGGGAAGCTCCCCGGCAGCGTCCGGGCCGGTACGGCAATTCGCCGCCGGGCCTAGCGAGTTGGAGTGAAACGAACGTACGAGCCAGGCGGGGACCATTCAATGCTGGACGGCAACCGATCCGGCGCGCACCGGGACGAGGCCGGCAACCCGCCCACCGGGGCTCCGCGCGCCCCGCCCCGCCCGGCGTGGCCGGGGCGGGTCGGCGCAGGCCGGAGCGGGGCGGGTCGATGGTCCGGCTATGCGGTGACGCCGTCCGGGGCGAGGGCCGGGACGGAGGGCCACAGCACCGTGTCCCAGGGGCAGATAAGCAGGTGGGTGTCCTCGTGGAACAGGTCGGCCGCAGCGGCCGGAGGCACGGCCCGGAAGTCCCCGACCGCCGGGCCGTAGCTCCACGCGTAGGCGTCTTCGAAGTCGTCGCCCAGGGCGTCGGCGTGGACGGCCAGGACTAGACGCCCGCCGGGGCGGGCCGACGCTTCCTCGAGCGCCTTGGCGAACCTATTGACCAGGCCAGGACGACACCGTCGCCGTTCGTGAGCTGGAGACTGCCGCCATTGATGGAGCGAAGCCGGCTGCCAGGACCTCGTTGGACAAGGGACGCGCAGCCCAGGCACCTACAGCGGTCTTCCAGGCTTCACCCAGCGTCCGAGCGCCGACATGGGGCCGGCGCCCGCACAGCACGGCGTGGTGGTCAGGCTTCGGGGAGGAACGCGGTGTTGCTGAGGAACCGGCGGGCGGCTTCCTGCGCGTGGTGGGCCTCGACCTGGTTCAAGCCGGACTGGAGGGTCTTGGACTGCTTGAGCCACCGCTCTTTGCTGGTCCGGGTGGCCTGGATGCGGTCTACGACCTGGGCGTCGGTGTAGGAGCTGTTGCCGTCGTCGTCGAGGAGCAGGGTTCGGTGGTACAGGGCGTACAGGGCGCGGGTGGCGATGAACGCATCGTGGTGCTGGGTGTCAAGGTCGAAGGGCCGGTTGGCGGCGAGGTCGGCCAGGCGTTCGCGGGCAGTGGTGAAAGCGGCGTGAGCGCTCTTGGCGTAGGTGCGCACGTTGGCGGCGTGGTTCGTGCTCGGGGACATGAGGGGCCTTTCGATATGCCAGAGGGACCGCCACGTGGCGGCGGGTGGTGTTGGTGAGGCTCCCGGCGCCGCAGGGGGCGGCGCCGGGAACGCGATCAGGGAAAGCACAGCCCTGTGTGGTCGACGGACTGCGGGCATCCGTCGGCGCACTGGTGCCCGGCCTCGGCCTCCCGTGTGTGCAGGGTTTCGTGACAGTCGGTGCAGAACGCGGGGCGGCCTGTCCACTGGGTGGCGTGGGCGAGGAAGCCGACGCTCCCGCAGCGCTGGCAGGCATCGCCGGTCAGCGGCGGCCACGAGACCCCGAGGTAGGTGTAGATGGTCTCGGCGGCGGGGGTCCTGGTGGTGCCGATGTGAGGGGAGGCGGCAAGCTCGGGGAGGTGGGCCGCAGGAACAATGACGTGGTGCAGGCGCCGGTCGCCGTACGGGGCGACGGGGGTGACGTTGAGGGCGCCGACTATGCGTCGGATCTCGTCGCCTGCGCGCATATTCCCGGGGTAGACGACTGCGGCTTCAGCTAGGCGGGGCACGTAGCGGCGGCCTACTGCGGTGGTCCACACGCCGCGATCGTCGCGCCAGACGCGGCGCGGCTCGCCGGGTTCGCGAGCGTCGTCCCAGCCGGCCACGATGAACCGCATCGCGCTGGCACTGATGCCGCATGTGCCGCTGCGGCGGGTGCCGTTGACGAAGAGATCGTGGGTGATGCCCCACACTCGACGGGCCTCCCAGGCAGCGGCCCCGGAAAAGTCACCATCGGCGAGGCTGTAGGCGGCCGCGTGCGCCACCTCCCAGTCGATGCCCGGCGCACCGTCGGCGAGCTGATCCAGTGCGGCAATGACCTGCTCAGGCAGGGTGTCCTCGTGGAACAGGCCGGTGGCGTCCTCGTCGGTGATTCCGAGGACGTCGCGTGCGGCGTCGGCGACGTCGCGGATCTGTCCGTCCTTGTGTGCGGTGACGCCGGACTCGGCATCGTTGGCAAGGGTATGGCCGCTGAAGTGAGCAGCCCATCCGGCGGCGCACAGAGTGGTGTCGCAGCCAGGTACACGGTCGGGGTCAAGGTGCAGGACGGGACCGGTCATCCAGTCGCTCTGGTCGTGGGTGCCGGGCTCGTTAGTGATTTGGTCGCGGACACGGCGGGCGAGGGCGGCGTTCGGCAAGGCGGAATCCTTGGTGGTCGGAAGTCGTGCGGGACAGTGCGCGGGGCGGCAGACGATTCAGCGCCGCTTGCGCCGGACGGTTCTGCGGCCAGTCGTCGGGGCGGGCTGAGAGTTCGCCAATCGCCCCGACACGTGCAAACTATGTAATTGGCTGTCTTCATTCAATACATGGAGGCGATTCGCCACACCGCCCTCCGCTGCCACCGTCCATCTGGAGGCTGCCTCGATGCGCGTGATCCCGCAGCCTCCTCCAAGCGCCCGTCGAGACAGGTTGCGGACCCGATGACCACGGGCGCCTCCGCGCCCTGCGCCTCCCTGGAGGCGCCGTTCACCTTCAGCGTGGCGAGGATGTCCCGGCTGAGGTCGTCCCGCTGTGGCTCGAATGGAAGGGCTTGCGGGCAGCGCTCCGGGTGACCCGGGCGTCCGGCCCCTTGGCTGGCGGGCGGTAGCTGGGGAGGGGCCGCGCGGTCACGGCCCTACTGCTCTGTGCGGACCGTCTCAGGCCCGAGGGATCGGACGCGCCCCTCCCGGGGCGCGCTCAGGTCGCGGGAGCACGTCAGGCGACGGTGACGCCCCGCGATTCCTTCCAGCGCTTGACCAGGCGCGCCGCCCCTGCCGCGTTCGTCGCGGGCCAGTAGCCCGCATCGACCTGTTCGGCATCGCAATGCAGCGTCCAGCTCCACCCCTCGCCCTGGGGGCGGAACACTTCGAGGTGGAGCCGCTCGGAGAAGGGCACCACGGCTACCCAGCAGGTGGAGCCGGTGTTCGCGGTGTCCGCTTCGACGTCGATCCGCCGTAGCTGTCCTGCCATGTCCTCGGCGTGCTCCTTCTCTCCGACACGGCGCTCACTCTCGTCGCCGCCTTCCGTGTCGGCGTCGTCGTCGACACCGGGCTCTGTGCGGAACCAGTCGAGGAAGGTGAGGGCGTGGCGCGCGTGGATGGTGACGGTAAGGGTGAGGGTGGCATCGAGGTCGATGGTGATGCCGTCGGGCAGCTCCTCGTCCGCGGCCCGGGCATCGGCGTGAGCGGGTGAGGCGGTCTGCTCGTGATAGTTGGCCTGCCGGGAGTCGCTGTCCTCGTCGTGCAGGGAGAGGCCGGTCAGGCCGAGGGTGGTGCAGGCCCGGATCGTCCAGCCCTCCGGCAGGGAGCGGTCGGCGGGCTGGGGACTGTCGTGGGTGGGTGGCACGGTGGTTGCTCCTCGGGAGCCGGGGCGGCCCGGTCGGGCCGTCCCGGCGGACAGTTGTCATCGACAGGTGGTGGGCAAGTGGTGGGGGCGGTGGCCGCCCCGTGTATGCCTGGGTCAGGCGAAGTGGCGTTCGGCGGCGGAGGCCGTCAGGTACAGGCCCGTCCGGGGCGCCTCGGTGTCGGGGCGGTCGAGCGGGTCCGCAAGGATGCGGCCGCGATCGGTCACCCAGCGGCCCCGGTCGACGCCCTGGGTGTATACCTGCGTGCAGCCCCGCAGAACGCGCGAGACGTGCCCGGTGGCCGGGTCGTAGGCGACGCGGAGCAGGTATCCGGCGGCGATGAGCCAGCCAGTGAGGATCTCGGCGTTCTCGATCGTGATCCCGAACATGCAGGCCAGGGCACCTTCGATCGTATTGCGGCCAGGGAAGGCGTCCCAGGAGTAGGTTCCGTTGAGGAACCGCATGGCTTCCTCGGGCGTCGGCAACCCGCTCGGTGTGTGCACGCCGGCGGGGGTGGCACCTTCGTCGTCCTGGGGGCGGGAGTGGCTCTGGGCGGCGTGGGTTTCGATGAGCATGCGGGAACCTTCCTTCGGGAGTGGTGAAGGCGAGCGACACCCGCCGACGAGCTGCAAACTATGCAACTGACGAACGTCATTCAATAGAAGCCGTAGCCTCTGTGAAGGGGGTTAGCCCGGCCGCCGCATGGGGCCGCCGGGGGCGGTTCAGCGGCCGACGATGTCCAAGCCGTCGCCGGAGTCAACCTGCGGCAGGTACACCCCGCCGCCGCACTGGGCGCCGCCCGGGGGCGTTTCCCGCTCGTCCCGCTCAGGGAAGGCCGTCGCCCTCGTAACGGGTGTAGCCGATCGCCAGGTCGCGGCCCTGGTCGGTATGCAGGTTGAATTCGGTGACGTACGGGCCCGTGCGCTTCCCGCTCCGAGTCGTGGGCCGTGGCACTCCATCCGTCGCGCAGCAGGGCGGCTGCGGCGTGGCCTATGCCGGATACGAGGAACGCGAACTCGATGCCGGGCTCCGGGACCACCGGCGCGGCGGCGGGAACCGTGGTGGTGCTGGTGTCGTGTCGGTGTGCATCGGGCGTGCCCTTCGATTCCGTGGGGGTGATGGCCCGGCAATCTGCCGCGCCGGGGCATGAGGGTTCGGACGACAGGTGCGGGCCGGCGTCAGCGTGGTTCGGTGAGCATGCTGGCCAGCGCCCGGTCCAGGCCTGCGAGAAACCCGGCTGCTTCCGCCTCGCGTCCGTAGGGGACGGCCTTGGCGGTACGCCCGAGGAAGTCTTCGAGCGCCTGCCCTGGGACTCTGAACTCGGCGATCCCGCCGGGAGATTGGAGGCGAAGCCGGAGCGTGCGGGATCCCGGAGCGGTGGGGTCGATTTGCACATCACCCATTCCCGCGGGCCCGCTGAGTCCGTCCCTCAGCAACTCCCGTCCGAGGATCCAGACGACGGGGGTGGATCCTGCTCCGAGGTCGAAGGTGATCTCGACAGAGAGGGGGGTGTCCGGCGAATAGCGGAGGTGGGCTTCGACGCGGGCGCGTGCCGGGAAGTCGAGGTGCATGTAGAACTGCGTTTCCATTCGGCGCTCCATAGGGTGCTGGCTAGGCGTGCCGGGGCATCGCCGGATGAGCGTTAAGGGGTCCGGCTCGGTGGTCTTCGCGCGGCGGGCGGGCGGGCGGGGGGGCGAGGCGGGGCGGGGCGGGCGTGATAGCGCCCCGCCTCCCTGCCGCTTCTCCTGGTGCTCAGATCTCGGACATCGACTGCCGGCCGGAGGGGCTCCCAAGCAGTTCGCGTATGCGGGTTGCGGCAAGCTGGGCATGCTCGGCCTGCGAGACCGCGCTGAGGGCGCCCAGGGGGCGTGCACCGAGGGGGTGCTCCAGGAACAGCGTCGGCGAATCGACGTTAGCGACGGTGAGGGTGAACGTCTCGTGCACGCCGTGGAGTACCGCGCGGGCGTCCCAGTCCGCCACCGTGGTACGCCATCCCTCCCCGAGGAGATCGACAGCCTTAGCGGCTATGGCGGCCACCGCCTGCGCGATCACGTCTCGCGGTTGGGGTCGTCCGCCGCGCGCCAACTCCTCATAGTGACGGTGCAGTTGCGAGGCCATCCACACTGCGTCTTGTATGCCGATCTGCTTATAGGTCAGGCTTGCCGTAGCGTCAGGGTGCACGTGAAGGCGTCCGCGCCCCTTGACGGCCCTGTACTCGCCTGGCGCAGGCGCCTGGAGGAACATTGCCTTCGGGGTTTTGATCCTGAAGGGGCGGTGGAGTGTCAGCTCCGCCAACCGTCGTGGCGTGGTGGCCAGGCCATCCACGTCGACGTCGACCCGGAAGTCGCCGGCCTGGGTGTAGAGGCGGAACGTGACTTCGTCCTGGCGGTTGGCGTTGGCGGCGGGTGTGCCGGGCCGCGTGTAGCGAAGCAGGACGTAGGTCTCTTCTTCGTACACGGGCCGGTCCCGCCGGTAGAGCAGGCCGGGAAAGGAGCTCCGGACGAGGGCGACGTGCGCTCGGAGTAGGGCCTCGCGCGCAGCGGCCACGGCCGTCCAGCGGGCGTCATCGGCAGTGTTGGTCACGGTCTTCTCCATCATGTGATGTCCGGTGCTGCGGAATGGGTCGGGGTTGGAGCGCAGTGCTTTGTCCGCGCTCGCTTGGCGCCTGCGGGACGGGTCGGACAGCTCGGCGCGGCGCTGCGTGGTTTTCGCAATGACAAGATCGCGCGCTGGCTCGGGTGCCGAGGTTCGGCACGGGTGGGGTGATGCGTCCCCTCGGTGCCGCCCGACTGGGCGGCACCGAGGGCGAGCTGGCCTAGCCCTGCCTTGAGCAGTCGTGGCAGGACCTTGAGTTATCCGGCGGACACGGGGGTGAGCGTGACCTTGGCAGGATCGATGCGGTCGTCCCAGATGGGGTGCTGCTGGCCGTTCACCCAGATGTCGTGCCCGTCGCGGGTCCTCGTGCGGAAGAGGGTGCTGCCCTCGTAGGTCGCAAGATCCCCGTGCTGCCAGCCTGGGGTCAGCACTGTGAGGTCGCTCAGGGCGTCGTGTTCCGGCAGCTCGGTGCCGTTGTCCAGCGTGATAGTGCCGCCGTAGTTGCTCTTGACGCGGGCCGTGTAGGTGACACGTATGAGCGCACCTGCCGTGAGCTCGTCGCGTGTGTTCTTGGCAGGGTGGCCGCCCATCTCCTCGTCATGGTGTACCGGGCGCATGAGTTGGTCGTGGGTCCAGGCGCTTCCGGTGATGAGTTGAGCGAGGATTGGGTCGCGGTCCGCGTCCCAATCCAGGACCGCGTTCCAGTCGATGCGAGGTTCTCCGTGGGCGAGCTGGTGGAGAGCGTCGAGTACGACGTAGGTGGACAGGTCGGGTCGGAAGAGAGCGTTCGCCTGTGCGTGGTCGAGATTGAGCGCGCTGGCGGCGGCTGAGTAGGCGTCGATGATGTCGCCTTGGTCGTCTTCAGCCAGCACGGAAGCCTGGCTGACCTGCGCGTAGCCGCCCCACCGATTGTTCAGGAGGGTGCGGCCACCGAGGAAGGCCGCCCATCCTGCTACGCCGAGCCGAGTGATTCCCGCGGCCGGGTCGCTTTCGGGCATCTCTCCGGGGGCGAGTTGAGCGTGGGGGCCGTTCATCGCGGCGCCGGTTTCGTAGTTGACAGGGTGGTTCAAGATGTGGTCGCGGACTTGTCGGGCGAGGTCAGCGTTGGGCTGCATGTGGGTGAGTCCCTTCTGGGGTGGCTGCCGTGGATTGCGCATTTGAATCCGGGATCGACGAAGCAGCGATATGACTGCAATCTATTTTGTTGGTACCGGTCATTCAATAGATTGGACGGGCGGGTGGAAGGGTCAGTCATGGCCGGCCGCAGGCGGCGGGGCAAGAGGGATGGTTCGGGCAGTTGCAGTCGGGGGCAAACTCGTTCTCGCTGCACTGGCACGAGGGGCATCGCTCTTCGCTGTTCTCCGGGTGGTCCACGCCGACAGTTCGCCGTCGGTCCTTGCGCGCCTGCTCTGCGGCATCGAGGGCGCTCATAACCTCTGCGGTGGCATGCCGTCCGATCTGGTCGGTCAGTACCGCTTCCAGGAGGTCGCGATCGACAGGGCGCTGGGGGGACTGCTGTACGGGCACGTCGGTTCCTTCCATGAGGTGGGATACAGCCCCCTGGCTTAGCGGGATCTTCTGGCTGAGCCAGGGGGCTGCGGCAACCTGATCAGCCGGAGACTTGCATCCTCCAGGCATTCACGGCCTGGTCGGCGGTGTCACCGATGGCCAGGTCCCAGAGGGCGTGGACGCGGCGCAGGTCGTCCAGGGCGGCGCGGGTGAACGCCTGCGGGTCCCCAGCGATGGGGCCGCTGGCAGTCCAAGTGGGTGCGATCAGCCACAGCTTGGAGAGGTCGGCATCGGCGGGCAGCGCAGGGCAGTTGATGGCACGGTGATGCTGGACGGCGATGGAGGCGTGGGCGGTGCAGTGAGTGCGGCGGGTGCCGGGAGCGGTCTCAGCTGCTCCGCATGCAGCGCGGGCGCACGTACAGATACGGGGGCTGGTGCCCGCCGGGGTGTGGGTGTGGGTCGCGAGGAGATTCACGGGCTGTCCTAGGCGTAGGGATGGGGACCGGCGGCGAACTGGTTGGGTCAGTTGAACCAGGAGTCCCGGTCGGATCGCTTCGTGCACGAAGCGGGCCCGCAGACGGCCGGGGGTGTGCTGGCCGGCGGCGGAAGGGGGACTACTTCTGTTTGGTCGGTGGATTGCTTTGCCTGTTCGCCGTGACCTGAGGACGGTCACAGGTGCCTACGGCGAGCAGGAACCACAGACAGGCGCCAATCAGTTCGAGCGCGGAATGCCGTCCACATGCCAGGCCGGCGAGGCCTACGAGGGTGAAGCCAGCCGAGATGGCAATGAGCCAGCGGTGGGCGGACTTGGGACCCCACACGGCGAAGGTCACGAGGGACAGGCCGAGGAGCGCAGCGGTCAGTAGAAGCATTTGGGCGGTCGTCATCAATGCCCTATTCACGCGTGGATTTCGGAGGGGGAGGGGCGAGTGCACCGGCCGCGGCCTGCCCCTGGGTGGGCCCGGTGGGGATTCCCAACGGGCCCGTGGGCCATGGTCAGGCTGCGGGGTGAGCGACGATGTTGGGGCAGGAGTTGCCGTTGACGATCCCGCTGCCCTGGCAGTTGGCGCACTCCTTGGCCTGCTGGAGCTGGTGCAGGGTGCAGAGGCTGGTGAGAGCTGCGGCGTAGCCGGAGGCGGATCGGTCGTAGCGCCTGTCGATTGCATCGCGGAGGAGGCCAGCGGTTTCGAGGGCCAGGGAGTAGGTCGCGGCAGCGGACGTAGGCTGGGTAGTTCCCTTGGTGGCCATGAGGTCTCCTCTGGGGCTGGGTGAGTGGGTGAGCGGACTTGCTCACTGAGCTGCAATCTATTCAGTCACGCTCAGTCGTTCAATAAATCGGCGCTGCGGATCCCACGACTTTTGGGGAGCTTCGGCGTCGGTCCGGCGGTACATCCGAGGCTGCGGCATGGGATGGCGCGTGGCCGCAGCAGAGCCCGTGGCGCACCGCGCCCTTCTTGCCGATCTGTGTCGGCCGGCAGTGAAGGACTGGCGGCTGCCGGGCTTCGGCCGTTCCGTCGACCGGTCAGGATCGCAGGACGGTGCGCATCTCCTCGCTCGCGATCCGCTGGGCGGGGGCGGTCCGCAGGTCCGTCTTCTGGGCTCGGACCAGCCGGTGGTGGCTATCAACTAGCGGGCCCCGGCCGGGAGTCATGTGACGCCGAGGGAGACCTCGCGGCCGGCTTCGCTCACCGCGTGGCCGATGCTCACTCTGCAGGAGCGGTGATCATGAACTTGGGCGCCGCTGTCCGTGTCGATCCGTTCGGGGTGCTCCGGCGCGCCGCTCAGGTGCTTGCGACTACAGCGGTATCCATTCCATAGGGGTCGAGGATGGCATCCCAGTCGATAGCCTCAGCTCCGTTGGCCAGTTGGCCGAAGGCTTCGAGTGTGGCAGCGCGTGTCAGGCCGGGCGAGAAGAGCTGGGATGCATCGAGCGCATCGAGGCTCAACGCCTGGCCGGCATGCTGCGCGGTGGCCTTGGCATGCCCGTTGTCGGCCTGGCCGTTGAGGGACCGCGCCTCACGGACGGTCGTTAGGGCCAGGTCCTCCGTTGCGGTGAGGTCGTCGTGCAGGTGGGCGTGGATGCGTCGTGCGAGCTTGGTGTTCGGCATCGGAAAGCTCCTCTGTTGCGTTGGGCGGTGCGGGTAGTGGTTCGGGTGGGTCAGGACCAGTCAGCCCGGGGGCTCACAGCCCTGGCCTCACGGGGGGTCCCAGGTATCGAGGCGGGGGCTGCTGTGGCTGGTTCGGGGGTCTCGGTGGTGGAACAGTGCTCCCGGAACGTTGCGGTGGCGGAAGCGGTGGGGGCGGAGGGACTGATGTGGGGAGGTGCGCGGTCCGGTCACGTGAGGCCTGCGCCGAATCGTGTGCGAGCGCTGCCAATCGCGCGGCCCCGGACGCCAGTGCGAGACGGCCTGGCCGAGGCGCGGGTGCGCGCTCCTGAGGCTGGATGGTCCGTTCCATCCTCACGTCGGGAAGAGCGAGCCGTGCAGCTGCACGTTCGTATGCCTCGGCCTGCTGGCGGGGGCCGACGGCCAGGACTTGAAGCCGTAGCCGTCGGTCGGTGTTCTGCGGGCCATCGGTTGGAGGGAGGAAGCGGTAGACAATGCGGTACTTGGGAGCCCGCCGGTCGTGTTCATGGAGGTCGAAGTAGAGCTTCCAGCAGTTGCCGAGTTCTGCCGGCCAGGAGGGCAGTCTCTTCAGCGGTCTTCCGCGAATTTCCTCTGCGACGAGTTGTCCGATGCGGATGAGCGCGATTCGCTGCAGGTGAACGTCGCGGAGGGCTGCGATGTCAGCGCCGACCTGCGGGAGGTGGTGGCTTCGGTAGCGGTCTCCTCGCATCGTGCTGGCCTCCGTCAGCCGGGCTGATCCCCGTCGGCGTGGCCAAGATCCCGCAGCAGCTCTGCAGCGTTTTCGGAGTCGTGGGCCGCCACGAGGCGCGTGAGCTGCTCGAGGCTGACGCCCTCGTCCCCTGCTTCAGCGGCTCGCGTCCCTGCGAGATCGACAATGTCGGCGTTGTCGATGTGTTCGGCACGGAGTAGCGCCACGAGCATGGGCCAGGGCATGAGAACTGCCGCGGGCTCTCCCTCTTCCGTGGTAACGATCTCGGGCTGCGCCAGGTCAGGGTTCGCGACGAACCCATCAACGACCGTCTGCAGGTTCTCCTGCAGCCATCCAATAGTGGTCACTTCTGCTCCTTCAACATCACTTGAGTACTGACGCTCCCGGTGTTCACGAGGGTTGCGGGGCGGCCGATGATACGGGGATCTTGGCGCTGCGGGTGGTGCGCTCAGAACGGGATGAACTCCGAGCAGTTGACGCCGAGGAGCCTGTGCTCGTGGTGCAGGTGTGCTTCACAGGCGGCGCACCTGCCGTCGGGCAGGTTGTCGGGCGCCCCGCAGGATGCGGCGTCACACACTGCGCAAGGCAGGTTTGTCGGGGCCAGCGGCGACACGCTGATGACGAGGCGGCCTGCGATCATCTTGGCCCCAACCTCGACCAGGCCGGCGATGGCTGCGTTGAGCAACGGGATGTGCTCCGTGTCCAGGGTCAGCGCCCGGGCGCGTCCGTCGTCGTAGTGGAGCACCACGTGTCCGGTCCGGTCGGGCTGGACCAGCGCACGTCTCAGGCCAGTCTGGGGAGGGTGGGGCGGCTGCAGGAGATTACGTAGTGCGCTTGCGGCGGCGGTCTGTCGGCGTGCGACGAGTATCTCGGTGACGCAGGCCCTGATGGTGGCGAGTTCGGTGTCGCTTCGGTCCTCCAGGCGCCGCAGTTCGGTTTCCCCGAGTGTGCTGGTGGCGGCGCCGAGCGTGGGCGTGGGCAGGTCCATCGGTGGTTCCTCTGGTCGGGCCCGGGCGCTGCGGTTTCGCGCCCGGGCTCTGGGTTTGGGGTGCTTGCTTCGCTCGCGGAGTGCGATCGGTCAGGTGTGCAGGCGGGGGGATGCCTGGGCCCGTGCCGCTTGGCTGATGAGGGTTTCCCACTGGCTTCCGGTGACGGCAGCCAGGTCGACGGCCTCACCGGTGGCGGACCGTTGGAGCAGACTCTCGACGGTGGCCGGAGAGAACCACACTCGGCCGTCCTCGTCACAGTCCAGGGAGAGGTGAGGCCCTGGGAATGGCCCGAGGACCGGATGGTGGAGATTGAGCTCACCCATGAGCTGTAGTCCGTCGGCGTAGCCGATGCCGCTCCAGAAGCGCCAGGACGCTCCAGGCGCACAGCCCATCAGGCCGGCCACCATGCTCGTGTGGGTGAGACTCCCTCCGTCCGCGGACTCGTCGGTCCCAACGGGAAACGAATCGCAGGTGTACAGGGAGTCGTCGCTGAGCTGCGGAGGCATGGAGGTGGCGGGGGCCTCGCGGAATCCGCGACCGGTCAGCAGTGCGTGCAGTTGCGGCTGTTGGTCGGCTGGGCAGGCCGCCAGGTGCAGGTAGGCGCGGCGGGTTTCATTTCCCATGGGGCAGTTCCTTTGCGTGAGGCTGGTGGTGCGGCGGCACATACAGCAGGGGGGAAGCAAGCGGGGGTCGAGGTGAACGTATGGAGTCGGTCAGGCGCATTCAAGAGCCTGCGGCCACTTCTTCGTGTCCTGGTGCGAGCTGGCGGCGGCGGTTGCGCGCCGAGGAGCTCGCCGTCCGCGGTCTGAGGCGGGGGCGAGCTCCTGCTGGCCGTGACTAGCAGCGGGCGTCGCAAGGGGCGCTCTGCTCGGTCAGAAGAGGAAGGCGGGGCCGGTTCAGGGTGGCTCGGTCGATCTCTTTGCGGGGCGGGTGGGAGAGAGCTGCTCGCACAGCCTTTTCCATCCGTTCGAACTCGGGGGTCTCGTCGTCGAGGACGACCCCTGGGTCGGGCCCTCCCTTCTGCTGTGACAGCTCAATGAGGTCATGCATGGAGCGCCCAGCTTGGAAGGTGTCGCCGCGCACTGCCTCGACGAGGGCGATGAGGTCGGCGAGTTTGGGACGGCGTCGGACTGCGATGATCAGGTCGCGCTTCGAGCTCAGAACGCAGAAGCTGCAGGAGCAGCGGCTGGTTCCTGCCCAGTCTCCCGCGCCGGGGAACGAGTCGTAGGTCCAGTGGTGCTGGAAGCCGGAGGCGGCGTGGAAGTCCTTGACGTCCTGGGTTGTCCAGTCCTTGGCCGGGCACCATTCGTCGGTGTGTCGTATCGAGTTGCTGCTGACGTTGCGGTACGCGGGACGCTGCGCTCGATCACGGGACTCATCGCTGCGCAGCCCGAGCACCTTGAGACGGCGGATCGGGCGGGCCATTTTGCGGGCAGTCGGCGTGGAGGCCAGGCCGAGGGTCACCTTCAAGGGGTTGATGATCGGAGTCATCGCGGCTTCTTCAAGCTGCTCCTTGAATGCCTTGGTGCAGAAGCGTGTGCCGAGGCGAGGGAAGCGGCCATATGCGGCGACGTAGGTGAGCAGGTCGTAAACCGCAGGCGTGTCGTCCTGAGTCATCTTGGTGCGTTCCAGATGACGGTCCGCCGGCAGCCCTGATGCGCTGCTCTGGAGAGCCGCGAGGGCGCTGACGCTGGGAAAGGTCTCGCTGCCCGCCTGGACGGAGGGCCATTCGAGAACTCCAAGCGTCGCATGGAAGCTGTAGACGCGGTCCTCTACGCCCGCTTCACGGGCCGCCTGCATCGCGAGGCACTCCATGAGCCAGCTGTCCTTGCCTCCACTCAGGTTGTTCGTGATCACGTCGTACTGGGTCAGGTCAGGGACAGGGCCATCGGTGATGGTGCCGCCCTGTTCGGAGCTGGGGGTGGAGAGCGTTTCCAACGTCACGGGTTCTCCTGCATGTAATGGGACGGAGTCGCTGTCTCAACGACTTGATACCGGCAATCTATGTTTGTGAGAGACCCCATTCAATATCTGCGGCACGCTGTCACGCCTGGCCCAGCCTTCGTCCCGCCCATCGGCCTTGGAGGTGCTTCCCGTACGACGGGACTGGGGCGATGAACCTTCCCGTCTCACAGGAGCTGTCCAGCTTTCCCACTTCTGGGCCTTGTTGTGCTGAGCCCGTTTGGGGAGCGTCGACTACCGCGCTCTCCGACCTCCGGTCCAGGGCGGCACACGCCCAGCCCGTCGCAGTCCGAGGTAAGGAGTTGACGTGAGCAGACCGGACCGTCATCGGAGTTCCAGTGCTAGGCCCTCCGAAGTCAGCTATGCGCGTCTGCTTCGTGCGCCATACACGGCACGTCTGCTGTTCTCTACCTTGGTGGGGCGTCTACCCAATGCAATGGCCCCGGTGAGCCTGCTCCTCGCGGCGCAGGCCGAGCACGGCTCACTCGCCTTCGGTGGCACGCTCTCTGCCGTGTATCTGGTGGCGTTCGCCGTCGGGCAACCAGTCCTCGGACGCTTCGCGGATCGGAAGGGGCCCACACTTCCGATCGTCGCCGGCGCGATCATCGCCTCCAGCGCCCTCGGGACGCTGGCCTTCGCAGGCACTGACAGCCCCGGTCTCAGTGTGCTGATGGCGGCCGTGGCCGGTCTCTCGAACCCGCCTCTGGAGTCGGGGCTTCGCACTCTTTGGCCGAGGGTTCTACCCGCTCGCCCTGAGTATCTTCGCGCCGCCTATGCCCTCGACAACGGCTCCCAAGAGGCCGTCTACGTGGCGGGCCCTTTGGTGGCCGCGCTGCTTGCCGCCCTGTCTCCTGGGGCGGCGCTGGCGGCGACCGCGGTAGTCGGGCTGGTCGGAGGTCTCTCCCTCGGGCTGTCTCGACCTGCTCGCGAGCTGCGCCCTCTCATCGTGGCGGCGCGCCATTGGCTCGGCCCATTGAGCAGCCCGAACGTACTCATTCTCCTGGGCGCCCTCGTGTGCGCAGGCGGTGCAGTCGGCGCGGTTCGGGTATGTGCTGCCGCTCAGGGCGAGGCCCTGGGCGTGGCCTGGTTCGCCGGCGCCCTGCCAGCCGTCATGTCTTTCGGAGGCCTGGTCGGGGGGCTCGTCTATGGTGCGCGGGGCTGGCCTGGTGGCCCGTTGACCCATCTCGTGCTGCTGGCCGTCTGCCACGTGGTGGCATGGGTGCCGATGCTGTGGGGGCTTGGGGCGGCACCATCGGCGGTTCTCGTGGTTCTTCCTGGGGTCTGTTTCTCGACCCTGGTGTGTGTCGTCTGCCTCGTCATCAACTCGGTCGCGCCGACCGGCACGGCCACGGAGGCGTTCGGTTGGCTGATAGCTGCCATCAACTTGGGGATCGCAGCTGGGTCAGCTGCAGCTGGCTGGACTGACGGTCACTACGGTGTTGCGCTCGGGGCCTCAGCCGCGGCCGCGCTGGTCTTGCTCGTCGCTCGCAACCGGCTTCGCGACCAGGTGACCGCTGGGCCGGCGGCCACTGCGGTGCTGCCTCCTGCGTCCGACCGGCGGCGCAGTGCGGTCGCACCGGCCTGACGGCGGGTGTCCCCGCTGGGATGGCAGGATGGCTGGGGCCGGTCGTGGGACCGGCCCCAGCCATCTCCTGTCCGGCTACGCGGCCAGATCGAGCCGAACGATCGGGACGGGCCCGTTGAGGCGCTCGCTCGCGGTGGGAGCGTAGTCCCGCAACGGCGGGTACCAGGGCCCCGGGCGGCCGGTGGCCTTCAGCCACTTCTCCTGGAACCCCGGCCGTTCCTTGTCGGCGACTCCCACGGGGGCTGCCACGAGGTACGCCTCGGTGCACGGGTAGCTGCTGCCCCGGCGGAGGTAGTGTGCGCGCTCGATGCCAGAGGTCGCTCCGCGGTCCAGTTCGGCTCCGCGGCGAGCCGCGAACTTCCGAACCAGGGCTTCTGCTTCTCCCCGCTGGCCTTCGAAGAGGCTCCGCACCGATCGCCAGGCGATCCCCTTTTTTGCCTGGCCCCGGCACTGCTCGGGGCCCTCGCACCACGGAGGGTCGAACCGCAAGAGCGGGGCGTCCTGGTCGTTGTGCCCCACCACGTGCTCCAGAGGGGGGTGGTCCCGTCGGCAGGCTTCGGTGCGGGGCTCGTGGCACCACCACCGGGGGGTGCCGCACTTCTTCCCGTGGTGCTGGCGGCAGTCATCTGTGCGCGCGGCGTCGTAGATTCGGCGCACCTCGTAGACGGCGTGCGGCGCCGCTTCAAGAGAACGGCGGTAGGTCTCGATGATGGCTTCGTTCGCGGGGTCCTCCAGCAGTCGGCTGAGGAGTGTGGCGGTCGCGTAGAGCGAGGAGTTCTCGTTGAGCGCGAGCGAAGCCTGTTCCATCCGAAGGACGTACGCGGCATATTCCGGGTACTGTCGCAGCCTCGCCTCGTGGCGCTCTCTGGATGCGGCTACGCCCGAGAATGGGCACATCCAGCAATATGACTTGTTGACTGCTACCCCTGCATTCTCGTACACGTACTGCTCTACGTCGACACGCCCCATTTCATCATCAATGAGCGGGTAGTACGGGGTGCAGATGATTCTTCCGGCCGCCTCGTTCACCTGGTTTTGAATCTGGGTATCCTTGAGCATCCGGGGGATCTCGTCGTAGTTGTATCCGATCGCGCGGCGACATTCCTCCCCACCAAGAACGTAGTCGAGGATGTTATCCAGTACCCATCCTTTCGAACGTATCGAGCAGGTCCGACGCCCGTTGGCCACTTGGGGAACCGTTCCGGCCCGAGTGAGCCAGTCCGACAAACGCCACGGACCCTGCTGAAATACCTTCCTCGGCTGCCGCGTGTCGGAGAGAACGGCAATCCCATCCCCGTCAAAAGAGCTCATTCGACTAACCTGAACCATCCGCACACCGGCTTCCCGAAGGCGCGGCATCAGGTGTTTTTCTGCGGTCTCCAGAGTGTCTGGAAATTCGTTGCCGGTGACTGCGTGAACGAGCACCAAGTCCGAGAGATCAGGCTTTAGCCCATACCTTTCCGGGTTTTCGAGAAACTTGAGCGTAATAGCCCAGCTATCCGCTCCGAGCCCGGTTGTCTGCACTGTCTGCACTTGCGAATTCCTCTCTAATATCCCGCAAGCCCTTTACAACTCAAAATATATTCATCAAGGCATCGCCATTCAATAAGTTCAGCACCATCTACGGAACACGCCAGGGCGCCATTCTCCACACGCACCTCACCTCTTCTTGCAGCATCCCGCCGCTTTCGGGTCCCAGGGAATGGGGCATTCGGGGGCTCCGAGCTTGGGGTAAGGGAAGCTGTTCTCCAGCAAGGGGCGCTGACTCTTGGAGGGGCGCAGCCGGAGGGCATATCGGTGATTTCCAGAGTGTCGCATTTCCGTCGCACCGATCTGCGGGAGGATTTCGTCCAGCCAGCGAGCTCCCGGCTCTCGTGGATTTCGTGGACGGGCGCCAAGCACCTGGAGACGCTTTTCCGCGCCAGCGTGGCCTGAGTGGTTGGCCTTGATCTTGGCCAGCGTTCTTTCGGCAAGAACGGATCCATCCGGGAGCACAGTCAACGTGCGGGCTCGCGTTCGCTGCAAATATTGCATATTGAGGGCCTGATAAATTGTGCCCACGTGCCCGGGAAAGAGCGGTTCGGGTCCATAGGGCGTCTGACGGAGACGCGGCTGCGGGTCACTATGAGCCAGAATTCCACGAATACCCTGTGCGTGAGCCCGGCGGAAAGAACGGGCAGCGAACCAACTTTCGGCCGGCGCTTTGACTTCGTCCAGGAGAACGAGCCGATTCAATTCGAGAGATTGCCGGTACGGGAGCAAGTCCGGAAAGGGTCCCGTCAACACAGCCTGCCGCATGGGTACTCCGAGGGTGAGAACACCGACGAGCTGTGGCAGTACACAGGTGACGTTAAGGAGCCCGTAGCAGAGGCTGACCGATGGCCAAGTGTTGCTGTAGTGGTGGGTTTTCACAAAAGAGCGAGCGGCCGCCATGGACTGACCCGCGAGAGCGACGACCCTGAATTCGCTGGGATCGAATCCGCCGTCGCTGGTTCGACGCCAGCTATGGCGGCCATGGCTCCAGCGCTGGCAGGCATCGGGGGCTGGGAGCGGCAGTGCGAGCTGGCGGATGCCGAGGTTCATGTCGTGCTCCTGTGAAAATAATCGGAAGGGCCAGCTGGTGGTGCAGTGAGCGCTAAGGCGGAACCCGGGCCGCGTGAGAGATGCTGGCCATCTGGGCGGGGGCCTATACCGACTGAGTTCGCAGCCGGCGGCAGACGGATCGGGCCGCTGGGCGGCCGGGGCTATGCGGTAGCCCCGGCCGCCGACGCGGTTGTGGCGAGGGGTTATGCGAGGCGGTCGGTCTCCGCCTTGATGAGGGCCGTGACCGGTGCGAGCCACTTGCCCTTGGCGTCGTACGGCGTTCGACCGGCGGCCATGGCCTCGATGGCGTCAGCCTGCATGGCGTACGCGCCGCCGAGCTCACGTAGGTCTCGAACGGCGCTCGCGGCTCCCGTCGAGAGGGGCTCCCGCCAGCTCCGATCATCCTGGCTCCGAACGTTGTACAGGGGGCCCTCCACGGCGATGTGAGCCAGGTAGAAGACGGGCGGGTGGATGCCAAGGAGGCGGCCGAGTGCTTGGGACTTGGCGTAGTCGGGGAGCGTGGCGAATCCGTGGGCACGTCGGTATCCAGCCGGGTGCGGGCGGGTGATCAGCCCGAGGTGACGCGTCTGCAAGGCGAGGGGCTTCATGAGTTCGGTCAGGGTCTTGCCGGTCTGCTTGCGAACGGACGCCAGACGCGCGGCCACGAGGTCCGCTAGCAGACGGCGCGGCTCAGGTGCCCGTGCCTTGGCGTGCTCACGCCGCAGGACGGCGGTGCTCACCAGGTTGGCTTCCCGATGGGGGGTGGTGAGGTAGGCCCCGGCGGGCAGGTCCTCCGCGTCCCAGACGTCTGCGTCGGCGAGCGGGATCTTCCGGTGCTCGCGGTTACCGAGCTGGGCGAGGGCGATCGACGCGGCGGTGCAGAGTGCCCTCTCGAAGTCCCGGGTGCGGTCGAAGAAGCTCTGGAAGCCGGGGGTGCGGGCTGCGTACCGGTGGCCATACTCGTGGAAGAGGGTCCGGAGAGTGTCGGTGAGATCGTCGAGGAGGTGGTCCTGTATGCCGACCGTGTCGGTTGTGGGCCAGTAGGCGCCGCGTGCAGAGCAGCCGTTCAGCCCCGCCTCGTGGTGGGTGAAGACTCGAAGGGTACCGAGGCAGCCGCGCTCGAAAGTGGCTTCCATGATGCCTCGGGCTAGGTCCAAGGTCCGGCGGCGTGAATGGCTGAGCTTGGCGATCGTGGTCCAGATGGTGGTCCGGGTGGGAGCTTCGCGAGTGCGGGAGGCCGCCTCCGCCTGTGGCGGGTCCTGCACGCCAAGCAGGTTCATCAGGGCACGGTGCTCGGCGGGATTCAGGCCGCTGGTGACGCACTTCCATCCCCGGTCCTGAAGGCCGAGTTCGGCTTCCTGCGCGAGGGCCCGGGCGTTGTGGTAAACCCGTCCGTCGGGCCATCGGTTCTGACCGACTTCGCGGAACATCTGCCGGACTTCGTAGGAGGTGACGCTCGTGAAGAACGCCTCGGGACCGGCGAGTTCACCGTCGTTGAGGGCGTGGTCGACGAACCTCGTCAGAACTCCGGGATCCGTGCACTGGGCGAGTGTGGCCTGGATGTGCTGTTCCAGGACCCGGCTGCTCACGATCGTGCGGTCGCGGTTCTGGTGCCCCTTCGCGGTGGCCAGAGGGAGGTCGTAGCTGGCGATCAGACGGGTGTCGGTAGTGACCAAGATCCCTCCGACCCAAATTCGTCCCGGCTGGCCGTCGAGGACGATTGAGGCTGTGCCCCGGGGCGGGCTGTAGTTCGCTTCGTTCAGGTAGCGAATCTCGGAGAGAAGTTCCTCGGCGAGCTGCTGGTCGCACTCAACCGTGATGCGTGTACCTCGAACGCGCTGGCTGTCCGAGAACGTGAGAGTCAGCACCCGGGTGCTGCCTGTGCGGCCAGGTCCGCCGATGTTCTTGAGCAGGTCACTGTCCTCCAGTTCAGCACTGAAGCTGTAGCCCACGGTCTCCACTGCGACCGCGCCGATCCGGGAGTCACGAGCGAGCACGAGCAAGGCGAGTTTCTTGCCTTCGCCGAACTGTCCGATGTGGCGGGAGTCCTTGGTCGAGCCGCCGAACAACAGGCCCTCGTAGGGAATCCCGGGCCCGTCGTCCACGATCGTGAGGAGACCCTCTGACCAGGTGACACTGTAGGTCGGGGACGCGTCGATCGCGTTCGAGACGAGCTCCTTGAGGGCACGCTTTGCGGTCCAGTCCTTCACGTAGTCAGACGCCATGGGGTATTCGAGTTTGCGCGCCTTATCGGGTGCAGGGGCGAGCGTGGCCGTGGTCATGGAATCTCCAGGTGGGAGTGATCAGGAGCCGGATTCGGTCCTGGTCCGATCAACTCGGACACCTGCAAACTATGTTCTCAGCGCATTCCATTCGATAGCTGGAGGGCTTGAATCTGAGATGCGACTCGGAAGTCGGGGGCGCTTCACCCGCAGGGCGTCGCTGGGGCTGCGGTGCGCTCCGGTGCTCCGTTCCAGCTCTCCTTGGACCGAGACTGCGCTACGCCCGGGGCCCTATGACGGGGAACCGCGGCGTACAGCAGTGGTGTCCCGGCGGCGACGAGGCCGGCGCGGTTAAGCAGGAGACGGGCCGACGCAGTCCAGGCTTGAGCTGCAAACTCTGCCTCTCTGCTGCCCTCAGTAACGTCCGGGCCCCACAGGATCAGTGTCCGCGCAGCTGCGCGTAGGGGCTGGGAAAGCGGTGATCCGCAGCCGGGAGTGGGAAGTACGGCTCCGGGCGCAAGCCTTGTTGGAGCGCGGACCTATCCGTCATCCGACGCAGGGCAGGCGTCCGGGCTCCGGGCCGGGGGTCTCCAGGGCGGAGGTGGGGCTGGGAGGGACATCCGGTCGTGGCTGGTGGCCGCGCCGGTGGTGGACAAGGTCCCGATGGACGCTGAATATCAGAGAACGATCACGGCTCTCTTGGCTTCTCGTATCACGGGTTCACCGTTTCACGCTACGAAGCGGCCCTTCTCGCTGAGGTTCCTACTCCCGGTTACGGCCCATGGCCCGACATGCTTTCGGGCAGCCGCGCCTCTGCGGAGACCCACGGGGGGCCAACCTGGGGAGTCGTCCGGGCTGACCACAGCCAGGAGTTGGCCGTAGCAACACGGTCTCGTGGTCTCTCGTTTCCCTTCGAAACCCGGCTAGTCCTTGATGGAGAACTCATCCTTGAGCCAGTCGACCACCGTGCTGGTGTCATACTTGTAGGCACTCCGGCCTACCTTGAGCTGCCTTCGTCCCAAGGGGGCGGGAGCGCCCTCGCGCTTGAACCGTTTGGCAATCCAGTCATCGGAGCGCCTCGCCACTTGGGCGATCTCGCTGCGGATGCAGGTATCACCGACCGTCTGCGCCCACTGTTCAAGGTGGCCGGTGGTGAGGGGGCCCAAGCGCTGACTCTCCCCCCGGCGCTCACCCCGGTAGAAGCGTGCGACTTCAAGTGCGTCGTACTCGTACTCGCCTTCGCCGTGCCCGTCTTCCACCGGGTCGTTGTCGCGGCCCCTGGCGGTCAGACGGTAGGTGACCTTGGGGGGAACCAGTTCTGCAGCACCTCGAGCGACCATGGCAGCGAAGTTGGTGCGCGAGACCCCGACCTTCATGATGTCGTCGATGAGCATCGAGTGGGGGTAGCAGCTCATGAGCAGTTCCCAGGCAAGATGCTGCTTGGTCCCGGGGCGAGGCGCCTTCTGCCGGCCCGCCGGCGTGAGCCGGTAGCGGACTTCCCGAGTGCGCTCGAGCATTCCATCGTGGGCGAGACGTTCCAGGGTGAGTTGCTTGACGTCGTGCCCGATCAGCGCCTCCTCCGGAACCGTGTCCGACTGGCTACCTTCGATGACGGTCTTCACCGTCCGCCATACGCTGCGTACCCCCACTGGCGTGGGAAACCCGTCGCTGGAGGTGGCTTTGTGGACCGCGGCGACGCTGACCTTGCGTAGGGCCGCAATCTCGCCGGCCGTCAGGCGAAGCCCAGGGGTGTCGGGAATCTTCCCGAGGGCGTCGGTGGCCTTCGGTCCGGGCGCGGTGCCGGCTTCGTCTGCAGAGAGTTTCGCGGTGGTGTAGAAGGCGCCGAACAGGTCACGGTTGAAGCGCCGGGCTCCGTGGGGCCCGCTGCGGTCGGCCTCTGGGGGGAAGCCGGGCAGTTTCCGCCAGCGCCGGACCGCGTCCACGTCTCGAAGCGTCACGTCGGCGATCTGTTGGAAGGTGATGTTTTCCGGCAGCGCACTGAGCCGCCGGGCGAACTGATCGCTCAAGCTCGGGGTGCTGGGCATGGTGCGCTCCGTGTGTCGATTCGTCGTCTTGGAGCGGTGTGCAGCTCCATTCGGGCGGCGGTGGCTCAGCGCTCGGGAGCCGCTGGTGCCGGTCCTGCGGCGAGCCATGAGCCTTGCCCCGGACGCGCCCAGTTCGGATGCAATCTAGCTTGTCAGTGGGATCTGGTGCAATGAAGGTGGCGGCGGTGCGTCTTGGCGCGGCTTCGGTGCCGCGGACGCGACCTGCGGCTACGCGGCTACCGGGTTGGCCGGTGTCCTGCCGCGAGGGTCATGTCCGAGACGGGCTACGTCCTGCGGACGTAGCCGCAGGCTGCATTGTTCGTTGTTGCTCCGAGCGTGTGGTGACCGTGCGACCGCCGGTGCTTGGTGGAGGTGCGGTTCCGGCCGTGCGTGCGGCTCGCGAGGCCGTCTCGTCGGCCAGGCGACGCGCGGCAGCGCACACGTCTGGGCGGTCTGCGACGTGGTGCGAGCGGAGGGTGGTTGGTGACTGCTGTGGAGCCACGTTCGGGGGCGATTGCTGTTCGTACGCAGCCGCCACGCTGAGCAAGAGCTCCGCCTGGGCAAGGGTCGCTGGTACGGCGGCGAGATCCGTGGCCCGCCTGCGGAGGTGGTCCCCCAGCTCTCGGATGACTTCGGGCCGCAGGGAAGGTGTCGTGGGGTAGCCGGCGATACGGTTCCCGTCAGGGATGAGCCCCTCGGGCGGTTCTCCATGGTGGACCTTGTAGCGATTGTGCCAGCGCGCTCGGTTGAGGATCCACTCCTCTTGGAGGGCGTGTCGCTGCGCCAGGGGGAGGCTGGGTGTGGCCAGTTGGGTCTCGATGAGGCGCTGGGTGCTGGCGTAGGACTGGAGTCGCCGGTCGCCGCGGGGGGCGAGGAGAGGCGCGGCAGGTTGGGGGCGGCTACCGCGCAGGCGTTCTGTGAGCTCCTCAATACGTTGGCTGGCTGCGGGAGCATGCAGTCGGGCGGCGAGGTCTCTGAGCCGTTCCGCTGTGCGGACCAGGAGGTCGAGGGCTCTGTTCAGGAGCGTGGCACGGTGGCTGGCGTGGATTCGGCTCAGCTGCGGCAGTGTCTGGTCGATCTGCGCGATGAGTGCGCCGAGTTCTGTGCGAATCTGTGGAGTGGTGCGTAGGGAGTCATTGATCTCCCCAATGTGGGTGTCGAGGTCCGCTCGGGCGCGGGTCAGGACCATGGACAAGCCCTGTCGGACTGGCTTGGGTTCCTGCACGGTGGGTGCGCCGGAGGAGACGATCGCCGTGGAGGCGCTGGCGCCGCTTGCCGAAGCAGCCAGGGCTTCGAACAGTTCGCGGAGGGCGTTGATGTGCCCTTCGGGCCGGTCGAGGAAGCTGCCGGCCCGGTCCTCGGTAGTCGGGGTCGAGGCTTGGAGGTCTTGTTCCTCCGGGATGGTGCCGAGGTTTTTGCCAGGTGGCGTGTTGGTCCCCTCTGGACGGAGAGCCCATTCAGTGCGCGGCGACTTCGGGGTGGGTTCGACGGGCGACTGGCGGCGGGCCTGAGGCTCTTCGGTGCCAGCGAGGGCGGGCTGAAGGATGCCCGCATGCGGTGGGGCGGGCTCCGGCCGGTCTGGCGCTGACGCCTGGCGCTGGGGAACCGAGTCTTCCCGGTTCGGGGGTTCAGACAGAAGGCGGCCGCCGTCATCCGTTTCGGTGGGGACGTCGGTTGCGAGGACGGCTAGTCGGGTCCCCGCGGACACACCTGTTCCGCCGTAGTCAGGTGCGTCGTGGCGAGCTGCCGCGGCATCTGCGTCGCCCCTGGCGCTCGCAGCGCGCTCACCGTCGGCGTCCTTCTGCTCGTATGGCTGGAGGACGCGCCCGCTTCGCTCCTTTGTCGCCGCAGCCTGGCTCGGGCGTCTCTGTGGCGGCTGTGGCAACTCGGCAAGCGCCGGCAGTTTCGAGTGCGCCGTGCGAGCGATGGACTTCTCGTCCTGAGTCGCGGGGGTGTCAGTGGCCTTCGTCTCCGCTGGGGCTGCTGCGACGTCATGCTCCTGCCGCTCCTGCTGACTGTCGTCGCTGACGGGTGCTGCCGTTCCGGAGAGGTTGACCAGTACGGGTTCGGCGGCGTGTGCCCAGGTAGAGACCGCGTGCTCGAAGTCTGGAGCGGTGATGCGGGAGAGGTCCGCGTCGGAGATGACCGCGATCGCGATCGGGATGGAGGGGTTGGAGGTGTCGTCGGTCAGACCCAGGTAGAGCCACCGGGAGGCGCTCCGGGGATCGATTACTCCTGGCGGTGCGGCACTGACCATGTGGTAGATGGTGATCCCATCGAGGTCGGCGAGCCGGGTTGGCGCCGTGGGCGCGTCCTCGCTGCTGAGGGCCGATCCGGCGAGCTCGTACAGAGCGACTTCTTGAGCCGGATCGGCTTGGTTCGTATCCGGGTTGTCAGGTTCAGACCGCTCTCCTGCGGCCGGGGGCGTGTCGTCGGGCAACGGTTCACGAGGTTCCGCGGTAGGCGCGGCGTCTGTCGTGGCGGTGAGTGCCACCAGGTCCTTGCCACGACCTTCGAGGTAGGGCAGGAGCAGCTTTGCCCCGGCGGGCGTGTCGACCCATGTGTCCGGGGGCAGGGAGGCGCTGCGGGCCGACTCCCAGAGGTCTCTGACCTGAGCGGGGAGGGTAGCGGCGGCAGCGGCGTCGGCGATCTCCTGGGCACGGCGGTGCTTGTCTGGTTCGGGGAGTTGCGAGGAAGTCGCCGGTGTCGCGGTCTGTTGGCCGGCGGCCTTACGTGGGGTTGCGGGCTGGCTTGCTTCGGGAGCAGCTGTGCCCTCTCCAGAGCGGACCGCGCCGCTGTCATTTGTGGCGGCTTGCTGGTCTGCGGGGGGCACGTCGATGTGCCCGTTGCCTGCGGCTTTCGGTGCAGGGTCGGGGATGGCGGGTCCTTGACCAGGGATGGGTGTTTGTCGCTCTGGCAGGTGCGGGGGCTCTTCGGCGGACGCCGCGGGTGGGCGGAGCCGGACCAATACATCGGGCTGCTCTATGACCAGGTCCTCGATGAGAGGGTGACGCTCTTGGTCTGCTGTTACCAGGCGGATCTGGCTGAGACGGATCGAGTAGGTGTCGTCGTCGCGTGCGCTGAGCTTGGCTCGGATTCGGGATCCGGGTTCGTGCAGTCGTGGATGTTCCAGGGAGAGCAGCAGCTCAGGGTCTAGGTCCGTGGCTTCGAGTTCCACCCAGGCGCCCTCGGGGACGGCCCAGCCGGCCTGAAGGTCTGCGTAGGCCGCTCCGTTGGCGGTAATGGGGTGTGTGGTGTCGCTTGGCACGGTCACGTTGCGTGCGAGGAGGACGGTGTCGTCCGTGTCGAGGACGAGTGTGACGAGTCCGCTCGCGCTGATGGTCCGGCTTCGGATGTCGAACGGCCTTAGGTCGTCGTCCATCTCGAGCAGGACCTGGTCACTGAACTGCAGTTGGTCCGCCCACTGGTGGCCGATGGGTGCAGGCGGCCGCCGCATACCTGACTCGAACTTGAGATATTCCGTGGCCGCGTGCGAGTCACCACGACCGTGGGATCGGTCGAAGCCGGCACGTTCGCCGAGAAGGGCGAGGTACAGCGGACCTCCGTCCTCAGCCCGCCAAGTCTGTGCTGATGCGGGGAAGGCGGGAGATGCGAAGTCGACGGTCCCGGGACCGCCATGGCAAAGGAGGGTGGTGAGGCGCTCCGCGAACTCCTTCGCCTGATCGGCATCGGGGAATCCCGCCAGGGGCCATGGCGGCTCACCGTCGAAGCCGTAGATGTACTCGTTGGGCCAGATGACGGTCGCGGTGGTGGCGGGGAGGAGTTCCCAGCTGCCGTCGTTCAGCTGGTGCAGCGCAAACTGCCCGTCCGCGATCAGTTGGAGTGTGCCCGGGTTGTGTACCTGTCGGCTTTGTGGTCCCTCGGCCCAGAGCTCTCGGAGCAGGCGCGTGGTGATGGGGCGGCCATCCGAGGGGACCGCTACGGCTGGGTGGGTTGTCGGGTGTGTGATGGTGACGTGTGCAGTTGGTTCGTGTGTGACCTTCCTGGCTCCGCCGCGGGGGCCCGCCAGCGTGAATTCCAGTTCGCGGCCGGCCCTCGCCCCTGGGCCGGTGGTGCGGACGGCTTTGACCTCGAGGTACTCGATGCTCTCCTGGCCTTTGATACTGCGGGTTACAGCCAGGTGGTCACCGGGGCGCACGTACCGCGCATGAAGGACGGCGTCGTCTTCGCCGATCGCCTCGGACCTGTCCAGAGCTTCCCAGCGCGCCGCCTCCTCGGGGTCTTCAACACCGGGATAGCGGGGGGTGTCCTGGCGGCTGATGAGTGCCGGATGAATGATCATCCGGCCGCCTTGCTCGTCGAGCACGACCTGCCACTCGCCGGTCCCGAAGGGAGGGGGCGCCGCTCCGTGCGCTGTAACCGGAGGCGAGGACGCCGCCTTGCCGGGAGAGGACTGGTGCAGGAACAGAGGCGTGCCGTCGGCGTGAAGCAGCCTGCCGGGACGTAGCAGTGTGTCTGCCGGTCGTGCGAGTGGCACCGGTGTCCTGGAGTCCTCCACCGGTGCGGTGATAACAGCCGGAGATACATTTCCAGGGGTGGGCGCTGGGTGCGGGCTCGGTCCCGAGGCTGCGTCTTCGACTACCAGCGGTTCGCTCGCATGAGCTCCGAGAGGATTCAGCGCTGAGAGGTTCCTGTCATCACGGATCGCCCTGTTCTGGACATCGGCATCGGACGAACCACCCTCGCCGGTATTCGGCCGGTCTCCGCCTACGCCGGGCGTTACGACCTCCGTGTCGTTGGGGCGGCCGCTTGCGTCAGCCAGGAGCCGGTCCGCGACCATGCCTGCTGTCGCAGTCTCTCCCTGCTCGAAAGCATTGTCCGGGGCTGTGACAGGCCTCGGGGCGTCCGGCTGAGCAAGGTCGAACAAGGCACCCTGCTCCTTCTGGCGCTTCGGCGTCCCGTCCAACTTCAGCGCGCGGCCGGATCGTGTCGCTCCAGCGGCCGGGGTCTCAGCGGTCTCGGTCTGTGTGACTTCGGTGGCCGTGACGGGTGAGACATCGTCACCCCCGGATGCCTCCGCCTGTACCTCCAGGTGGGCGGCGAGCGCGGACAGCCTTTGGGCCTGGATGTCGAGCTGCTGGCCAAGGTCATGGAGGGGGCGTCCGATGTGCCCCTGGTAGCGGGCGACGGGACCGGCCTGGGCGAAGACCGGTACGAGTGCATTCCGGGCCGCGGTCATCGCCTCGGCATTGGATCGATATGCCTCCGCTCCCCTGCCCTCAGGGGAGAGACGACTCATGACAGTGTGCAGACTCCGAAGCTCGGGCTGCGGTCCGCCCTCGTCAGGCCACTGGAGTGCCACAGCCTCCTGAAGGGCCTGGTAACTCTCCAGAACTGTCTGCATGTCCGCCAGCACCGTGTCGTGGCTGGTGTGCTCGCCGAACAACGGGGCTACGTCCTTGGATAGACGGCGCTCCCTCGGCACCACGGAGAGCCCAGTGCTGTGGAGCCGGGTGAAGCTGTTCTCGGCGCCGGTGACGACATCGCGGGTGAAGAACGTGGTCGCTCCGCGAGGGTGACTGGCGTAGGCGACGGCAGTGACGGCCGCGCCCCTAGCGCCGACCTCAGCGACCAGGTCGCCGACCCGGACAGCCGTGATGCCGCGCAGTTCCGGGTAGAGGTCCTTGCGGTGGCGGGCGGGGGTGAGCAGTACCTGCTCGGGCATGGCCTGTACGGCGATGTCTCCTGCGGCGACTTCGTCGCCTGCCGAGTCGCGGACTACCGCGTCGAGGAGGATTGCACGGCCGTTCGTCCCCAGTGAGGCTTGGTAGCCGGGGAAGATGTGGCCGGTGATCGTCAAAGGGCTGGGCAGCTTCTGGTCGGCGAGCTGCGGCTCGTCGATATCGTCCAGTGTGAATGTGACCAGGCTGCCAGGCCACAAGGTGCCGCGGTGGACGGTACGGCTCTCGCTCAACGACGGTGCTGGTGGTTTGAGGCTGTCCTCTTGGTTTGTACCGAACAGTCCGAGCTGTTCCGTCTCGCCTGTGTCCTGGGGGACCTCGCCTTCCCCTGCCTCGAGGAACTGCAGGCTGGTGCGATCTCCACTCGTCTCACTGCCGCCGGCCGCCATCTCCGGCTCTACCGGAGAGGTGTTCTCGCCTTGGATCTCCCCGTCATCCGCGGCTGATGGCGCTTTGGAGTCTTGGATTCGCCTGGCGCCGGAAAGCTGTGAGACCTCGTCGGGGGTGAGGTTGGCGGTGTCGTCGTTGTCTTGTCCGCTGGCTACCGAGCTCGGGGCGGCTGCGTCCCGCTCCGTGCCGCGATTCCTCAGCTCGGAGGAGGCCTGCTCGATGCGTTTCGCGTAGTTCCGGTAGGCCCGTGCGTCCTCCGGGTCGGACTCCAGCCCTTCGCCGCCCTCCAGCATCCACGCCCATTTGAGGAGAGCCTGGTGGACCTGGATCGGCCCCGTCACCTTGAGCCCACCGTTACGGCTCGGCGAGGCCTCGACGAGGGCCTTCCGGGTGTCCGGGTCCTCCATGGCTGCAGTTTCTTCGACGTGGAGGAAGTCGACCAAGGGCCGCGGCATCGTTAGGGTGACGAAGTCCTCGGGCTGATCCCATGCGTGCCTTAGAGGTTCGCCCTTGTGATCGCGGCCCTCGGCAGGCGGCTGCATCGTGTCCGCGGGGGCTGGTTCGGCGTCCAGCTCGGCGATCGCGACAACGTCGGCTGCGGACATCTCCTGGTGGTGGGCCTGGCGGTGTGCCCGAGCCAGTGCCTCACCGGCGGGGGCGCGGTCGGCGTACTTGGCAATGTCGGTGCGCTCGGTCCAGCCGCACACACACCACGCCTCGACCCAGTCCCGGCCCGGGCCGCCGGGGGTGACGACCGTCGCGTGCGGCACCTCGTCAGCAACCGCCGTGGCGTGGAGGCGCAGTCGGTCGAGCATCGGCGCCCATGCGTACATGTAGCTGTCGACGGCGGTGCAGGATGCGATCAAGGTCCCCGCCTGGTCCTCGATCAGGAGCGGCGCCAGGCCACCGGAGGCGGTGCGGCCTTCCCACTCCCGGCGGACCGTGTACACCGCGCCGGTCTCGGCGGTGATCGTCCACGAGTCATCAGGGTGATACTGGATCGCCTCCGACTCCCCGACCTCGGGGAGGAGCCACAGTCCAGCGTCATATTGCATGCGGCGGGCGGCGGCGAACCCGGCTGCCAAATCCCCGCCGGCCTTGGCAGCATGCTCAGCGACGGCCGCCAGTGCCGCGCCCTTGCCCTCACCGGAACCGATGCTGATCACGTCCCACCGGCCCGACGGCTCTACGCCGTGCCACCACGCCTGCCAGATGATCCCCCGCGCGCCCTTGCCCTGGCAGTCGTGGGAGATCTCGTACTTGCCGACGGTCAGCCCGGGGCCAATGACGGCGAACTGATACGTGGACGGCTCCCCATTGCGGACCTGCGGGGTGGCAGTCAGCGCATTGACGTCGACGACCTCGGGCGCCTCCTCAGCATGCTCCGGCGCCGCGTCGCTACCCTCCACCCCCGAGCCGTCGAGCCCGAGGGTTGCGACGGCCGCGCGGGCAGCCCCGTTCGCCACTTCCATGTCCGCGCGTGCCGAAGTCTCCGCCGGCTCGTAACCGGCCGCAATCGCTGCTTCGGCCGCTTCAATGGTGACGGACGCCCATTCCGACGCCTCACCAGCTGCTTCCTCCGCCTTGGCGCGGTCTCCCGCCTCCATCTGCCGGACGGTCTCCTTCCCTGCCGACTCCGCTCGGATCCGAGCCGAGAATGCGCGCCCGGCCGCGCCCTGCCCGGCGACCAGCGCAGCCCGGTCCTGGCGGGCCGCGACCGCCGCCTCCGCCGCCCGCTTCTGTGCCTTCGCGTCCCCACCTGCGGCCTTCACCTCCGCTCGCGCTTCACGCTTGGCGCGATCGTCCCCGGCTTCGCACGCCTCGGCGACGATCTGATCCGTCAAAGCCTGAGCGGGCCACGGGGCTGTTTCCCCAGCGTCCAGCGCGGCCGAGAGCATTTGTCCGGCAACCTCGGCGATTCGGTCGGGCCATTGCTGCCAGTGCAGGTTGACCAGCTTCGGGTCCCCCTTGGCCAATGCCTGAACGAGGCTCTGAACGTCGCGGTGCCCGATGCGCCCGTCCTTCTCGTTCAGGAGGCGGTGAGACAGGCATCGCGCGCACACGGTGTAGCGGCCGAGTTCGACCTCTTGGTCGGTGACGACGGCGACCGTGTATCTGGCGCCCGAGCGCTTCGCGCTGCACTTGCCGACGTACGGCGCCGACGCATCACAGTACGCGTCCGGCGTGTCGGCCATGTCGTCCGTGAGCTGGGCCACGACGCGCAGCCGCCCGTTCGGAATGGCGTCCTGGGCCAAGTGCCAGATCGCCCACTCAGCGACGTACTGCCGGTTGTCGGGGCCTCTGCGAGACCAGTCCTCGCCGGTGTGGCCTTGCGCGCCGTCCGGGTCGGTCAGGTGCTCCCAGCCCCACCGGCACGACGCAATGAGGCCGATGCGGCCGAACCGCCGGACCAAGAGCACGCCTTCTTCGAGCTGGACGCGGTCCGTGGTCGTCTCGAACTGGGGTGCCTGCGCTGTCAGATGCCCGTATTGGGCCCACAGCGACGCGAACCGTGTACGGGTCGACGAGTCCTCACGGATCCGTGCCAGCACCTTGTTGAGGGGCCGGTCGTCTATGTTCGCGGCCCACCAGTACGAGCCGTCAGCGTCGTGGCCAGCTTCCCACTGGTCCTCTTCCCGAAGGTTGTACGTCACGGGCCGCAGCCGGAAAGTGTGCCCGCCCGGTGTCGTCAGAATCCAACCGGCCGCCGGTTCGCGCTTGTCTGTGAATGTGACGGGGGCGATCGTCTCACCCTCGATGAGCGCAGCCCGGAGTTGCGCCCCGCGCCCGTCTGTCTCCGCGTCCCCGGCCTCCTCTTGGCCGTCCGGCTCTGCGTCTGCCTGCGGGGTGTCGTCGCGGCTGGTGAATGCCCCGGCCGCTGCCAGTTCAGCCGCCGCCGTCTGCCGCTCCAGCTCACCCGACGGCGCTGAGGCGTCTGCCTCTGTCGGGACCATGTTGTTCGCCTGCTCCATTTGTTCCGCCACCATCTCAGTGCCGGACAGGGATGCGGTCCGCTCGCGCTCCGTCGCCCGGGCCGCCTCGTCCTGGGGCGGCAGGCTTGTCGGCGCACCCGCCTTGGCTGCCTTTGGCCCGTTCCCGTCCTCCGGCATCCCCTTGTCGAGGGGCGCGGCCTGCGTCGCCTGCTGACGCTCCGCGCGGCTGGCCTCATACGCCTCGGCCGTCGGCTGGTCCATCGTCACCGGGATGCGGGTAGCGAATCCGGACGTGCCGCTCTCGGACGAGACCAGGACTCCTCGCGACCACTGGTCGCGGTCGACTGAGGCGGCCAGGCCGCGGGCGGCCAGTGCGTCCTCAATGTCCCAGTCGGTCAGGTCAGCCATGATAGACGGCTGCTCACCCTTGAGGCCGCGGGCGCGCAGCGGGAAGTACTTCGCGTGCATGGCGCCGCACTGGCAGACGATGCGGCCAACGACGCCGGGCGACTGGTGAAACGAGATCACCTCGACGGCGGCGGCGACCTGCCCGGCGACGTTCGCAGTGCATGCCGTTTGCCGGGCCTCCTTGGCTCTCGTGGCGTCCTCGAAGGCGCACCCGTAGAGGTTCAACGTCTCCTCGCGCCCAGACTGGGCGCGCTGCGCCGCGTCTTCCATCCGGATGCACTCGGCCACGTAGTCCTCGAGCCGTCCGGCTTCCCGGTATATCTCCGCCGACTCCGTGTAGCGATCGGCGTCGCGCTTCGCGCGGTGGACGTCGTCGTACGCCTCACGGCAGAACCCAATGGCCGACCACACGTCTTCCGCCAGCGCGTCAGACTCGCGTACGCGCTCCCCGCACGCTTCGGCCCGCTGCACATCCCCTGCCGCGAGCACCGACGCCTCATGCACCCGCACACGTGCCGTGGTGAACCGCTCCACGGCGGCCGCCCACGCCTCCTCCTCACGTCCAGACAGCCGACGCGCCTCTCGCGCTGCCGTCAGACCGTCGAGCCCCTCGTCGTCCGCCTCCTTGATCTTCTCGGCCCGCTCAGCCGCGTACTTCCGATCCCACACAAGGGCGCTCCGGAAGTGGTCCACACCTGCGTAGGCCCGCGCCGCCGTCTCGTACGCCTCCCACAGCTCCGGCGCATGCTCGGCGAACCCGGCCGCTCGGGGGCGGTAATGGTCGCCGTGCGGGTGCTTGACCCACTCGGCAAGGTGCTTGCGCTCATTCGCCGTGGCGAAGCCCTCCGGGTTCCGGCGCACGGCCGCGATACCGGCGAGGAGAGCACGAGTGCCTCGGCCCACTGGAGTCACGTCGTCATCGTCCGGGGCGACTATGTGCTCACTGACCGCCAGGGCGAACGCCACGGCCACCGCGTCCTGCCGGTCGCTCGCCAGGTTCGCGGCGGACGTGTACCGCGACGGGAACGACACTTGACGGCCGTTCGAGCGGGCGGCCTTTTCGGCCCCCCATGCGTCGTACTGCGCGACCATCGAGAGGGAGGCGTCACCCTGGGGGGCGTGAGCTACGTCGTGGTAGTCCGTGTAGCCATCGAACCAAGCAGCCCAGTCGCGCGCCGGGTCCTCGAACATGTGGATCAGGGATCCGTACCCACGCGCCGTCGGCTCACGTCCCTCAGTCGCAAGACGCTCACGCCATGCCGCCTCTTGCGCATTCAGCTGCTCCTGAGCTTCCGCGATCACGGGAGCGGCGAGTTCCTCGCACTCCGCGCGGTCGACGGCGCCGGCGACCGTCTCGCCCGCGTCGGTCACGCACTTGGTAGCGAGAACGATCAAGCGCCGCCAGGCAGCACAGCCGCGCGCATCCTCGCCGTTGGAGTTCGCGAGCCACGCCCGAGCAGCCTTGACGGCGTCGCTGGCACGCCGCTCCGCTTCCGCGGCTTCTCGGTAGGCGGCCCCCGCGATCTCGACGGCCCGGCGGCCGACCGGACCAGTACCGTCCAGAGCGTTATACGCGTCGCGGACGTCCCCCAGACCGGCCGTGATCTTCGCACCCGCCGTGTTGAGCTCACGGACCCAGGTGGCGGCATCCCGCCCCCACACAGTCCGACCGGATTCCTCCGCCTCACGGCTCACGGGCATCTGAGCGGCGACGGCCGATCGGACCTCCTTGAAGCCGGCGGACGACGCCGACGACATGAAGCCGCCCTTGTCTTCCGACCACACCGCTATGTGCTCTGCCTCCTCCACGCCTTTTCGGACCATCACAAGCCCTGTGATCACGATCCGGCGTGTCCATGCGCGACCGGTCCAGTGCCGCTCCGCATGGACGTCCCAACCCCGTTCGGCCGCCTCATGGAAGAGCACGCCCGCATTGCGCGGCATGCCTGCCAACACCTGAGCGGACATTGCCGCGGGCTCTCCGCCGGTCGACTGCTCCACCGTGGCTCCCTTCGTGATCTTGTCCGGCGACTTTTCGCTGCGGTCGCCGGAGCTGGCGGTGGTTTCGACGGTCGGGGGGGTGGGTGCGGGTGTTGGTGTCGTCGGGGCCGGTGCTGGTCCCGGTGTTGGCTCGGCGGGCGTGCGCAGTTCCGGGTCGTGGGCCGGGGTCACGGGTGCGGAGTTGTCTGAGTCCCATGCGCCGCGGCGCTCCCATCCGTGCGAGGACAGGACGGCATCTGCGGCTTCGGGTGTCAGAGAGGCAACCTCGAACGCGGCGATACTGTCGCTGGTCGCCATGTGCTCAGCAGCGCTGGTGTGCTCATCGCGGGGACCGGTGACACGTACCCACAGCCCAGCCTTCCCTGCATTGAACAAGTACGCCCGCTGGCTGATCGCCTCGTCACGGATTGCCGGTGGGGGAAGCTCTTCGTTGCGGCCGGTCGCGGTCGGCATGAGTCGCCCGTCGTCCACCGTGGCACTCGCATCTACTCCGGGGTCGTCCACGGGTGCCATCTCGCCGTCGGCCAGGGCGCCCCCTTCGCCCTCCCATCCCTCCATGCCACCTGGGTCCGACACCCCGGCGGGAGCAGGTGCTGACCATCCCGGCGTGCGCACCCCGAGTGTCACCGGCTCCGCTTTGTGCTGCACTGTTGAAAGGAGCGACGGTTCCTGATGAGTACCCGAGCGCCCGACCTTGACCGGCGCCGACCACAGCAACGTCCTCTTGGCCGTCACCCGCCGCCCGGACACCCACGCCGCCGAGCGGTCCTCACTCCACAGGCCGTCAACCCACACTGCGAGCAGCTCATACGGCAGCGGCTTACCTCTTTTGTCCGCCGTTCCCGCCACCCGCACCGCGACCGTGCCCCCGTCGCGCTGCATGGCCACGGTCCATCCGTTGGCCATGGACACTTCCGCGAGGCTTACGGCAGCCATGGGCAGCCACACCCCGGGGGCCGCCTCGGTCTCCGCCAGGACATCCCCCGCCGAGTCCCACGTCGCCAGGGTCTTGGCATCCAACGGCGTTCCGGCCTCCGGGACCTTCGGCGCCTTCCAGGGCTTGGCGTCCAACCCTTTGGACGCGTTCACGATGGCGCGCCGCAGGTCCGTACCTGGGCCGTACCCACCCATGCGGTTGCGGCCGGGAACGTCCTTTGCCGTCAGGGCGCGCCGCTCGTCCCGCGCGGCCACAGCGTCCCCGAGCACATCGACGAATGCCGCGTACCCTGTGATTTGATCCGCCGGCACTCCCCCCGGGATCTGCTCTGCGTCGTGGGACGCGTCCCACGGCAGCGTGAAGACCATCGCCGCTTCGCCGTCCTCGGACAGCCACGCACCACGACCGGCCTGGACCTCCCCCGCATGCAACCGCGCCAGATGCGCTTCTGCCGCCGCTACGCGTTCCGGCGCTAGCCCCTGCTCCGTCACGATCGCGGACTCTTCCCGCTCCAGAGCGCGCACCGCGTCCCGCGCGTTCCGTGCCGCACGGTCTGCGGCAAGCGCCACGTCGTACGCGTGCGTACGCCAGTCACCCGTGTGCTCTGCGCCGAGCCACACGTGATCCCCGAGCACACCCGCGCTACGGCGCGCCTCCCGATCCACCTCCTGCATGTCCGCCGACCAGGCGGCACGCTCCCCTGCGATGAACTCCGCCGACTCGAGACGATCCCGCGCCGCCGTAAGCTCCCCGCGCACCGTGCGCAACCGCACGTCACGCGACAGGCGCACCGTTCCCTCATACGGGCCGCGGAACGCAATGGGGAATACGCCGCCCCCCTTGCCGTGGCAGATCAGCAGCGGCCGGCCCCCGCCCGCCTGGAGGCCGCCTTCGGATTCCCACGCATCCACCCCGCCCGGATCCGACACAACGTCAGCTGCGTACGGGACTGGGGCGCCTTGCTCCGCCCGTACTGCGGCGCGGATCCACCCTGACGGCAGCACCGTGTCAGCGCACTGCCCGCACAACAGGCGCCCATCCTCCACGGTCCACATGTCGGGAGCGTCCGACCGCATGCAGTGCGCACAACATCCCGGGACGGGCGTGTGCCCCTTCGTCACGTCCCTGTCCACCGCCGGCACACGGTGTAGACCTACCAACGCCGCCCACTCCGCGATCGGCGCCCTGTCGCCCTGGTCGGCACGCTCGTACGCACGCCGCGCCTCATCCGGGCCAGCAATGACCGGCCCCACCTGATCGGCGTCCGCCGCTCTCAGGCTGTGCTGACGTGTTTCCTCTGCCCGGTGCGCGTCATACTCCTCGACCGCTTCACGCGCCGAGACGAGCGCGGGCAGCACCTCGCGACGGATCATTTCAGCGGCGCCCTGGGTGCCTTCCGCCTCAGCCGACCGGCTCATGAGTCGCCCGACTTCACGCGTCGCCGACTCGGCCACCTCGCGCGCGAGCGCGCCACCGTGAGGCACGTGCCCACGCTCCATGCGGTCCACTGACCAGATCCGAGAGATCACCTCACGGTGAGCCCGGCACTCGGCCATGACTGCCGCGTACGCCTCAGCGGCCTCTGCTTCGGTCGCAGACCAGGTCCGCCACGCTGGCGCATAGTCCCCCAGCCACAGCACGCCACTATCTGCCACCCAGTCGCCGAACCGCTCCGCCTGCTGATCCGTCGCGTGCTCCCACTGGCGTGCGTATTCGGCAGCGCCCGCCGCGTACTCCGCTCGCTGGGCCGCGTCCGCAGCTTCAAGCGCCGCGCGTTCGGCGTCCTCTCGAGCGGCAGTCTCCGCTGCCTCTGCCACGGGGTCCACTTGCCTGACCCGAGCCTGGGACAAGGCGCGCCGGTAGTCCTCCAGCGTTACGTAGCCGGTCAAGATTCGGCCGCCGAGCTCCGCCCCGGAGCGCTCGGTGTCGAACGTCCAGCGCTTTCGCCCCTCCTCCTGTGTCCACATCAGGGAGAGAACGGCAAGCGCCTCCCCGCCTTGTCGGCTGTCGTGCGCCCTGCCGGATGCCTCGCACTCCCAGACGCCAAGCGACGATTCGTCGTCCTCAGCGGTGACGGTTCCGGCTCTCAGTGCAACGGACCATCCGGCCGCCTCCGCCTCACGCGCGAACTTGGCCATGGCGGATGGAACACCCTTGCGCCCGACGTTGGTTGTGTCCCACTGCCCGTAGGCACCGATCCACCAGGACCGGTCGATTGCCGTGCACGCCGGTGGTGTTGCGCGGGTAACGAAGCCGGGTTCGGATCGTTCTGGTGTGCCGGCCGGTGGCAAGCGGTGGCCCGCGCTCGTGTTGGCACTCACGTTGCACCGCCGTGCCTCTGTCCGGCGTTGACCCGCTCACGCACAGGGGAGTGGCAGTGAGACGGGGACGAAAGTGTCCTGAGCAGCGGCATGTCAGCTCCGAGGTTCAGCGGCCGGGTGTCCGGCGTCCCGGGCCGGGCGTGCCTGGAGCCGGGGGTTCATGACGCGGTGCCTGACCGGTTGGGCGCATGTCGGTGGCTTCGGCCTGCTCTGTGACCTGGTGGCTCCTTTCTCGCGACAGAAGCACCGCCGCACTTCCCAGGAGCGCGTTTCGCAGCGCCTCCGCGGCACGATCCTGTTCTCGAAGCAGACGGGGGTGCGCGCTGCTGCCACGAGCGCGGATGGCGGCTGCGACCGTCTCGGCAAGGCGGTCGAGCACCACGCTCGCGGAGTTCTGGCCAGGTGCCGCGGCGGGATTCAAGGCAGGCACTACGGCCTGGAGAACTGCGGAGGTGGCCGTCCGCTCCAACGATCGGGTCGGTTGAGTAGCGCGGCGCAGAATCTCTGCAGCCTCAGCGGCTCCTGTACTGGGGCTCGCCAGGGCGCATATCGTCAGAGCCGTGGTGAGACGAGGGTTGGTCCCGGTGCTTCGCAGTGGACCCGTCGATTCGGCGGCTGCGGCCGGGAAGAGATGTTCAGTGAGTTCTCGCAGGAGGGTAGCGGCCTGGGCTGCAGCCTCTATGTCGTGAGAGGCCGCGGCCTGCACGACTGCCCAGTCCGCGAAGAGGTGCTCGTGACCGCGTGCGACCGAGATGGCTGTGGGGACTGCCTTAGCCGTAGCAAGCGCTTGGAGCTCGGCTCTGAATGCTTGCGATGCTTCCCAGTTGCCGGCGTGTGCCCGGGCCCTTCCGAAACTGGGCAGTAGTGCAGGTTGCGCGAGACGCGTCCAGGCTCGGGCTGCTCGCTGCCAGTGTCCTTCGTCGGGGACTTCGCTCCCGGGGAGCCTGGCAAGGATCCATTCCGCCTCGGCGATGAAGAGCGGATGGTCGGCTGAGGCCGGGCCCGTGTAGCCCCGTCCGGCACATTCATCGCAGTGCTCTTGCGCTTCGTCCTTCGTGCTTCCTTCTGCCATTCCACCCGCATGGTGTGCAGATTCTCCGGTGCCTTCGCAGTCGGTGCAGGGGTTGATGCCTGCCTCGATCCGAGCCATGGCCAGCAGACTTCGTGGGTCTGCGAGCATCGTGAGGTTGGCGTGCGGCCCTTCAAATCTCTGCTCAGCCATGAGGGCTGGCGCAGGGCCGGTAGGGCGATCTGTTCGGAGCCACCATTGGGCGGCTTCCAGAGGGGACTGGGTCTCGGTCTCCCCGGACAAGCTGTAGATGATCTCGCCGTCGTATTCGCTGTTCATGTCTGGGACTCCCCCGCTGCCTCGATGGTTCGCGGGGTGGTGGTTGCGCACGCTGACGAGGCCGCGCCTGCAGAACTCATCCTTCGGCGTGTGTGCCGTTCAAGGTGCGCCTGGTGTTCTTCCTTGAGCGCGGAGTACATCAATTCGCTGACGATGGTCATCGTGGTTGTCGTCGGCGAGCGGCGCGCTGGGCTCACAGTGCTTAGCCCCTCCAGCGTGCCGACCAGATCCTCCAGGCGGCGGCGTGCCACAGCCGTCAGCCGAGCCTCGGCCTTCGGATCTCGTTCGAAGCGCGCCCTGATCACGCGGCCCGCTGCCGCTGCCAATCCCAGGGAGCGCGCCTTGACAAGATCACGGGCATCGTCTTCGAGAGATGGGCTGGCGGTCAGTGCGAGGGTAAGTTTGGGAAAGCTGTCGGTCTTGGCCTGTTCTCGGACGTCGATGCCGGCGTGCTGGGAGAGAGCGACAGCTGAGATCAGCCAAGAGTCAGTCTGTACCTGAGGCGCTGTTCCGCTTTCGCCCGCGGGACTGGGTCCTGTGAAGCCGTACAGCCGACGGTCCGAGCCGAGTTGCTCAAGGTAGCCGAACGCGGCAGTGCGCAGCAGCGGGCCTGCGCCATGGTCCATGGCTGCGAGGGTGACGGCGGCCAGATCAACGAGGTCCTGTCCATTCCAGCGCGTGCTGGCAAGCTGCATAGCCTCAAGTAGATCGTCCAGTTCTCTGGTCGCGCTCAGAGACTCCGGGCCGTGTCGTTCATGGAGCCGGTCCTGCACTGTGCGGGGAATAGACAGGCCGGTCGCGTGGTGCCACTGGCGCGCTGCAGCCTGCCAGTCGCCTACGTCGAACGCGCGCCAGTCTGGGCCCCACGACTCCAACCACCGAGTGGCGGCAGTAGCATACTGCTGCCCTTCCTTGGAGTCGGCGTTATGGAAGACAGCCTCGGCATCGGCATGGAATCGATGCGTCACACCCGACCGGGTGACCGGGATCTCGCGATGTGGGCCGTCCCACCACGGCGGGAGCCCAGGCGCCACGGCCCCCCTCACGAGCCCTCGGGTCACTCTCTCAGATGCCAGGTCTTGGGCATCCTCGGCCTCGACGAGGTGGGAGGGGCATGAAGGGTCGTGGCGTGGCCTCGCGGCTGTCATAGTCTCCCCCCTGTCGTCTCGGGGCGCGATAGCTCACCCGTGGAGTGCAGGACTCAGCTCAGAGCTGGAAGTTCTGAGCAGTTCCCGTCATGACTGTCCCCGAGGTGCTCGGGTCGCCAGCTTCGGATCCCGTGACGCGGGCTGGCTCTGCAGCCCCTCCCGCCTGGCGGAATGGCGCACAGCGTTCATCCCGCAGGGCGGGCGTGATCGGCGAAGTGGAGAAGCCAGACTCCATCACGGCGATTCACCAGCGGCAGCGGGCAATCCCACGGGCTGTGGGCGGGGAGACAGCGGAAGGGGTCAGCAGTACCAGGGGCATCCCCCCTCCGGTCCTGCCGTCTACGCAGTGGCTTCGACAGCCTCCCCGAGGCTAAGGGCTGTCCCGTAACTGCTGGTCACGGGTGAGATGATCTTGGTGTGGCTGGTGTGATCACGGCGTCGGAGCCGTCCTGGATAGCCCCGTTCACCGGGCTGAGCCCGCGTTGTTTTGGGAAGCTGGTGACCCTGCTGCGGCGCGAGGGCGCGGACGCGGTCCGCAAGGGCCGGCCGTGGAGCCTTCCGCTGGAGGACCGGGCATTGCTGGTGGCGGCGTACTGGCGCACGAACTTGACGATGCGCCAGCTCGCTCCGCTCTTCGGGGTCTCAAAGTCGGCGGCCGACCGCATCATCGACCACCTCGGGCCGATGCTCGCCCTGCAGCCCCGCAAGCGGTTCGCCAAGGGCACCGTGCTCATCGTGGACGGCACCCTGGTGCCCACCCGCGACCACGCCGTGGCAGAGCAGTCCAAGAACTACCGATATTCCACGAACCACCAGATCGTCATCGACGCCGACACCCGCCTGGTCGTCGTGGTCGGCCGGCCGCTTGCCGGAAACCGCAACGACTGCAAGGCATGGGAGGAATCCGGCGCCAAAGCCGCCGTCGGCAAGACACTCACGATCGCCGACGGCGGCTATCCCGGCACCGGACTCGTCATGCCGCACCGCCGCCGCAAAGGCGAAGACCTGCCCGACTGGAAGCAGGCGCACAACAAGTCCCACAAACAGGTCCGCGCCCGCGTCGAGCACGTCTTCGCCCGCATGAAGACCTGGAAAATCCTCCGCGACTGCCGCCTCAAAGGCGACGGGGTCCACCACGCCATGCTCGGCATCGCCCGGATGCACAACCTCGCCCTCGCCGGATAGGCCAGCGGATCGCACCGCGACCGACCCTGCCCAGGGCCACTCAAAGATCATTTACGGGACAAGCCTTAAGCAAGGTTCTTAGTGGGAGTGCGGTGATAGGGAGCCAGAGGCGGGTGCCGAGTGAGTAGGCCAGGAGGACGTCAGATACATCATCTCCCCGCCCTGTGCGCCGATCCGGAAGACGAAGCCCTTCCCCGTGCTCTGGCCGAGTCCGGCGCCATCTACACACGTACCACGAGCACCTCGGCTTGCGGCATGCCCGAACCGTCGACGCCCAGGGGTGTACGGATCAGCCTGCGTTGGCCTGCGTCCGGCTCGCGCGGCGGGTACGGCTGCGAATCAGGGAAAGTGAGCGCCGGCGGTCTCGCAGTGCCGGATCGCGGGAGTTCATCTGGGCATCGAATTGATTACCCGACAGCTCGTCCGGCCGATTCGACGAGATCACAGAGACCGCGTCCCAAGTGTGACGAAAGTCGCTGAAGTTCCATCAGTGAGATTTCCTACTTGTCACCTCCGCTACTGGGAGGTGGTTGCAGCTTAGGCTCCGAGGGTAGAAAGTAGATACAGCGTCCCTCCCCACCACTCTTGGGGAGGGACGCTGTCATGTGTATCTGCCGGGTACGCCTGCGCCGAGACGTCAGGTTGCCGGCCGGGCGGTCATCCGAAGCGGCCGCGCTTCACATCGTCGACAAACGCCGCCCATTGGTCGGGGTCAAACACGAAGGCGCCCAGATGAGGCGCCTTGCTGTCGCGAGCAGCTATGCGGCCCTCTTCTGTCGTCTGCACCTCCAAGCAATCTCCTTGCTGCGCCCCGCTGTAGGACGACTTTTTCCACTGATGTTCCGGCAGGTCGTGCCGCATGTTTTCACTTTCTTCGTTTGTCACAGCTCTCGGCAGATTTCCGAGATCAGGTCGTTCGACTTCGACGTCGATAGCGTCGACGACCGCAGTAGATCCAGCGAGTCTCTATACTTTCGAATAGTCTTCTCCTCTTCCAGGTAGAGGGCTCCGTCCAGGTATTCCACCTGCACGACGTCGAGATCCAGTTGGTCTGGGTAACTGTAGAGCGTGAATGCTCCGCTGCTGCTTCCGGTGTAGCCCTGTTCGCTGAATGGCACGACTCGGATTGTGATGTTGGGCCTTTCGCCAAGCTCCAGAAGGTGGCGCAGTTGGCCTTTCATCACCTCTACTCCGCCTACACGTTGACGGAGGACGCCTTCCGTCACGATGCAGAGGTAGTTAGTGAGCGTGTCCCTCTTGAAGACGTCCTGACGTCGGAGTCGAACGTTCGTGAAGAACTCGACCTCCTCGTCGTCCAGGGCCGGATCGTTGGAACTGATGACCGAAGCAGCGAACTTCTTCGTCTGCACGAGGCCAGGTAGGACCTGCGGCTGGAACGCGACGATTCGCTCGGCGTCCTCTTCGAGGGCGAGCAGTTCCTTGAAGTCCTGCTCGAGCCTGTCGCCATGTGTGCGCCACCAGCTGCGGCGCTGGCCTTCGGCCGACAAGGCGACGAGCCAGGCGCGTGTCTTCGAGTCGGTCACGGTGAAGAGGTCCATCAGCGTTTCCAGCTCGAGACGGCTGACGCGGTGACGCCCCGTCTCAATGCGACTGATCTTCGACTTGTCACCGTGGATGGCCTTGGCGGCCTGCTCCGGACTGATCCCGGCCTTCTCGCGCGACTCGCGCAGAGCGGTGCCCAACCGGCGCCGGCGAGCCGTGCGTCGCGCTGGCTGTCCCACCTTCGTCCTCCTCTGCCGTTGTCTCCAGCCAGTGTGACGGACACCGAGGCTGCAACGCTACGAGGGGGGCGCTTGTCCTTCATTAGAGGCCAGTCCTGCATTTTGTAGCTCAGAGGGTTGCGGATGGAGCTGAGTTAGGTCCATCGTAAGTAGGCGGCCACGAAGCGCAACCACATCGTGGCGTTGAACTGCCATGCCGTGCTTGCTGTTGGCCGGCCCGACGGTGAGCCCGCGGGTCTGCCAGTGGCGTGTTGCCGAGGCTTCGAGAGGCGAGTCCATGAGGTCAGATGGAGCCGAAGACGGGGAGGCCCCCGGCGTCGTTCGGCGCAAGGGCGTCCCGTTGGACGCTGTGGGCTGCCGGTCTGCGTTGGCCGATCAGTTAGCCCGTGACACGGGGCGAGGTACCGACCTTCGAGTTGCAGCTGGCCCGAGAGGCTACGCAGCAGACAGGCCGGGGGCGCTGGCTCGGGACGGTGTGGGAGCCGGTTGGCTGGCACCCGCCTCCCAGCTGTCTCCGATCGGCAGTTCGATCACCAGGCAGCATCACGTCGAGCTCTCCGTCCCGACAGCACGGCTGATGGCCCGCTTCAAAGGACGCGTTGGCCTCACGATGCTGAACTGGCACGGGAGCGTCCCGGACGCACTGCAGGTGCTGTCCGTGCTGGTGGACAACGCGCTTCAGCACGGCGGCCCCCCGAAGCCTGCAGACGCCGTTCTGCGGGTGTGCCTGGGCATCACAGAACCGGGGCAGTTGCTCGTCGACGTGGAGGACTTCAGTCCTACGTTCGCCGACTTCCAGGACGTGCGAGCCGGAATCGGCGATGGCCTCCTGGTCGAGTTCGTCCGGAGTGAAGCGATCACCGACCTGACCTGGTTCGTCAGTCCCGAGTTCAAAAGCAAGACCGTCCGGGCTGTCCTGACCGCCGGGGTGGTGGAACCGTGATGGCACCACCGGCTCCCCGGGGCAGGTCTTATCCCCGCACAGCATGCCCGCGAGGCGGATTACTGCTTCTCGTGCGGGGTGTCCCAGTATCGCCCGAGCATCTCATCAACCCACGTCGGCACGTGAACCTCCCCGCGGGGACCCATGACCGGGAAGTACGGCGATACATCGAAGACGGGCGTGCCGATGACCGCGTCGAAGTCCGTGACGTGAAGGTCTCGTCCGTCGACTCGTACGAGCTTCGGGTGGGACACGCCGAGTTGATTCGGACGTCGGTGGTTGCGGTGGACGAAGGTTCCCGTAGCCGGCCAATCCGGGTTGTTGCGCGGGCTTCGGGCGTGCAGTGCTACATCCCTCGGGCTCGCTCGGTGGAAGTGCCAGAGCACTTCCAGGTGCGAGAAGTCCGCGAGGCCCGCGAGGGTCTCCAGCGGGAAGCCTTCGTTCATGCGGATGATCGACTCCACGCCGCCCTGGAAGTCGTCGACCGGGTCCGCATGGCCAGCGACGACCTGCGCGACGGCCGTGATCTCGATCCGCATCGGTTCGGGCATTGGTCTCCCCTTCAGCACCTGCGCGGTCGGCCGTTCCGGCCCCGGCAGAAGGTCATTGGCGATTCAACGCGGACAGCCTACGTCGCAAGGCGCACACCTCCTGCGCCCGATGAGGGCGTCCGCAATAGCGATTACGGCCCCGGAGTTGATGGGGCGTCGCGCGTCCGGGATGTCTGGCGCCGCGAATTACGCCTGACTCAGCATGGAGCGAGCACGGGCATCCAGCTCCGCGGCGTGGCTTCCGGACCGGTTACGAAAAGGCGACAGCGCCCGACGCATCTGCACGACGGACTCCTTCGCGCGGCCGGACTGCACGCCGGTCATGGCGTCGAGTGCCTGGCTCCAGGTGTCACAGGCGATGTCGATGTGGCCTTGCTGCGCCTGGACGGCACCGAGGTATCCGAGAGTGACCGCGTGCGTTCGGGCGTACTGGGCACCCCGCGTCCTGACGCTGCGGCTGAACTGAGTCTCGGCACCCTGGAGGTCGCCGAGGTCACGCAGTGCGGCAGCGGTCTCGTGGGCGAGGCTGGCCTCGGCGAAGAAGAACACCCTGGTGGGCTCGTCGTCTCTCTCGCTGGCCCGGCCGAGGTCCTCTTCCGCGCGCAGGAGTGCGGCGATGGCCGCCTTCTTCTCGCCGGCGGCGGCCAGGCCGCGGGCGTGTACGACGCCAAGGAGCGAACGCTCCCGCCAACAGGCCTGGGCGTAGCGGCGGCTGGACAAGGAGGCTTCGGCCAGCCGTACGGCCTGCCCGGGCTTCCCGAGGTCGACGGCCTGGTGGGCCATCGCCCGCAGTACGTGGCCGGCCAAAGGGGCGTCCCCGGCCTCTTCGGCGAGTTTCGTGGCAATCGTCAGCCAGTGCTGGGCGAGGGCATGTTCGCGCCCGTCAAAGGCAGTCCAGCCTGCGAGGTAGGCGAGCTCGGCTGCTGCGGACGTCATGCCGCGTCGGATGTCCTCGGAGGGAAATCGTCCGCTCAGGAGTTCCGCGACATCGGCACGGAGGTAGGCGACGAGGGCGCTACGTCCGGCCCGCCCGCCGCGCTTCTGGTCACGGCGGGAAAAGATCGCAGCCATCTCCCGGACGTCCTCGACGTCCTGGGCCGTGACCGCGTAATTCGACAAGGGCCGACGCGCTCGGGCTCGGTCCACGGCCTGCTCGAACCACTGATCCTCGGGCAGAGCCAGGGCGGCTACCGAGTAGACCGAGGTGGCCAGCAGTCGCCTGCGGTCGATGTCCATGTCTGTGCCCCCGAGCGTCACCAGCGTCGTCAATGTGTCGTCGCTCCACGCCGACTGCGGCTCGGGCCCGGTGTCCGCCGCCAGCCCGATATCGGCGAGCGTGACGAGGCGACCGAGGCCACGGGAGAGCGTCTCGGCCAAGATAAAGGGTGCACGGCCCTCCACCGACGCCCCGCCGATCCAACGGGCGATGTAGGGCTGGGCCACGCTCTGGAGTTCGGTCGCGCCGTGCTCGGCGGCTACCGCCCGGAAACGAGCGGCCAATTGGCGCTGCGACAGGCCCAGCTCCTGGATGACGCCTTCCAGCCGCGTATTGCGCGTGCGCCCCATGGTGCGCCCCAATCCCCGAAACGATCTTGTATCACGTGTATCGCGCCCGCCGGTCTGCCGGGATACCCACCGGCCCGCGGACACGGTTCTCTCGTGAAGACGATATTCCTCCAACGCCCCGCCCGTGCAGGGCTTCTGGTCGCTTCACGCGTTCGAGCTCGGCCTATGTCCGAAAACAGCTCACCGGTCAGTCGAGAGAAGGAGCCCACCGTGTGCCCCAGGACTCGAACCACGGCGACGCGTCCGCGGTTTCACGTTGGAGCAGGTCGAGGAGGGTGCGTGATGACCGAGGTTCCCTACGACTCGCCTGGAGAGATGCCAGCCGAGCAAGTTTCCGACGCTCCCGTCCTGCGGTCGTTCGCGTTCGCCGCCGCCCTCTCAGCAGACCGTGAGGCGATCGGTCGTCTTCGTCACGGTCTGGTGTGCTTGCTGCGGGCGTCGGGGCTCGGGCACCTCGCGGATGACTTCGCGTTGGGGGCTCAGGAGCTCATGGCCAACGCGGTGGTGCACGGATGCCGCCGCGTTCACGCAGACACGATCGCGGTTTCGGTGCGCTGTGACGGACAGCGGATCAGGTTTAAGGTTCAGGACCCCTCGGACGAGCAGCCCCGCGTACGCGCCGCTGCTGACGAGGAGATGAGTGGTCGCGGCATGCTCATCGTGGAGGCATTCGCGGACCGTTGGGGTGTGGAAGCACCGTCGGACGGCACCGGGAAATCGGTGTGGATGGAGATGTCCTGCACTCCGGCATCCGGACGGGAGGCGGCATGAGCCTCCCTGGACTCGTTCGTACAGGCTTCGGCCACCGCCCACCGGGCAAGGTGCCACCGCTGCCCGGACGCTCTGTGGCGACGGCCGCCATGGAGACCATCGCCCTGGTGCTCGAGGAGACCGTCATCGTGCCCGCGACGGACCAAGACGCCCGCGACCTGATGTTCAGGCTGCGTGTCCATCATCAGCAGCTCGGCGAGGGCGCGCACGCCACCGCCCCCGGACAGGCGTCAGGGCGAGTGACTGACCTCCTGCGGAGGTCGGGTGAACTGATTGACAGTCCAGTGTCGGATGATCTTTCCGAGGCGCGTGATCACCTGCAGAGCGCCGCCTCGGCTGTGAAGGACCTGCTCGTCGCCATGGGCGCGGCCGGCCTGGTGTGCGTGCACCAACCCGAGTGCCCGCCCGCAGCCGCACCAGACTTTCACATCGCGCACCAGGTGCTCCGCTGCCTGGCGACCGGATACAGCCGATTGTGCAACGGTGTCGTGCTGTTCGAGGACATGGGATACGTCAAGCCGAACGGTGAGTTCGGCCCTCCGTCCCGGCCACTGCCTCGGGTTGACGGGGCGGTGCTGTCCGCATGAGCACACGCATGGGCTCCCCTATTGCGGTTCCCGCACCTCGGCTCCTCCCTCCGGAGCGGGCTTACGACTACGAGGCATGGGCACGGCGCTTAGTCGATTCCGAGTTGTTGCGTGACGCGGTGGCGGTGGCGCTCTTCCGGGCCCCGCTGCTTGCCGTGCCCACGGGAGCGACCCGACGGGGCGGCCAGTTGCACATGGTCGAAGAGGTCTTCGCTCGCCAAACTGCGGCCGTGTTGGAAGGGCTTCCCGGCTTCGCCGACCTGTCACATAGCGGTCCGCTCGTCGAATGGGGCGAGCAGCCTCCAGCGCATTGCCGACCGGACGAGTACCACCAGTTCTACGGCCTGATGGACCCGGCCGCGGAAATTGGTACCCCCTCGATGCCGCCTGCTGGACACATGAGGAACGGAACAGAGACGGGTCGCTGGCCTCCCTCAGGCGAGCAGGTATCCGGCCGCATCCCGCCTCCTCGCGAGTCCGTTCCGACCGTCGCCGCAACGCCCCCTTAGCTCCGCGCGACGTCACCTACCCGTTCTGGTGCCGCGCCGGCCTCCCCCGCTACGGCGCGGCACCAGGGCGGCCCTCACCAACCTGACGGTCACCCCCGTCCTTACCGGAGAGCTGATGACTCCCCTTCTGAGCACTCGCCACCCTTGGCGGCTGCAATTCGGCGAGGCCCCGCTGCCTTTCATGCTCCCGCTCGAGCTCGATGTCGTGCGCGTGAGTATGGGTCTCGGCATGGCCGCACTCGACGAGATGATCGACTGCGGGAACCGGGTCGGGCCGCTGTTGTGCTGTATCACGCACCGAAGGCTGCTCGTTCCGGTCTCCTCCGGCACCGCCCACGTGTGGAGGGCCGCGCACTCGGTATGCGAGCCGGGGCCGTCACTCCTGTGCTCGCCCCAGGGGCCGCCTCAGTCGCTGTGCCACAACCGTTTCTGGGTGGCGCCACCTGAAGCGCTGGCCTATCCGACCACTGACGCAGTCGTACTGCACGGCAGCCTGAGTCTGATGCGTGCTCGGATGCGGAACGTCGCACGGCAGCCGATGGGACTTCGGACGCGGGAGATGTGCCATGTCTGATTACTCCGCAGAAGTCACGATGCCCTCCAGCCGACGTCGCCGCGCTCACTCCGGTGACAGCGTGCCCCTTCCGCCCGCGTTTGCGGGGAGCGCTCTCATGGGCGTGGTGGTGGCTGGTGGCTGGCTGCTCGATGGATTTGATGTGCTGCCCACGCCCCTCGGCATCGCGACAGCTGTCGCCGCAGCCGCCTGCACGTTGTGGTGGAGCGGATCACGGACGCTCCGCGCGCGCCGCAGCCTGGCCCGGGTGGGGAAGCTCCACGGGGAGCACGACGCCGCCCTCCGGGCCCTGGGCGGGGAGCGAGACGCCGCGCTTCAGGCTCTGCACGAGGTCATCATCGCCATCGGCAAAGGCCGGCAGCACGTCCGCTGGGCAGCGGAGCAAGCTGAGCAGGGCGCCGCACACACCAACTTCTCGCCGCCCGCTGCCCCGCCACGCACCGGAAACCCGTGCGCTGACGCCGTTGTCCTGTTGGACGAGGCCTTCGACGAGGCGTGGAAGACGGTGATGCTGGCAGCGACCCGCCAGCATCAGCATCTCAACGCGCAGGCGGAGCTCGCCGAGATCTTCAAGTCGATCTCGCCGCGTTTGCAGAGTCTGGTCAACCGCAGCATCACCGTCATCTCCGAGGTGGAAAGGGACATCGAGGACCCGGAGTTGATGGCCGAGCTGTTCCGGGTCGATCACCTGCTGACCCAGATTCGGCGCGCGGTCGAGAGCCTCGCTGTCCTTGGCGGAAACACCCCTGCCCGTGACAGCGCACCTGTGTTGCTGGCCACGGCGATCCGGCGCGCTGTCGCAGAGATCCCCGAATATCACCGCGTGCGCGTGGCCTCGTCCCAGCACACGGCTGCCGCACTGCCGGGATACGTCAGCCCTAACGTGGTGCACCTGCTCGCTGCTCTGATGGAGAACGCGACCGGCTTCTCGAGCGACCGGGTGGAGGTCCACACCCATGAGGCCGCCGGCGGGATAGCCATCGAGCTGCTCGACCGCGGCGCTGGCATGTCGCAGCAGAAGCGGGAGTCGCTCAACCGCCTGCTGGCCGCGCCGGAGAGCGAGGACCCTCGCGCCCGCCTGCGGGAAGGCAAGATCGGCCTCTTGGTCGCTGCCCTTCTCGCGAAGCGACACAAAATCACCATTCAGCTGGGGCCCAACATCGTCGGTGGGACCCAGGCCGTCGTGGTCCTCCCCAACGAGCTGCTCGTACCCGCCGATCAGCAGCACTCGCCCAAGTACTTGCCTCAAGGGCCGCGTCCTTCCGCGCCCATGTCCGGCCCGGCGCGACGGGAGCACACGATGCCTCGCCCGGACGACACCGCGGAGCTGCCCCGGCGCATCCGGCCCGCGCTGCAGGGTGAAAGCACCCCGGCAGCCTCTCCGGACCAGAACGGGAGCAGACCGCAACTGCCCCGGCGCGGCGACGCCGAGACGCGGATCCCGCCTCTGGTCCAACAGGCGCCTGCGGGCCACGCGACCAGCGGGCTGATGGCGAACTTCCGCTCCCGCAGACCGTCTGGAGGACCTTCCGAGTCCCAGCCACCCGCCGTTTGAGACATCCCTGCCCTCACCCCTGACTAGGAGACACCCATGCACAACGACGGCTTTCCGACCCCTGTCACGTCGGCCCGAGACCAGCTGAGCGGACTGCTCGCCGGGCTCCTCGACAAGGCGCCCGGGACGGCCCGCGCCCTCCTCGCCTCGGGTGACGGGCTGAAGCTGGCCTTCACTGAGCAGCCGGTCGACGACGCCGACAGTCTCGCGGCCGTCATCGCCGGGCTGTACTCCCTTGGCCGCGAGCAGTTCAAGAACTCGCAGGGCGGGATCCGCCAGGTCGTCGTCGAGCACGACGGCGGCAGCCTCTTCGTGATGAGCGCCGGTGCCGGGTTCACCGACAACAAGGCCGTGGGCTCCGTTCTGGCCGTCGTGGCTGCGCCCACCGCGGACCCCGGCCAGGTCGGCTACGAGATGGAGTCGTTCATCAGGGGCTTGGACGAGCACCTCGTCGTGGCCGCCCGGTCCAACTCGTTCAGCGGGCAGCAGGGGGTGTGACGTGGAGGCCGGCGGATGGGCCGACAGCTCATTAGCGGACGTTCGTCCCTACGCGATCACCGGAGGCCGCACCCAGTCACGCCACACGCTGCAACTCACCACCTGCCTGATCACCCGACCGGCCGCTCCCGGAACGGCCCACCCCAGCCCGGAAGGAGAGGCGCTGCTGTTGCACTGCAGCGGCGTCCCTCGCTCCGTCGCCGAACTCGCCGCCCGGACGCACCAGCCCGTGCAAGTGGTGAAGGTCCTGATCGGGGACCTTCTCGACTGCGACGCGCTGGCCCGGGCCAACCCCGTCGGCGCCGGAGCCGATCCCGACGTACACCTACTGGAGGCACTTCTTCATGGCCTACACACTCGGCTCTGAACCCCGGGGCGCGGCGCTCCCCATGGCGGAGCTGAAGATCGTGGTAGCCGGCGGCTTCGGCGTCGGCAAGACCACGATGGTCGCCACAGTCAGCGAGATAGAGCCGCTGATGACAGAGGAAGTCCTGACCCACGCCGGCCGGAACATCGACGACCTGACCGGCGTGACGGAGAAGACCACCACCACCGTGGCCATGGACTTCGGCCGGCTCACGTTCGACGAGCCGCCTCGCCCCATGATTCTTTTCCTGTTCGGCACGCCGGGCCAGGAGCGGTTCTGGTTCGCCTGGCGTGACCTTTCCGAGGGCGCGGTCGGTGCAGTGGTCCTGGCGGACACCCGGCGCCTTGAGAACTCTTTCGCCGCTGTCAGCTACTTCGAGCAAGTCAAGACGCCGTTCGTCGTCGCCGTCAACGAGTTCGACAACGCGTACCGCTACGAGCCCTCCGAAGTCCGCCAAGCGCTCGAGCTCGGCCCCGAAGTCCCGGTCCTCACCTGCGATGTCCGCAATCGCACGTCCGCCATGACCGTTCTGATCCGCCTCGTCGAACACAGCCTCCGGCGCCGCCGTCAACTCACCCCTGGAGCCCTCGCATGACCTTCCCCACCAACACCCCCCACGCGGGCACGACGCAGACCGAGCGTGACGCCGCGCTGCGCGCCTTCGGCCTGACCGGCCCCGAGCCGGAACTCGACGCCTTCGCCGCGCAGCTGGCCCAGGAGGCGGGCGTCCCCTACGCCATGGTCAACATCTTCGGAGACCAGCAGCAGTTCTTCGGACTCCACACGCCCGGCGACGACAGCGAGCTGCCGACCGTCGGCCGCAGCATGCCCCTCGACCACGGCTTCTGCCCCGAGGTCGTCGACCGGAAGAAAGCCCTGGTCCTGCCCGACGTCTTCTCGTCCCCGCGGTTTGCCGGGAACACCGTCGTCGACCAGATCGGAATTCGCACCTACGCCGGCGCTCCCCTTCTCCACGGCGACACGGTGCTCGGCACCGTGTGCTTCGTGGGCCCTGTGGAGCGGGACCTGAGCACTGGACGGGATTCCCTCGCCCTGATCAAGCAGCGCCGCGACGACGTCATGAACTTCCTCTACCAGCGCGCTGGCATCCAGCCGTAGCAGGCACCTGCGCCACCGAACGTCTCGAGCGATCAACAGGGGGGAGCCCACAGTGTCCGATGCCTATCTCGAAGAGCGCCACCATCAACTCCGCGCACAAGTACGCGACTTCGCGGAATCCAAGGTTGCACCGCGCGTGGCGGACATGGAGCGCACCGGAGCGGTGGAAACAGAGCTCGCGGCGTCCATCGCCCGGCAGGGGTGGATCGGCGTCACCATCGACAAGGCCCACGGTGGCATGGGCGCCGGTCATCTGGCCAAGACCATCATCATCGAGGAGCTGTCCAGGATCAGCGGCGCCATGGGAGCCATGGTCCAGGCATCCCAGCTCGGCGTCGCGAAGATCATCCATTTCGGCAGTGACCGGCAAAAACGCGACTGGCTCCCCAAGATCGCCGACGGGTCGTGCCTGCCGACCATCGCCGTCACTGAGCCCGAAGCCGGCAGCCATGTGCTGGGCATGCAGATGACGGCACGCCGCGAGGGGCGTCACTACGTCCTCAGCGGCCGCAAGATCTACATCGGCAACTCTCACATTGGGCACCTCCACGGAGTCGTCGCCCGTACCGGGGACGGCTCCCAGGGACTCACTGCGTTCCTCGTCGAAGCGGACCGCCCCGGCCTGACCCTGCCCCCACCGGGCCAGACCCTTGGGCTCCACGGCTTCAGCTTCGGTGAGTTGCACTTCAACGACTGCCGAATACCGGTCGGCAACCGTCTCGGCCGCGAGGGAGAGGGCCGAGATGTCGCCTACTCCTCCAGCGTCCTGTACGGGCGCCCCAACCTCACCGCGGTCGCCCTGGGCATCCACCAGGCGATCTTGGAGCAGACCACGGCCTTCGCCAGCGAACGCGTCCGCTACGACAACCAGCTGCACCACCTGCCCAACATCAAGATCAAGATCGGACAGATCCAGTCGCGCGTGATGACAGCCAGGCTCGCCGCCTATCACGCCGCTCGCCTCCTGGACACCGGTGTGGCCTGCGACGCCGAGCTGATGAACGCCAAGCTCATCAACGTGGAACTGGCCCTGGACTCCGCCCGGGCCGCGATGGAAATCCACGCCGCAGCCGGACTGCTGGCCGCTGTCCCCATCGGCCGCTACCTGCGCGACGCCCACCACATCTTTGCCCCCGCTGGCACCTCGGACATTCAGCTGCTGCGCCTTGCCGAGGTCGCGCTCGGTCAGAGCAAAGGCCAGTGGTCGCAGCGTCTCTCGGCCGTGCTTTCTCCCGGCCCTACCCCCACGGCCCTGACCTGATAGAGCCCGCAGCAATCCGCCGCCCTGGTCGAGTCGAGATTCCCTCGGCCGGTGGTCTTCGAGTCTTCCAGGAGAAGCACGTGCCGCATCTCGCCCTTCCCGCAGCCACCCGCAGGCCCCCCGCCGCTGACCGTGGTCCGTCGGAATCCCTGCTCCTCACCGCTCCCTACGCGCACGACCAGGCCACGCGCCCCAACCTCGCCGAGGCCCTTGACCTCCAGGAGAGCGAAGTCCCCCGCACCGCGGACGCGCTGCGGCATTTCTTCCCGGACGCCTGACCGCCGCACCCCGGCCCTGACCACTACGACAGCTAACTCCAACAGGAAGGCCACGACGCCATGGGCTCCCGCCCACTGTTCCGCGCCCAGCCCGGCATCATGGTGCGGTCCGTGCTCCTCCACGACCTCCCCATCCCCCCGGCGCCGAACCTGTCCACGGCAACGCGGGCAGCTACGGCGTCATGGCGGTGCTGGGCGCTCGAGATCTGGGACGTCCAGCAGATCGCGTCCGCCGTCCGGCACGCGAGTCCAGACCTCTCCCGCGAGCTCGACAGCCTGAAGGATGCGCCTGCCGACGCCGAAGCCATGCGGCGCATCGCCCTGACCCTGCTCAGCTACGTCCTGCGTCTCACCCACCGGGCCACCCCTTTCGGCCTCTACGCCGGCATCACTGACGGGCACTTCGGGGAACGTGCCGGCGTCCGCTGGGGGAACGAGCACCGGACCCTCACCCGGGCCGCCGGGATGTGGTTCGCCACGGTCGTGCAGCAGCTGGAAGCCGTTCCCGAGGTCCGGCGGCGTCTGCGGCTGATCGCCAACAACGCGGTGCGTGTACGCGGCGAGCGACTGGCCCTGCCCTGGCAGCCACGCGAGCTGGAGGAGACGGGCACGGCCGTGCGTGAGGTGTCGGTCCGGCACACCCCCGCAGTCAGAACGCTGGTCCAGCTGGCGCACACTCCCGTGCCGTACGAGGGGATCGTGCGCGAACTCGGTACCGTCCACCCCGATCTCGGCACCGGCGGTGCCGAGGAGCTGCTGGACGTTCTCATCGCCAAGCGGATACTGCTGACCAGCCTGCAGCCTTCGGGCACCGAGACGGACACCTTGGGGTGCGTGGTCGGTGAACTCGACCGGGTGGGCGCCATGCACAGCGGCCCGGCTGCGGAGATGGCCCTCGCCCTGCGGGAGACCCACGCACAGATGCGTGAACTCGACGACCACGACCCGCTGTCGGCGACGGCCGACCGGCAGCGGACCGCGATCGTCACCCGGATGCGGCGGATCGCCGACGAGACCTCACCTCTCGCCGTGGACACCCGCCTGGACGCGGAGGTGGTTCTTCCGAGGGCGGTGGCCTGGGAGGCGGAGGCGGCCGCCGGTGTCCTGGCCCGGGTCACCCCTGAGCCGCGCGGGACACAGGCGTGGATCCGCTACCGGGAGCGCTTCCGCGACCGGTACGGGGAAGGCACGCTGGTCGCGCTGACCGACCTGCTCGACCCAAACCGCGGCATCGGCCTGCCCGAGGACTTCCACGGCACCGCGCGAGCCCCTAAGCCCGACACCCAGCACCGTGATCGACTGCTGATAGCACTCGCCCAGCGCGCCTGGGCAGCGGGGGAAGACCTCGTCCTCGACGAGGACCTCATCCACCAGCTCACCACCGGGCAGGCACCCACGGCCGCGCAGGACGTGCCGGCGCACGTGGAGATGACCGCCTCGGTGTATGCCGCCAGCCTGGAAAGCCTGGACGCCGGTGACTTCAGCCTCGCAGTGCGCCGCACCGGCCGCGGGTGGGGACACTTCAGCGGCGGCCGGCTCGCCGCGCTGCTCGCGGAGGACGACTCTCCCAACGATCTGCTGGGAATGCTGGCCCGTCGGCCGACGGCGGTAAATGGCGCCTTGCCCGTTCAGGTGTCTTTCCCCTCGCTGATGCCGAGAGCGTCCTACATCACGCGCACACCCCGCCTGATCGCCCCCCTGATCTCCCTGTCCGAGTACCGGCCCGCAGACCCTGACCTCATCCCGCTGAGCGACCTCGCGGTGACCTGCCACGGGCAGCGGCTGCACCTCGTCTCCCTGTCGCGCGGGCGCGTGCTGGAGGCCGCGATCCCCCATCCCCTCCAGCTCGAATGCCAGACACCCACAGTCGCGCGATTCCTCGACGAACTCCAGCGCGGCCAGAGCAGCCGGCTCATCGGCAGCATCGGCAACCTCGACGCATGGGACTGGGGCGCGGCCCAGCACCTGGCGTTCCAGCCGCGCGTCCGGGCCGGTCGCAGCATCCTGAGCCCGGCCACCTGGCGCCTGGCCCACACTGGCCTCCCCGCCGCGAGCGCCTCGACCGCCGAATGGGACGAGTCCTTCGCCGCACTGCGCGAACAGTGGAGGCTGCCACACCACGTCTACCTGGAGCGCTTCGACCACCGGCTCCGCCTGGACCTTGAGCACCCGGCACACCGTGCACTGCTGCGCTCCCACATGGATCGGAAGCAGTTCGGCCAGCTCACCCTCGCCGAGGCCGAGCCGGACGAAGCGTACGGCTGGTGCGGCGGGCGGCCCCACGAGTTCGTCACGTACCTGGCATCCGCAGCGCCCTCCCGGCCGGCGCCAGTCGTGCACGGTGCGCCGATCGTCCGCCGCGACGATGCCCATATGCCAGGTGCCTCCCGTTACCTCTCCGTTCGCCTGCACTGCCAGCCCCAAGTGAGGCGCGCGCTGCTCACCGATCACCTCCCTCCACTTGCCACCGCCCTTCCCCACTGCGTGTGGTGGGTCACCGCCCACGACGAAGGCGACCGTCCATACACCGAGTTGACCCTTCGCCTGCCCCATCCGGCCGACGCGGCTGACGCTCTGTCCCGGCTCGGGCAGTGGACCGCCTACCTGACCGATGCCGGAGTCGTCGGCGACATCACCCTCGTCCCGTACCGCCCGCACCTGGGCCTGTGGGGCAGGGGGAACACGTTGGCCGCCGCGGAGAACACGTTCAGCGCCGACACGGCGGTCATCGCCTACCAGCTGGCTCGCCCGAACTTCGCGACCCTTCAACCGGTGCTGGCGGCGGCCAACGTCATCGCCATCACGGCCGCCTTCCACCAAGACGTCACCGAGGGGATGGAGTGGCTGGCCGCACAGCCCAAGCCGGCCGCTGCCGTGTCACTGCCCCGTCCGCTGCTGCAGCAGGCCCGCATGCTCGCCGCCCCGGAAGGCGACTGGACTGGACTACGCCGAATCCCCGCCGGAACAGGCCTGGTCGAGAACCAGTGGGCGGCACGGGGAACGGCTCTGGGCCAGTTCCGCGCCACGATCGACACCGCGTCGCACACGGACGCCGACGCCGTACTGCGCGCGCTCCTGACCACACATCTGCGCCTCGTCGGCGAGACCGCCGACGGAACAGCCTGGCGACTCGCCCGAGCAGTCGCCCTGGCCCGCACGCGGGCCCACCGCCAGGCGACCTAAGCACCCCGACCATCCGCACGACGAGCCGCACCACGCCCAAAACGGACGGATTTGCCACTTATGTCTCAGCGTATCGAGGACTACGCCCTCATCGGCGACCTCCACACCGCCGCCCTGATCAGCAGGACCGGCTCCCTGGACTGGAGCTGTTTCCCGCGCTTCGACTCCTCCGCAGCATTCGCCGCGATCCTGGGGGACGAGACGCACGGCTCGTGGCAACTCGGCCCGCTCGGCGACGGAACCACACCCGCACCGGCGACCCGCCGCCGCTACGTCGGCGACACCCTGGCCCTGGAATCGACCTGGGTCACCTCCGGCGGCACCCTGCGGATCACCGACCTCATGCCCCCGTCCGAGGACCAGACCCACACCCCGCACGTCGTCCGGATCGTCGAAGCAGTCAGCGGCCGGGTCGCCGTTCGCTCCCGTCTGCGCCCGCGATTCGACTACGGCCTCGTTCGCCCCCGGATCGTGCCCGTCGGCGAACGCTACGTGCTGGTCGCCGGCCCGGACGCCCTGTGGCTCGACACGACGGCGCCCACCGCCGTGGTCGACGGCGACCTTCGCTCAGACTTCACCGTGTCCGAGGGCGACCGGATCACCTTCACCCTCACCTACCGCGACTCCCACCAGGCGCCCCCCGCCGTCATCTCCCCCGAGACAGCGCTGGCCAGGACGCTCGCCTACTGGGAGCAGTGGGCGGCCCAGTGCACCTACCGCGGCGCGTACCGCGAGGCGGTGATCCGCTCACTGATCACTCTCAAGGCCCTGACGTACGCGCCCACCGGCGGGATCGTCGCGGCGCCGACGACGTCACTGCCCGAGGACATCGGCGGAGCCCGGAACTGGGATTACCGCTACTGCTGGCTGAGGGACTCGGCCATCACCCTCTCCTCGCTGCTGCGCACCGGCTACCGGCAGGAAGCACGCGAATGGGCCGGTTGGCTTCTGCGCACCGTCGCTGGAGACCCCGACAGGCTGCAGATCATGTACGGGATCACCGGCAAGCGGCGCCTGCCGGAGTCCGAACTGCGGCACCTGCCCGGCTATATGGGCTCCCGGCCCGTACGCGTCGGCAACGAGGCCGCGCACCAGCTCCAGCTGGACGTGTACGGCGAGGTCACCGAGACCCTCGACCGGGCCCGACAGGCCGGCCTCGGGGTGGACGAGACGGCCGCCGACCTCCAGATCGACCTGGTCGCGTGGCTCGAAGAGCACTGGCACGAGCCGGACGAGGGGATCTGGGAGGTCCGCGGGCCACGCCGGCACTTCGTGCACTCCAAGGTGATGGCGTGGGTGGCCGTTGACCGGACGGTCAAGCTGATCGAGTCCGGGGCGGCGGACGGGCCCCTGGAGCGGTGGCGCGCGCTGCGCGACACCATCCACCGGGAGGTGTGCGAGCAGGGCTACGACCGCACACGGAACACGTTCACGCAGTCGTACGGCTCCCGGGAGCTGGACGCCTCACTGCTGCTCATCCCGCAGATGGGCTTCCTGCCGCCAGACGACAAGCGGGTCATCGGCACGATCGAGGCGATCCAGCGGGAACTGTCCACGGAGGACGGCTTCATCCTGCGCTACCCCACCGAAGGCGACGAGGCGGGCGTCGACGGCCTTCAGGGCGACGAGGGGGCCTTCCTCGCGTGCTCATTCTGGCTCGCCGACGACCTGGCGATGATCGGCCGCGTCGACGAGGCCCTCCAGCTCTTCGAGAAGCTGCTCGCCCTTCGCAACGACGTCGGGCTCCTCGCCGAGGAGTGGGACTCGCGCCTCCAACGCCAGGTCGGGAACTTCCCGCAGGCCTTCAGCCATGTCCCGCTCATCGACTCGGCCATCGCCCTGGACCGCGCCCTGGCGAGCACCGAAAGGCCGCCGTCGCGCGACAGCGCGCTCACGCTGGACACCGCAGGGAGCGAACTGTGACCGCCCTCAACAATCTCCTGCTGCGCATATCCATGGTGGTGGCGCACCTCCTCGTGGCATGCCGCATGCCCCTTCCGGGGTTCACCGACGCGGGACCGTTCGCCGGTTTCCACGGCCCGTCCCGGGTCGACACCCGACACGGCTTCGCTCGTGGCGATCTCATCACGGTGGAGGGCGCGGCATGAGGACCGCTGTACGGACCCTGTTCGCTCCGACCGGCCATCAGTTGCCGCCCCGACTCGGCCCCCGGGCAACCGGCAGGCGGCCGCCTGTGCTCATGGACAAGGAACCCGCACAACCCAAGACCGGTTCGGCAGATCTGCGCGCGATGCGAGAGGCCGATCTCCACCGTGCGCTCGCCCGGCTCGCCGACGCCGGCACGGACGTACAGGTCGGCCGATACATCCTGGTCGAGCCGTGGCAGGACCCCGCCGACCGCCTCGCCGAAGCCCAGGCCGTGATCCACCGCCGCCACTGGACGACCGCCATCACCACCTTCGACACCACCGAGGTGGACAGCCCGGTGCTGCGCCCGCAACTGGCCCGGCTCTTCGCAGCGCTGGACGCCGGAGAGATCCACGGCATCGTCGCGGTCTCCCAGGTCGACATCAGCCCCTTCCACGACGCCTACGCCCACACCCTCAGCATCCTTCGGGCCCGCCGCGGCTTTCTCGCCCTGGCCCGCAACGAGACCAGCATCTGACCACTCCGGGGGGAGCCACCCATGAGCACGCCAACCACTGCCGCCGCCGCGGCCCAGCCAGCGGTCGAGCCGGCCGACCCGTCGATGAGCGCCGGCCCCGGCTTGCGCCGGATCCCGAGGGGCCAGCAACTGACAGGCGAGGAGGCCGAACGGTTCACCAAGGACGTCATCGCGGCCTACAAGACCCGGTCCATCCGCAGCATTTGCGAGGAGACAGGCCGCTCCTACGGGGCCATCCACCACCTGCTGAAGACCAATCACGTCACCATGCGGCCCAAGGGTTACCAGCGCAGGACGCCGGCCGGTTCGGCAGGCACCTCATGAACGACGAGACTATGTCCCCCGCCCGGTCCGACATCGCCCAGGACCTCATCGGCCGGGTCGAGGCCGCCCGCCGGACGTGGCGAGCACCGGCGCACATCCGCGAGGCAGCCACGACGGATGACATCCAGGCCGCTCACCACGCTGGCCTCGCGGACACCCAGGCCCTACGCCGGCTCGTCACCAAGTTCGGCTGGCCCGGCCGCCGTCTGGTGGGCGACGAGGGCTCCGAAGCGGCCCTCGCCATCGCACTGCAGGCCGATCACGACCCCGCCTTCCAGACCACCTTGCTGACGATGCTCGCCGAGGCCGTCCGCCGCGGGGACGCCACGTCGGCCCAGTGGGCTCACCTGCACGACCGGTGTCTCGTCTCCGGCGGCCCGCAGGAGTACGGCACGCAGTACTGGCTGCGCGACGGGCGGATCGAGCTGTGCCCCGTCGTCGACCCCGGCGGCCTGGACAAACGGCGGGCGGACGTCGGACTGCCGCCTCAGCGTGAACAGGCCGTTCTGCTGGAGCGGCGCCACCTCGCCGGCCCTGGCCCGGTGGCGACCGCGTCCATCGGCCCGGCACCGGTCACCCGCGAAAGGTTCGCAGCATGACCAAGACGATCGCTGTCCTGAACTGGAACCTGGAGAAGGGCATCAATCTGGAAGATGGCGCCCGCTGGGTCCGTGAGCAGCGCCCCGACCTCTTCTTCCAGCAGGAAGTACAGCCCGACCAGCTCGCCCGGCTGTCGGAGCTGCTGGAGATGGACGGCCACATCGCCGTCCCGCGGCCGGGCAGCTCCAATGACAACGCGATCTTCGTACGCTGCGGCGGGCCGCTGGTGTGCACGGAGGAGTACCCGCAGGCGTGGGCGCCCTGGCACGCGCCGGCGAACATCGCCGTCCGGTTCCGCGCCGCCGACGGCACCCTCAGCCCCCGGCAGATCAGCGCCGTCAGCATGCACACCTGCTACTGGTCACCCGAGCACCGTCTGACCGAGGCCCGGTGGTGCTCCACGCTCGCCAAGCCCGGATGGCTGGCCATGATCTTCGGCGACTGGAACAGCTACCGCGTCGGCACAACGGACATCCGCTGGGACGACTACACCGACCACGCCTTCGTCGCCAACCGCACCTACGAGTACGACGGCCGCCGGCACACCGACGTGCGCCCCGACCGTGAACTGCTGGCGGCCGGCTACGTCGAGATGGCCCGCCACGCCGCCGAGCACCTCGGCCATCCCGAGGCCCTGGCCCCCAGCTCCGGCTACCGCGACCACCCCGGCCGGCCCTCCGGGCCCCGGCACTGCATCGACCGCGGCTACCTCAGCGCCGAACTCGCCCCCGCCCTGACCAGCTACGTCGTCTGCGACAGCCCGCAGCTGCGCCGCTGGTCCGACCACCTCCCCCTGCGCGCCACCTTCGACCTCGCCCGCCTGCGCGACGTCCTCCACGCCACTCCCGCGATGTACCACCCCACCGACGACAGCACCCACCGCGAAGGAGCACCCCGCGCATGAGTACCTCTCTCACCGTCGCCTGCTGGAACTTCGAGAACAACGGCAAGGGCGATCCTGCCCGCCGGGCCGCCGGCGCCGATCTGCTCCGACGTCTGGCCCCGGACATCGTCCTCCGGCAGGAGCTCTGGGACGCGGACGCCCACGGGCAACAGATCTTCAACGAGCAGACCCGCGCGCTCGGCCTGCAGGGCGTACTCGGCGCAGAGTCCTGCACCGCCGTCTTCTACAACCCGGGGAGGTTCTCCGTCGTCCGGGACTGGGCACAGGGCCGGGGCCCGCACTTCGTCCTCCCACCGACCGCTCTCACGCTCCGCTTCCAGGACGCCGCGCCCGACTCCCTGCCCTTCAACGCGGTCTCGTACCACCTCAACTACGCCAGCGCCGAGCAACGCCTGCTGGAAGCCGAGTGGCTGACCACCTGGGCCGACAAGAGCTGGACCACGCCCAACGGGTCTCGCGACACCCTTCCCGCGATCCTCGCCGGCGACAACAACTCCTACCCCGCGCCCTCGCCGGGTGACCTTCCGCTGCCGGACCTCGCCACGGTGAAGAACGAGCCGCACCGCCTGCACCGCTCGTACGCGGGCCCGTCCGGCGAACGTCTGCCCGACACTCGGCCCGACGCTGCCTTCCGCACCGCCGGTCTCGAGGATGCCGCGCGGTACTGGGCGACCGCCCCCCAAGGAGACCCGAGCGCGCTGACCCGCACCGTCAACGGCTGTGAGAGTCACGGCCCCGACAGCCGAGTCGACCGCGCCTACCTCGCCCCTGACCTGCTCGCTGCCATGACCGGGTTCGAGGTGATCGAGGTCGACGAGGAGCTCTCGGACCACCACATCCTCCGCCTGACCTTCGACGGCGACCTACTCAGCGATGTTCTCGCCCACTCCATGAGTGCTTGATATGCGCCAAGCGTCGGAAGGACTAAGCCGCAGTTCCAACGATCTCGGTCCGGTGCCGGCTGCGGGTGGATCAGTGTGCGCGTGGTGTGCCAAGCAGTGTGCGCTGCCACTGGGCCGGATTCATCGCGGAGGCGGCGTCCGCCAGACTGCGTGCGGAGGGGGTCCTCAGGTCGGCCTTGCATCTTTCGATCTTGCCGTCAGTGCGGTAACCGCTTGTCCGGTACTCCAGAGCCCGGTACAGGCAGTCCAGCTTGTCTGCGTCCCGGGCACACCTGGCTTCGGGGCTCTCGCCGGCTTCGAACTCCTCAACGGCCGCCGCCACGGCATTCCCGACGGCCGGGTGCGTACCGGCCACCTGGTCGGCTGTCACTTTGCGCGGGTCGGCGGTCGTGACATAGCGGCGGGTGACCGGCGTCTGGTCGCCGACACGGGTCTCGTGCAGGTCGTGGAGCGCACACAGCAGGGCGGTGCGGGCGGGGTCGGCGCCTTCCATCGCAGCCAGTGCGACGCCGATGACGGTGGTGCGGTGGCTGTGCTCGGCGACGGTCTCGGTGGCAGAGACGGGCACGCCGTCGTAGGGCCAGCCGGTGCGTGGCTGGTTCCGCAGGGCGCCGACCTCGAAGAGGAGGGCGGCCGTGGCGGCAACCTCGGCGGCGACGGAGGGCTGTTCGTTCACGTGGCTACTCCTGGCGGTGCGTCAGTTCGTCTGCTGGAGACGGTAGTGGACCGATTCGAGGTCGCGCCGCGATACCGGGGACAGGAGCCGGGTGTCGAGAAGCCCGGCGGCCCGCTCCCGCAGATGCTGTGCCGCGGCGGTGTCGGCCAGCGGCAGCCAGGGGTGGAGGCGGAGCAGGGTGTAGAGGGAGTGCACGTAGAGATCGACCGTGCCGGGAGCCTCGTGGAGCGAGCCGACCAGCTGCTGGAACAGGTGCAAGGGATTCCACGTGGCCGTGTCCGGCTGGTGGAGGTACCCGTCATTGGGTTGGTTGGGCGGCATGGAGCCCAGCCAGTACCCCCAGTAGGCAAGGTTGGCGAGCTCGCTGTGCTGGTCGCCGGCCAGGGCGTCGACGAAATCGTGCAGGGGTGCGGGGTCGCCCTGGCGGGCGGCGACCGTCGCGGCGGTGCGGGCCTCGATCCACCGCGGGGTGTATGCGCGCAGGGCCAGAGCCGGGCGCATGGTACGCAGCGCCTGTTCGGCCCAGGCCTCGGCGTCGGGAGCCGGGTCGTAGGACGCCAGGTAGAGGCTCTGGCGGCGCAGCAGCAGTCCGCGCTCCCCTGCTCGGCTCGCGCTCTCCACGGTTCGGCGAAGGTGAGTGAAGAAGTCTGTCCGGTCGGATGCCGCGAGCTGGGGTCCGGCGGGGACCGGCCCGCGGCGCGAGCGGACGGCGCGTGTCTGCAGGGCAGGCGGGGTGATGCCGCGCACCGCCCAGGCGACGAGGTGCGCGGTCTCGCGGGACTGCACCCAGCCCGCCAGAGGATGGGTGGCGGGGTCGCCCGGCGGGCGCAGAACGGCGGTGAGGATCCGGTCGGCGTCCAACGCAGCATCCAGCCAGCCGAGCAGGGCCCCGTCGGCGCCGAGGAGCGCCAAGGTCCGGCGCAGATGCAGAACGTCCATCGTGCGGACGTTGCCGAGCGGCCGGCGCCCGCTCTCCCAGCCCTGGAGGGTACCGAGGTCGATGCCCAGATGCTCGGCCAGGGCGGTCTGCGGGCGGGGGATGCTCTCCCTCAGGATTCGCAGGACGAACCCCGAGACCACGCCGATGTCCGCCCGGCTTCGGCTCCCGGTCCCCATGGCGGTTCCTTCCGGTCGACCCCGGCTGTGCACCGTGCCCGGCCGCGCGGGCAAACCCGTACCGGGAGTGAGTCTTCTTCAGCACGCCGAATTTCTAGGCTAGTTCGACGATCCGGACCCCCGTGGCGATTCGAAGGCATCGGCCGAGAGGCGCTAGGCGCGCAGTCGGTATCCACCCTTACGCGTCACCTATCCCATAAGGGGCACATCCATGGATAACGGTGTACGCACGATCAGCTTCATGGACTCTCTGGAGGAGGGCCTGTGCCAGGAGCTCGCCGCCCTGGCCCAGCGGTGTATCGCTGGATTCAGTGACGACCGGCCGGCCAACGCTTCGCTGGTACGTTCCCGGCTGACGAACGCGCTGACCGGGGCGCCTCCTGTGCTGGCCGTGGCCCGGGACGGGCAGGAGGTGATGATCGGCTGGTGTGCTGTGCGCCGCCCGGAGCCCGGCGAAACGCGGGCACGGGTATGGGGACCGGTCGTCGCCCCGTCGGCCCGCCGGACGGGGCTGGGAACGCGGCTGCTGCAGATGGTGGTTGACGCGGTCCAGGGGCCGCTGGTGACCACGGACGTGCCGGCCGACCGCGACGGCGCCGATGCGTTCTTCACCGGGGCCGGCTGGCAAGTGCTGGACACCATCACCGTGCTGCACGGCGTCCCTGCCCTGGGCGGATTCGACGTTGTCACAGGCCACGAAGAAGCGATGGAGCTGGCGGCCTATGTTGCGGCGGCAGCACGGCGGCACGGCCCGCACGAGGCGTCGTTCGCCGAGGCCACCTTGAGGCGGTGGCAGGACGATGCCCGGTTCAGGCCTGGAAATCTGCTGCTGGACACCAGGACCGGGTCGCTGCTGCTTGCGCTGGCGCAGCGCAGTACGGCGGGCAGTGAACTTCTGCTGGCGGAGGTGTGGGCGGCCGAAGCAGAGGTCCGCCGACGGCTGATCACCGCGGCGCACACCGCAGCCGCCCGCCAGCGCCTGGGGACCGTCCGCGCCGTGACCCGGCAGGATCCCGCCGATTTCGTTGCCTGCGGCATGCGCCCTACCGGCCACTGCCGCACCTTCACCCTTCCCGGTGCGCGCTAAGCCCCGGACTTCCCCGACCCGTAACCGCCTGACAGGAGGGCATTCATGCCCGCATCCGTGAAGTCGCCGCTCGTGCACACGGCCGACGTCGTTGCCACCCAGGCCGAGGCCCGCCATCTGGCCGGTGAACTCGCCGCCCGCCTCGCCGTAAGCCCCGGCGTGCAGGGCATGCACTGGGACGAGGCGTCGGCGTCGTGGCAGTGCACTCTCGCCGACGGCGGCCGTGGCCGGCTGACGCTGGCCGCCCCTGCGGACCCGGCCGCAGCCGCCGCGCACTCCTACCGGCTCGTCGCGACCTTCGAGCAAGGCACCCCGGCCGTAGCTGAGGCGTTCTTCGCGGCCGCACGGCAGATGCCGTTCACTGCCACCGAGGTCGCTGCGGCCGTGTCCGAGCTGCCGCTGACGAGCCGGCTGGCCGACCGGTGGCCCGACAAGCCGCTGGCCGACGTCGGCGTGCTGCTGACGATCCACCACATGCGGGACTTCCTCGTCCTGGTCGACAGCCTGCTCGGCCTCGGCGTCGACCCGGGGCACATGACCGTGATCGACAAGGAGTACCCCTACGCGCACACCGACCGGGTGGACGCGCACCTGGTGCAGCGGCACGGCATCGCGGTATGGCGCTACCGGGACCTGCGCGCGGGAATCGAGGACCACATCGAACGGGTCACCGCCGCGGGCAAGCGCACCGTGGTCATGGACGACGGCGGCTACGTGATGCCCACCGTCCTTCGCGAACTTCCCGAACAGGCGGGGCACTTCGTCGGGCTGGTGGAGCAGACCACCTCCGGCATCCGCAAGGTGGAAGGGCTCGACCTGCCGCTGCCGCTGTTCAGCGTGGCCGAGAGCGACATGAAGTCCATGATCGAGTCGTACGGCATCGCCGACGCGGCCGTCCGCAACACCCTGAGGCTGGTGCCGGACGAGAAGCTGGAGGGCCAGGCGGCGCTCGTGCTCGGCTTCGGCCGGATCGGCCACGAGGTCGCCCGCGTCCTGGAGAACCGGCGGATGCGGGTCGCGGTGTACGACTCCGACATCACCCGCCTGGTCGCAGCCCACGAGGAAGGGTTCCTCACCGACCGGTCGCTGGAGCAGCTGGTGCGTACGCACCGGCCGAGGCTGGTCATCGGCTGCGTCGGCAGCCGCAGCTTCGGCGCGCGCGAGGCCCGGCTTCTGCCTGAGCGGTCGTATCTGGTCAGCACCACCAGCCGCAACTTCGAGTTCGACCTCGACGAGCTGCGCGCCAGCAGCACCGCGGTGACGGACCGGGGCGTACTCGGCACCGGTTACCAGCTTGCCGGCGGCCCCGAGATCGTCGTCCTCGGGCACGGCATGCCGATCAACTTTCACTACGCCGAGTCCCTGTCCAACCGCTACGTCGACCTGGTCCTGGCCGGGCTCGCGGTCGGCGCGGTGGCCCTGGCCCGCGCCGACGAGCGGCTGCGGCCCGGGCACAACGTCGCTGCGACCAACACGATCCTCGCCGAGGCAGGCATCGTCGAGGACTACTACCGCCTCTACGGCCCGGCCTGCGGCGGCGCACGTGGATGAGCGGATCTTCACCCTCGACGACCTCACCGGCGTCCGGTCGGTGTGCGGCTGCCTGGCCTGCAACCTCAGCGCCGTGTTCGCCAACCACCTCACCGCCCTGCGCACCGGCTACCCCGGCCCCGTCACCACTCTCGGCCACCGCGGCCCCTCGCCCGGGACGACTGCGGTGCCGCACTTCCTCGCCGTACGCCTGGGCGAGGGGATCGCGGACGTCGTGGTGTGGGAGGAGATGCGCCCGCAGCAGCTGACCGCCTGGCTGCCGGCCGCCGACGCCCGGGCCCGGGTGCCGCAGCTGGCCGCCCGGATCCCGCGCCTGGTCCGTATCCGCCAGGCCCTCCGCACCGGCGCCTTCACCCCCTCCGGAGCAGTCGGCGAAGCCTTGTCCACCGGAGGCCGTTACCCCTCGTTCCGCTTCCTCGTCGAACACTGGCCCACCCTCAACAAGGAGTTCACCTCATGAACACAGCGCCCTCCTCCGACTTCGCGGCCGTCGGCACCGGCTACGCCGCGTACTCCAACGGCGGCCGCGGCCGGCTGCGCCACGACATCACCGCGCGCCGGGTCCTCGCCGAGCTCGGCGAGCGCCCCGCCCGCATCCTGGACGTCGGCTGCGGCGACGGCGAGATGGTGCTGCGCCTCGCGGCCGCCGGACATTACGTGACCGGCATGGAGAAGTCGTCCGGCATGCTCGAGGCCGCCGCCAAGCGGATCACCGCCGACCCGGGGATTGCCGAGCGGGTGACCTTGTCCGAGGGCGACATCTACCACCTGCCGTTCGACGACGCCTCCTTCGACGCGGTCGTCTGCCACGGCGTCGTGATGTACCTGCCCGACTCCGCCGAACCTGTCGCCCACCTCGCCCGGCTCGTCGCCGACGGCGGCATCCTCAGCGTCCTGACGAAGAACCAGCTCGCCGTGGGCGTGCGCGAGGCCCTCTCCGGCGACTACACGGCGGCCCGGTCGCAGATCGAGACCGGGCAGGCCGCCAGCGTCGGCAACCTCGGCATCACCACCCGCGGCGACAACCCCGACCACCTCGACGACCTCACCCGCGCGAACGGACTCACCCCCCTGCCCTGGCAGGGCGTGCGGATCTTCCACGACCACCGCACCGACTGGAAGCCCACCGAGAACGAGTACCAGGCAGCGCTCGAGACGGAGTGGGCCGCGTCCACCCGCAGTCCGTACCGGGAGCTGGGCCGCCTGGTGCACGCCGTGGCCCGCCGCGAAGCCACCGCATGAACACGCCATCGGCCATCCCGCCGCTGACGATCGGCCACCTCGCCCGGGACCTCGCGTCCCGGGCGGGGCAGCCCATGCCGGCCCTGCGCTGTTACGAGTCACTGGCCGCCCTGTGGATCCGCTCGTGCGACACCGGCCTCCCGGGAGCGGGGGCCCTGCGGGACGCGACCCTGCGCGCGGGCCGACGGCTCGCGGCCGGGGAGGACACCCTCATCGCGCCCAAGGTCGACCGCATCCCCCGCGTGCTGGCGAGGGACGAGTCATTCGTGCGGATGCCAGCGTCCCTGGCCGTCCAGGGAGTGGAGTGGCAGGACGCGGTCCGGCTGGCCCGGAGGTGGCTGGAGAGCCGGGACTGGTCCGGCCCGGTCCTCGTGGCGGGTGTGCGGACCGGCGGGGCGTACCTGGCGCCGCTGGTCGCCGCCTGCCTGGAGACCGCGGGCGTGGATGTGCGGGTGACGAGCGTGCGGCCCGGTGAGAAGCCCGAGGTCGGCGAGCGGCGGGTGCTGCTGGTGGACGACCCGCCGCTGACCGGCCGGACGCTGCTGGCTCTCGCCCGAGAGGTTCCGGGAGCGGCTGGGGCCGAGGTGCTGGTGCCGGTCTTCGACGCCGCGGACGTGGAGGGACTGCGCCAGGCGGGGATCGCGGTCACCGTGCTGCCGCGCGAGGGGTGGCAGTCCACTCGCCGACTGGAGCCCGATGCCCTTTCCGCCTACCTGACGGCCGAAGCCGACTGGCCGAGGGCGGAGGGGGCGCCGGTTGTGGACGGCCTCGTGCCCGGGCGGGAGAACTCCGCCTTGATCCCGTGGCCGGGTGTCCGGCGGCGCTCGCCGGCCCGGGCCGCCATCCGGCTGCGCACCTCCGGCGGCATCCGGCACGCGGTCGCCGGGTGGGTGCCGCCGGGGATCTTCGGCGATGCGGCCCGCGCCGCGGCCATCGCACTGAGCAGTCCCCTTCCTCCGGCTACGCTCGCCGTGGCCCCCTCGCTGGTGGTCAGCGAGGACCTTCTCCCCACGGCTGCACTGAGCCCGGAGTCGGTACCGCGCCTGCTGGAAGAGGCGATGGACTACGTTCTCGCCCGCGCCCAGCAGCTCCCGGTGGAGCCCGCCCGGCCCGGCAGGCCGATCCCCACGGTCGTGCGCACGGTGGTCCAGGCCCTGACCGGAGCGGACGAGGAAGCCTCCGCCGCGCTGCTGCACCGTCTGCTGGCCGTCCTCGCCCCGGCGCTGCCCGACAACCGGTGCGAGGCGGAGAAGTGGTTCCTCGACCACGGCGGACGCCTGCGCAAGACTGGTCACCTCGCTCACCCCTACCGACGCGACAACGAGCTGCTCACCCCGCTGCTCGACCTGGCGGCTCTCGCCGTCGCGTTCGGCGGCGGCCTGGAAGCCGTCACCCAGAGCCTCGCCCGGCGCCTGCTCGGTGGCCACCAGTTCTGGTACTCGACGCTCGCGGTGGCGCTGCTGTGCTACGGAACGGCCCGCGGCGGCCAGCTCCCGCGCACCTACAACACCCAGCGCGCGGCCGAGACCGCCGTGGAGGCGTACCGGCTTCAACGCGGCATGTCCCAGGCCGCCGCCGTTGTCCAGCACATGCTGACCGGCACGGTGGCCGACCGTGAGGCGGCCGCACCGGGTGTCGTCCACCGGTGGGCGCAGCCGCCCGGCGCGCTGGTGGAGCCGCGGTTGCCTTTCGGCGGAACCCCTGCCGCCGCACTTGAACCCCGCCCGACGGGCGAGGAGACGGAGTTGACGCTGAAAGCCGTCACGCAGTGGACCGAAGGCGGCATCTTCCACCCGGTCCGGGAGGGGAACACGTTGCTGCTCGCCCCGCTGGGCGCACCGTCCACCTGGCCGCGCGCCGGGGAGGCGCTGGGGGAGCTTGCCCGGCTGCTGCCCCGGCCCGGGCTGCTGGGCTGGTGCGGCGTGTCCATGGTGGCCCTGAGCGAGGTGGGCTGATGCTGGCCTTCGACTTCGACGGAGTCCTGCACGACTCCCGCGCCCGGGCCTGGCGCTGCTACCAGGACGCCCGACAGGAGATGGAGCTGTGGAAGCTGCCCGACCTGGCCGGGCCGGACGACCTGCCCGTCGTGTACCAGGGCGTGCTGAGCGCCTCGCTGACCCGCTGGATCGACTTCGAGACCGCCGAGCGGTTCTGGAAGCGGCACGCCGAACTGACTGCCCGATCCGCCGCCGACGAGCCGCACGGCGTCATCGGGGAGATGGTCGGCCCGCTGGCCGAACTGGCCGCCGGGCCCGGGTACGCCGTGGTCACCGGAAGCCACCACACCACTGTTGATGGCCTGCTCGCCCGTGACCTGTCTGCCGAGTCGATGCCCCGCATACTGCTCTCCCGAGACGAGCCGGGCAGCAAGACCGACAAGCTCCGTCTCCTGCGCGCCCGGCACGGAGCCACCGCGTACGTCGGTGATACCGGCAGCGATGTCCGCCACGCCCACGCCGCCGGCCTGACGGCGATCGCCGTCGCCTACGGCTACGCGAGCCGCGAGGACCTCGCGGTCGCCGCACCGGACCGGATCCTGTCCACCGCGGGCGACCTGGCCGCCTTCTGCCAGGCCCGCACCACCTGACCCGTATACCCCAAAGCGCCCGCCCACCCCCTGGGGATCTCCTGATGTCCCGGGGCTAGTGGGCCCTGCCCTGAAGGACCTTGCGCATGGCCGTCATAACCACCGTCAACCGCCCGGCCTGCCCGTTCACCACGACGCCCTCCGGCGGCCGCCCGCTGACCAACGCGGTCGGAGCCTCCCTCGCGCCCGGCGACTTCGCCGTGGGCCGCTGCCCGGGCCGGCGCCGCAACGAGAAACAGGCGCCGCAACGTCAGCCCCTCCGGTCCGCCGCGACAAGCAGCCCCCGACCTGGAGCTGAGCGCACCGGCCCACGATCCGCACTCTCTGAAGGGCACTCCTGATGAATGACTCCCCGGTCCGGGAACAGGCCGTACGGTTGGCCACCGTCCTGGAGCACGCCTTCCCCTCAGCGCCGCCGATCGACCCCGGCGACACCCAGGAGATCGGTGCTCTGGAGCTCCTGCTCCTGACCCCCAACGACCTTCGCACCTTCATCGAGAACCGCTACGCCGAGCACGCCCTGCGGGTCCGTGCCACCGGCACCCTCGACCGGCGGCTCGTGCTTCTGGAGACCGGCGGTGGCGGGTGGACCCTGGCCGACTTGTCCGGCCGGCCGCACTCCGACAGGACCTGGCCGGCGTGGACCGACTCCCGGCTCCTGATCGACCAGCCGGACTCCTGGCTCTCGGCCGCCGTGCTCGACGAGAGCGCGGTGGAACGCCTCAGCAAGCCCAACGTGCTGCTCGCGGCGCTCTACCACCCCGAGAACTTCCCCCTGCCCCGCTTCCCGCTCGGCATCAGCGACGTGGCCCGAGCCGCGCGTGCCGCCATGACCGGCACCGTCTCCCTGGTCGACATGCAGCTGGGCACCACCCGGGAGGACCTCCTCAAGCAGGTCGCGGCCGCGCCCCCGGACATCCTCGGCATCAGCGCTACCTTCGGCCAGCACGACCTCCTCGAAGAAGTCCTCGACGCGGCCTACGCGTTACCCGAGCCGCCCCTGGTGATCGCCGGGGGCAGTCTGGTGGCCCGCAACGAGGGCCTGCTCCTGGCGAAGTACCCCAAGCTCCTCATCGCACGGTCGGCCGGCGAGCCCACCATGCAGGGCCTCCTGGCCTACTGGCACGGCGAGATCGCCCTCACCGACATACCCGGGCTCGGCTACAACGGCGCCCCACGCGGAGGCGGAATCGGCATCGCCGCCCGCCGGACGGCCAAGCTCCGCGCCGCCGTCGCCGCCGCCGACATCCTGCCCGAGCTCGACCTCCTGCGCCTCACCCTTCAGCTGCACGGGGTGGCCCAGCTGGAGATGAGCCGGGGCTGCACCAACACCTGCTCCTTCTGCCCGCGGGGGCACAAGGGCATCTGGAACGGCCCCGACCCGCTGGCCGGCTGCTGGATCCTGGCCTGGATCCGCCGCGTCTTCGACGAGTTCCCCCAGGTCTCACGGACCGCGTACCTGGTCGACGAGGAGATCATCGGCCGCGGCGAACAGGTCGTGCCCCGCATCCTGGCCCTGGCCGCCGCGTTCCACCGGGCGGGCTTCCGCTGGGAGTCGAGCTGCCGCATCGACCAGGTCACGCACCCCGACATGGACGAGACCTGGCACATCGAGCGGGTCGCCATGTGGCGCACGCTGATGGACCTGGGGCTGCGCCGGATGCTCTTCGGCGTGGAGTCGGGCGTGGACTCCATCCTGGACCGGTTCAACAAGGAGAACACCGCCGAGCAGAACGCGGTCGCGATCCGCACCCTGTCCGCGCTGGACGTGCCCACCCGCTACACCTACATCACCTTCGACCCGTTGATGACGCTGGAGGAGCTGAAGGAGACGCACGCCTTCCAGGGCCGCACCGATCTGCTGCTGCGGCCGCAGCCCGGACTGCCGGCTGCCGACATCGTGCGCGGAGTCCGCGACGACGGGTGGGTCGCCGAGCACACCACCGGCCGGCCGCTGCACACCGGGATCAGCTACATGCTCGTCAGCATGGAGTCCCTCATCGGCGCCGCCTACACCCGGATGGCCGCCGCCGAGGGCCTCACCGGGGCGGAAGAGCCGCTGATGGGCCGGGTCGCCTGCCGGTACCTGGACTGGCGCATCGGTGTGGCCAGCAACTGGGCGCAACGCTGGGTGGACCGCCACTTCTCCCTCGACTACACCTTCAAGAGCCTGGAGAAGGTCCTCGACAACGCACCCCGGCATGCCGTCCGGCGGGCCCGCGTCGTGCTGAAGGACGCCGCCTACCAGGTGCTGGGCGACCTGATCGCCGCGATCGAGCAGCACGACCTGGAGCAACCGGAGCAGGAACAGGTGCTCGCCTCGCGGATCGAGGCGGCGCTGGAAGAGCGGGCCGGGAGCCTGCGCGGGCAGATGGCGTCCACGGTGCGTGAGGTCACCACGTACCTCGCCGGAGAGCACGCGGGCACGCTGGCCCGGGTGTACGGCCGGTGGGAAGCGACGGCCGGCTGGGAGCTGATCAACGCAGGGGACTCGTGCGCGGACTGAGCCGGCGCCGCGCCTGGGTGCCCCGCCGCGCTGCCGCGGGCGGGGCCCCCAGGCCGTCGCGCTCACGCGCCGGCGGTCTTCTCCGGGATCGGCACCCAGGCGAACTCCGGGCAGAAGCGGGCGTACGTCGTCAGCTTCCAGGTCGCGTACTCCTCGGTCCGGCCCGAGCTGCGCAGCAGGTGCTTGACCCAGGTGTGCGCGATGCGCTCGTCCAAGGTCATGGTCACGTCGATCTGGTCGAGCATCCGGCAGGCGACGGCGAAGTCCTCGACCGTGAGCGCGCTCAGGTCGATCTCGATGCCGTCCAGCGTGAAGGAGAAGACGAGCCGGGAGGTGGAGTAGCGGGTCTTGCGCTCGCCCAGGAACGTCGTGTGCGGCGCGAGGGCCGCCCGCAGGCGGTCGCGGTCCTCGGCCGGGTAGCCGATGCCCAGGTCCAGGTCCGAGGTCTCCAGGTTCAGGCGGGTGCCGAAGGAACCGACATCGCGGGGCTTGTGCCCGGTCCACTCGCTGATCATGGCGGCCGCGTCGGCGCGCACCTGCTCCAGGCGGTCGTCGTGGACGCGCATCTGCTCGTAGAAGGCGCGGGCGCGGGCGAACTCGGCGTCGGTGAAGTCGCTGCGGTCGACCCAGCGCCGCTCGGCGATCGCGTTCAAGTCAAGTTCGGTGAAGGGAGGTTGTGTCGTCACGCGAGGCACCATACTCACTCCCCAAAGCAATTCATCAGTGTTTGCTACTAATTGAGAGCTAAGAGGTACTTCCTGTGAGTGTTCCTTCCTCCATCGCGCGCCGCACGCTCGCCCGCGGCTTGTCCGTTCATCCGATCGGGATCGGTGCCTGGGCCGTGGGCGGCTCCGACGACAACCTCGGGCTGCCCATGGGCTGGGGCACGGCCGACGACACCGCCTCGCGACGCGGCCTGGAGAGGGCCTACAAGCTCGGCGCCAACCTCATCGACACCGCCGACGTGTACGGGCACGGGCACTCCGAGCGGATCATCGGTGACTTCGTCGCCACCGTCCCCCGCGACACCGTGGTGCTGTCCTCCAAGGTCGGCTACCACCGGGGCACCGCCCGGCACGCCTACCTCCCCTCGGCCATGCGCCGCCAGTTCGAGACGAGCCTGGAGAACCTGCGCACCGACCGGCTCGACATCTACTTCTTCCACAACGCCGACTTCGGCGCAGACGACCGCTACCTGGAGGAGGCCGTCGCCCAGATGCGCGACTTCCAGCGCCAGGGCCTGGTCACCGCGGTCGGGATGCGCGGCCCGCACCGCCACGCCACCGAGCGGGTAACCGTCGCCAAGGAGAAGCGCGAGGACAAGTACGCCCGGTTCGCCTACCTCGCCGAGCAGATCCGCCCGGACTACCTCGCGGCCCGGTACAACGCCCTGACCCCGCCGCCCGCCGACGGCCGGCCCGACATCTTCGCCCTCGCCTCCTCACTCGGCGCGAGCGTGCTGATCAACAAACCGCTGGCCCAGGGCCTGCTCACCGGCAAGTACGACCCCGAGCACCCGCCTGTCTTCACACCCGGCGACCACCGGCTGCGCAAAGCCTGGTTCACCCCGCAGGCGCTGCGGATCATCCAGGACGGTCTCGGCACGCTGCGGGAGCGCTTCGGCGACAGCCCGGCCGCCCTGACGCGTGTCGCGCTCCAGGCGTGCCTCCAGAGGGCCGAGAACGCTGCGGTCCTCGTCGGCTTCACCCGCCCCGAGCAGGTCACCGAGAACCTGACGGCAGTCGGCACGCCGCTGACCGGCGACGAGCTCGCCTTCGTCCGCGACACCCTCGGCCGCCTCCAAAAGACCCTGGACGCGCACAGCGAGGTCTTCCTCGACGAGAAGGAAGCCGGCCGATGAACTCCGCCGCGGAGCAGCTGTCCCTGCTCGCCACCGACGAGCCCGCCCACCAGCCGGCCACCGATGCCGTGCGGCTGCTCCTGTTCAACGCCCAGCACGCCTCTCCTGAACGCTCGCGCCGCCAGGCCGAATGGATCGCCGGCCAGGAGGACGCCGATATCGCCGTCCTCACCGAGGTGTCCTCCACCCAGGGCGGCGACGCCCTCGTCACCGCGCTCACCGAGCGCGGGTACGCCACCGTGATCGCTCCCCAGCCGTCCACGCCCGACTACCGCACGGTCATCGCCTGCCGTACCGGCCACGTCCGGCCGGTCCCCAGCCCGGTCACCGTCACACCCCATCGCGCCCCGGCGGCCCGCGTCACCGTCGGCGGCCACGACATCGGAGTGCTGGGCCTCTATGTGCCCTCCCGCGGCCCGAAGGAGCAGCGCAACGTCGCCAAGCGCGCCTTCCAGGAGGCGGTCACCGAGAGCCTGCCGCACCTGCTCGCCGCCTTCCCGGACATGCCCGTCATCGTGGCCGGGGACCTCAACGTCATCGAGCGCGGCCACCAGCCCCCGCACAAGGTGTTCGGCAACTGGGAGTACGCCTTCTACGACTCGTTCCAGGCCGCCGGCCTCACCGACGTCTTCCGCCACCTCCACCCCGACGAGGTCGCCCACTCCTGGTTCGGGCTCACGGGCAACGGCTTCCGCTTCGACCACCTCTTCGTCTCCACACCCCACGCTGACCGCGTCCTGGCCTGCGACTACCACCAGGAAGCCCGCGAAGCGGGGCTGACCGACCACGCGGTCATGACACTGCGCCTGGGCCTGCCGTCCCCTCGGGCAAACAAGGCGAAGCCCTAGCGACGTGCGCTGGCTGACAGCCGACGAAGCAACGGCCAAAGGGCCGCGTTTCGGCCAACCACCCCCGAGGAGCGCGCCCTTGCGCGGCAAGGGTCGGTGCACAGGGCACCTTCGGAAAACCGCTGAATCGCAGGGCGCACAACGCGTCCGAAAGGAACAGGTGCTCGAAATCATGCGGCGTCGTTGAACACAGCGACGCCACCACCACGTCCACGATGGGGAACACATTGACGCCAGTCGAACCAGGCAGCGACAAGAGCGCGAGCGGCCCGAAGGCCGAAGCCACGGACAGCATCTCGGACGCCGAACTGGGGCTGCGCCTCAGCCCCGCCCCCCGGGACCTGCTTCGCCGGCACTCGGCCGAGACCCCCCCGGACAGCGAGCCGGCCACGGCTCCTCCGGTGTGGGACGGGGGCAGCCAGGTGGTGCTGAACGGCATCGGGGTTCACCTCCACATCGAAGACGCCGAAGGCCGAGTGCTGCTCGGCCTTCGGCACCCCGCTTCGAAGTACGCGGGCGACACCTGGCACTACCTGGCCGGGAGGTGCGAGCAGGAGCCCGCCCTCGCGTGCCTGGTCCGCGAAGCCCGGGAAGAGGCAGGACTGGTCATCGACCCCGCAGACGTGGAGCTCGTCCACGTCGTCCACGTCGTCGACGCCCCGGGCAGCATGCCGCTGATGCAGCTCGTCTTCCGGGCCCGCCGCTGGGAGGGCACCCCCGAGGTCCGCGAGCCCGACAAGTGCTTGACGTGGCAGTGGTGGCCGCAGCATGAGCTCCCGGACCGGCTCGTCTCCTACACCCGCACAGCCATCACCGCGATCGCCGAAGGCCGCTCCTATTCCGAGATGGGCTGGTGACCAGGGTGATCGCACCCACCGGTCCCGGCCCCGGCCGGCGGGCCTGGACCGAACCCACGCACGCGCTGCCCCAGCCTGTGGCGAAGCCGGGGGAGGTAGTCCGTGCCGCCCTGCACTGACGCCCCCTCCGCCGCCGGTACTTCGCTGTGGCGGCACCGGGACTTCCGCCGGTACCTGACCGGCCAGACGGCGAGCGTGGCCGGCAGCTCGATCACACAGATGGCGCTGCCGGTGCTGGCCGTGCTCCAACTGGACGCGACCACCGCCCAGGTCGCCTGGCTGGCGTTCCTCGGACAGCTCCCTCCCGCGCTGCTCGCCCTGCACGCGGGCGCGCTCGCCGACCGCCACTCCAAGCGCCGTCAGATGATCTTGGGTGACCTGGTAAGCGCGGCGGTACTCGCCACCGTGCCGCTGGCGTTCGCGCTGGGCACCCTCACCCTCACGCAGCTCATGGTCGTCGCCGTGGTGCAGGGGGCGGCAAGCGTGGTCCACGACGCGGCGGCCATCAGCCTGCTGCCCAGCCTCGTCGACCGGTCCTTGATCCAGCGGAGCAACAGCCGGGTCGGCGCGCTGTTCGCGGTCGCCGCGAGTGCCGGAAGCCACCTCGGCGCCGCGCTGACCGCGCTGCTCGGCCCCGCCCGGGCCCTGCTCGGCGACATCACCTCCTACCTGATCAGCGCCGTGTGCACCGCCCGCATCCAGGCCGCTGAACCCGTCCGCGCCCGCCCGGGGACCAGCCGGTTGCGCGGTGAGATCGGCGAGGGCCTGCGGTACGTGCGCGGCGATGACCGGCTGTGGACCCTGACGCTGGTCAACGCGACGACCTCGTTCGGCCTCGGGATGCTCAACACCCTCTGGGCGCTGTACCTGTTGAGGTCCTTGTCGATGAGCGCGACCGCGTTCGGCGTGGTGCTGGGCCTCGGCGCGCTGGGCGCGGCCGCCGGGGCGCTCACCGCCCCGGCGTTAGGCCGCCGGTTCGGTCCGGGGCCGATGATGCTGGCCGCGCTCGCGATCACCCCGCTCACCCAGCTCCCGATGCTGCTCGCTTCCCCCGGCCTTGCCTGGCAGATCACGATCGGTGCGGCGCTCTTCCTGCAGCTCGCCTGTGCCGGTGCCGCGGGCTCTACCCAAAGATCCATTCGGCAGATCGTCACCACGGCCGGGATGCAGGCGCGGATGCAGGCGGTGAGCACCTGGCTGACGTCCGGCGCTCGCCCCGTGGCCGCGCTCCTCGCCGGCGCCCTGGGCACGTGGATCGGTGTCCGGCCCGCCCTGACCGCCGGAACCCTTCTGCTGCTCGTCCCGCTCGTCGTCCTCGCCCGCTCCCCGATCCGCGCCCTACGGCAGATGCCGGACCCGCCCGCCACCACCCTGCCATCGCCTCCCGCAGCCAGGACCTCCCCTCCCACCGTGCCCACTGCAACGTGCACGGACGACGCGCGGCACGACCGCTCACTCGGAGGCGATGCCTCGTGAACGAGGTGCCGAACTCGGCGGCGACTCCCGCTGCCGCATCACCCGATCCCCTGGAGTGCACCGTGCTGACCGACAACACCGTGCCCGCCGCGCCTCGCCTCCCGCCGCAGTCCGCCGCCGACACCTCCGAAACAGTGGCGGACCGGGCAGCGATGGTCGCCCGGCTTGAGGAGAGCGGAAAGCTCGGCCCCGGACCGGTGCGAGAGGCTCTGCTCGCGCTGCCGCGCGAAATCCTGCTCCCGCACGCGTACGTCCGGGTCAGCGGCCCTGGCGCGGACCCGATCGACTGGCGCCTCCTCGACGGCTCCCACCCCGACGACCGCCAGGAGTGGCTCAAGCTGATCCACAGCGACGAGTCGATCCTGCTCCAGCGTGACGGCGAACCCCTCGACGCCCTCCCCCGCGGGCCGGTCACCGGCGGACACATGACATCCATGTCCACCTACACCCCCGCCACCATCGAAACCCTCCAAGCCATGGAACTCGGTTCCGGGCAGCGGTATCTCGAGCTCGGGCCGGGCCCCGGCGTCTCCCTCGCACTCGCCGCCGCCATCACCGGCCCCGGACTCGCCACCGGAGTGGAGCGGGACGGACCCATGGCGGCCTTCGCCCAGCGGAACCTGGACCGGCTCGGTGTCGGCGCGGAGGTGATCGAGGGTGACGCGCTCGAAGGGCACGAGGCGAGGGCGCCGTACGACCGGATCCACTCCGGCATCGGTGTCCCCTCCGTTCCGGAGCCGTGGGTGGAGCAGCTCGCGCCGGGCGGCCGGCTGCTGACGACACTCGCGACCCGTACACCGAGCTGGCCCGGACAACTCCTCGTCACCCGCACTACGGCCGGCACGGTCGACGCGGTCCTGCGGGGCCGACCGCGCGGGTACCGGCCCTTACTCGGCTACCGGTGGCTCAACGCCGTGGACCACCGCGCCCGCATCAAGGACAACCCCGGCACGGCACGGTCCACGCGGCTCACGCCGCCGCCGGACGAGGCGTACGGCTTCTGGCTCGCCGCCGCCTACCTCGCCCCCGGTCTGGTCCGGGACTTCCAGGCCGAGACGATGACGATCGTCGCGCCCGAGGACGACTCCTGGGCCGTGTCCGGCTCGGAAGACGGCACCGTCCGAGTCCACGGGCCGCGTGATGTGTGGGCCGAACTCGAAGATCTCCACGCTCGCTGGGAACAGGCTGGACGGCCCGAGCAGTACCGGGTCGACCTACACGACAGCGCCGGGGCCCAGCACGTCACCTCGGGCGCGGGGCCGAAGGCCCTGGCCTGGACGCTTCCTCCGCTCGCCGCCGTGCCCCGGCAGGCGCCATGACCGCGCCTCCTCGGATCGCCGTCATGCTGCACGCCCCGGACCCCATATACCGGGCAGGGGTGGGCAACCTGCTCAGGCCCCGCCCCGAGATCACCCTCGTCGACACCGCCCGACCTGCCATGGACACCCAGGTCGCGCTGATCGTCACGGACACCGTCGAGGAGACGACGCTGCGCCTGCCGCGGGAGAAAGCACACCAGCACAGCACGGTCCGTGCTCATCGGGGCGGACATCGACGAGACGAAGCTGATCGACGCGGCAGAGTGCGACCTCGCCGGTCTCCTGCGTCGCGCCACCCCACCAGCCGCACAGCAACAAGGAGTTACGGGTGCCCCAGCCACCAGGCCCTCTTCACCCCCAAGCCGTCAGCCCCGCCGTGCCGGTCGGCTGGCCCGAGACCTTCCTCCGCCACCGCGCCGGCGACGGATGTCCCATGTGCGCGAACGACTACGCCACGGACGACATCGGCTGGGGCCTCCTGCTCCGCCGCGGTGAAGTGGCCAACGCCTACCTGTGGCGAAGCGGACGCCTGCGCGGCTACTGCGTGCTCATCCACCGCGGTGCCCCGCACGTGGCCGAGCCCACCGACCTGTCCGAAGCCGACGCCGCCGCCTACTGGCGCGACACCCTCGCGCTCGGCAGAGCTCTGACGGCCTTCTACGAACCGATCAAGCTGAACTTCTCCACGCTCGGCAACGTCGTACCCCATCTGCACAGCCACATCTGCCCCCGGTACCCCGGTGACACCGACCCGGCGCCGGGCGGGCCACTGCCCTGGGACGTCCTCGACAACGGGCGCCAGGACGAGGCACAGCTGCAGGCCGACGCCGCTGCGCTGCGGGAACTGCTGGAGAAGCCAGCGGCGGCTTGGCAGGAGGGGGCGCCGTGAAGGAACTGATGAACGATCCACGCTTCGCCGGGACAACGCTCCTGGTGATCGACTTCGAGGGCCTTACCCCGGCGGGGCGGCCCGCCGAGCCTGTCGAGGTCGCCGTGCTGGCGCTGCGCCCCATGGGCGGGCGGCTGGTTGAAGTCGGTCGCTTCGAGGAGCTGATGCGTCCGCCGGCTGACGTGCCCGTGACCGCGATGGACGTCCAGCTCAAGGGCATCACCCAGCCGATGCTGTCCTCGGCAGCGCCAGCAGCCGAGGTGATGGCGCGGCTTGAGGCGCGCCTGACCGCGCCGCCGTACCGGCTGGTTGCCCATCACGTCTCCACGGAAGCCGGGATCATCGCCCGCCAGGCAGAGCACTGTCCCGTGCTCGCGGCCACACCGTTGCTGGACACGTTGCGTCTGGCCAAGGCCGTGGTGCCCGGGCTTGGTTCCTACGGGCTGGACAGCTTGCTCGGCTACTACGGCATCGCCAAGCCGGCCGGACGGCACCGTGCGATGCCGGACGTCGAGGTCACCGCCCAGGTGATGGCCCGACTGCTGGAGGAAGGGTGTGCCGGTGGCCGGTGGCGCACGCTTCTCGAACTGGACGCGGCCGCCGGACTGCAGCCCAAACGGCCACCCTCGGGCACGGAGGCAGAGCAGAGTGCTCTGTTCTGACCCGACTTCCTACTGCGGAGACCGCGGAGCGGCTCGCGCGGCGGCGGGCTGGGCGAGACCCTGCGCGGCATGCGTGAAGGGTGGACGACCCGCCCTATGCAGCCCCGCGGTGCCCGATGAGCTGGCGCACCGTGTACCGGCTCACCGCCGCCGGACGGTCGCCGGTCATCTGAACCTTGCGCCCGCCACTTCGAGGAGACCCTTCGTCATGAACAGCCTGCCCGTGCCCTCGCTGCTGGGGGTGTTCGGCCATCCGGACGACGAGTCCCTCCTGGCCGGCGGTGTCCTCGCGCAGCACGCCGCCGCGGGAGCCGCGACGGCCGTGGTCACCGCTACCTGGGCGCCCGACAGCCACCGGGCCGGTGAACTCGCCGACGCCCTGGCCATCCTGGGGGCCGGGGAGCCGCGGATGCTGGGCTTCGCCGATGCCCGCATCCCCGACTCGGCGCCCGGCCGGCCACGGCTCTGCGACGCCCCGCTGGAGGAGGTGGCGGGGCTGATCGTCAAACACATTCGCGCCGTACGGCCACAGGTCGTCGTGACCCACGACGCCTACGGCCAGCTGACCGGCCATCCGGACCACCTCCGCACACACGAGGCGACCCTTTTGGCGTTTCACGCCGCAGGCCTGGAGCACCGCTACCCGCAGGCCGGGGAACCGTGGCAGCCCGATGCGTTGTACGCCGCGACGCACCCGGATTCGGGGGTTGGCGAACTGGGCGCGCTGTTGACGCAGGTCGGGAAGAAGGTGCTCAGCGTGCCGGACGAGCACGTCACCGAGACGGTCGACGTGAGCGACTGCACGGACCGGAAGATGGCCTCGATCTTGGCGCACCGCAGCGAAGCAGCGCGGGAGCGGCCCCTTCCCGGAATCCTCTCCCGGCTTCCCGCAGCGGAGCGCCAGTCGATCATCGCGACGGAGTACTTCACCCTCCTCGGCAGGAGGCCGGCACCGGACGGGGTGGTCCTCCGGCTATCGCGGTGAGCTGCTGCCGAGGAGCTTGGTCATGGCCCGGTTGACTCGGGGGTCGCGTCCGGCGACGTAGGAGGGGCAGGGCAGGTATCCGGCCCGTTGGTAGAGAGCGAGGGCGGCGGTGTTGAGCCGTCCGGTCTCGAGCATGATGCGCGTGGCCCCGCGGCTGGCGGCATGCCGTTCGAGACGTTGGAGGAGGTACCGGCCGATTCCGTGACCGCGGGCGCCGTCGGAGACGTACATGCGTTTGATCTCCGCGGTGTGCTCGCCGAGGAGGCGTACTCCTCCGCACCCAACCGCCTCTCCGCCGACGTGGGCGATGAGGAACAGGCCGGCGGGCGGGTCGAAGTCCGTTTCGGGGGTGGCGTCCGGGTCATCGGCGAAGCCGTACAACGCGTGCTGTTCGGCGCGGAGGGCCTGGGTCAGGCGGCGGGCGTCCGGGTGGTCGTAGGGTGCGGCGGTCACGGAAGGCGTCAGGCGTATCGCGGCCGGGGCGTCGGAGGCGGTGGGCACGGAGGTCATGAAGCCGATAGTGCCCTGTCGACGGCGGTGAGCGCACGGGCGGCGTCCGGGGCGCGCATACGGGTGCCTGCTGAACGGCGGATCCGGCGCAGGAGGTTGCGGCAGCGGATGGATTGCACGTCGGGTACCCGGTCGGCGAGTTGCAGGAGGGTGGCTGCGGTGGCTTCGGGGTCGCGGGCGAGGAGGTGGGCGTGCGCGAGGTGGATGCCGTGCAGGAGGGCGGAGCGGGGGAATCCGCTGGTGGGGCCGTGGTCGGTGAGGGGGGACAGGAGTGTGGTCGCCTCGGCGAGCAGGCGCCTGGTGTGGGCGGGGTTGGTGGCGGCGAGTTCGACGAGGGCATGGCCGGCCTCGGCGGAGACCTGTTCGGGGGTGAAGTAGTACAGGGAGGGAGGGTCGTCGTCGCGGCGGTGTTCCAGGAGGTTCCGGCAGCGTTCGGTGGCGTCCCGGAAAGCGTCGATGTCGCCGGCGGCGGCGTGGGCGGTGGCCATGCGGCCCCAGGCGCGAGCGCGGGCGAGGGGGCTGCTGCGGGCAGTGTGCTCGACGGCGGCTTCGGCGTAGCGCAGGGCGGCGGCGGGCTTGCCGGTCGCGGCGTGCTGGTAGGCCAGCATGCCTAGGACGTTGGCGACCGTGGTGGTGTCGCCGGCGGCTCGGGCAAGGCGGATGGCGAGGAGCTGGTAGCGCTGGGCGGCCGCGTGGAGGTCGGCGTCGAAGGCCATCCACCCGCTGAGCTGGGCCATGCCGCTGGCGGTGGCGAGGAGGCGGGTACCGACGTCGGTGGTGTAGCTGCTGCTGCGGACCACATCGAGGACGCCCGCGAGTTCGAAGCGCACGTACCGCTGGGGCAGGGCTCCGCCTCCGGCAGTGTCGTCCAGCCGCCGCAGGCGGCTGAGGTGACCTTCGAGGACGTCGACGAACTCGGGCGGGACCTGCTCCTGGGTGCCCGGTAGAGCGGTGCGCAGCGGGCTCTGTCGTGTGGCGTCCCATACGGCGCTCAGGAGTTGGCTGTCGCCTGCCGGGTGGAGGATGGCCTGTTCTCGCGGGTCGGTGGCGGTCCACGCGGTGGCGGTGGCGAGGACGTCGGCGACAGAGCGGCGGCCGACGAGATCGTCGGTGGCGGTCTTCTCGGCCGTCGCGCCGCCCGCAGCGGGCTCTCCCCAGAGGTCCGCGGCGGTGGAGGGGGTACCGGTGGCCTCGGTGAGGACGGTGGCCGCGAGTCGGCGAACGGTAGCGGAGCGGGGCCTGGTGCCGTTGAGCCAGGCTCGGCCGGCGGTCAGGTGCAAGGTGGGCTGGCCGGAGGCTTCCAGGCGGGGGTTAAGGGCCCGGACGAGGTCACGGGGTGTCCACCGGGCTGCCCGGAGGGCGGCTTCAAGGGCCTGGTTCGAGGGGGGCGCGGACGCCGACCCGGCGTCCACCGACGTCGCGTCGCGGAGGGTCATCACGCCCGGACGCTACGTCAGATCTGTTGTGTGAGGCGCGAATTCTCGGCTTTTCTCGCTCTCGCCGCGAAATTCTCAACGTTCTCTCCGGTCCCCTCTGCTGTGGCCTCTTCAGACGCTGTGTGCTGGTGAGCCCGCCGCCGGCCGACCGCGCCGACGGCTTGGCCGGCCAACATCTGGGCCGTCGCCGTCACCTGTCACAGCGCGTACGGCCGCCCACCGGCCGCCGGTGCGCGGGAGTTGGAGGACGCCATGCCGCACCGTTTCGAGCCGGGTCCGCCGCGCGAGCGGATCGCGACAGCGCTCGCGGACTACGTTCGTGAGGGAGGGCCACTGTCGGTGGCGGACGGCTCCGGGGTGATCGGGGAGCTGGAGCAGCGGATCGAGAGGGTTCTGGGCCTGCCGGACCCGTTGTCGTTCTCCTCGGGCACCGCCGGGTTGCACGCGGCCTACCTCGCGTTGGACATGCCGCCCGGCTCGGAGGTGATCGGGCCGGTCACCACGTTCCACGCCTCGTTGAGCCCTGCGTTGCACGCCGGGCTCAACGTGGTGCTGGTCGATGTCGAGCCGGACACCGGGAATCTGTGCCCGGCGGCGCTGGAGGCGGCAATCACCCCGCTGACCCGGTGCGTGACGGTGACGCACTACCTGGGGCATCCCGCCGCGATGGAGGAGATCACCCGGATCTGCCGCGAACGGGACCTTCACCTGATCGAGGACATCAGCCACTCCTACCTGTCGACGCTGAACGGACAGCGAGTGGGGACGTTCGGCGACATCTGCGTCGGCAGCATGCAGGACAGGAAGTCCTGGCCCGCCGGTGAAGGCGGCCTGTTCAGCGCCGCGCGTCCGCAGTGGCGCGAGCGGGCGCTGCTGGCCGGCCACTACCGCGGCCGGGCCCTGCTGCTGGAGGACCCGGATCTGACGGCGTTCGGGGAGACCGGACTGGGGCTGAAGATGCGGATGCATCCGCTGGCCGCGGTGGTGGGTCTGGCCAACGCCGAGGGCCTGGTGGAACGCCTGGCGGTCCGCCGCGCTCTGCTGGAGCGGCTGAGCCGGGGCCTTCAGGGCCTGTCGGGGGTGCGGGCACCGGTGGTGCGGCCCGGCGTCGGCATGGGTGGCTGGTTCTCCTACCGGCCGCAGATCCAGCCCGGTGAGCTGAAGCCGGGAGTGGACGTCGACGGCTACCTGCGGTGGTTGCAGGACGCCGGGGTTCCGGCGCACTACCCGTCGGTCGGCTCGCTTTCCGGGATGCCGCTGTTCACGCGTCCGGTCCCGCTGCGTGCGGCGGCTGAGACCTGGCAGCCACGGCTGCTCGGGCCTTTCCACGGCGAGAGCGCCTACAACGCGGGCCGGATCAGCGTGAGCGTCACCGGCGAGGACACCGAAGAGACGATCGACGCCTACGCCACCGCCTTCGCGGAGGCGTCGCAGGCCCTGGCCCGGCCGGTGGCGGCATGATCACCCGCGCAGCCGCCGTCGCGCAGCCGGTCGAAACCGGCGGGACTGGGCGAGCGGGCGTCACGCAGTCGGCTCGGCAGCGGCTGTTCGGCTGGTCGCGGGAGATGGCCGCGCAGCGCCGACAGCTGGAGCGCGGTTGGACGGCGGCGCTCCAGGCCGGGGGCGGGATCAGCCTGCCCCCGCCGGAGTACCCGGTGGCGCAGCACCTGGCGGATGGCGGCGGTTTCCGCATTCCGGCCGGGCTGGAGGACCACCTCCCGCAGGTGGCCCGCGTCTTCTTCGACGACCGTGTGGTGCGCGAGGGCTGGGTGTATCTGCGGGGCTTCGGCTACTACGCGGCCGACGCCCAGATGTACCTGCCCGGCCGCACTCCCGCGCCCGGACGGCGGTTCGCCGCCATTCAGCGGCGGTGGCCCCGGTACGCGGAGTTCGCCCGCCCGCTGGCGGAACCTGCGGCGCGGGAGCCAGCCGGGTGGTACGCGTGGCTGGCCTGGCTGGCGTTCCTGGAATCGGCAGTGCAGGACGTGTGCACCGCGCGGTGGAGCGCCGCGGTCCTCGGCCACGACCGGGCGGCCGGGGTGCTGGACGAGGTGCTGGAGGGGCTCGGCGCACTGCTGGCCGAGGCGGCCTGGAACCGGTGGCAGCCGGACGGACACCCGGCCGGCCCGTGCGATCCGGCCACGTGGGCGAAGCGAGCGACCGCGTTGACCGCCGACGCCCGGATCCCGGAGGTCCTGAGCGAGGTGGCACGGGCGCTTCAGGGGTCCGAGGTCGCGGCGGACGCGGTACGCGCCGTACGTGAGGGTGACGTGCTGTGGCAGATTGCCGCGGTTGCCCAGACCCGCTGGCCGGCGCTGGCCGCAGCGCAGCCGGGCGCGCCGGTGCTGCTGGTCAGCGAGGCGTTCGGCGCGATGGCCGTCGGTCCGGTGCTCGCCGGGATGCTGTCGGCCGGTCAGCGCGGACGGGTCCGCCTGGCGCTCGCCCGAGGTTCGGTCCACGAGGAGGAGATGGCCCGGGTCTCGGGCACCGCGTGGCGCACCGGAAGTCTGGAGGCGGACGGGCAGGTGGTGGTGCACCTGGACGACAGCGTGTTCACCGGCCGCACCCACGCCGGACTGCGCCGGGCCCTGACCGGCATGCCGGCCGCGGTGTACCTGGTGCCGCTGACGCTGGATGTGGGCACGCCCTTCAACCATCCGGAGGAGATCACCGTGCTCGGCCGCGGGGTGGCTGAGCACCTGGCCGGCCTGGAGACTGCCGTGCGCGCCGTGGGCGGGGCGCTGCCGCCCGCGCCGAGCCTGTGGGCACGCCGCAAGGCTCCCGCCCCTCCCTTCGGCGCCGACAGCGGTCCGGTGGGTCCGCAGGAGGAGGCGTTCGCGCGGGTGGCGGGCGGCTCGGACCGGCTGCTGGCGCTGCTGTGGGACCGCTACGCCCCGGAGGTCCTCGATGCCTGACCGCCCGAGCCTGGCCACGTCAGCCGAAGTGCCGGTAGAGGAGTTGGTGTTCACCGCGGTGGCCGGCCGCCGGGCCCGCATGGTGTCCTGGCTGGCCTACCAGCAGATGGCCGCCGACGTGGCCGGGCAGATCCGCCGCGCTCACCCCGGTGCGGTGACGCTGGTGGGGATCTTGCAGGGCGGGTGGATCACTGCCCAGTCCCTGGCCGATCTCCTGCCCGGCTCGACGGTGCTGGCCGCCGCCGCCCGCCGCCGCGGCGAGCGCACCGACGGCCTGGAGCTGCTCGCTGCGGCCGACGGGCTTCTTTCCACCGGGGCGCCGCCGCCGGGGCAGCCGCTGATCGTGGTGGACGAGGTCGTCGATTCCGGCCGCACCGCTCGTTTCTTCCTCGACCGCCTCGCCCCGTACGAACCGCAGTTGGCGTGCCTGGCGGCCTCGGACACCGCGGACCCGGCGCCGCACTTCGCCGCCTGGTCCATGTCCGACCTGCCCGCGCTGGTCCTGCCCTGGCGGGTCTTGCGCGACGCCGACCAGACCGCCGGGTGCCTGCTGGCCGCCGGCCCCCTGACCACCGCCCAGTTCGACGAAAGGCTGCGTGACCTCGGCCATGACATCGACCCCGACCTCCTTGAGTTCCACCTCCATCATCTCGCCGCCCGCGACCGGCTCCACCGCGACGGGCACCTCTGGCGCCTTCACGGTGGGCCCGGCACTCCCTGATCCCACGATCGTCAGCGGCATCGAGCGGGTGACCGCGTTCTACGACGCGGACCCCGAGCGGGAGTGGCGGCGCACCAGTTCCGGCCCCTACCACCGGCTGGAGACGGAGGTCATCCACTGGCAGGTCCTGGCCGGGCTGCGCCCGGGAAGCCGCATCCTGGACATCGGCTCGGGCCCGGGCGTCCACGCCCTGGAACTCGCGCGCCGCGGGCATCTGGTCGCCCTGTCCGACCTGTCTGCGAACAGCTTGGACAGCGCCCGCGCCCGCTTCCGCAAGGCCGGTCTGGAAGGGCATCTGCTGGGCACGCAGCACGGTCCGGCGCAGCACCTGACGCCGCCGCCGGGCCAGTTCGACGCGGTGCTGATGTTCGGCCCGCTCTACCACCTGCTGGATGACGGTGACGCCGTCGAGGCGGTGCGCCGGGCCGCGACCGCGCTGGCGCCGGGCGGCCGGCTCCACGCGATCTTCCTGACCCGCACCTCGGTGCTGCGGGACCTGCTCAAGCGTGGCCGGTACGCGGAGATGTCCGCCCTGACCGGCGGCGGATACCTCGACCACGGCCGCTACGAACCGCTGGCTGCGGTGTCGGCCGACGACTACATGCCGCCCACCCGCACCCACCGCCTCACCGAGGCTGAGGGACTGCTGGCCGAGGCCGGCCTGGAAGTCACCGACCGGTACTCGCTGGAGGGCGTCGCGGCGTGGATGCGCCCCTACGTCGACGAGGCTGCTGCCGACGAGGCGGCGTTCACCGCGCTGAGCCGCGCGGTGCGGGAGACCACCCAGGCGGGTGAACTCCTCGAAGCAGGCGATCACTTCCTGCTGTCCGCCGTACCGGCCGGACTGCCGCGCCCGCGCACCCGGCCCCGCCCGGTGGGACGCGCGGACCTCGTCGGGCGCCACCGCGGCGTGCTGGCCGGTGCCGACGGCCGGATCGCCTTCGCCCCGGCCCTCACCCGCCACCGCGGCCGTCACCTGTTGGCCGTGGCCACCGGCCCGGCCGACGCCCGTACGTACATGCCCCGGCAGCTGCCCGGCCGCGCCCCGGAGCCCTGGTACACCGGCGGCCGCAACCGCATCATCCTCACCGCCGTATCCGGGCCCGGGGGCGGCCCGGTGTCCCTGGAGGGCGCCTGGCCGCTGCCGGTTCCGGACGGCTGCGACGACGTCACCGGCGTGAGTCTGGCCTCCCATCAGGAGGCGCTGCACGCCTACTTCAGCGCGCGGCCCGACGGCGGGGCCTGGTCGATCTACCGCACCGTCAGCCGCGACGGCGGCACCACCTGGGCCCGCCCTCATCTCGCCCTCGCCCCCGCCTCCGAGGAGGAGGCGACCGACGGCGAGCACGTGCTGCTGCCGGCCGTGCTGCACCGCGGTGGCGCCTGGTGGATGTGGTACGCCGGACGCGACGGCCACCACCGGCGCATCCACCTGGCCACCTCCACCGACGGCCTCACCTGGCAGCGCCACGGCGTCGTCGTCACCACCGGCCCGGCCGGGGCCCCGGACGCGTACGCCGCCGACTGCCCCGCCGTCGCCCCCACCCCTGACGGGAGCCTGCTGATGGTCTACGGCGCCGGGACCTCCCGCTCCTTGGCCGCCGCGTATTCCCGCGACGGCCTGACCTGGCGACCGCTGGGCACCGTCCTGCACCGCGGCGGCCCCGGCAGCCCGGACTCCCGCTACGCCTTCTACCCCGCGCTGCTGCCCGAGGGAGGCGGCCGGATCAGGCTGCTGTACGCGGGCGAGGACGACCAGGCGCGCTGGACGGTGCTGGACGCCGGACTGCTGGACGCCGCGCTTCTGGCCGAGCGCCCCTCCCCGCTGCCGCTGACCGACGAGATCGCCGCGGCCGTCGACCGCGTCCGTGACGATGTCCCCGCCCCGTACTGGGACAGCCCGGAGGACTGCCACGCCCCCGCTCCTGCCTACGCCTCGCCCGACGGGGCGCTCACCCAGCTGCGGCCGAGCAGTACGCCGGTGTTCGCCGCCCGCACGACCGCGGGTGCGGTCATCATCAAGCCCGGTCGCGGCCGGGCCTTCGCCGAACGGGAGCACACCGGGCTTCAGGCCCTCGCGCGGCATCTGCCCGTGCCCGCCACCGCGCTGCATTACCGCGGTGAGGACGCGACGCTGGTCTCCCAGGCTCTGGACGGCGTCCCCCTGCGCGACCTGGCCGCCACCGACCCGGGGCGGTTCCTGTCGGTGCTGGGCGAGGTGGCCGCCCGGCTGGTCCACGGCGCCACCGCGACGCTGACCCCCCGCCGGGAGGACGACGTCGACCACTCGCTCCAGACGCCCGCGGTGCTGTCCGGCTGGGTGGAGGACCTCGCCCGCCGGCTGCGTCCCTGGGCGGATCACACGCTGCACCTCAACGGCGCACCGACGCAGCTCAGCTGCCGCTCGCTCCTCCACCTCGCGCGCCGCTCCCTCACCCCGGCCGCCCCGGGCGGCTGGCTGGTCCACGCCACCGGCGACCTCCACCTGGGCAACGTCCTCGTCCACCCGACCGAGCCGCGCTGGTGGGTGATCGACGCCGAGTTCGCCGGCATGCACGACCTCGACCAGACGCTGGCCAAGCTGGCCGGATCCTGCCTGAAACACACCGGCCTGCTCGCCGACGCCGCGGTCCGCGAACACCGCGGCGTCCTGGAGGTCACCTGTCCGCTGGACGATCCGCTGGGCGGACAGCTCCTCGGCACGACCTGGCTGCTGGACCGGTTCGACGGCCTGCCCCTGGACCGGGCCCGAATCCTCGGCCTGCTCATGCCGGACTTGTACTTCCGCCTCACCCGCGACGAGAACGCCCCCGCCGCCGCCGAGGGCCTGGCCGCCCTCGCGCTGGCCGCTCGGATGACAGGACACGGAGCAGCCCAGTGAACCCCCACCCCCACCAGCCGCCGCCACTGCCCGCGGTCACCACCGTCCTGTTCGACATCGACAACACCCTGATCCCCACCCGCGCGATCTGGCAGAGCGCACTGGACACCGTCGCTGCCCGCCTCGCCGACACTCACCCCGGTGTGAGCGCGCCCGTCATCGCCTCCACCTACCTGCACACCTCCGACCGGCTGTGGAGCGACTACGACCGCGCCCTGGCCCCGCTCGGCTCGCACACCGCCGCCCGCCGCCACGTATGGGAAACCGCCCTGAGCGAGGCCGGGCTCGAACTGAGCGAACGGCAGCTGAACGCCCACGTTGAGGACTTCGCTCACCGGCAGATGCGCGCGATCCGCCCTGTCCCCGCCACCGTCGACGCCTTCCGGCGCCTCGCGGAGGTCTACCAGCTCGGCGTCGTCACCAACGGCGACGCCGACCAGCAGCACGCCAAGCTCGAACAGGCCGGCCTCGACCCGTACTTCGAGACCGTGGTGTGCGCACTGGGCAACGGCCACCGCAAGCCGCATCCCGCGCCGTTCCACCAGGCCTGTGACGACCTGGCAGTCCGGCCCGAGCAGTGCCTGTACGTCGGCGACGAGTGGGACACCGACATCGTCGGCGCCCGCGCCGCCGGACTGCACCCGGTCTGGATCACCCCCACCGGCCAGCCCCCGCCCGGGTCGGCGCCGACCGCCCGCTTCACCAGCCTCGCCTCCTGCCTGACCGTGCTGTGCGACCACGCCGCGCGCCGGCCGACCCGCGAAACGGAGCCCACGTGACCACCACGGCGACCACCCTCCTGCTCCCGCCCCGGGCGAACACGGCCCACCCCTCCGGCCCCACCCCACCGCCCTCCGGGAGCGCCGTCGCCTGCGATCTGCTGGGTGTGGTGCGCATCCCCGCCTCCGAGCTGCACCTCGCGGTCCGCTCCGGCCTGGACCCCGCCCTGCTGGACACCTTCCTCCCGGCCGCCGAAGAACCCCGCCCCGCAGCGGGCGCGCGCACCATCCGGCTCGGCCGGGGCCCGGCCTACTACCAGCCCCGTACGGCGCTGCCGTCCTGGGCGGCGCTGGGCGAAGCCCTCGGCCGCCTGGACCACCGGGCTCCGGGGCAGGCCCCGGTGCTGCGGCACGCGCTGCTCGACAACCTCCACAACCTCGCCGCCGCCAGCGCCTACACCCTCTGGCACAGCCTCACCGACCACCCCAGCCTCACCGACGACCCGCGCCCGGCCGCGCTGGAACGCCTGCTGGAGACCGCCACCACCACCGCCGCCGCGCTGCACGGCCAGCCCGCTACCGGTCCGCTCGCCCCGCACCTCGGCGACCTCGCGCTGCTGCAGGCCCACGAGGCGGGCTGGCGGACCTTCCGGGAGCTCGACAACCCGGTCAAGATCAGCAACGAGCTGCGCTTCCTCGCCGAGCACGTACTGGCACCCCGGCCCGACATCACCGCCGTCCTCGCCCCGCTGTACGGGTCGCTGTCTCTCGCGCTGTCCGCCCGGACCGTCCTTCCCGCCCTGCTCGGCCGGCCGATCGACGTGCACCTGGTCCGCCTCGGGTTCCACGACCAGGGACACGTCGACTACCTCGGCGCCGGTGGCACCGTCCGCCACCGCGCTACCGCGCCTCGTACCTACCGCGACCGCCTGAGCGCGGCGGCCCGGGATGCGACCGTGCTGGTCATCGACGACAACGTCGGCTACGGCAGCACGCTGCGTGCTGCGCGCGCCCTGGTCGAACAGCTCGGCGGGCGGGCCGTCACCCGCAGCGTCGAATCCGCCTGGACTCTCTACCACCGCTCCGGCCGGCACGACATCGCCGACGCCGCCGACCTGCCGAGCCTGCGCCCCAACCTGCACCACAGCATCCAGACCCGCCTGACCGGACACCTGTTGCGCGGCGACACCGGCGCCTATCTGCGTGACGGAGCCCACCGTGCGGCGGGCACGCTGCACCGGCAGATGGCCGCCAGCTTCGACCTCGCGGTGAGCACCGGTACCTGGACCGCTGGTCAACTGGCCGCCATGCGGGCCGAACTCGCCCACGCCGCGTCCTGGAGCGAACCGCCCGTTTCCCGCCCGGCCGCGCTCGCTGCCGCCTGAACCCGGAGGCGCCCACATGCCCACCACCTCCACCCCAGCGACCACCACGGCCGCCCCCGCCCCCGCCGGGCCGAGCGGCCCGTGGCGGGTGAACGTCGACGTCCGCCATGGCACGGTCACCTCCCTCCCCGGCCTGCCGCCGGGACGGCTGCTCGCCGACCTCCTCGATGACGACGTGCCCACCGCCGTCATCGACCTCGACCGCTCCACCGGCACCAGCTCCAGCACCGCGCTGCTGGAGACGGCCGTGCGCCATCACCCCGGCAGGCTGTGGGCCGGCGGTCGCCTGGCCCCGGGCGACCCGGCCGTCCGCCGCCTCCTGGACGCCGGCGCCGCCGGTGTCCTGCTCGGCTCCACCGGCCTTCTCCCCGAAGGGCGCCTCGACCCGCACACCTGGCCGGACTTCACCACCCTCGCCGACGCCGGACAACTGATGCTGTCCCTCGACGCCGTGGACGGACGGATCGTCACCGACGGCTTCACCCGCACCACCAGCGTGGCGCTCACCGACGCCCTGGACGCCCTCCTCGACGCCACCGTCAACACCCAGCCCGTCCTCATCACCGACGCCCGCGCGGCCACCCACCGCACCCCGCCCCCCTGGCACATCCTCGACCGCATCGCGGGCCGCCATCCGCGCGCCCACCTGTGGTACGCCGGCGGCCTGTCCGGGTGGGCCGACCTGACGCGCCTGTGGCACGCCGGCTGGGGCGCCGTCGTCGGCCGCGCCTACCTCACCGCCCCCCGTGGCCTGCCCGACGCCGACGGCCGCCTCCACCGCACCCCGCCCACGGAGAACCCGACATGACCCAGCCCACCCCCGCGCCCGACCGTGAGCCGTGGTGGATCAGCAACTACCGCGGCACCGGCTACCTGGAGCGCTACGGCAGCCACGACGGCGCCACCACCCGACGCGACATCGCCTTCCTCACCGCCCGCCTCGCCCTGCAGACCGACCACGTGATCCTCGACCTGTGCTGCGCCTTCGCCCGGCACACGGCCGAGCTGACCCGCCGCGGCTACACCCACACCACCGGCGTCGACCTGTCCCAGGACCTCCTCGACCACGCCGCCGCCACCGCCGCAGCGGACGGCGAGCGGCTCAACCTGCTGCACGCCGACGTCCGCGACCTTCCCCTGGACGACGGCTGCGCCGACGCCGTCCTGCTCCTGTTCAACTCCTTCGGCTTCCTCGACACCACCGACGAGGACCTCGGCGTCCTCCGCGAAGCCTTCCGCGTCCTGCGCCCCGGCGGCCGCATGGCCATGGACCACTTCACCCCGCACCCCGACACCATCGGCATAGGCACCCGCACCGTCCGCGGCGACCACGCCGAAACCGCCCAGCAGGTCACCTGGAACCCCGCCACGCGCAGACTCAAACGGCACACCACCACCGCCTACGACGACGGCACCACCGACACCAGCCACAGCTCGGTCCGCCTCTACACCCCCGCCGAACTGTCCGAACTGCTGCACGCCGCCGGCTTCGTCGTCGACGAGCAGTTCGGCGGCTACGACGCCCGCCCCCTCACCGCCGACAGCAGCCGCCACCTGGTCACCGCGCACCGCCCCTGACCCGCCGTACGCCCGGGACGGCCGTGCGACCCCGGAAATCAAGGCCGGGCCCGACCGCGTTCAGCGGCCGGGCCCGGCTTCGTTTCCGGAGGAAGCGTGCTCAGACGAGGCGGACCGGGAGCCCGTACCGCTTGGCGAGCTCGGCCTTGATCTCCCCGACCGGGACAGTGCGCTCCATACGCGGCGAGTACAGCAGCGAACTGACGATCGCCGCTGACGCGCCCGCTTCGGTGAACGCCGCCGCCGCGTGCTCGGCTGAACCGGCGCCGCCTGAGGCGATCACCGGCAAATTGACCGCCTCGGCGATCCGGCGGGTGATCTCCAGGTCGTAGCCCTCGTGCGTGCCGTCCTGGTCGATGGAATTGACGCAGATCTCCCCCGCCCCCAACTCCTCGCCCCGGCGCGCCCACACTATGGCGTCCATGCCGGTGGCTTGCCGGGCCCCGTCGATGAACACCTCGTACCCGCTGGGAATCTCGGCCGTGACTGGGACGCGCTTGACCTGCATGGACTGCACGATGCACTGGCGGCCGAACTCGGCCGACCCCTCGGTGATGATCGAGGGATTGCGCACCGCCATCGAGTCCAGACTGATCTTCTCCGCGCCGGCGGCCAGCACCGCGTGCATGTCCTCCAGCGACCGGATCCCGCCGCCCACCGTCAGCGGCACGAACACCGTCTCGGCGACCTTGCGGATCGTGGCCAGGTCAGCCTGGCGGCGCTGCGCGCTGGCGAGGATGTCGTAGAAGATGATCTCGTCAATGCCGTCCGCGTACACCGACGCGGCGACCTCTGCGGCGTCACCGACGTCGATGTTGTCCTCGAAGCGGCGGGCCTTGGTGACCCTGCCGTCGATGATGTCGAAGCAGGCGATCAGGCGGGTGGTCAGCCCTGTCGTCGTACTCAGGCCGGGCACAGCTCCTCCTGTGGGGTCTTGGCGAACCGCTCGAGGAGATCCAGCCCCAGCGGGCCAGACTTCTCGGTGTGGAACTGCGTGGCCATGATGTTGCCGCGCGCGACGGCAGAGGTGAACGGCAGGCCGTACTCCGTGGTCGCCGCGATGTCCCCGGCGTCTGCGGGGTCGGCGTAGTAGCTGTTCACGAAGTAGAAGTGGCCCGCTTCCGGCAGGCCGGCCAGGAAGGGATGGGTCGAGGTGCGGTGCACCTGGTTCCACCCCATCTGTGGCACCCGCACGTCAGCGCCGCTGAAGGCCCGCACGGTCCCGGGCAGCCAGCCCAGGCACGTCGCACCCTGCTCCTCGCTGGTCTCGAAGAGGACCTGGAGTCCCACACAGATGCCCAGGAACGGGGTGCGGCCTTCGATGACCCGGGCGTGCAGCGCCTGGGGCCATCCGGCTTCGGACAGGTAGGTCATCGTGGTCCCGGCTGATCCGACACCCGGAAGGATGATCCGGTCGATGCCATCCAATTCCGTGGGCGAGGTGAGCAGACGGTTCGGCACACCAAGGAAGTTCAGCGCGTGAACCACGCTCTGGCTGTTTCCGGTGCGGTAGTCGATCACGCCGACCACGGGTCGGTCGTCCTGCATGAACGCCTCAATCTAAGGGCCGCCGAAGGCGCCCCGGTTGAAGTAGCTGGCCGCCGCCACAGACAGGCGGCAAAGGTCACTGTGAGTCTATCGGCGGCCACCAGCCGATGCGGCTTGTTCCGCCCAGGCTCTGCGGGTCAGGGCGAAAACTGCTCTCTTCACCACGCTGGCTGGGGCTATCGAGGGAGCAGGCGACATTGCCGACCAGTGGATGACCAGTCAACCGGCTGTGCTGTGCTCCGTCTCCGGTACCGGGGGTATCCAGTGCACGCCATTGCCGAGGAAAGACGTGTGCATCGGCACCTCCGTCCCCGCCGCCTCGCCGCCCGGCGCCGCCAGCCCGCGCGCCATCCACGGCCGCGCCACCTGGCGTGACGCCGGATGGACCGTCCGCGCCCTCGGACGCCCCTGAGTCGCGGGTTCGTCGCCCGGCGCCCGTGACGCCTCCGTTATCGGCGCGCGGCCGGGGCCACGTCAGAGCCGCCAACAGCGTCCTGACGATCATGGAAGCGATGGCACACTGATGGGCTCAACTTGCCCATTGAGCCCGGGAGATCAAGTTATGAACGCCACCCCCACCCCCACCGGCGCCGCCCAGGGAGCCGAAACAGCGGGGGAACGTACGGGCGGCTGCCTGTGTGGGCGCATCCGCTTCGCCACCCGCGGCCCGGCAGTTTTTGCCCACACCTGCGCCTGTGGGCATTGCCAGAAGCTCGGCGGCACGCCAGTGATGTGGTGGGTGGGATTCGAGACGGTCACCTGGACCGGCGAGAGCGAGCCGACCTGGTACGAGACCTTTGAAGGCGAGGCGAAGCGCGGCTTCTGCCCGACCTGCGGCAGCCGCCTCGCGGCGATCGACAGCGACATCCCAGAGATCGGCATCAACGTCACCGCCCTCGACGACACCAGCAGCCCGGACCTCGTCCCCATCCAGGCATCCTTCCGCGACAACGCCGTGCACTGGCTGCCCCCGGTACCGGAGACCGAGCACAACACGGTCGGCTGACCGCCCGTCCACTGGTCGGAAGCCCCAGGCGATCCGGCCGCCGAGGGGAGCGCATCGTTCCGTATCGAAGTCTTATGGGTTCGATGTGCAGAGATCCTCCTCGAACTCGCTACGAGAGGACCCCCATGCCCCTCGATCATCCGGTTGCCTTCCCGCCCCCGGTCGGTGATGCCTGGGAGATGCTGAACGACGGTCTGCTCATCCAGCGGATCTATCTGCACCAGCAGGACATCCGGACAGCCTCCGTCCTTTCGCCCGGAGAATGCCTACTCCCCGAGGGAGCCTCGCCCGCGGCCCTCCTGGCCCGCCCCCTTCCGGCTCCCGAGGCAACGCTGCCGCTCGTCCAAGCGATCGGCCTGCGCGCCTGGGTGACGCTCCCACAGCACCTGGGCCACGCCGACACGGCGCCAGCGAGCCCCCTCGCACAGGTGACTGCGGACACCGTAGCCATCACGACAGGAAGCCGAAGCGATGACGTGCTGGCGCAGGCGGTGAGGGCGGTCTGCGCGGCCGCGGCCTGGTGGACCGGCGCGTTCGCCTCCATCCGCTACACCGGCGGACACCATCGCAGCCTTGAGGACGTCACCGCGCCGCTGTCGCTCGATGCGCTGACCGAGACCACCCGGCTCGTTGCCCTGGGATCGGCCACCCGCGTCCTGCGCCGCCACCTGCAGCAGACGGGCGACGCCGACGAAGAGGCCCGCACCGCGTTCTGCCGGGCGGTCACCGAGGTCATCGTCGCCGAGCCGGACATCCCCGGCCTCGTCGAAGAGCTGGGCGAACTGCGCCTGGCCGACCTCCTCGTCAACGCCCTGCCGTGGCGCGGCCGCCACACCGCCTACCGCAGCGGCCTGGGCTCCGGACAGGTGGAGTAGCCGATGGACACCAACTTCCCGCTGATCGTCATCGAGGGCCTGGACGGCACCGGCAAGACCACACTGCGCAAGGGCCTGTTCCGGCTCATCCAGGGCCTGTACGGCGTCACCCCACTCTCGGTGCTGACCACGAACTGGCTCGACGAGACCGTGGCCGCCGACCTCGAAGAGGGCAAGTACCGGCCCAGCGCCGCCAACCGCGACGCCTACCTGAAGGCGCTGTGCGCCGACAAGCGGGCCACGGTGAGCCGGCTGATCCGTCCCGCTCTGCCGTTCCGGCCGGTGATCGCGGACCGGTGGGTCATCTCCGAGCTGGCGTTCTGCGCGGTCAAGCACGCTCTTCCTTCGGAGACCACCTACGCCGCCCTGAAGGACGCGATCGGCGTACGGGCGGACATCACTCTGCTGCTCGAGGTCAGCGCCACGGACGCGGTCGCCCGGGTGGCATCGCGCGCCGACGACTCCGCCCGGACCGACTGGGACGTGGTGCCGGTCCAGGAACGCGTCCGTACCGTGCACCAGGAGATCACCGCCCGCCCGCTGGACTTCGGCCTCCTCGGGCCGATCGTGCAGATCGACGCCTCCGGTGACCGCCCCACCGTCCTGTCGGCAGCCTGGGCCGCCCTGCGCGAACACCGGCTCCTGCCCGCCCTTCCCCTGACGGAGATCTCGTGAGTACCGCACCCGCTCAGATACCCCGCTCCCTGTCCGCGCCCAGGTGACCGGCAGACCCGTCCGTGCGGTCAGCGCCGCCAACGCCATGGCCGCGAAGGCCCCTTTCGAGGCCGGTTCGACGCGTATGGGTGTCCGCGCTGGAGGTCTCCATCATGCTCGGCCTGCCGGATGAGAACGTCCTGAACCCCGCGACCTCGCCGACGTCGTCCTGGGGGCCACAGCACAATGTCCGCGAAGCGCGGCGTCACTCAGTACGTGTCGGCCGACGCGATTGCCCCTGAGAGCCCGAGCGCTGAAGGCCAAGCTCACCACCATCCTCCAAGCCTCGGCGGCCGCGTAGACCAGGATGGCGAAACCCTTGGTGCGCCCCGAGGGTAAGAGGGTTCGGCCCCAGCGGAAGCCCAAGGAGAAGTGCTGATCCCGCCGGGGCAGGCGGTACGGGCACTCGCCGCATGAGAGATCGGCGCACTGCGTCGACCTGGCATATTCGCTTCGGCTCAATCCTTGTGGATACGGTATTCCGCGAAGCCCTTGTGGCCCTGCCAGGGGCCAGACCGCGACCGGCGCATATTGCCGCCCACGGATGAGCACGGAGCCCGATGGCCATGCGAGCACCCCGGTGACGCTGGAGACCGACCGTGAGGGTGACGTCCCGATAGGGCACCGACTTGCCCAGTGGCGAGAACGCCGCGGGATCGAGGTGACCGACCTCGCGCGGCACTCTGGGCTCACCGAGCACCTGATCGTCGGCGTCGAGGCCGGACGCGACTGGGTCGACCACCATCGCGTCCTGTGCTCCCTGGCCGACGGCCTGCATCTCGACCCTCTCGACCTGACCGGCCAACCGTACGCGCCGCACGGCGAGCACCACGCGACCGTCCGGGCCGCCGCCTGGCATCTGCGTCGCCACGCGCTCCGTTCCGGCCCCCACACCTCGGCCGACCGGAAGTGGGAGCCAACCCGTCTGCGGTCTGCGGGCGAGGAAGTCCGGGACGCTCAGGCTGCCGGAGACGAATACGCCCTCGCGCTGGTGCTGCCTGAATTGCTTGAGGTTGCCGACCACGCGGTCAGCTCCAGCGGCGGGGACCATCGGGAGATCGTGTCGGCGCGGAATCTCGCCTACGCCAGCGGGGCCGGTCTGCTGCGCCGCCTGGGCTACCGGGATCTGGCCTGGAGCCTGCTTCATCGAGCCCGTCCGGCCGCCGCCGATGGTCAGGTTGTCGAGACCGAGGAGGTACGGCTGCTGACGAGCATGGGCATGCCCGGTGAGGCTGCCGACCGCGCCGAGCGGCATCTCGCGGCGGAGCGGTCGGTCGGTCTGCTGTGCGCGGCCGCGTTCGCCCACGCGACCGCCGGTCAGCGTCTGTACGCGGAACAACGGCTGGACGAGGCGGACGGTCGTATCGCGGGTGAGGCGGATACGGCGGAGGTGGCGGCGGCCAGGGCGGGCAGCGCGATGCAGTTCGGGGCCTGGGAGCAGGTCCTGGAAACGCAGGGGGCGGTTGCCTCCATGCCGCCGGGCCGCCGGGCCGACATGCTGCTGCTCGCCGCGGGGTCTTGGGCCAGGCTTGGGGAGATCGGCCGGGCCGTGGAGCGTCTGGCGGCGGCCGAGGAGGCGGCCGCGCTCTACATCAGGCTGGATCCGCTGGCCCGTGAGCTCCTCCGTGCTCTGCGGGCCCGAGACCGGGACGCAGCCGATGCTCGGGTACTTGCTCGGATGGCGGGCAGATTTGGGATGAAGTGAACCGGGCGCATTGGGGGAATGCCCGTCTGGGCCGGGCCGCCCCGGTCTAGCCTGTGGATCTTCTGTATGTGGGGCGGGCGTTGATGGACGAGCAGCAGTCGTACCGGGCCGAGACGATCGGAGCCGGCCTGCGCGCCTTGCGGCGCCAACGCGGGGTGAGCCTGGCGAACTTGGCGGAACAGACCGGGATCTCGAAGAGCTACCTAAGCATGGTCGAGAACGGCAAGCGGCTGCTGACGAGCACGGTGTTCCTCGACTCCATCGCCGAGGCCTTACGGATCTCTCCCGCCGAGCTGACCGGACAGCCGGTCGCACCGACGGACCCGAGTACCGGCGGGGCACACGCCATGATTCCCGCTCTCCGCCTCTCCCTCATGGGCCTGTCCGTCCCCGCGTCAGTTCCCGGCGGGCGCCTCCCGGAGGATCCTCTCCAGCTCCTGACGGCTCGGGTCACACGGGCCAACGCCCTCTACCACGCGAGCCAGTACGACACGCTCGCCGCCGAACTCCCCGGACTCCTCTCGGACTTGCGGGAGGCGGCCGACGCCCGGCACGGCTACGTGCGCCGTCGACTGCTGCAACTGCTGGCCGGCGCCTACCACCCCGCGTGCGTGATGCTGCTGAAGTACCTCGGCTACCCCGACCTGGCCTACGTCGCGGTCACTCGCGCTGCCGAGGTGATCGCCGAACTCGAGGACCCGCAGTACACGGCCCTGTCGGACTTCTTCACCGCGCACGTGCTGCTGGCTGTCGGCAGCCCCGGCCAGGCCCTCGCGCACGCCGGGACCGCGATCTCCGCGCTGGAGCGGCAGCGGGGAGGCGGCCGTGCCCCCCAGGCGCTGCTGGGCGAACTGCACCTGATCGCGGCCACGGCCGCCACCCGGGACAAGACCCGCGCTGGCGAGGCGCGCCGCCTCGGAGCCGAGACCCACCTCGCCGAGGCCCGGCGCCTGGCCCAGTACACCGGCGAGACCCGCGACTGGCACCTCAACTTCGGTCTCACCAACGTCGGCATCCACCACGTGAGCCTCAACGCCACCCTGGGCCGGCACGGCGCCGCCGTGGACGCGGGCGGCGCGCTGGACCCTGAGTCGATCACCGCCCCGGGCCGCCGCATGGCCTACCACGCCGACCTCGGCAGATCCCTGGCCCATCTGCGCGGCCGGGCAGGCGACGCCACCCGCGAACTGCTACTGGCCGAGACCATCGCGCCGCAGCGGCTGCGGGTGGACCCGTACGTGCGGGACTGCGTCATCTACCTCCTCGGTCGGCCGACGCCCCCACACACCCGTCGCGACCTGCGGGGCCTGGCCCACCGGGTCGGCGTCCTGTCGTGAACCGCGCCGCCCCGACGAGGAGCGGAGGAGCGAGGGTTCACCACGGTGAACCCTGCGGGTGAACGCCCGGCTACTTTCGGTGTCCGCCCTGACGGGGCCGGACAGACGCGAGGCGGTCTTCCGCTGCCCGGCATCTCCCGGTCTCCTTGACGGGTTCGTGACGGCTGCGCCGCGCCTCCGGTCCGCGCGCATGCCTGGCTGGCCGACCGGGGAGCGAGGGGACCTCTCATGCCCGAGCACGCGTCTGATGCGGCGGTACAGGTGCGCGATCTGCGTCGGCGGATCGGTGACCTGTCCCTGCGGCTGCGTACCGCCGGCACCCAGATCAAACCGGCCGAGCCGCGGTTCACCGACTACGACAAGATCAGGCTTCCCGGTGGGGAGCTGGCGGGCCGCAAGAAGGTCATCGTCATGTCGGGCGGCTGCAGTGTGCCGACGTGCACGATGTGCCCCTTCACCAACTTCAACAACTACGGACTCGACGGCGGATCCTCGCGGGAGAGCCTGCTGGACCAGGTGCGGCGCACCCTGACGCGTACGGAGGGCGAGCCCGCGTACGAGGTGCTCTCCCTCTACAACGACGGGAGCTTCTTCGCGCCGAGGGAGATCCCCCGGGATGTCCAGGTGGAGATCGCCCGGCTGGTCGCGGCGGCCGGGGTCAAGCACCTGGTGGTCGAGTCATTACCGCAGTTCGTCACCGAGCCGGTGCTGGCTCCGTTCGTGAAGGCACTGGCCGGGGTGCGGCTGGAGATCGGGATCGGCCTGCAGTCCGCCGACGAGCTGGTGCGCGAGACGCTGGTGAACACCCGCATCTCCCAGAAGTCCTTCGAGCGGGCCCTGTCGGTGATGGCCGGCCACGGGGTCGATCCGAAGATCTACCTGCTGATCAAGCCGCCGTTCCTGAGCGAGGGCGAGGCGGTGACCGACGTCGTGAAGTCGGTGGACTACCTGACCGGGCTCGGCGTGCGCGGGATGACGCTGTGCCCGACCAGGGTCTCGCGCCACACGGTGGCCTGGGAGCTGTGGCTGGCCGGCCAGTACACGCCGCCGAACCTGTGGACGGTGGTGGAGTCCGTGCGCCGCGTCCACGAGAGGCTCGCGGTGCGGGTGGCGTGCGTGAACCTGCGCGGCACCGACTTCGAATCGGTCTTCCCCGACGCCTGCCCGGACTGCGCCGACAAGGTGGTCGACGCGCTGATGCAGTTCGGGGAGAGCGGCGACGCCAGCGATCTGCCCGCGGACTGCTCCTGCCGGCCGCCGCTGAAGGTGACCGCCCTCGACCACGCCGCCATCACAGCCCGCGCGGCGCAGCAGCTCAACGTCCTGGACCGCGCCGGTGTCTGACCAGCACGCCGCGCCGCCTCCCGCAGCCACACTTCCGCGGCATCCGGCAGACGGCTTCGCCGACGATCCACTCCGAGTGCTGGAAGAGGGGCATCGCCGGCACGGCCCGGTCTTCCGCATGGCCGTCGACGGCGTGGAGACCGTGCTGGTCGGCACCTGGGCGGGGCTGGGCGAGCTGTTCGCGGCTGAACGCGGCCGCCTGGACGTGCTTAACACCCCACTGGTTCACGACCTGTTCGGTCGCGCCCTGTTCAACCTCACCGCGGACCACCACGGCGAGGCCCGCCGCAGACTGCGCCCCGTCCTGTCCGGGCGGGCGCTGCCCGGCTACGTGCCGTCCCTGCTGGAGGTCATCGGCCCGACCACCGGCCGGTGGGCACTGCACGGCACCGAGGATCTGCACGGGCAGGTGCGGGAGCTCACCGGGGCGATGAGCTCCCGCGTCCTGCTCGGCATCACCCCAGGGGATGCGGACGCGGCCACGTTCGCCGCCGCCTTCGAGGAGTTCGTGGCGGCGACCGGCGCGCCGCCGGGACCGGCCCGGTACACGGACCGCCGGTACTGGGCCGGCCGATCGGCGCGCCGGGAGCTGCACGCCCTGTTCGCCCGGCGGGCCACCCAGGCCGCAGACGTGAACCGGGCCGGACCCGGCGGGTCGGCGCTTGCTGGCCTGGTGGCGGCGTTCGCGGACGCCCCTGCCGGGGTGGGGCCGCTGGCGGACCATCTGCTGGCGCTGCTGATCGCCGCGCGGGAAACGACGGCGAGTCTGCTCACCTGGTGCCTGGTGGAGCTGGCCGGCAACCGCGAGCACGCCGAGCTCGCGGCGGCCGAGGCCCGCGCCGTGTCGGCCGATCGGGACCGGCTGGTGGCGCGCGACGGACTGCCGGTGCTCCGGTCGGTGCTCGCCGAGAGCTTGCGCCTGCACTCACCGAACCTGCTGTCGATGCGGGAAGCGGTCTGCCCCGTGACGCTGGGCGGCCACCGGATCGAGGCGGGCACACGGGTGGCGTACTCCCCATCGGCCGGACACTTCGATCCCGAGACCTTCCCGCGCCCCCGGGCATTCCTGCCCGGCCGGTTCCTGGCCGGGCAGGCAAGCCGCTCGCGGCTGTGGGCGTTCGGCGGGGGCGCGCACGCATGCCTGGGCCGTCCGCTCGCCGAGCTGATGGCCCTCACCGTCATGGCCTGTGCCCTTCAGCAAGGGCTCCCGCGCCTGCCCGCCGGACCGCCGACCCGGATCACCTTCCGCCCCGCCAAGGCCCCCCTCGACCCGCTGCCGTTCGCCCTGGACCAGGAGCCCGCTTCATGACCCGCACTCCCCCCGACGCACTGGCCGCCCTCCAGCAGGCCGCCGCCCACCACACGGCCGGCCGGAACCGGCTGCACCTGGTGCCCAGCGAGAACCGGCTGTCGCTGGCCGCCCGCCTCCCACACCTGATGGACGCCGCCGTCCGCTACGCCTTCCCCGGACCCAACAACGGAAGCGAGAACTGGGCGTGGCCGGGCCGCCAAGACCTCGTCGACGTCGAACAGACTGCGGCCGTCCGGCTCGGCGCACAGCTGGGCGCCGAGTTCGTGAACCTCAAGCCGGTCTCCGGGGTGTCCGCACTGACCGCGGCGCTCTCAGCGCTCGCGAAGCCATGGGCGGTCGCCTACAACCTGGCGGAGCGCGACGGCGGACACGGCTCGACCCGTTTCATCGGCAACCGCCTGGGCCTGCAGATGAAGGACCTCCCCGTCGACCCGGCCACCTGCACCCTCGACCTCGACGCACTCGCCCGCCGCCTGAGCACCGGGCCGCGCCCGGCGCTGGTGTACCTGGACGCGTTCATGTGCCTGTTCCCCGTGGACCTGCCGGGCCTGCGGGAGGTCGTCGGACCGGAGACGGTGATCCACTACGACGCCTCCCACACCCTGGGCCTGATCGCCGGCGGTGCCTGGCAGAACCCGCTCGCCGAGGGCGCCGACACCATGGGCGGCTCCACCCACAAGACTTACCCCGGCCCGCACAAGGGCCTGCTGGCCACCAACGACGCCGGGCTCGCAGGCCTTCTGGACGAGCACGCCTCGCACTTCGTCTCCCACCACCACCCGGCCGACGTCGTCGCCCTGGCCGTGGCCGCCGCCGAGATGGACACCCACGGCCAGCAGTACGCGCACGCCACCGTCGCGAACGCCCGCCGACTGGGCGCGGCGCTAGCCGGGCGCGGGCTCACGGTGTGCGGGGAGAAGGCCGGGTTCACCGACTGCCACCAGCTGTGGATCGACATCGCCCCGCTGATGGACGCCGAGGAGGCGTCCCGCCGCCTGTTCGAGGCCGGGATCGTCGTCAACGCGATCCCGCTGCCGCACATCACCGCACCGGCCGGGCTGCGCCTGGGCGTACAGGAGCTCACCTGGGCCGGGGTGCGCGAGGACGGCATCGACGAGCTGGCCGAGGTGTTCACCGCCGTGCTGCGCGACGGCCAGGACCCGGCCTCCCTCGCGCCCCGCACCCGGGCCCTGGCCGAATCGCTGGAGCCGGACGCCGGCGGGGACGCGCAGGTACTGCGCGTGGCGCTCGCCGCGGCCGGGATCGGCGGTGCCGCGTGATCCCCGAGCAGATCCCCGACAAGGGCGCCTTCCTCGGCCCGATCCACACCACCGGGACGTTCGAGATCCGGCCGGACTGCCGGCACTTCGCCGGCGGGAGGCCCTGCCGGTTCTGGCGGCCGTGCCACGGCTGCCCGCACCACGACCCGGTCGATCACCGGGTGCTGATCGTGATGCTCGGACTGCTGGGCGACATGCTCATCGCCTCCCCGCTGCCCCAGCGGATCCGCGACGAGCACCCGCACGCGCACGTCACCTGGCTCGTCGACGAGGCGAACTCGCCGATCCTGCGGATGAACCCGTACGTCGACGAGGTCCTCATCCACGACTGGGAGGCCGCCGCCCAGCTGCCCTCGCGCCGCTTCGACGCCGTGTACTCCTTCGAGCGGACCCCGTCGGCCGCAGCCCTGGTCGACCGGATCCAGGCCGGGCACAAGGCCGGGCTCGCCTTCGGCGGACCCCACCACAGCCTGTACCCAATGGGTGAGGCCGCGCAGCAGTTCTTCCGGCAGAACACCTGGAACGACTACCGCACCCTCACCAACACGCAGACGTGGACGGAGCTGTACTTCGCCGTCGCCGGATACGAATACGCGGGCGAGCCGTACGTCCTGAAGGTGCCGGAGGAGGCGCGGCGGCGGGCGGCCGGGCTGCTCGGGCAGCGCACCGGACCGCGGGTGTGCCTGAACTTGGGCGGGTCGCTGTCCACGAAGCTGTGGCCCGAGCGGCACTGGGCCGACCTCGCCGACGCGCTCCTGGACCACGGGGCGCAGCTGGCACTCCTGGGCGGGCCGACCGACCAGGCGGCCTGCGAGACGCTGGTGCGGCACCTGCGGATGTGCGGCGCCGACGAGACCCGGGTCGCGTACGCGCCGCTCACCCTGGAAGAAGCGTCCGCCCTGCCGGGCCTCGTCGACGCCGTCGTCAGCGGCGACTCCTTCGGCTTCCACCTCGCGCTCGCCCACAACCGGCCCACCGTGCTGCTGCTCGGCCCGTCCAACGGCGCCGAGGTCATCCCCAAGCACGCCACCAACGTCACCGCGCTGCGCTCGACGCTGCCGTGCGCACCGTGCGCCCACCAGGTCGCCTGCGGCGGAGTCGGCGGCTGCATGGACACCATCGACCCGCCGGCCGTCCTCAAGGCGACCCTCGACCACCTGACCTGACCACCCGCACCGCCGCCCCGAAGCCGGGGCGGCGGCCCGAACCCGAAGAGAAGGACGTGATCCTGTTGGCCATCGTGCTGGGGCTGGGCGGCCCGTACTACCACGACGCCTCCGCCTGCCTGGTCATCGACGGGAAGGTAGTCTCCTTCGCCGAGGAGGAGCGGTTCTCCCGCCACAAGCACCACAAGGACTCCCGCTCCTGCGCGGCGGCCGCGGCCTACTGCCTGTCCGAGGCCGGCATCACCCTGGACCAGGTCGACGAGATCGCGATCGCCTTCAACCCGGCCTGGCCCACCCCGAGCGATACGTGCACGGACGCCGAGCTGATCGCCGAACTCCTCGACCCCGCCCTGTTCGGTCACCACCGGCCCCAGCAGGTCACCGTGGTCGAGCACCACCTCGCGCACGCCGCCTCCGCCTTCCACCCCTCCGGCTTCGACGAGGCCGCCGTCCTGGTGGTCGACGGCTCGGGCGACGGCGTCTCCGCCACTCTCGCCCACGGCACCACCGACGGATTGAAGATTCTGCGCCAGTTCCCGTTCAGCCAGAGCCTGGGCTGGTTCTACGAGACCGTCGCCGAACACCTCGGTCTCGGCGACTGGACGAGCTCCGGCAAGCTCATGGGCCTCGCCGGGTACGGCAACCCCGACCGCTACCAGCTGGACTTCCTCACCCCGCGCTCCGGGGGCTACCATCTGGACCTGTCCCGCTACGGCATTCGCCCCGACGAGAGCGTCGAGGACCAGTACACCGACCTGCGCTACTACCGCCGTCTCAAGACCGCGTACGCGACCGCGTACACCGACCTCGGCATCCCGCCCCACCGCCGCGCCCGCACCTACACCGGCGGCCGGGTCATCCCGGACACCGCCTACCGGGCCGAGCACGCCGACCTCGCCGCCTCCGCACAGCGCCTGCTGGAGCAGTGCCTGACCGAGCTGGGCCGCGAAGCCCTCGCCGCCACCGGCGCCACCCGGCTGTGCATCGCGGGCGGCGTCGGCCTGAACTGCTCCGCCAACGGCCGCCTCGCCGGGCTGCGCGGCGTGCAGGAGCTGTTCGTCCAGCCAGCCGCCGGTGATGCCGGATGTGCCATCGGCGCGGCGCTCGAGGTCGCGGTGCGCCGCGGCGACCTCACCCTCCCGGGACCGGCGATGACCAGTGCCGCCCTCGGCCCCGCCTTCGCCCCGGGCACAATCCGCGCCCTCCTGGACGACTACGGCCTGCCCTACCTGGACCACGGCGCCGACCTGCCGACCGTGGCCGCAGGACAGATTGCGCTCGGCCGCACCGTCGGCTGGTTCCAGGGCCGGATGGAAGCCGGGCCCCGCGCGCTCGGTCGCCGCAGCATCCTCGCCGACCCCCGCCACCCCCATACGCGCGACCACATCAACGACCACGTCAAGCACCGGGAGCCGTGGCGCCCCCTGGCCCCGGTCCTCCTGGCCGAGGCGGCGCCCGACCTGATCGGCACGAGCACCCCGCACCCGTTCATGATCGTCGCCCGGCAGGCCACCGATGCCGCCCGCACGGCCATTCCGGCCGCCGTGCACACCGACGGAACGCTGCGCCCGCAGACCGTCGCCCGCGACGACACCGACCCCTACGCGGCGCTGCTCGCCTCGTACGCTGAGCAGACCGGACGGCCGCCCGCGCTGCTGAACACCTCCTTCAACCACGAGGCCGAGCCGATCGTGTGCACCCCCCGCGACGCCGTCGCGACCTTTGCCGCCGGCCCGCTCGACGCCCTCGCGATCGGACCGTTCCTCGTCCGCAAGGAGCGCCGGTAACTGACTGTCCGACACTGCCTGCTCACAGCCGGTACGTTGAGCCCCGGCCCGGCCCCGGCCTCTACCGCCAAGCGAAGGACCGATTCCCGCGATGACCAGTACGCCTGCGCCCCGTCAGTCCGCCGCCGAGCGGCTGCGCACCGAGCACGGCCCGGCGCTCGCCCTCGGCGACGACTGTGACCTGCCCGACGATCTCGTGATCGAGATCGACCCCGGCGCCCACCTGTCCCTGGGTAACCGGGTCTCGATCCGCCGCGGCTCCACCATCCAGGTCCACCGCGGCGCCACCGTCGCCATCGGCGACGATGTCGCCATCGGAGAGCACACCTTCATCTCCGCCATGACCGGTATCCGTATCGGCGCCGGCGCGGCGCTCTCCAACATGGTCGACCTGCACGACCACAACCACCGTGCCCGCACCACCGAATACGTGCCCACCGGACAGTTGGTGCCCTGGGCGTCCGGGTTCGAGGCCGCCCCGATCGTCATCGAGGCCGGTGCGATCGTGTCCAACAAGGTCACCGTCACCGCAGGCGTCCGGATCGGGGCGAACGCCTTGGTCGGCGCGAACGCGGTGGTGTCCCACAGCATCGCCCCCGACACCATCGCCTCGGGCGTCCCGGCCACTGGCCGCCGTACCTTCGACGGCGTGCCGGTGCCGCGCGAGGACCCGCGCACCCTGACCGTCGGCTTCTTCGGGACCTCGATCATGGAGCACCTGGAGGCCATCAACGCGCAGATGACCACCCAGGCCGATCTGCCAGAGGTCGGCTCCAAGGTCACCGTCGAGGGCTGGTCCCAGCGCGGTTGGGTTCACCGCCTGGCCCTGTCCCTGCGCGTCGCCTGGCCGCACGTCGCCTTCGACGTCCGTAACCACGGGGAGGGCGGTGCCACCAGCCGCGACGTCGCCAAAATCGTCGAAGCCGACCGGGCTACCACGGGTACCGACTACGACCTGGTGTTCGTCGGCTGCGGCATCAACGACGTGTGGAGGCGCTTCCAGGGCCGCATGTCCGAGGCGGTCGACCTCGAGGAATACACCCGGCACCTGACCGGGATGATCGGCCAGCTCACCGGCTACGCCCGCCAGATCGTCGTCGTCTCCGAGACCCCGTTCGGCCCGATCGAGGACCCCGCCACCGTCACCGCGATGAACGCGGAGCTCGCCTGCTACAACGCGGCCGCAGCCCAGGCCGCCGCCGCGCACGGCGCGCTGTTCCTGGATGTGTGGGGCCCGTTCACCACCGCCGCCCGGCACCTGTCGGGCGACCTGGCGGCCCTGTGGAGCGACGGAGTGCACCTGACCGAGCTCGGGGACACCGTCCTGCTCCAACAAACCGAACGGCTCCTTGCCGAGCACCGCATCGCCGAGAAGCTCGTGGACTACCCGCTCCTTGAGCGCGACGCCGCGCTGACCACGTACGGGCCCATGTTCGCGCCGTACCGGCCGGCCGGAGCCTGAAAAGCCCCGGGACGTCCGGCGCTGGTCGGCCACCGCCGGACGTCCCGGCCCCTCCCCCCGCCCCACCCACGTCGTTCGTGATCTTCGAGGGAGCTGACCAGTGACCCTGCCGGGCCGCGCGCACATACAGGCGCTCACCGCCGCGTTACCCCTGCTCGACACCGCCCGCCTGAAGACCTGGGGCCGCGTGCTGGCCGAGCGACTCCCCGCCGGCGGGCGGCTGCTGGTCGCGGGCAACGGCGGCTCGGCGGCCGAAGCGCAGCACCTGACCTCCGAGCTCGTCGGCCGCTACCGCACAGAGCGGGCCCCGCTGTCCGCGATCGCGCTACACGCCGACACCTCCTCCCTCACCGCCATCACCAACGACTACGGACCCGAACAGGTCTTCGCCCGGCAAGTCCGCGCACACGGCCGCCCCGGCGACGTCCTCCTGCTGCTGTCCACTTCCGGCACCAGCCCCAACGTGCTCACCGCCGCGCAAGCCGGCCGGGAACTCGGCCTCACCGTCTGGGCGCTGACCGGCCCGGCCCCCAACCCTCTCGCCGACGTGAGCGACCAGGCGGTGTGCATGGACGCGGCCCAGGTCGCCACCGTCCAGGAATGCCACCTGGTCGCCGTGCACCTGCTGTGCGCGGCCGTCGACACCCACCTCACCGCACCGGCCCCCGCGACCGGCGTCGAGCCGGCCGACACGCGGCGGCTCGTGGTGGTCGGCGACGTCCTCCTGGACCGCGACATCGCCGGCACCGCCGACCGGCTCTCCCCGGAAGCACCCGTCCCCGTCCTCACCGGAGCCCGGAGTACTGACCGGCCCGGCGGCGCCGGGCTCGCCGCCCTTCTCGCCGCCCGCACCCCCGGCTGGAGCGTCACCCTCGTCTGCGGCATCGGACAGGACCAGCCCGGGGCGCACCTCCGCGCCTTCCTGGAGGACGCCGACATCGAGGTCATCGACCTGGCCACCAGCGGCACCACCCCGGTCAAGACCCGCGTCCGCGCAACCGACCGCACCCTGCTCCGCTTCGACACGGACACCGACCCGCTGTCGCTCGGGCCGCTACCCGAGTCGGTCCGCACCCGACTCGCCGAGGCCGCAGCCGTCCTGGTCTGCGACTACGGGCGCGGCATCACCTCCCACAACGACCTGCGCCAAGCCCTCACAGCCGCGGCCGCCGACCACCCGCTGGTCTGGGACCCGCACCCCAAGGGCACCGCCCCGGTCCCGGGCACGGCCCTGGCCGTCCCGAACACCGACGAAGCACACCACTTCTCCGGGCACCCCGGGCCGCGCGACCTCGCGGGCGACACCGCCCGCGCCGTCCAGCTGCTGGCCGCGTGGCCCGTCAAGCAGGTGGCCATCACCCGGGGCCGCGACGGCGCGGTCCTGGTCGCGAACGCCGACGGCCACCCCCTGGCCGTCCCGGCCCGGTCTGCCGCCGGGGACACCTGCGGAGCCGGCGACCAGCTGGCGGTCACCGCGGCCATGACGCTCGCCGCCGGACGCCTGCCCTCCCACGCCATGGCCACGGCCGTCGAAGCCGCCACCAGCTACGTCGCGTCCGGCGGCCCCACCTCCCTGGCCACCCCACCCGCCCGCAGAAACCCCGAGGGCGCGGACCCGCTGGAGCTGGCTGCCCGCGTACGGGCACGCGGCGGAAAGGTCGTCGGTGCCGGCGGCTGCTTCGACCTCCTGCACGCCGGACACCTCTCGCTGCTGAACCAGGCCCGCCGCCTGGGCGACGCCCTGATCGTGTGCATCAACTCCGACGCCTCCGTACGCCGCCTCAAGGGCGAGGACCGGCCGGTCGTCGGCGAACGCGAGCGCGCCGCGCTGCTCACCGCGCTGGACTGCGTCGACGGCGTCATCATCTTCGCCGAGGACACCCCGCAGAAGGTGTTGGCCGAACTGCGGCCCGACATCTGGGTCAAGGGCGGCGACTACGCGGGCCGGAGGATCGAAGAGGCCGACCTCGTCGAGAGCTGGGGCGGCGAAGTCGTCACCGTGCCCTTCCTGGAAGGCCACTCCACTACCACCCGGATCCGCCAGTTCGTCCAGCAGGCAGGAGCCACCCGATGACCTTCGACAGCCACGTCCTGGTCACCGGAGCAGCCGGGTTCATCGGCCGCCACACCGTGACCGCCTTCCACCGGACCGGCCACCACGTCACCGCCGTCGACCTGCGCCCCGCCCCCGCCCACCTCGCTGACGCGGCCCGCTGGCGTCGCGGCGACTTCGCCGACGCGCAGCTCCTCGCCGAGATCGCGGCCGGCCGCTTCACCACGGTTGTCCACCAGGCAGGCAACAGCTCCACCCGCGCCCCGGCCGGACCCAAGCTGGACGAGACCAACACCCATGGGCCTCTCCGCCTGGCCGACGCCTGCCGCACCGGCAGGACACGCCTGATCTACGCCTCCTCCCACTCCGTCTACGGCACCCTCCACCTCCGAACGCCCATCGCCGAGGACGCCGACACCGACCCCGCCCGCTGCTCCGGCCCCCTGAACCCCTACGCAGCCTCCAAGCTCTCGCTCGACCAGCAGATGCGCGCCCGCCATTCCGACGCCTTCGACTGGATCGCGCTGCGCTACACCAACGTCTTCGGCCCCGACGAGTCCGACAAGGGCCCCATGGCCTCGATCCTGTCCCAGCTCCTGCACCAGGCCGCCAGCACAGGACGCATCCGCGTCTTCGACGACTCCCTCACCGCCGCCCGCGACTACATCCGCGTCGAGACCGTGACCACCACCATCGTCCGTCTCGCAACGACTCGACTCCCGGTGCCTGCCGCGGTCTACAACCTCGGCGCTGGCTGCGCCATCTCCTTCGCCGACATCGCCCAGTGGTGCGCCCGGCTGCACCGCGAGGCCACCGGGCAGCCCCTGCGCGTCGAACTTGTCCCGAACCCCGAGCCCGGCGCCTACCAGTACTTCACCTGCCCGGACATGACCGCGCTCGACAAGGCCCTGCCCCACAGACCGACCGAGTCGGCTGATTCCGTCGAAGCGCGCGCCGCCGAGCTGTTCGCGACGTTCCGCGACCATGCGACCCGATAATCCCGCGGGCCCTCCCACGTCCCAGGCGGGCCGCTGTCGGCGCCGAAAGGTCGTGTTCCTCGACCGCGACGGCACCCTGACCGAACCCCGCCACTACCCTTCCCGCCCCGACGACCTGGTTCTCCAACCGGACATCGGTCCACCGCTGCGCGCCCTCCACCACGCGGGCTGGGCCCTCGTCGTCGTCACCAACCAGAGCGGGATAGCCCGCGGCTTCTTCACCACGAGCGCTCTGAACGCCATGCACGAACGGCTCAGGGCGCTCCTCGACCCCTATGGCGTTCGCCTCGACGGGATCTACGACTGCCCCCACCACCCAGACGGCACGGTGCCCGGCTACCGCAGCCCCTGCCCTTGCCGAAAGCCTGCGCCCGGCATGCTCTACCAAGCCGACCACGACCTCCACCTCGACCTCACCCGATCGTGGACTGTCGGCGACTCGCCCTGCGACATCGCCGCCGGCCGAGCGGCCGGAACGCGTACCGCACTCGTCGGCAGACGCCCGTACGGTGATGAGCCCCCGGACATTCATTGCGAGACGACGGCCGAGGCACTCCACGTCGTGCTGGAAACACACGAGAAGGCGAAGTAGGTGGGCGGGAGTCCCGCCCACCCACGCCCGGACCGTCCGGCCCGCGACCCCCAGGAAGCTACCCGCTCGGTGTTACGCGGTACCGCGCGCCAGCTGGTACTCCCCCGGCCGCACCGCGTGCCTGGAGGAATCCGCCGCCGTCCTGCTGCTGGGTACTCGGCACCTCAATGTTCGTTGGTGCCACGAAATGCGTCCGACCCGATCCGGCTCCACGCCTGGGTACAGATACAGACTATGGACGGCGACGTTGCCGAGCCTCCTTGACCCGCGCCTGCACCCCCGTGCTCACCATCGGAGACCGCCATCACCAGCCCCGCTGACCCGATCATCTGGCTGCGCACCGAGACCTGCGGGCTCGGGCCCTACCGCGCCGACCTCGTCGAGACGTACTGGCGCTGGGAGCAGGACCCCGCGCTCCTGGTTGGGTACGGGCGCCAGGTCCCCGAGTCCCTGGAGGCCCGCACCGAGGGCATGGCCCACCAGCTCCGCGGCGAGAACATCCGCTTCACCATCTACGACCTCTCCGGGGCCGAGCCCGTCCCGGCCGGGGTCGCGACCCTGCTGCCCGATCACAGCGTCCGCACGGCCGAGTTCGTGATCATGCTGGGTCCGGAGGTCCGCGGCCGGGGCTTGGGCGCCGCCGCGACCCGGCTGACGCTCGACTATGCGTTCCACGTCACGAATCTGCGGATGGTCTGGCTGAAGGTCCTCGCGCCGAACGCGGGTGCGATCCGCGCGTACGAGAAGGCCGGCTTCCAACACGTTGGACCGATCCGGCAGGCCGGGTACTGGCTCGGCCAGGTGTGCGACGAGATCGTGATGGACTCTCTGGCCACGGAGTTCACCGGGACTTCGGCTATTACCCCTACGGTGGGCACGTCCCCGTGAGCCAAGTCTATGGGGGAGGGTGGCTGTCATGCCTGATGCACCCAGTGGTGTGATCATGCTTTCCGGTGGGCGGATGACCAAAGGCGTCGTCCGGGTTGCTGATTCCGCGCTCAGGCCGGTGACAGAGTCCTCTGGTTTCGTCGCTGCCCTGCTGAAGGCTTTCGAGCAGCAGGCATTCGATGGCGCCCCGAAATATCTCGGGCAGGCTGCTGGAATGGATATTCTCAGCTTTCTCCCGGGTGAGGTTCCGGCGCGTTTCCAGGTGTGGGAGGACGATCAGGTGGCGGCTGCCGGCGCGCTGCTGCGGGCTATGCACGACGCGACGCGAGGCAGCAAGCTGGCCGGCCGCTCACCGGTGGTGTGCCACCACGATGTCGGCCCGAACAACGCCGTCTTCGTCGACGGCCTGCCCACCGCGTGGATCGACTTCGACACTGCGGCGCCCGGCTCGCCCTTGGAGGACCTCGGGTACGCCGCGTGGACGTGTTCTTCGCGCTCCGCATGTCTCATGAGACATGGTGTCGATCACGGGTCAACCGCTGGGCCTGGGAGGCAGGGGCGCTCGCGAGGTTTCGAGCAACATCAGGTCTCTGCAGCCGCGTGAGACAGCAGAAAGGAACCAGTGGCATGTCCGAGATTGCTGACGAAGAGGTCCCTCTGCGGAGTGGCCGTATCACCGAGGACGTCGTACGCGTTGGTGACACGGTCCGGAGGCCGACCTCGGCTGCCTCGCCATTCGTCGCCTCCGTGCTTGATCTTTTGGAGACCCGAGGATTCACGGGTGCCCCGCGATACCTTGGCCGGGATCAGGCAGGCCGGGACACCTTCAGCTTCGTGCCTGGCTGGGTCCCGCCGAAGTTCCGGCCGTGGACCGACGCCCAGGTTGCTGCGGCCGGCACCCTCGCCCGCGCCATGCACGAGGCCACCCGGGGCAGCGATCTTGCAGGTCGCCATCAGGTCGTGTGCCACCACGATCTGGGGCCCAACAACGCCGTCTTCCAGAACGAGGTGCCGGTCGCCTTCATCGACTTCGACATGGCAGCGCCAGGGAGTCCGCTGGAGGATGTCGGTTATATGTCCTGGCTGTGGTGTGTGTCCTCGAAGGCAGGGGCTCCGCCAGTGCACGTTCAGGCCACTCAGGTGCGTGTGCTGGCCGACGCTTATGGCCTGGCTGGTCCCGAGCGGACTGTGCTCGTCGACGCGATGCTGGAACGGCAGGTCCGCAATGCCCGTTTCTGGGCAGAGGTGCAGGCCGGCTTCATGGCCGTCGAGGCCACTGACCAGCAGATCTCGGATCGCATCGCCTGGTCCCGGCGCGAGCACGAGCACACTGCCGACTACCGCGAAGTGTTCGAGGACGCCCTCAAGTGACGGACCCGAAGAGAGAACTGGTGGGTCTGCCGAGGTGACAGACGATCACTGACGCGCGTTCCGTACGAAGACTCTTCCGCACGCCTTACGCGCGCGGATTGTGCGGCATTCGAGCGCCGGTACGCATCTTCGCGAACTGCTGCTGTGTGGCCCTGATCGACGCCGCGCCGGCGGAACCGATGGCCTCGCCGGTCTCCTCGTGGTGCCGGGTGACGAAAGCCTGCACCAGGTCATCCCACTTCTCGACCTCGATGAGTTCGGCGCATCCGCCACAGGCGGTCCAGGGCGTTTCGTTCATAGCGCCGTCAGTGTCGAGCATGTGCTTGCGGTCTGGGGAGACCAAGACGGGGCGTGCCGCTGCGAGCGGGGCCACTTGATAGGACCATACGACTCCCTGGCCGCCGCAGAAGTCGCACTGGACCTCGTCCCACACCCACACGAGATCGGGCGCATGGTCCTCGTCGCGGTCGGCGTGACGGTGCTTGATCACCGTCTCCGTAGCAGCGCTCTGGTGGAGGTTCTTCAAGCGGGTCAGGTCATCGCCACAGATCCGGCACAGCGCCCTTCGATTGCGGTCCTCGTACGCAGTCGCGCGATCGGGATTCATCTGCTGCGGGCGCACCCGACGTTGCTTGTTGGCCCTCTGACGTCCCATCCCCCCACAATATCGGGGCTTCGGAGATACGCCGTCGCCGTCCCCTTCAGCCCGGTGCACCGGGCGGGCTCTTCGTCGGGGAGATCACGCGCCTCGTCACGTCCTGCTCACCCGGGGTCACTTTGGGTCGGCGTGTGGCGACTCGTGGTAGCTGCTGCGCCGAGGTGAGCTGGTGTCCTAGCGTGGACCGCACTGGTGGAGCCATGGGCCGATTTGGGATCCAGGTACGAGGGTGGCTGCAATGCCTGATGCGCTTAGTGGTGCGATCATGCTTTCCGGTGGGCGGATGACCGACGGTGTCGTCCGAGTCGGTGATTCCGTGCTCAGGCCGGTGACGGAGTCCTCTGGTTTCGTCGCTGCTCTGCTGAAGATTTTCGAGCAGCAGGCATTCAAGGGCGCCCCGAAGTACCTCGGGCAGGCTGACGGAATGGATATTCTCAGCTTTCTCCCGGGTGAGGTTCCGGCGCGTTTCCAGGTGTGGGAGGACGATCAGGTGACGGCGGCCGGTCGCGCTGTTGCGGGCCATGCACGACGCGAGGCAGCAAGCTGGTCGGCCGCTCGCCGGTGGTGTGCCACCACGGTGAAGATCCTCACAGACACCTACGGCTTCCAGGGGCCGGAGCGTGGTGCCGTGGTCGACGCCATCCTTGAGCGGCAGGCGCGCAATGCGCGGTTCTGGGTCGAGCTCATGGCCTTTCCCGAGGCTGCCCCGCCGAACCCGAGGTGCTGGCCTCGCGGATCGAGTGGAGCCGTGCGGAATTCGCGTTCACCGCCGCGAACCGGTCGGTGTTCGAGGACGCGCTGGCCTGAGCCGGCCCGTCGTGCTCACGCGGTGGGCGGAAGAATGACCGGCGGCGGCCGATACCTCCTCGAACGTCTCCGACAGCTCGAACCCCTAGCGGCCCCCAACCAACGCCCCCACCTCAGCCGGGTTTCCTGCTGCGCGCAAGGTCGTCCAACTACCGCCCAGCACGCTCGGTCCGGACCGCTGGCCCTGCGCCCTCGGGAGTCAGCGGTCGGGATTTGGGCGCCGAAGGAACTCCCGGGCTCCGCGAAGGCGGGTGGCGAGGTACTTCTGGGAGACGCGGCTGTCGAGGTGGACCCGGAGTCCGCCGGGGAGGCCGCTGTCGGAGCGGCGGCCGGTCGGCAACAGCAATGCGTCAAGGCCGTCCCGCTGCGCGATGAGGGTGCCGAGTTCGTGGCGGGTGACGGCATCGGGGCCGGCGAGGTGAAAGACGCCAGCCGTATCGGACAAGGTGAGCTCCCACAGTGCGGCGGCCAGGTCGCCGACGTGGACTGGGCATCGGACGTCGTCTGTGAACAGGGCACCATCACGCGTGCCAGCGGCCAGGGCGTGCACCAGGCGTTCGTGCTCGGACCGGCCATCGCCGATGATCAGAGAGGTCCGAGCGACGACGGCACCCGCACCCAGGAGCCGCACGGCTGTCTCGGCCGCCGCCTTCGCCGCTCCGTACGGTGTTACCGGGTCGGGTAGAAACGTCTCGTCGTACAGGTCGTCGCGGCCGGAGAAAACTGCGTCACTCGAGACGTGGACCAGCTTGATGCCCCGTTGCGCCGCAGCTTGGGCCAGGCGCATCCCGCCCTCGGCCGTGACTGCCCACTCGGCTCCGCCGCTGCTCGCGTTGATGACCGCCCTTGGGCTGATGGCATCCAGGGCCTCCTTGAGGTTCGCAGGGTTGCGCAGGTCGAGGCGGTGCCACGACACACCAGTGCTCTCGCCGGGGCTCGAGTGGAAGGTGGCGGCCGTCGCCAAGCCCCCCGACCGTCCCTGGCGGACCAGCTCAGCGCCCAGGAATCCGCTGCCGCCCACAATCAATACCGTCATGCCTTCCCACGCTAGGGCAGCAAGGTCCGTCCTGCGGCGAAACCGTCTGAAATGATCGTGGTTGGAGTCCAACCGTCAGTGCTGAATTCAGTGATGCGGGGATGCTGGCATCGCTGGAGGAATGGTCTCGCTCGAGTCCAGTGGTCGCGCGGCCCAGTTCACTGCCGAGGCGCCTGCAAGCACGAGCGCTGGGACGATGAGCGAGAGCAAAGTCGTCATACGGGGGCTCCTGCCTGAGCTGATGCGGGGTGGGCTTCACACGCCGGCATAGTGGCCGTTCGACTGTGAGGTCTGAGGTTGCTGTGGTTGACGAGGTCCGTGGCCGGGAGTCGGGTTGTAGCGGAGTGCCGACTGGGCCGCCTGCGAGTACTGCTGTGCTGCGATGCCGAGCATGGCGTCAGTCGACATCTGCGGGGTGTGGGCCGCCTTGGTGACCACGGTGTTGGCCTGCTCCGTCGATCGTCGCAGAGTGACCGTGACCAGTTGCTGTGCCATGACCCGGGGGTCCTGCGGGCTCCCATCCATCTGTGGGGCGGTGCGCGGCGCGTCAGCGTAGGCAGCGGAGGCGATCTGGACCATCAGGTCGCCATTCAGGTCTTGCGAGGTGCTGCTCGTCAGGTGCGCTTCCTGAACCAGAAGGAGCGGGTGCCAGGGGGTGGGGTGACGCTGCATGGCCTCGAAGAGGGCCTTGTGTTCTGGGACGGTGAAGTCTTCACCTCGCAGCGCTCGGTATTGCTCAGTGCGCATGAAGTCAGGGCTCTGGAGCGCCGCGTCGATGATCGCGCGCTCGCGTGCCGGGGTGGCATATGCCGTCTCCGGCTGGGTGACTCGCACCCGCTGGGTCTGGACGGAAGTTGGTGCGGCGGCGCTATTGACGCGCTCCCGTAGTCGCTGAAGTGCTGCCACGGAACGGGCCAGGGTGGCGAGGAGGCCTTGGCCTACTGGGCCCGCGGCGCGAATTTCGGCGTTGGTCTGTTCACCGAGCTGGGCGACGTAGTTTCGGATGTGCGGATCAAGTACAAGTTCCCGGGCGTGCCGGCCGATCTGGTCGGGAGGGAGGTGTGTCAGGGAGGCGTTCTGATCCTGCTGGAGGAGAAGTTCGGCGCGCCCCCGGAACGTGGGGTCGTTCAGGGCCTGGGCTGCGGCGGGGTCAGTGGGTGCCCGCTGCGCGAGGATGGCCTGCATGTTGTCGACCGTCAAGCGGGTGAGAGTGATGACCCTTTCGTCGCCGACGAGGTACGGATCGCGTGCGGCTTCGGAGTGAATGACTGCGCCGGGGCCGGTGACGAGGGCCTGCCAGGCTACGTTGAGGAACTCGTCATCGAAGTCCTCGCCCTGAAGCCAGTACGGGGAGGCTGTCGGGTCCTGGGGCTGGTAGCGGAAGGCTTCGGCGTTGCGCGGGTTGTGGAGTACAGCGCCCACGATCGACAGGGCACCCCATGCCTGGATGTCGGCCTGGGCATCTCCTGGGGAGGGCGGGGCCTGTGTCAGCGGCTCCTGGCGAGGACTCGCGTTCCAGACCTGCACGGCGTGCTCGTAGGCGGTGGAGGGGTGGCCGTGCTGTGGTGATTGGAGGTGGTTGATGTACTCCCACAGCCCACCTCGCCCTTCCCAGGCGTTCCGGTCTGCGATGAGCCTTTGGGCGGCTTGGTCGCCTTGCGCTGCCCGCGCCTGGTACAGGTTCCAGAGTCCGTGGTAGAGCTCTACTGCCGGAGGCTTGGCAAAATATCCGTTGGGCGATTGTAGTGCTGCGTTGCGCAGGACCTCGTACATGTCCCCGAGCAAGGGGGTGCGGAAGTCCGTCGGCTGGAGCCACGGTTCGCCCGGAGTCGCCGGGTTGGTCAATCCCCAGTGCACGAAGCTGGGATCCTGCATAAGCGCGTTGACGACGAGAGCTTCATGCCGTGATACCTCTGGGGCGTTCATCACGACGCGCCGGCTGCGTGGTCCGACGCTGCGTTCTGGGCCGCGCTGGGTTCGCTGTGGATCGTCGGCACCGCAGCGGCGTGCGCGGCGCGCCATCGGTCGGCCTGGGCGTCGATGAGTGCGCTGCCAGCCTCGTCCAGGGCGTACCACTGCCCCTCGTCGGGCCGCCACCAGCGGTCCGCGTACCGGACAGGGGCGCCGGTGAAGTCCGCCAGGGCGTGAGCCCTGTCCTTCTCGAGCAGCTCCTGCATGGCCACGTCGGGGATGGGTGCAGCCACGATGCGCTCCAGGGCGGCTGCTTGGAGACGCCGTGCAGGTGTTGGCGGATTCGCAGTGTGGTCGGACACCATGCCCCCTGGTGATCGCGGAGTGGCCAGGAGCCACGCTGTGCGAGTAGGGGGCACGGGTACAAGGGGTATCTGGATTGAGGGTCATCGCTTCCCGTGAGACGGGCCGGGTCTTGCCGTCGTTCCCGTGGAGCGGGCACCCGGAGCCTTCCGGGGCGCCGATGCGGCCGCCGCTCCCGACCACCTTCTATTTTGGGCGGTCTGGGAAGTGCTTCCCGTGTGGCGGGCAGGCCTGCTTGACGATGTTGCGCCTGACGGGAGGCGCGGACCTTTTCGCCAGGTAGGGGCGACAACTCGGCGTGAGGTTCTCAGGCTGGGTGGAGACGCGCCGTGTGATCGGTGCGCACCGTGCGATGTCCCAAGGAGTACCGACCTGATGAGCCAGCCCGATGCCGTCCCCGTCTCCCCGTCGCCGGACTACGCGGTACTGGGGCTCTCTCCCACCAACGATGTGGAGGCGCAGTGGGTAACAGCGGATGCCGCGGACGCACTGGCACAGGTGCTGAACTGTGAACGTGCCGGCCTTCGAGGACTCGTTCTTGAGCTGGACGAGGATGGCGCCGTGCCCCTTGAACCTCGCATGGTCGCGGCGCGAGCGTTGGCGGGGCGGCCTAGTGACGGCCCTCATCAGGGGCCAACGGATGCACCGGATCCCTATGCGGAGGCGGGGAAATGGCTGGCATGTGTGTTGGGTACAACGGCAGCGTCGGCCCTGGAAGCTCCCCCTGTCTCGTGGGACATAGCTGCGGCGAAGTGGGCCGCCTACTTCCCGAACCTGCCGTCCGCTGAGGTAAGGACTCTCGCGGGGCTCACCCATGACGCTGGCTGGGAAAGGTTCTGCAGCGAGGGAGCGGAACTCATCGGCCTGCTGCGGCACATGGACGCATTCGACTCGTCGGCCGGCCTCACCGTGGCGGGTGGGGTGCAGCTGCTTCCTTACTACGTCCGCGGATTTCGGCGTCTCCACGCAGCGAGCTACACGGTCCCTGAGCTGCGGCAGGCCGCTGAGTTCTACCTGTTGCAGGCAGTACGCAGCAGTCAGGAAGCGGCGGAGGTCGCCGGCTTCGTGGGGGCTGCGAGCGAGGACATGTATGCCTGGGCTCAGGACCGATTCGGTGAAGATGCGGAGGCGGCGGCGGCAGTACAGGCACGTGCGGCTCGGTGGCGGGCCAGTCGACAGTTGAGCGTGGCCGACAAGGCCCGGGCAGCGAAGTGGCAGGCCCAGCACCCAAGCGCGCGGGAGGAACGGCGTCTGCTTGACACTTGGTCCGCGCAGCACGGCCCTGGCGATCCCGTGGGCAGCGAACGCCAGGCCGCGTGGCAAGTGGAGCGAGAAAGTGCAGAAATGCAACGCGAGGCCCGACGTGCGTTGTGGGCGTACCTCGCTGAGCACGAGACCGAACTGACTGCCCCCGATCCGGTGCGTAGCAGCCCGGGCCGAGACAAGTGGCTGCGGCACCGTAGGGAAGCAGACCGGCTGACCGTCACGGCCTACCCATCCGTGGAGCATGCAGCCGCTGATCTCGAACGCGTCCTGAGGCGGCTGGATGCGGCTCTGGAGTCAGGTGAGGAAGGGTTCGCTGAATTTGCCAGCGAATGGAGGGCCCTTCAGCTGGCGTCAGCGGCCTTGCGCAGTCTGCTCCCGGGGGATCCGGCCGAGTCGGCCTCGCCGGGCCTCGGCTGGGGAAAGTCGCAACCGTCCATTCCGAGGGTGTACCGCCTCGTCGTGAATCGCGGTGAGCCGGAGGACGGCGTGACCAGTGAGCCCTTGGCAGCCGCCCTCTGGTGGCTTCGCAGAGATCGGCCTGGCAGCCGCGTCACGTTGTCGTGCTCGGACGCCCTCGGCCAGTGGCAGGCGCTGACCATCCGCTTGCTCCTGCGGCGTATTCGCTACGCGGCGTTGAGTACCCAGGAGCGCGCCGAGTTGGACGTCGCGCTCGCTGTCTGGCTCCTGGGTGAGGGTAAGGCTTCCGGGAGCGGACGAGACTGGCATCGGATGGGCCGGCGATGGGCTGAAGCGCTGTCTGATTCCCCGCCGCGGGCGTCCGTCCTCACCCGGGTTCGGGCTCTTGGCCATGGCAAGGCGGAGGATGTGGCCGCCCTCCAGCAGGGCGCTGCTCTCTCAGACGACGGTGAAGGGGCCATGCCCCGTGTTGCTGGATCCACGTTTTCGGCTGGTGGGACAGCGTCTTCCCCCGACCGGTCTTCCGGGGTGTCCCAGACAGTTTTGTTGGAGTCCTCGCAGGCTGGCGATGCCTGCTACCTTCACGCCGCCCTGCGTGAGAGCGGGCGCACCGTCGTCGCTGCGATCCGACCCTCCGGTGAAGGCGTGATCCTCGCGGACAGCACCAGTGTGGACACGTCCAGGCTCTTCGTTGGGTTGGTGGAGCAGGTGTCCGCAAGTCCTGACGCTCAGCGGGCCCAGGCGGAGCGGCAGGTCGTGGCCGACGAGACCGCAGCGTTTGCGTTTCGGGCGGGGCGGGCGGAGCAGGCTCCGTGGGTTGCCTACCTGCGCGACATCGAGGAGGAGTACTTGAGTGGCCAGGCCACCCTGGCTCAGTACACCGAAGCGGCAGAGCAGGCATGGAACCAGTTGGTCCATTTGGTTTCGCGGGTGACGCAATCCGACGGGCGTGGTGTCGTGGACCGCTGGTACGAGGTCAGCTCATCCGCAGACCCCTCCGGTCCAGGAGAGGTCCACCTCAATCTCGCTGGAGCAGTCAGTGCTTGGGCCCAGCGGGACCGCCCTGACGAGCGCTTCATCATCGTGACGGGCGAGATTGCCGTTCCTGGCCGCCGCGTCCTGCACCTGCCCGACGTTCCGATGGCCGATCTCATAGACCACGGCCAGCAGGTTACCGGTGCCCCTGGCTCTCAGGTGGCGGCGGCGCTGGCGTCATGGGTCAACCGCCAGGCGCGATCGACTGCGCTCCGCGCGCTGGACGGGAACGACTCGATCGCCTGGATGCGGGCTGGGTGGGCGTGGGGCTTGGTGTTCGGCGCACCGATGCCCGAGAGAGTTGCTGATGAGCTCGTAAGCCTCGGACTCCCGGGAGAGAGGGCCAAAGCGGCGGCGCAGACGGTCGTCGCTACTGTTGCTCGGCTGCAACTCAAGTCCTCAGCTGCGGAGAGCCGCAGCGGCTGGCTCATCCTGACTGCGGCCGCGTCGACGTGGGACGAAGCGGTGGGCCCCTCCCGCGCCTACCTGGACAGACTGCTGCCGGCCGACACGATCGCTCCAGGGACCGAGGACTCCGACCGGCACGACGGCTTCTTGGTCACCGCGCGGCGGATCGGATTCATCGCACAGCACTCGGGGGCGCCGGCTCTCGGTGCAGCCTATCGAGCAGCTTCGCGATTCGGGCAAGGCGCCACAGACCTGACGGATCTGTCTGCGATGCCCTCCCGGACGCTGGCGCGGGCCATCGAAGTGCAGAGGCGGACACCCCGGGAAGCCGAGCGCGCCTTTCAGGCTGCCGAGAACCTTGCCCAAGCCGCAGCCTTGCTGACGCTGTACGTCGATGAGGGCTACCCCCAACAGGTCGTAGCGGATCTGCGGCAGTCTGTTCGTGAAGCCCGGGGTCATCTTTCGGCTCTGTGTCGGCAGCAGGCGGCTGGCTTCATTGGCGATCGCCTCCCGCTAGGGGCCGCGTCGCCGGGGGCGTTGCCGACTTCCGGGGAGGACGAGGACAGCTCCGCCTGAGACCCATGAGACCATGCGGCTGACGGGGCCGCGGGTGGGGTGGCAGTAGGGCAGCAAGAAGGGCACCAGAGCCGGACGATGAGGTCGGGAAGCCGGTGAGCACTGCCGGAGGCGGTGTCTTCCTTCACCTCGACGTGCAGTGACTCCCGACAATCGATGCACCGTGCCCAGTTCGGGTCCTGCTGCAGCGCATTGGCCACTCGTGCACACAGCTCAGTCCCACTCCCCCCACCCATGCTCCGACAGTACGTGCTGCCCCTGACAGCGGCACTTCTCTTTCCTGGGCGGCTGGCGCTCTCGTCGCGGTAACCAGGTCCCGTCGTTGGACGTGACGGTGAGGCTGCCATCGCCTGGCGTTCCGTCCGGGTGGGTGGCGCGTTGTGCTCGTCGTGCTGGCCGGAGGATCCGCAGCGTCTGCGCTGACACTCGCTGTCAGCGCATGCGAAGCGCGCCGTCGCGTAGGGCGGGCTTGAATGTCGGACCGCATTCTGTAAGGATTCCTGTAAGGGAAAACGTAAGTATTTCATACAGTTCGGGAGGCGGGCATGGATCCGCAGCGCATGGGAGTGGACGCGGTACGGGCCTCGTTCAAAGACGTGGTTGACCGCGCGATCGCGGGCACCCCCACAGTGATCGGTGACGCCGCCGTGCTCTCTTCTCTCAAGGGACTCGGACCCGATCTCGAGCACGCTCTGCCCGCGCTGGCTCGGACGCCCATTACCCAGGCGCGAGCTGATTTCGGTGATCTCGTCCGTAAGGCCAGCGCCGGAACACCACAGGTGCTCACCCGACACGGCTCCCCCGTGGCGATCCTGATCGCACACGCGTCCGTCGCCCCGGTCTCCCCCTCGGAGTTGGTCTCGATCAGCGATGCGCTGGCTGCAGCGAGCCCTCTCCCGATTTCGTTCGGTCTGCCGTCCTTGGACTCCGCCACCGAAGGCCTCCTGGGCGCTCAGCTCATCGTTGTCGCTGCGGCTCCACACGTCGGCGGCACGCTGCTTCCCATGGCCGCAGCCCGAGCCACCGCCATGGCCTCGGGGCGTACTGTGCTGTACGCCGCGTCGGGGCTGACTCGCGCGGAGATCACCCCTCGCCTCATCGCGGGCGAGGCGGGCGTCCCCTACCAGCGCTTGCGGGCCGGACAGCTGTCCTCCTCGCAACAAGCTCTCGTTCAGGACGCGACCGAGAGGCTCGCCGCCGCACGGCTGTCGATCTTCGACCGCCCCGGCCTGTCCGCCGAGGACATTCGCCTCATGGCTGCCTCGCTCAAGGGCATCGGCCTGGTGGTCGTCGACCGGCTGCAGCACGCGGCAAAGGTCGGCGTGCCCCTGTCCGGGGCCAGTTTGGAGAGCCAGGCGCACGCCCTGTCGGGCCTCGCGGCTGCCCTGCAGGTGCCGGTGATCGCGACACTGGACACCGATGACAGTGCAGTCATCCGTGCCCTCGATCCCGGGCTGACACTGATTGTCAGCCGGAGCGGCGAAAACGCCCGTGTCGACGTAGTCGACCGCGACCTCGGACAGCTCGGCACGGTCACTCTGACCCCGGATCTGGGCAATGCACGCTTCCTCGACCCTGGCACCGAGAGCAGTGACGCATCCAGTGCACCGCCCGCTGCACTCCCTGCCCCTTCAACTGCTGAGCGGGATACCCCGCAGCCGACGTCAAGCCCCCGCGCCTCCCGCGGGCCCGCACCGGCCGTCCAGCCCTCGGTATCCGGCTACCCAGACGATTCGAAACTCGCCGCACTCCTTACCAAAGCACGGGAACTGTGCAAGCCGGAGGACGTCGACCTTCTCAAGGCGTTCACCCTGCGGACCGAGGAGCGATTCGCCGAGGCCGGCGGCGACCTGGAGGCGCTGCCCAAGGTGCTGGCGGACCACGCCATTGAAGACGTTGTCGATCTGTTCAACCGCTCCCGCGTCAGCGCGCGCTATGAGCACACGGCGATGCCCCCGACTCCGCCGTTCTTGAAGGCCAAGGGCCCGAAGGAGCCGGACGACACCTGGGAGGGCCGTCACAAGTGGGTCAACGCGCAGCTGCTTGAAGGGGTCCGGTCGGGTGCGATTTCCGGCCTGCCCGTCACAGTTCTGGACATGAACGCGGCCTATCTCAACGCATTCAACACTTGGCTTCCGACCGGCAAGCTGGAGCACGACCGCGACGGCGGGTTCCAGAAGCGCAGGGCTGGGATCTATCGGGTGGAGCAGCCGGAGTGGCACCACCCGGACCTCCCTAGCCCCATCGGCCATCGGGAAGAGCCGGGGCCGCTGCTCCTGAACACCGCCACCGTGAAGCTGCTCATCAACTGCCATGAGAAGAAGCTCTGCGAAGCGCCGCGGATCACCGAGTCGTGGACCTCTGGAGCAACGGAGTACCTCCTGGCCAAACTGCGCCGGTCCCTGGACGCCCTCCGTCTTGCAGCCTACGAACTGGAGCAGCCGCTCATCACCGCCTACCTCAAGGACATGTACGCCAAGTTCGCCTCGACCATGGGAAACTCACGCTACAACCGTGAACTGTTCCGCCCGGACTGGATGCACACCGTCCGATCCCAGGCGTTCGCTGCGCTCTGGCTGCGTGGATACAAGCTCCACGAAGGCGGCCTCACGCTGGTGCAGATGATGGGCACCGACGAGATCCACGTCGCCGGGAACCGCGACTGGCGCGACATCATCACCCATGGTCGCAAGCTCAACGAGATGAAGGACAAGCCCGAGGAGGGCTATGTCTTCGACGCCGACAAGGCTTTGTACCTCAACTAGGGAGCAGACCGATGGCAGACACTGGATGGCAGCGCTTCGGGCTCTACGGAGCCGACGGCATGCCGCAGAACGTGCACGGAGGCCTCGCTCTCGCCCGCTCCCTGGAAGAGCTGGTCCAGCGGTTCCTACGCGAGGGAGGTATCAAATCCCCCGTCACCTCAACGAGAGGACTCCACGGCCGTCTCAAGTACCTGGCAACACACGAAGGTGGGATGGCAGCGTTGCGTCAAGCAGGCGTGGCCGTGACGGACGGCACCATTCGCCGCTGGTTCAACCGCAGTCAGCGGCCGGGATCGGCCAACCGGGAGCTCGTGGACACGGCCTACTGGACGCTGCGTGCCCACAACATGCTGCGGAACCTGGGCTGGCTGAAGAGGCACTTGGACAACAAGGGGCGAGGGATCACCCTGGAGATCTACCCAGTTGATCAGGCCACGGTGCGGGGCAAGTACCGCCGCGACCTCAACGTCCGTACCAAGAGGGCCCGCCGAGAGTGGCCGGCCTTCATCGACGCGTTCCAGAACGGCAACAAGGCTGCGCTCGAAGCACGCTGGGAAGCCTTCATCCGGGACATCGACTCCGACTGGGCGGCGTATACCTTTGTGTCCCACGTCGGCCTCATCGGTGCCTGATTCAAATCCTCCGACGGCATTCTGCCGTCGCACCGAGCATCCGGAAATAGTTTGCTTGGCCCAGCCGCTGGGCCAAAATCGGGTAAGGCTGCGGCTGATTCTCGACTTCCACCCCACGCCAGCGTCGGGCTCGCTACCGTTAGAGACCTGGTGCGGCGCGCCCCCCGTCGCGCCGCACCAGCATCGTCACTGGCCCAAGGCTGCCGCGACGACCCGTTCTACGGCGAGCCCCTGCGATCCCATAGCGCGGACGGAGCGGGCGAGTGGTGCAGGGTTGCTCCCGCAGTACCAATCAATGGAATTCACGAAACCAGCTGCGCGCTCTCCTCAGCTGTGTCTTCTGAACCTTCCCTGGTCGGAGTGACAGGGCCGTAGTAGACGCTTCGCCCCTGAGTCGTGCGCTCCAGCTTGCCCCGCGCGACGAGCGCTTCGAGCGCTTCGCGGGTGGCCGCCGGACTTGAGGTGAACTCGGCGTGACGATGGGTGAGTTCCTTCGCGACCTCTGCGCTGGAGCGCGGCTGGCCGACCTCCTCGATGTAGCCCAGGATCAGCTGTCGCCGGCTCGTCCCCGCCTCGGCCGGCTCGGCTCGCTTCGCAGTGGCCTTCTTGGCCGCCGTCTTCTTCGCCGTGGACTTCTTGGCCGCCGTCTTCTTGGCCGCCGTCTTCTTGGCCGCCGTCTTCTTCGCTGACGTCTTCCTGGCCGTGGACTCCTGGGCGGGCGCTCGGAGAGCGCCTTGCTCGCCAACAGGGGCAGTGGACTCATCTCCAGGCTCACTGGCCATGACCGCCGTGACCTCACCGGAATGAGACGACGCCTCCTCCTCGTCCGAAGAGATCGCGGCCTTCACCTTCTTCAGCAGTTCGAGGTCGCGCTCCACCACCGCCAGGCGCGCCACCAGATCCGCGCGCTCCTTCTCGCGAGCCGCTAGGTCTTCGTCGACCTTGGACGTGTACTGGGTGAAGAGGGTGGCGCTCTCCGCGGGATCAGACACCTGTTGTCTCCGTTCGTCCGAGTGGTGTTGATCCGGGATGCTACTCACCGCAGTCACCCGCGCATCGCGGACTGCGACAATCCAACACGCACGAGGACCAGGAAGCCTTGCCCCCGACATGGCGATGGGAACTCCTCGTCGCAGGTTCTGGCGCACCACCCTGGCGCCCTCACAGCCCCCAGCAACGGTCTCGACCAGCCAAATTGGATCACGCACCTACATGACGACCCAGGCGCTCCGCCGCCCCCCGCTCGGCGACGTCCCCAGAGGAGTTCATGCCGACAGCCGGGCCCCTCTTGGCAGCCAGCCCGCCTGCGGCAGGCCGTTGAGCGCGGAGGCGGCAGCCGAACTCATCCCGACGTCTGAAATACGTCGCGACGGCGGTCAAATTGCAGCAGTGCGGCCGACGTTGGTGCTGGCGGGGCATGGGCACGACAGGGGCTGCTGTTAGTCTCCAGGGCGCTGGAGATCACAGGGACGTGCGGGTCGACAGGGGGAGCAGATGATAGGGCGTAGGCATGGCCTGACGGAGGCCGCGATCGGATCGGTGCTGGCCGTGAGCCTGCTGTCCGCGTGCAGTGATGCCGGGAAGTCGAGCGGGCATCCGGAGCCGCCGGAACGGTCCAAGCAGTCCGCTTTGGCCAAGCTGGCTCTTCCGTCGGGCTACGACGCCAGCCGCGGATGGGACGCAGAACTCGCCTGGCTTCCGCCGAAGGTGGGCTCGATTCCGGTCACTCCCGTCAAGTCTGGTGGCGTGGGACTTCTGCAGGCGGCCTCCGGTGGGTACTCGGTCCGCGTGCACGAGGTTGCCACCGGCGCCGTCCGCTGGTCCGGCAAGCCCTGGACTCCGCCTGCCGAGGTCTCTGGGGCGGAAGGGGACGGCAGTGAGCCTGCCGAGATCCCGGATGTGATCGCCGTGACGGCTGGAGGCCGCGAGTACCTCGTGGCGTGGGCGCACGGTATGCAGGGCAAGGACCAGCTGCATAACGGCCGTGAGGTCGTCGCCTTGGTGGCGTACCCGGCAGACAGCAGGGGCCAGGAGGTTGCGCCGGCGCGCGAGATTTTCGTTCCCGTCAGCGCCGATCCTGGGCAGGTGCATGTGAGCGGAGCGGATGGGTCTCTCCTCGTCTCCTGGGGAGGCGACGGCCTCTACGGGACCTCGGCTGCCACAGTGAACCTCTCCACTGGGACGGTTACGGCCTTCGGGAAGGCCGACGCGCTGCTCCCGCAGTGCGCTGACACCACCGGCTGCTCCGGCAGCATGGTCATGTCGGCGACCTCGCAGGGTCCGGTGGTCTCGATGGGCAGCGGGGGGTTCGGGGTCCCTGGCGGATGGCTGAGCAGCAGTGTGAAGCCGGATGGAGTCTCCGCCAAGTCGGGCTTCCTGGGAGCTTTGAATGGCCGGGCATACGGTGTTTCCGGTACCAACCTCCTTGCCTCATGGCGCACCGGCGAGTACGGGGACGGGACCCCGGTATGGGCGGTGCATGACACGGAGAGCGGACGGATCGAGGCGCAGATGGCATGCGCGGCGAAGGAGTCATCGGGTTCTGCTGGGAACTCCTACGCAGTGGTGTCGTCTCCCAACGGGCGCTATCTGGCGGCCGGTCCGGTCGCCTTCGACTTGGAGTCGAAGGAGGGCGTGTGCCTACAGGGCGACGGCAACCGAAAGACGATCAATGTGGCTACGATCAGTGACGCCGGCGTGGCCTACGGCGCCGTCGAGGCAGCGGATGCTTCGGGTTCGTCTGGACCTGTTGTCGCCGAGGTCGTACTGAAGACCGGTGCCTCCTCTGTGCTCAAGGCGGGCACCGAGGTTCCGATCTCCCACGCAGGAGACAGCGGGTTGCTCGTCCGTCGTGATGAGGCGGGCCAGGTGCAGGTCTGCCTTCGCCGCATGCGGTAGTTCGCTTCAGGTCTCGTCGACCACGTGGAGTCATCGGAGTCGGTCGAGGGGCCGTGAGCCCGTGATGCCCGAGGACCGGTGTGTTCACGTTGGCTTAACGGCTCCCTCCGCCCCTTCGCGGAGTGCTCTGCGAAGGTGGGAACCGTAGAGATGGCCGCGCCGGTCGAGAAGATCCGCGCAGACCAGCAGCAGCGGCCAGTGCCTGTCGAGGAGCTCCTGAGCCCAGGTGGCCGCCCGCTCGATCTCGGCCGCACTGGCGGCTGTCGCTTGGACGGCAGCCCTACTGTGGCGTGCCGCGACCTCGGTGACAAGTTGCCGTCTCGGGGTCCACAATCCCTGTTCGCGGAGCCACCGTTCCTGTGCCATCGCCCCAGCCTGGAGGATTGCGAGGTAGGCGCGCGAGGTTTGCCAGCGCACCTCAGTGAAGGCGTCGAAGCGGCTGCCGTCGGGGGCCGTCCCCGGCTCGAGGGCACACTCGACGACGCTCGCCTGGCCCGTGGCCACTGCCGTGAGGGCGTGGCCGACCTCTCGAATGGCGGTGTAGCGGCGGAAGAGTGCGTCGGGGAGGTCGACGACTAGGGCAAGGGTGGTCATCGCGGGCCTCGCTTAGCAGAGGGAAGCAGCAGCCGGGTCCATGAGCGGCGTGTGGAACGCCGCGCCCGGTCGGCGCGGCGCGCGTGGCGGGCTGAGGCTGCCACACCGATGGCTAGCCGTTCACGCTGGGCACGGCGCAGGCGTTCGGCGTGGTCTGCCCGGACGAGCTCCTCCGGGAGGACGTACATGGACAAGGTTTCCTCGGATTCCTGGTGCTGCCGATGTCGGGGGTCCTGTGCGCAATGCCAGTGTGTGGACAACGAGTTGTGAATGTGGCTGGCAGCTCTTGTGGCGGGACGTCTGGGCTGGAATGGCCCGTGGGGCGGGCAGATCTGCTGTTGCCGCTCCCGGCGTGCGGGCCCTGCTGGGGCTCCCGGGTTCGTGTACTGGCGCAGTCGGGGGTGTCCGGGGGAAGGAGGCCGCCCGGCCGGCGGGCTTCTCCTGCCTTTCCGTTGCCCGTGAGGCCGGATCGGTGTGGGTATCGGCCCGTGGTGCGGGAGGCGGCCATCGGCGGATTCTCGTGATCAGCACTCTGAGAGGACGCGATGCCCGATGCGAGGGCCGGGCGCGAGGCTGAGCAGGAGACGTGATGCATCACCAAGTCGCTCTGGAGCGCGTCCTGTGTGTCCAGACCGCCAAACACCCCCGCAGTCCCCGCAGTGCCTGTCCGCGGTCGGAGGGCCGAGAAGGATCGGTTGCCGAAGCCGGGCGTCACATGGTCGGCGGATACCGTGGTTGGACAGCGGCGCACAGGCCGTTGACGCAGAAAGGAAGTACTCGCCGTGGCAAACCATGACGCCGACATCGACATCGACTTCGACGGGGCCGCGGTTACCCGCGGCGAGATCCTTCAGAGCTTGCAGGGCCACCTCGATGAGGACGTCCTCCAGGCCCTGCAGGAGCCGGGAACACCCGACTGGCTACTCGCCCGGCCGTTCCAGATCGTGGAACGCCTGGAAGAACTCCAGGGCCCGGCAGATGGCGTCGGCGACCTGCCCGCTCGCTGGAGCACGCCCGTCCGCGACCATGACAGTGCCCAAGAGGACCTGGTCGACCTCTACCGGCAGGTCCTGATGCACGGTTCGACCGACGACCAGCGAACCGTGCTGGCGGTCGAACGGCTCGTGGTCCTGTGGGGGGCAGTTCGCCCCGGCGTGCCGGCAGCGATCGCGCACGTCTGGGAAGCGCGTTTCCCTGAACTCGACCCCATGCGGCGGTGAGGCAATGTGATCTGGGACCTCGAGCGCGCAGCACGCGATGCGGACATCGCCCTGGCGGCGCTTGACCAGACCGGTATCCCGTTTCAGGTCGGCGGAGACGTGGCTCTGGCCCGGCACCTGGCTCTCCAACGCCAGGCCAGGGAAATCTCTCTGACTACCCCAGTGACGCACAGCACGGACCGGTCCCGGGACGTGGTTCAAGGTGCGCTCGAACACCTGGGGTACAGAGTCCGTGTTGAGCAGAACCTAGGTCAGCAGGGCCCCTTCCGAGCCATGACCTACCTACCCCCCGAAGGCGCCCCGGATACTGCCGACGCTCTCGCCATTCGCCTCACAATCGCGGTGAAGCCGCAGTACAACGCCCCCGTAGAACTGGACGGGCTACGAGTCAGCTCGATGACGACCTTGTCCGTCCAGACTCTGCAGGCGGTCCAGTCCCGGCTGGATCCCCGCGACTTCATCGACTTGGCCGCGCAGGAGCAGCACTGGGGACAGCAGGCCTTCACCAAGCTGACCAATCAGGTCTTGGAGCGAGCTGTGCGCGATCAGTCGCCGCTCATGAACCCTGTGGAGCCCTACCTACGACTGCACCGGTCTCTCCTGTACATCCGGCATGTGCCCAACTTCCAGTTCGCAAGGTTGGACCTGGGCGAAAGGCAGGTGCAGCAGATCCGAACGGCGATCAGCGCCATGGCCGAGCGTGTGCTCGTCAGTCTCCCGCGTCCGCGAACTGAACCGGGTGGCGCGGATGCCGCTCTCGACCGGCTTAGGGCACTCTCGCCCGGGCAGCGGTCAGCATTGCCGTCCCGGATGGCCAATCCGGAGGCACGGGCAGCACTCGCGGGCCGGCGCCCTTCGGCGATTCCTCCTCCGCCGCCGCTCCCTCCCTCTACTGCGCAGCCGGTACGACCTGCCGCGGCAGACAGCCAGCGAGCGCATCAACAAGGCGGGCCTCCGACGCCCCCGCGCCAGAGCCGATGACCACGGCGACATGTCCCGGGCAACCGCTCCTGACCAGCCAGTCCGCGCTGGTCGCAAAATACAGGGAGCCGATCCGTGGCGGCTCGAACGTATGATCTCCGTGCCCGATCCATCCTTCTGCTGACTGCAGGAGTCGGGGACGGCCGGCCGGGTTGACCGGACTTGGCCGCAGGACACGAAAGTGTGAGGGGAATGCACATGACCACCACGGCTCAGGGACTGCCGCAGCGAGCCACCGCGAGGTCGGCCGGAAAGCCTGTCATCCCGCACCCTCGCTATAAAGGACTTTTCCTGGAACCGGCCTACACCGTCGAGGTCAGTTTCCCCGACGATGCCGATGCATGGCCCTTCCCCGAGTCCGACACCCGGACGCTTCGGAGGGGCACCGGAGTACGCCGTACGTCGTGACGACGTGCGCCCAGCGCCCTCTCGTCTCTGTCGAGCATGAGCGGGAACCGGGGTTCGGTCACGGCTTCATCGCCGCTCCGACGCCATCACGGTCAGCAGCCGTAGGCGTCCAAGATCTGCCGAGACGCCGGGTCAGCGGGTTCCAGATGCGCTAGGCCCCCGTGGAGGGCGTTATCCAACCGCAACGGCGGCACTCCGTCTTGAAGTGGCGTGATGGTCATCCGGCTGTGGTCCCGGCCCGAGAAGGTCGTCTGGGACTCTTCCAGCCGGTATGGGCTGCGGTGTAGACATCTTCCGGAGTCGCCGAGCTCGCGGGCGAAGCGTTCCTCGACTCGTGGGAAGACGTAGGCGGCGATGTCTGGAGCAGTCCACCCCATGGCGAGCACGGAGAGAGCCAGCGCTGGGATCTGCCAGATGTACAGTCCCCACTTCGCGAAAGCCCAGCGCGCGGTCAACAGGACTCCACCGCCAAACAGCGTGCAACTCAGCAGGATCCCCGCACAAGCCACGGCTCGTTGTTCGCGAAAGAGCCCGGACGCCAGCGCCAGATGCGTGGTGACGAAGAACAACCCGACGGCCAGCGTGCCAGCCGCAAGGACGGCAGGTGTGGTGTAGTCCGCGGAGCCGCTGTCGCTACGCGGGGGTGGCAGCCTCCTCATTGTGCGCTTCCTTGTCTCTTCCCGACGGCCGGGCGCCGTGCGCCTGCGCGGTCACCGTACCCGGCGACTCGAATGTCCTGATAGCCAGCCTCGAAGCGTTCCTGCGTGCTGGAAGTACACCCAGCCCCTGCGCCATGTGGCACCAGGCAACTCCATCACCCTGAAGTGACAGCCGGATGCGCGCTGCGCTGCCCCTGCTTGCCGGTCTTTGGCGAGCACGGGGTCGAGGCACCGTCCCGTCTCGCTCCTCCTACTGAGATAGAACCCGCAGCTACAGCCAGGGAGCCGTTGCGAGTACGGGAGCTGATCCGCTTGGCGCCCGGACAGGACCGGGGGCGTCGTGAGGCTGCTGAGGCCACCGATCGCTAGGTCCGCCGCGACCTCCGCAAGTCGCACATACCCATCCCTCTGCCCGCCCCATGGGCGATGCCCGCGAAGTCCGCCCGCCTGGCGACCTCTGCGCGTCACGGGGGCCCGCCGCACGAGCTCCGTCCATCGGCGGGGTCCCCTCCCGTATCAGCCTGGGCACGGCTGGAACGCCCTGCTCCCCCGGGAGGTCGGTCCGTTGGGACACTGTTGCTTCTCAGTCCGCGTCCAGCCCACACGATGAAGGACCCTTTCATGAGTGCCTCCTCCGCTTCCGGCCAGTCGTCCACGCGGATCGAGCTGTCCGGTACTCCCGACCAGATCAGCCGTATTGTCGCCCTGATCGGCAACAGTATCGGGGAGATCATCTTCGACAGCCGATCCCAGCCCGATCCGCGTGGCATGGTCACGGCCTTGGTCCAAGTCCGCTCCGCTGACCTGGAATCCTCGGTTCCCACCCGCACTGCCGCGGTCACTGTGCAGGCGGTCCTCGACGTCGACACCGGCGTCTGGCCTGGTTTGCCTTCCGGAAGCGTGGAGCAGCTCGAGATCACGACCACCACGTCGTTGCGGAACCTGCCGGGCGTGCAGGCAGCGCGCAGCCGGGTGATCGCCGTCCTGCCTCTTCCCGCGGTGACGGCCAAGGACGAGAGCGGGGGCCCGTGACGGGGTCGGCTCAGGCTCGATTGTCAGAAGCAGGGCTGTCCCTGTGGAGGACCAGTTACAAGTACGACCTCGGTAACTCCTGGTCGGGGCAGCGTCTGATCGCCATGGTGGGAGGGGCCATGGCGGGGCACCTGGACTTCTTCGTCCACCCTGACGGCCAGGCCTTGTCCGTCTTCCTGCTCGAGGTGTCACCGGCCCACCGCGGTCAAGGCCTGGCCTCCGTCCTCATGGATGCTCTCTACGCCGCCTACCCCACCGCCTGGATCGACCACGGCACCCGCCGGGAGCCCGACGGCATCGTGTGGTGGGACCGCTACAGCGAGCCGGCTCCCGAGCGCAACATTCACAATCGCCCGCCTCGGGAGTGGGCCAGGTACTTCGATGCCCGGCACGTCATGGCCGACAAGGCCGACAACGCGGCACGCAACCGCACCACCGGTGTACACGGGCACCGGGATGCCGAGTACCGCTACGGCGAACGCACCGAAACCGAAGCCCAGCAGTATGCGCAGCACTTCCGAGAGGCCACCGCCAACTATGCTGACCCCATCGTCCAGCCGTTGTACGGCAGCCTGCTGCTCTATCTGCCGCCCGGGCTGCACCGCTTCATTCATGACGGCACCCGTGCCATCGAGGCCCGGGCCGACGCCCTGCTGCAGCACATCGGGCACGGAAACCTTCCGCGCGCGGGGACGGTCGAGGACTTCACCGGCTTCTGGAACACGACCCTCGACGCTGCTCTGGCCGACGCCGCCCACGCCGAGGCCTTCCAGCTCGACAGGCCTCCTCAACCTGCCACCCATGTCGCCTTCCACGCCCTGCCCCTCGACGGCGACAAGGAGCCGACCTACATCGCAACTGGCAGCCACGTGCATTACACGGCTGAGGCCGACATCCCTGTGGAGCTGAGTGGTCTGTCCTGGCGCGCACCCACTCGCTCCTGGATCCGACACGACGCCGAGTTCCACACACCCGTGCCCGCGTCGCTTCCGCCTCTAGGACCTCTCGACGCCACCCCCGAGTACCAGGCACGCTACGACGAACTCGGAGAACTGCGCCGCGACGCACCCATGCCAGTTCCCCAGGGTGATCCAGTGCTTGCAGCTCAGGGAGAGAGGATCCGTGCCTTGGCCGACAGGCTCATCCAGGATGTCGCCGAGCGCACCGCCCGGCCATCGCCTCCGACAGAAGCAACCCAGGCCCGCTCAACCCCCCAGTCGGCACAGCACCAGCAGTCCTTGGAGCACCTGCGGACCAGTGGCCGCGGGTCGGGCTCTCACGTGCGGTGACTCGTCTGCTACCGCTCAGCTCTACTGGTGCCATCCGCCGCTCCACCACCGGCGCCGCTTAGCGGATGGCGGTTGCGGCGGGTTCACTGGCGTCGCCGACTGTGCGGTCGCGGTCGCGGCCGCGTCGCCCAGTACAGCCGTGCGGATTGCTGTCCAGTCGGCGGCACGCCACCAGTTGAACAGCTCCGCCGTGCTGATGACCGTCACCGGCAGTGAGTCGAGCGAGGCGACGAACTCGGGCCGCGCGTACACCGCCGCCGTCCTCTCCGACGGGTGCAGCTTGTGCTGATGGTTGACGATCAGTACGCCGTCGGAGACCGGCTCGTCGGGACGCAGCTGCGGCCAGGTCTCCAGATGCCGCTGGAGATGCCCGACGAGATGCTCCTGCGCGGGACCGGAAGCGCCCTTGACCTCGACCAGGCGCGATGCCACGCCGTCGGCGCTGACGAGCAGGTCTGCTGACTTCGTCCCGCCGAGCTCCTCGTCCAGGTCAACAGTGTGCATTCCCGCCGCGGTCAGCACCCGCGCGACCGCATCGACCAGGTCGGTTCCGCTGCCATACAGCAGCCCGTACCGCACAGGCTCCGTCAGCTCCTTGGCCTGCCGCAGTTCATCCTCCAGGCGCTGTTTCTCGGCCGCGTACTGCGCCTCCAGATCCTCGAGCGCGTCGCGGGCGCTCTGCTCACGGAGGGTCTGCAGATCGGGGTCGATGAAGAACGGCGACCGGGCACGGCGCAGCGCTGCGGGCACGTACTCCGGCAGTGCCCGGCGAACCAGCCACCCCAGGACGCTTTCCCAGCGGGTGGCGTCCGGGATCAGGTACCACCGCTGGTCGCCCTCCGGCGACGTCCAGGCCGCGACCACCGGTTCCCCGAGCGAGTCGACGAGGATGGGATGCAGCTCGCCCGCGGCGGGGCGGTCCACCTCACCGGCACGGTAGCCGTTGTACGACTGAGAGCCGTACAACTTCAGGCTCCACCACGGCGCACCCTCGGGACGGGTCAGCAGTCGGATCGCCAGATCACGGTCGGTGCCCTCCAGACCCGGTGCGATCTCGGGCCGCATCCCCTTGGGCAGTCGCCGACCGCCGGCTCTCGTGGACTGATCACCGAGGTGCACGGAGGCGTCCACCGACGACAGCGGGTTACGGGGACGGTCGCCGTCCGCGTAGCCGACGATGGCGAAAACCAGAGCGACCTCGCCGCGCTGCCGTGCACCGCCGAGGAAGCGCTGGAACTCCTCATCGCCCTGGCCGGAGAAGAAGCCCGGTTCCACGGCCGCCGGACAGTCGCTGCTCTCCATGCCCCACCACCGCGGCACAAGGCCGTGCTGCTCCCAGGGTATGTCGCCGGGGACACGCAGCGGCACCGGCGGGCCCATCTGGCTCAGAGACCGCTCTCTGCGGAGCAGCAACCCCTGCTCTTCTTCGGATCCGGGCTCCGGCTGGCCGATGTGCACCGGCACCAGGCCGGAGGCAGAGCTACTCATCGCCGCAGGCTAGCACCCCTGTTGGCACCCGGTCGGCGTACGGCCGACCTACCAGGTAGCACGCCTGAGATCAGCTGATGAGTAGCCGAACAGGCACCAATAAGAGTTCACCCTTGCCCTCAATCGGCTACGCGGACGCGCGGCGGATCACGAACACACTCTCCACACGTTCGGGGTTCGGGGTCGACGACACGGGCGGCGGGGCTAGCTGTCTATAGCTGACTTCCTACGCCAGGACGGGGCTGTGAGTAGCCGATCAGCGCTGTTCCTTGCTGCATGGGAATGGCTGTGCTCGTCGTGCCCGGCGTCCCTCGTGAACTCCGGGCTGTGCAGGCTCTGCTGGTGATGCGCACAGTCCGCGCCTGTTCAACCGTCACGGGGGCATGCGGCCGGCCGGGGTGATCAACAGACGCGGAACTGCTCGCCAGGCGGGGTGTGGTCAGCCACTGGTTGCGGAGTTGATGGCGCCGCGGATGGCCATGTCCACGGTGCGCTCACTCGTCAGATCGGCGAAGTGCCCCGCGCTGTCAGGGTGTTCGCGCAGAACGGCAGCGAGGATCTGAGCGGCTTGCCCGCGCAGTCGGCGCAGCCAGTCCCGGATGGCGTCGTGCTGGTCCCACTCCTTGGACGCCGCGTCCCAGGTGCACATACCGCGGGCCGCTTCCTCCAGCAGTTCCCATTGCTTCTCCCGGGCGGCGCGGACGGCGACGCCGCGAAGCCACGTAATGGCCCTTTTGGACTCGTTCCAGTGAGGCTGCCCGTTGCCGTCACCCTGGACGTGCCCGGTCATCGCGTGCACGAGGGTGAGGGCCTGCTCGGGGTTGGCGAGGAGGAGCGGAGCGGCGCCCTTCATCTCCAGGTTCGGCAGGACGTCCAGATAGAGCTCGTAGTCGTCGCCGTGGTCGGCGGCCAGCGCGAGCAGCTGGCCGGCGGCGTTGGTGTCCCCCGTCTGGGCGGCCGTCACGAGTTGCTGGGCACGTGCGATCGGCAGGTCGATGTGAGGCGAGGTCTCCCGCTCGACCAGGTCGAGGAACTCGGCGATGGTCTGCGGACGCTGGAGCGGATCCCGGTACGTGCACTGCCTCACGACGCTGCGCCAGGGGCCCGGTGCTGGCAGGAGGGGCACGTTCGCCTCGGGCTCGGTGCCCGTCAGCAGCCAGCCGATGACCTTTCCCAAGCTGAAGATGTCGCTGGAGGCTGTGGCGTTGTGGGGGTCGACGGACAGTTCGGGGGCGCCGAACTCAGCGGTGCCGATCTTGGTGCCGGTGCGTTTTGGGTTGGTCGTCTTGCCGCGGGGGCGGCGCACGATACCCCAGTCGCCGAGGACCCAACGGCCATCGAGGCGCAGGATGTTGGCGGGCTTGATGTCCCGGTGCAGGTAGTCCAGGCGGTGGGCATCGGCCAGGGCGGCCGCGACCGCGTCCACCAGGGCCCGCAGTTCCTCGTTGTCGTGCTGCAGCCGGGGCTGGAGGCGTTCGGCGGTGTCCTGGGCCAGCGGCATGACGAACCACTCGGCCCGCGGACTCGAGTCGAGGACCGGCATGACATGGCGGTTGCCGCCGAGCGCCTGGGCGACCTCGATCTCGCGCAGCATCCGCGCGGTCAGCTGCTCGCGCAGCGACCTCGGCTTCTTGAACGCGACGACGGTGCTCGTCGGCTTGTGCACGGCCTCATGGACGATCCCCATACCGCCCTCGCCGCCCGGCATCGGGAACTTCTCCAGGGCGTAGTCGCCGCGATCGCCGCGGGCCTGCTGGCGCACCGCGACATACGGATCAGCGGCGGGAGCGGGCGCCCGCTCCTCCTCGACCGCGCGGAAGGCGGCAGGGGCGTGGCCGGTGATCTTCACCAGCACGGGGTGGACGACACCGACATCGTTCGTCGGCAACGAACCCAGCAGGTAGGCGGGCCCGCCCTCTGGGGCCTGGGCGAGTCCGAGCACTTCGCCGAGCTGCACCGCGGCCACCGGGTCGCTCTTGCGGGCCGCCGCGTCGACGGTGTGCAGTTCCACGCCGATCCCGGATCCGGCCCGCCCCACCACCAGCACGGTGTCACTCCCCGTGCATGCCACGTGCCCGGGGTAGGACACCGGCGTCAGTGTCCAGTCTTCCCGCCCGCCGACGCTCGTGCCGACGGCGAGGTCGACGACGGCGCTGTGCCCGCTGGCGGCAAGGAAGAAGCGCCGCCCGTCAAGCCAGTCGGCCGACCGCACCGCCGCGTCGAAGGCGATGGAGAACCGCTGCTGATCGCCGACCTCATCGCTCAGACGCGTGAGCGCAAGGGTCGAGCCGGTGCCGGCGCCGAACGTCGCCCCGGATCCGGACAGGACCCACACGCTCGCGTCGGGGCCAAACAGCAGGCTTGCGTTCGCCTCGAACCCCCCACCCACCGCCCGTAGCTCGCCGTTGCGCCACATCACCACCGCCGGCCCGCACGGCACGCACACGGCTCCATCCGGCAGCACGACAGCGGTGCCATGCACGCCGGGCAGCGGCAGCCGCCACCGCACCCCGCCACGCTGCAGATCCACCTCGGCGAGCCCGGCCTCGGTGGTGATCAGCGCCCGCCCGGTTGACTCCCAGGCAAGTCCGCTCGGCGGCAGCGGCCAGTCCTCTCCGGCCAGGACTACAGAGGCCACGATGCCGGGCTCCGTCCGGGCAGGCACGGTGACCGGTCCGGACGTCCGCGTCGGCAGGGACAAGGCGGGGGCCGGTTCCTCCGGCTCGCGCAGCAGGAGCTCGCACAGCGGGGTATACGGCGGCCTCGGCGTGCGGAAGGCCGACCGGATCAGGGTCGCGAGCGGGGCGAGGGCGCACACGGCGGCCTCCAAGTGGTCCCGGTCGAGCAGCACACCCCGCGTGCGCAGGACCGCGCGCAGGGAGTCGTCCACCTCACCGCCCGGAGTCCTCGCGCACACCAGGACCCACCGCGCACCAGGACCCAGGTCCCGCTGATCGAGGGCTCGTATCGCGGCCCTGGCCGCCTCGGCCGCGTTCTTGCCAGACGCAGCCGTCACGGTGATCGCGTAGTCGCGTCCGGCGAGTTCGAAGAACACGGCCGGATCATCGGGCGAGTGGTAGTCCACCATCGCCTCGGCGTCGGTGCGCCGGATCAGGGCCGAGACTACGTTGACCAGAAGCCGGTGCCTGTCCCGCTCCGATACCTCGTCACTGTGGCACTGACCGTACTCGGCCAGCAGCTCCCGTACGTCTTCCATCGACCCGCCCCGTGCATCGTGCCGGCCGGGCACCACGCCCGGAGGAGCGATTGTCGCCCAGACCCGGACACGACGCGCGGTGATCACAGAGATCCGTCCACACCCACCTGGGTCTCGCGCGTGAACCGCTCGCCGCCTGGTGCTTCCCGGCCGGGCATCAGGCCGTCCGCGGGTATTGACCACAGGCACCCTCCGCCCTGCGTGAACCATCGGCATGCACCTCCCGGGCCAAAGGGCTGCGGGAAGTCTCCGTTGTGTGGTCTGCCCACGAGCGCGCTCCCGCGGGTGGCCCGTTCGGAAGAGCGCCAGCGGGTCCGGGCGCGCACCGAGCGCCGGGAGGACCGACAGGTCGAGGATCAGACGAGACTGATTCGGCAGCCTGCCGCCCAGCCACACGCCGTGGAGCGGAACGGCTCTGGGCGTCTTACGCCCGGGGGCGACGACACCAGCCCACTGTCGACCCCGCGAACGGCGGGCCGTTGCCTGGGCGGATCACGGTCGTTGGATGCGGGTATGACCAGCACTCTGCCCCGCTCCGTCCTCACCTCGCCGTCTGCCCAGGGCCTGCTCACGCACGTGCGCGACCTGGCGGGCCGAGACCCTGAGCAGGCGTACCAAGTGCTGGAGGAACTTGTCCTGGAGATGGTTGCGGGGCTCCCCGAAGCGACCGGTTCGCTGCACAACCCGCAGGTGGAGCTGCGGGACTACGGGCGGGCGCACACCCTCCTGGACGATGCCGGGATTCTGATCAAACAGGCGGCCAGGGTCTTGCTGGGTCTTCCCGCAGCGAGCCGCGCAGCCGAGCGGGCGATGGTGGCCCAGGCCCTCGCCGAGCCGGACGCCGATCGGATGGAGTGTGCAGATGCCACCGCGCCGCAGCAGTCCGCAGATGACGTCTGGGCTCGGGGCGCCGAGCAGTTCCGCCAGCGCCTCCCCCACCGCTGGAACTAGACCGCCCGGCCAGTCCCGCTCGTACTCAGGCCGTGGTTCCCGGCAAGTGCCGGCCACCCGCGCGAAGGCCGCGCTCCAACGCCCAGCGCGCATCCTGCGCTTGGCCCGACTCCATGCTGATCTCGACCAGGCGAGCCGAGGCCCGGCGGATCGCCTCAGCCATCTCACCGGCAACAGGTTCAGCCCAGGGGTAGCGGATGCCCAGCGGGTCGCACAGCGGCGCGCCTCGCACAAGGCTCAGGGCAGAGCGTAGACATGCGGCTTCGGTCTGAGGGCGCCGCGCGGCTTCGGCCACGTGCCGCTGAAAGTCGGCCCAGTCGCTGTTGACTTCAGCTGTCAGCCGGTACCCGGCGAAGTCGGCGTAGTGCGGCAGGGCGTCCTCGCCCAGCCAGGACCGCAGCTTGCTCACTCTCGGGTTCCGGGACTCGGCCCGCACCGGGCGGCCGCCCGCGAGGGCTGCGTCCATCTCGGCGTGGTGGCTTCCCGGGTGGAGGTAGATCCAGCATGCGAGCTCGGTCAGCGACCGGCGGCGGTTGGACGGCACATTCCCGGGCGCTCCGCTGATCTGCGCCGACCCGAGCAGCAGCACCTTCACTCGCTCTGACTGCTCATGCTGCTCGATGCCGTCCGCCGGCGCGGCCTCCGCCTGGGTGTGGGCGGTGCCGGTGACCGGTTGGTCATGGTCCACTGCGTCCGGTGCCAGGCCCTCGCTGCGCAGCAGCAGGCCCTCCAGCGCGCCCAGTTCCGCGGCGAACCTGTTCCAGGGCCGCCGGGCCTTCGGCCACCGCGGCTCCGGGACGTCCGCGCGCAGGAACTGCCAGATCTGATCCTCCTCGTGAACGGCCCCGGACAGTGCGGTCAACGCCATCGCGCGCCACCGCTCCAGCTCCCACTGCTCCGTCTCCCGGGTGAACCCTTGGCCTCGCTCAACGAGGACCCGCACCACCTCAGACACGCGCCACCCCCGCTTCCTCCCTCGCTCCAACTGGGCCCGCGGGCCAGACCTCGCGCATCGAGTAGACGAACGGCCCGGCTTCCCAGCACGCCGTGCCTGTCACGCCGACAGCTCGTTGTTGCTCTCCCAGCGCATGCTGTCGAACTTCTCGACGAACGCGGCGTGGTAGGCGCCGATGCGTTTTTGCGAGTTGCGAAAGCCTCCCCGCGCCAGAGCCTGTCGGGCGGGCAGATTCTGGCTCGGCACAAGCTGCTGCAACACCCCGAGGAGCCAGGGGTCGGGCATCCAGTTCTTGTAGTCGTCCACCAGATCTGCGACGCAGGCGTGCAGGTCGCCGAGGTCGCCCGCCTGGTTGGCGTCCCCGAGGCGCGCGAGCTCAGCAGCCTTCTCGTCGGGGCGGTCCGCCAGCATGATGGTGCCCCGCTCCAGGCGCCGTCGCCGCCACTCCTTGGCTCCCAGCACGGTGCGGCCGGCGAGCTGTTCCAGGACGTCCTCACCCAGGCGCCACGGTTCCACTGACGCCCCGGGGCCGCGCAGCATGGTGATCTGGCGGCGAGTCCGCAGGTGGTGCCACAACCGCAGGTTCAGCATGGCGATGTCGCGGGGGTCGAACCGGCCCAGGCGGCGGACGTCGTGATACCTCACCCCGAGGGTTACCGCCGCGAGCTCGATCAGCCCCAGCCCGGTCCCCCATCTGCCGCCGCGTGCCTCCTGCAGGACCAACAGCGGGTCGATGCACCGGTCCAGCAGGGCATCGGGCACCGGTGCAACCATGGCCAGCGCCCGCAGATCCGCCGTCAGGAGGCCATGCCCCACGATCAGGTCGGCGCGTTCCAGGGCCCGCAGTGTGTCCTCAGCTGCCCACGGTCCGTGGATGAGGTCCTGTCCGCGCACGCTGATACTGCGGGTTCCGGCCCGGGCCCACACGATGCCGGTCTCCTGGTACATCCATGTCTCTGGGCTCGGCCTGCGCCGCTGCCTGTCACTCCAGTGGTGGGACATGTCGACGAAGGCGACGAGCTGGCCCGGTCGGACCGGGCGGCGCTCGAGACGCCACGGATTTGGTCTACTCATGTCATATCGCTAGCAGGGGTGCGTCCGGTCCGTCAGGCCAGAGCATCCATGCCTGGCGGTTCTGCCCGTCCGGCGGCCGGGAAAACTCCATGCGGCCCGTCTGGCGGGCATCGGCCGCAGGTGTCCCGTTGGACGGCGCGGGCGCATAGGTTCCGCAGCTCCGCCAGTTCCCGCAACGCTTCTCTACGGCACCGGCACCGCCGCCACCGGATCGGACAGCTCTTCCTCGGCCCACCGCTGCGAACACCCGAACCCGAGCTGCATGCCGGTGACCGGACTCCACAGGTGATACCCACACCCGCCGTCGAGCGGCCGCCGCGCCAGCCTGGCGGCGCCCGGCCACGAGTACGACGGCGCACATCGCATCCGGCGTCCCATGCCTATCCGTCCTTCGGCAATCTCCCAAGCCGCCTCCACCAGCCACTCCCACTGGCAAGCGGGCCTCAGCGCGATCAACACCCTGCGACCCACCACGCTCACCGCCGCTGCTCCCCCCTGGCCGCCGCCATCCCACCGGGCGGGCTCCCGCCCTCAGTGCCGCCAGCCACACGGGACACCCCACCGCGCGCACCCCTCAGGCGGGCGCCCCGCCCCCCGGCATGCCCCCTTTCCCGGCGCACCGGATATGCCGTCGGAATACCGGTCACGGACGACTAGCCGTCCGCCCGAAGGTCCGCTGATCCACGCCCTCGAAGACCGAGCGGACGGAGCCAGCCACGGCGCCAACTGCTCACACATGCTGGCGCTCGGTCATGGCTCCGAGCGGGAGCACTGTCTGCTGCTTCGACCGGTGGGCACGGGTTACGTCGATGGCCTCGAGGTATCCCGCTGGCGGCTCCCGGCGAGGTTCGTCTCGAAGCGGCTGCGCGCGCTTGACCAGGGCCACATCGGAGGCAGGGTTAGCCGAGGACTGGCTGACTGCTCCGGGACGCAGAATGCGGATGCTCTTGACGGCGCCGGCCTGCACGTTCTCGTTGATCTTGCTGATGAGGCGGTTCGCTTCGAATTTGAGATGGGTGGCGTAGGCCGGGGAGGAGGGTTGGAGATCGAGTCGTCTGGTTTCGCCGTCGAAACTCACGGCCGTCACGTGCCGTGCGAGGTCGCCCGCGATAGTGGGCCACTGCTCGAGTACCGAGCCGCCGGCCGCGGGGGTCTCCCACGCACGCTCGGCGATCAGGCCCACGATGGCCTGGCCAAGGCCGACGGGATCGCGGCCGTCCCCCGAAGCCGCCCGCGCACGACGCCTTGGCTTCCGTGCGGTTGGCTCACTGCGTCGGTGACGGGCCGCCTCCTGGGCGGCCCGCAGGGCAACCCGAGCAAGGTCGACACCGGAAAGCTCGGCGCTGCTGGTCATTGAGCACCTCCATGCAGAACAAGACGGCCGGTTCCGCGAAGGCGGAGGACGTCGTCAACGAATCGATTTGTAAAGACACGGCGTGTCGTGGGCTCCCCTGCGAAGTCGAGCCAGCGAAGGACAAGCCCGTGGTCTGTCGTGGCCGCGCCCCTGAGCTCCAGGACTTCCTCCTTCGAGAGGGAGTCGACGTCCATCTGGTGACCTGCGCCAACCTCAGCCACAACGGGCGCCCCCAGGCCACTCCGAACCCGATCGGCGGCGGCACTGACTTGCCGCGAAAGGGCGCGGCTGGACGGGGACCGCCACGAGCCTTCCCACTCCGCATGCCGCTCTCGAGCAGCCTGGCGAGAGTCACGCCACTGCTCCACGGCGGCCCGCCGCTTCGCTTCCGTGTCCAGCGCTACCAGGGCTGTGCAGAGAAGGGTCGCCAGCAGCCCCGAGGGCCGCCGGACGTGATCGGCTGCGCCACGGATGTGGATCCATGCCTGGACTTCGTCGCACGACCACCCGGCATCGGAGACATCACGAATCACCCACGCGATCCTTGGCACTGAGGCGCGCTGGAGCCAGGGCACCCGGCGCACCAGCTCAGCCCCCAGCCGGTATCTGCGGCCGATTTCGTTCAGCCCGCGTCGAGCACCCTTCTTCCTGACCGGTGCCTTCTCTTGCTTCCCGTCAACGAGCTTGCTCTCAGGGGGGATGGAAGTAGTACCCGCAGATGAAAGAGCTGAGGTACTACCCCGCATTGGGGTGCAACGACCGCGCCGCGAACTGGGTGCTGCCGACGATGACTTGCCCCTCCGCCGACGCCGCACCTTTCGGGCAGCCGCAGCAGCCAGCCGCGCCATCAGGGGCCGGCCCCGCTCCGCGATGCCCACGGGGCGCCGCTCCGGCCCGATACCCAGCGTGCGAATCCCCAACGCGGTGTCGAACACGGGTGGGATGACGCGCGCGAACAGCGAGGCGCGCTTCCCTTCACCGGGCAGCCGTCCGCCCTTGGATACGTAGACCAGCAGCCCTGCCTCACGCAGCATCGACAGCTGGTACTCGATCGAGCGCTCGGACAGCTCCAGCCGCCGTGCCAAGTACCGAACACCCGGACGGCAAGGAGTGAGCTCGGCGAGTACCTGCGCAACGCGAACCGTCGTCACACCGAATTGCCGGGGCCCGTGCGAACGCCGGGGGACGTACACGTCCGCCCCGGCGACCCAGTGGACAGCCTGGAGCCAGCTGTACCCGTCGGTCATGACCCTGCAAGTCGTGGCCGAGAGCCACTGCTCAGCGTCGGAGACGTAGAAGCCCGGCCCGAGGGTGGTGCTGGCCGAGAGATTCTGATCGCCGCGGTCGCCCAGGAGCACGGGTGAGTGCTTGGCGGTGCGAATACTCATCCCGCAACCACCGCAGCTGGAGCTGACAGGGATGGCAGGACGAACCACGGCGAACTAAGGTTTACAGACTTAATTGGGGGCTTTGAGCTGTATCGGGCTAACGCTGCTTCTGCCACAGAACATGAACTACGTGGGGATACGCGCAGTGGACTGTATCCCGCCATGCCTACATGGCATGCATGGCGGAGCTGACAGATGGCAGCAGGATGCTGCACCATGTACTTGGGCCTCGACTTCCAGGTTGAGGTCACAAGGAAGCCCGAGAGGGCTTCCAAGATCCTTGGGGGATCTACTCGCTCTCCTCACCGGCATGCCAGCCGGACGGAGGGCCTTCGCTCGGGTTCCAGCCGAGCGGTGACGTGAGTGTCAGAGACGGTGTGCCAACACCGTTCCTGACCAGGGGCGGCTTAGAAGTCCGGCGAAGCCGGCGCCGCCTTTTGCGCTATCGCATTCCACCCTCCTCTCCCTCGGGAGAGGTCTGTGCGCATTCCAGGCTGTCGACAGCGGCTGCCGCCATGCATGTGGGCATGCCAAAAGCCAGCAGGGGAGGCTGAGAAGCCGCTGCTGGCTGTCCGAGGGCACGGGTACCCTGGATCATGTCGACGCCTTCCGCGTGAAGGTCGTGGGCCGCGCCCCGGAGTCCTACCTCGCGGGGCACAGTCTTGCTCTGGAGATCTTCTCCGGCGCCACCTTACCGCCGCAAGTGCGCCTCGCGGACACGGAATAGCTATCGTGTCCGCCGCCAGTACAGGTGAGTTGACGGTGTGTCGGGACTGCCAGATTCGCATCGCTGTCCGACAGGGGGAGCCGGAGCAAGGGATGATGAACACCATGAACACCGCGGATGCAGCTGCTGACCTGGAGAGCTACGCGACACCGCAGCAGCGGCTTCGTTTCGTTCGTGCCATGAGCCAGTTCGCGGACCAGCGTGTGCCAGGGGCACCTGTCTCCGTGTACATCAGTGTCCCGCCTGAACTTGCCGAAGCCCAGCGGTGGGAACAGTGGCGAGCCCGCATCGAAGACGGTCTTCCTGACGGGGTACGTGTCTCCACCTTCGCGGACACGTTCGGCATAGATCGGGCGTACAACTGGGAGTCGTTCAGCGGCTCCCTCGACGGGCTGGTCGTCGTCGCCAAGCAGAAGCGGCCGGGAAGCCGAATCTTCCTCCTGGGGCCGGTAGCTCGCCTCGAGCTGCGCTCCATGGTTGCTCGCCGGCCTGTCCTGCTGTTCGCGCACGATCTCGGACTCGTACCTGTGGTCGACTGCAAGCCCGACCCACTCCCCCACCCACACAAGGGCACGCGTCTCAAGCTCACTGTTCCTCGACGGTGGCAGCGCACGTCGGAGACATCCTCCAGCGCCTTGGCTGCGCTCCAGCCACGCGCGGCGACCACCACTCGGGCCACGGATCATCTACTGCATCCCTTCGATACGATGACTCAACAGGCTCCAACGCCTCACGGCTAACCCAAGCCACAGCTCGTGATCTTGGCCTTGGAGCAGACCCAGCATCCTTCGCCGGTCCCGACCTCGGAAAGTCCACCTGGGATACCCACGGTGAGCAATCCGCCGGCGCCGGCCATATCGTGTGGTCGACTTATTCCTGCGCAGCGCGGCGCGAGAGTGCCCACTCTCCCGCCGCGGGTTCGGCACGGTCCGAACCGCTGCGGAGCACCTCAGCGGTAGGAGAACTCCTCCTGCCGAAGTCGACGGTGCTGTCCGTAGCCTGTGATGGCGACAGCGGAAGGAGTCAGGTGCCCCACAACGATCACCAGGGCCAGGGCGAAAACGACAACGTGCAGGCGCCCCAAGCGATAGGCGCCGGAGCGCCCGGTGCCAGCCCTGAGGGTGATGACCAGAGCTCAGCCTGGAAGGTCTACAGCGAAAGGCCTATCTACGAGAATTTCTGGGTCACGGTGACTATGGCCGATATCGAGACGCCTGACGGTCAGCGGTTCGACCATCACAAGGTGTATCTGCCGTCCGCAGCAGTAGTGGCGATGGTCGACGACCAGGACCGCGTCTACATGATGTGGCGCCACCGCTTCGTGGGGAAGCTGTGGAACTGGGAGCTGCCCGGCGGCGTGGTCGATCCGAGTGAGGACCCCGAGGAGACCGTGGTCCGTGAGTTGTTGGAAGAGACCGGCTACGAACTGACGGGCGTCCTCGATCATGCGGTGACGTACGAGCCGATGATCGGCACCGTGACCAGCCCCCACCACATCTACATCGCCCGCGGCGTGAAGAAGGTCGCTGAGCCCACTGAGAAGAACGAGGCTCAGCGCACGGCCTGGATTCCGGTGGACGACATCCCGGCGCTCATTGCCGCAGGCAAGATCGCGAACTCCGGCACCCTGATCGCGGTCCAGCACCTCTTGATCACGCGCTCCAACAGGTAGGCGCTGGTCACACGGCCTGAAGCACTCTCTCGATTCGACGGCGCTGCCTGAGAGAGTGCGTGGCCGTCGCCAACTCCTGCGCACGCACGGCCTGCCGCCGGGCCTCGTCGGTCTCACCGCGTCGGCTCAGCACCACCGCGAGATCGCATCGCACCCCTGCCTCCGCCCTGTTAAAGCCGTCCATCGCCCCAAGGGCGAGCGTCAGATCTCGCAGGGCCTCGTCCGCCCCCAGTGTGGCAAGGCAGTTGCCCCTCCATCGATCCAAGTGCGTCCCTGCCAGGAAGAGAAAGGGCAGGGCGGGATCGGACGGATCAGACGGGCGGGCCCTCTCCGCCCGATCGAGGGCCCGCCGGCAACCCACTTCGTCGCCCACTGCGGCATGGGCTTCCGCCTCGGCAGCATGCAGCCACGCGTCGAGCAAAGGCGGAAGCCGCCCCGCCGCAATGGCACGTGCGAGCTGTACCTGCTGTACAGCGTCCTCCGGCATCCCGACGTCCAGCAGCACATAGGCCTGCTGCGCCGTCGCGTGCGCGAGGAGTGCCGCGGAGCGCGACTGCTGCGCGGCAGACCTGGCAGTCTCGTGGAGTTGCCAGGCGTCTCGGTACAAGCCGAGGTCCAATGCCTGCCAGCCCGCGAGCGTGGCGGCCTCAGTCAGCGCGCCCGCGATCGGCTCGCGACCACCGGGCGCGAGCCCATGGCTCAGCAGCCCCTCCATCTGCTTGATCTGGTTCCGAAGCTGTGGGAGCAGGAGCTCTGCGCCGAGGCGCCGGTCAAGCTGTCGGATGTTGTCGACCTGCTCGGCGAAGAGCTTGGCCACGCTGGCATCGGCGGGTTTCGCCGCATCCAGGTCTCGTCTGAGGGCGAGTGCCTCCTCGTCTAGGACCGGTCGCATCATGTCGGGCGCGACCCCAGTGCGAGAATCGTTTCTGCGTGTCGCCTCGATCGAGGATGGTGACTCCCACGGACGCGAGCCGAGCCTGAGCATCCTGCCGGGGATGCGCAGCCCATCAGCGATCCGCTCGATGACCGCCATCTGCGTCAAGGTTCGCTTGCCATGCACGATCTCGCCGACCCGGCTGGGCGTCAGATCGCAGAGCTTGGCGATCTGCGACGGATAGATCCCGGCACGCTTGACGAGCGCGAAGACGGCGGCGAAGTCGTGATCCTGGCACGCCTGGATCATCTCCGGGGCCTGCAGGAGGCGCTCCGGGATCTGCACATCGTTCTGATCACTCATGGCGAACTCCCGCAGCTGCGGATGACCTGATTCCGCGTGAGTCTATCCACCGTGGATATACCAGCGGACCTTGAATGGCGATCTTCCTCCCCGCGAGACTTCGAACACCAGAGCTACACAGGTGTCGAGTTGAGGGAGCATCACATGAGTGAGGTTGGTGGGAAGGACTGGCTGGGTGCAGGACCCGCCAGGTACTCGCGGGTCAGGCTTCGCCTCGACCGTCAAGGCGGTCAAGGCGCTCGAGGGCCTTAGCGAGGTCCTGCTCCAGCTGATCGACACGCTCGGTCAAAGTCTGGATCTTGGCGGCATCGGTGCTGCTCAGGATTTGCTGAGCGTCCGCGCTGACGAATACTCCGCGCCCGTGCTGGGAGTAGAGAAGGCCTCTGGCCTTCATCTCCTTGAGGCTCTTCTGCACCGTGGCAGTGGAGACATCGTGTGCCGCTGAAAGCTCTCGGATGCTCGGGAGCTGCTGGTGAGCTACGAGCCGGCCGTCCAGGATCTGCTCCGTCGCAGCCCTGATCACACGCAGCACCGGCTGCTCGGTCTCGTCACTCATGCGCCACATCGTAGAGCGATCTCCCGCATCCGACCCAATGACGTTCACGGTGCTCACTTCGGGAACCTCTTGCGGATTCCAAACTGTAGTAGCTAAGCTACCACTGCTACCTCAGAAGGGTGCGGTCTACGGCGCAGCCGAGGATCGCGACCCTCTGTGAGCACTACGCACCACCGAGCAGCCAGCTCGATGCAGCAGGACAAGCGGCCGGCTAGGTCCGGTCCCGGATGGATCAAGGTCCCTCGTGAGGCCCGCCGCGGCGGGTGGATCGGGGAAGGCCCCGCTACTTCTCAACTCCACAGCGATCGCGCGGGATTGACGCGAGAGCAGGCCAGCATGGGTAGGCGTCTCTAGGGTTTCGGCCCGGCGGAGGCGAACCGCCTGAGCGGGTGCTCTCCCCCCTATGCAGTGGCACGTCACCTGGCCTTAGGGCTGGGTGTGGGGGATGGACCATTCACCTGGGCTGTGCGCCTTATGTTCGTTTTGGCGGCAGGCTGGATGAGCGGAGCAAACCAGCAGAATCCCAATGCGCGTGGCGGGATGAGACAGACCGCCCCCGGGACGGCGACCGGGTGACCAACGCTTGGCGGCATGCCGTACGTACCGGCTCTTCGAGACCACCGGTGCGGTCGCCCGTTTCACCAGAGCGTGACGATGGTGCGCTGGCCGGGGCGTGAGCTGGCATCTGGTGCGGCTGCGGCCGTGCCGACTTTCAACTTCGTGTAACCCTCCTTGGGTTGCCTGGGCGTCGCTGGCCTCTTCTTCCTGATGGGGGGGAGGGTCGGCGGCGGCAGGGAGCGCATGGTGTGTTCCGACTGATCGCGGAGGCCGTCTGGTTCTCCGTTCTGTGCGGGCGGGGTCGGCGTGGATGTTTCCGCCGGCCTTGCCCGCCTTCCAGATGCGGGCTGTGCCCGCTCAGTGCTCGGAGGCTTGTATGGCCGACCGGATTCTGGAGCCCCGGGTCGCCGGGGGCGAGTTGTCGCGGGTGTATCGCAGTCGTGCTGGTGAGCGTGGCTGGGTTCGCCGCATGGAGGCGACGCAGAGGGCGCAGGCGGAGATCGCTGGTGTGCGTCGGTTGTTAGCTACGTCGTCCGATTCTTCCGCTATTCACTGCAACTGAGGAGGTTCGTCATGGATTGGCGTCATAACGCGGTTTGCCGCGAGGAGGACCCGGAGCTCTTCTTCCCCATCGGGAACACGGGTCCGGCGCTGTTGCAGATCGAGGAGGCGAAGGCGGTCTGCCGCCGTTGCCCGGTGATGGAGCAGTGCCTGCAGTGGGCGCTGGAGTCCGGTCAGGACTCCGGGGTCTGGGGCGGGCTGAGCGAGGACGAGCGGCGCGCGATGAAGCGGCGCGCCGCGCGCAACCGGGCGCGGAACGCGTCGGCCTGAGAAGGGAGTGGGTGGTGAAGCGGGACTTGCGGTGGCGATTGATCGGCCGTCGTCGGAGGGTTGCGGTCCCGGCTGCCTCTGCGGCAGGCGTGGATGAGTCGGCGGGTCCGGTGTACGAGCCAGATCTGCTGGGTCCGGTGAGGGCCATGGCTCTGGTTCTCGAGCATGACGAGCTCGAGGATGACGAGTTGCGTCGCCTGGTGGCCGGACGGTTGGAGATCAGTGAGACGGCCGCGGTGGGGGTGTTGCGCAGTGCGCGGCGCCTGCTGGACGGGCTGCGCGAACCGTGGTCGACCGCGTGCATGGGCGATGTGGCCCTGGCCGCTCCGACGGATGCCGCGATGCAACTGCGGGCAATGCTCGATCACGGCCGCGAGGCGGTGGCTCGGGTGGGTGCCGGGGATGACCCGGAGTACCTGCTGGGCCTGGTCTTGTTAGTCGGCACCGAGCTCCGGGCTGTGCTCGCGAAGGCCCGCCCGCAGGTGATTGCACCGTCCCCCTTCGTGTTCAGCGGAGGGGTGGAGGTCGCGTTGCCCCTGGAGCCTGCGGGTCGATGACGGCGCAATTCCCCTTCGTGTTCCGGTCCGTTCCGTTTCGCTGTCTGGCGAGAGGGGGCGGGCCGCTTTTCGTGTGCGGCACCGGCCGGGTGCTGCCATTGAGTAGGGAGGTTTTTGGTGGCGCGTCCTGGAACGTCGGGGCCGCCTGGTTCTGGTGCAGGGCCTGGTGCCCTGGAGCCGGGTGACCGGGGTGCTGTGACGCCCCGGCTGAGCGACCTGCCGGAGTGGGTGCGGTGGGCGCTGGTGTTCCTGGTGACTGGTCTGGTGTTCGTCATCGGGATCACGTTGGTCAGCAACATGTACTCGGTAGTCGCGTACGCGCGGGAGAACGGGATCACGAAATGGTCCTGGGTGCCTGCGGTGGCTGCCGAGACGTTGCTGGCGATGGCGACTGCGGCCTATCTGGTGGCGCTGTTCGGGCGGATCTCGAAGATCCCGATGTGGCTTCGGCCGACGATCTGGGGCCTGTCGGGCCTGATCGTGGTGAACAACGTGGTGCCTCCGCTGCTTGTCGGTGACTGGCCGCAGGTGGTGCTGCATTCGGTCGGGCCCATCTGCTACGTCGTGGGCGTGGAGATCTTGTCCTGGCTGATCGCGTCGTTCGCGCGGAAGCTGACGGGCGAGGAACTGGACCAGGTCCACTTCGTGCACTGGTTCGTGGATCCAGGTGAGGCCTGGTTCATCGTCACGCGGAAGCGGATGTACCCGTGGTCGAAGGTGATGTGCGTGGAGCAGTACCGACGTCTGCGCGGGTCGACCGTGAAGCGGGTCCGGCGTGGGCTGGTCCCGAGGGCGTGGCGCTGGTTGTGGTCGGGCTCGGTTGTGGTCGAGGCCGACCGTTCGGCGGGCTCGACCGGTGCTTCGGTCGACGGGCGGTCGAGGATGTTGGCCGACCGTCGGGGTTCGGTCGAGGTCGACCGTTCGGCAGGCTCGACCGATGGTGCGGTCGAGGTGTCGACCGGTTCTCTGGTCGACGCCTCGACCGCTCCCCCGGCGCCCTCGACCAAAACCGCATCGACCGATGAGGCCCCGACCATCTCGACCGAGGTTTCGGTCGAGCCGTCGACCGTCGTCGCGGCCCTCGCGGGTGAGACGGTCGATAGGTCGAGCAGCATGGTCGAGCAGCACGATCGTGCGGTCGAGCCGCCGGTCGAGCCGGGGCGTTCCGATTCGGTCGAGATGCTCGGTGAAGGCATCTCAGCTGCCCATTCTTCGGTTGGGCCGCGGGTGAGTGTGCGGCTGCCCGCCGAGGCGGAATCCCGGGGGCACCCCGAGGTGCCCGATGGGTTCGACTGTCGGGGTTCGGTCGAGGTCGACCGTTCAGCGGTCTCGACCGATGGTGCGGTCGAGGTGTCGACCGGTTCTCTGGTCGACGCCTCGACCGCTCCCCCGGCGCCCTCGACCAAAACCGCATCGACCAAAAACGCATCGACCGATGAGGCCCCGACCACCCCGACCGGAGTTCCGGTCGAGCCGTCGACCGTCATCGCGGCCGGCGCGGGTGGGACGGTCAATCGGTCGAGCAGCACGGTCGAGCACGAGGGCCAGCGGGGTTCGGTCGACAAGACGGACCCGGCACATTCGGTCGACACGGATGGGTCGCGCGGGAAGGTCGTCCAGTTGGGTCGGCGCCCGCGTGTTCCGGACGAGGAGATGGTCGACCGTGCGGTGCAGTTCGCGCAGGGGCTGATCGACTCCGGGCGGCCTGCCGGCGAGATCGGCCTCAACACGCTGCAGAAAGAGTTCGGCGGCAACAGCGACCGCTGGCGGACCCGGATCTACCCGGCGGTGCACGCTCGGGTCCCTGGGACCAAGACTCCGCAGCAGCGCTCGACAGGCTAGATGAGCCATCTGGCCTGCGGATTTGTTGGCGTGGAGCGGGTGCCACTGCGGTCCCGGGATGTTGAGACCACCCCGGGACCGCGGCGTCGGCGCCGTAGCGCCTTTGTCAGCTTGTCAGTCCTCAGCGCCGATCCCAACAGGGCATCGCCTTTCTCCCGATTTACCCCCATGTGCTGGAGCGATTGTGTCCTCTCCCCTGGCCCCGTGGAAGCGTCCGTCGAAGCGGTCGACGACCGCCCGGCAGCGGCGAAACCGAAGGAGCATTTCCTACCAAACTGCACGCGCCGAGAAGCTCCAGAAGGCCCGCCCGTCGGGCCTCGAGCGCGTCGCGGGCGTCCACTGGGACCTCGTGCGCGCGGCACTGAAGGATCTGCCACCCAGAGCGCAGCCGCCAGCCTGGACGGAGCTCGGCGCTTTGCTGGAGCAGCTGGAGTCCGGACTTCGATGGCCGGAATCACCCCTCAGCGAGGACGCCCAGAACGCCCGCGACTCGAAGGTCGCCGCGGCGGGAAAGCGGGGCTTGGACCGCCGCGCCGCCGCGCTGTGGGACGCGGTTCGCGCGGCGGTGAAGAGCCGGCCGGACGAGAAGCGCGACGACGCGTGGATGCGAGTCGGCGAGCTGCTCGAGGTTCATGAGTTCGAGCTGCGCCGGCGCGGGCGCCACCGTGACACAGCGTGAGATTCACAAAGCCAATTTCACAAGCACTGTGAACTTCACGGGACTCCTCGCGGAGGCGCGACGCGCGCGACGCGCGCGAGATATCAGCCACGTTCCGTAATCGCAAACGACCCGACCCATGGAGAGAGGAATGCCCCGAAATGCAAACTTTGGCGAACGGTGCCGCCGCGGCTGTCTGCTTCGGCCTCATCGTCGCGCTGCAGATGCTCGGACGAGGTCAGCGGACCAGGAGGCTCGCGCTGCCCATCGGGCAGTGCGTGCTGATGTTCTTCGCCTCGCTGTTCACCGCGGGCACTGGTCTCGGATTGTTCGTCAACAGCATGATCACGTGGCTGAATGACAACCTCATAGCAAGGTTCGTCGGCTGGCTCGGGGTCCCGCTGATGGTGATCGTCGCCCTGGGCCTGTTGGCCTTCTGCGTGGCTCAGGCAGCCGACGGCAATGCCAGCACGCAGGTCCTCGGCGCGATCAGCCTGCTGCCGTACACCGCGGTGTTCATCCCCGGCACGGTCGGAGCGTTCATCGCCGAGGCCTACTACAACGGCGGCACCGAGTTCGCCGGGTTGATCACAAGCTGGTTCTGACCGGCTTCAAGGGACGTCCTCCAAGGCGCCTCGCGAGGCATCCAGGGCCTCCGCAGCGCCTCGGGCGCCCCCAGGGCGTCCGAGGCGCTGCAGGCGCTCTGAGAGCCACAGAGCACCTCACAACCTCGCTTGTTTCCACGGGCCTTGACACAGGCAGCGCGCCACGGCCCTTCTCCCCACGACCATCTGGAAGGACCCCATGCTTGAGCTGCTCTTTTTGTGGTACTGCGCCTACGCCATCGTCGAGGGCACGATGTCCATCGGCAGGAACATCGCAGGCAACCACCAGGCCCGGGTGAAATCGGCCCGCAAGCGCGCGGCAAAGCGCCGCAAGGCCAAGGGCAAGAAGGGCCCGGTGGGTGTAAGCGGCAAGCTCGGCGGCTACGCGGGGGCCCTAGGCACCACAACAGCCCTGGCCGCGTACGACGGGGCCATCGGCTTCAGCCGTGGCACCCGGGAGGGCTTCCGCACCGCCCGTAGCAAGCGAGTGCGGCGGCAGGCGCGGCGGCGCATCGAGGCCCGGCGTGCCGAACGCGCAGCGGCTGCGGCCGGAGCAGCGGGCACAGCCCCGGCACCCGGCCCCGGTACTCCTGCGCCGCCTCGGCCGGCCGTACCCCCGGCGCCCCCCGCTGCTCCGGCAACTCCGCCGGGGTCTGCGGCAGGAGCACCAGCTCCTGCGACGCCGGGCCCGGTGCCGCCACTCTCTCCGGCCACCCCGACGCCGCCGCCCGCTCCTCCCGCGTCGCCTCCCCTCGCGCCGACGCCTCCACCTCCGCCTCCCCCTGCCGCGCCACCTGCCCCGGTGTCTGCAGCAGCCCCAACCGCGCCGACAGGTCCGGTTCCGGTTCCGGTTCCGCCTGCCGCGTCGGTGGAGCCGCCGAAGGCTCCAGAAGAGTCGGAGCCCGCCCGGGTCATCGCGGTCCCGCCTCAGGGTGGGGGCGCGGTGATCGCCGCAGACGGCTCCGGTCCGACCGGGGAGACGAGGGGGGCGGCGCAGGCCTCGGCGCCCAGCGCCGAGGGCCGCACCATCGTGATCGACACCCCGGAAGGACCTGTAGTCGTGCCCGAGTCGCCTGTTCTGACGCAGACGGTGAGTGACCTGCCGTCCTTGCTGATCTGGTTCGCCCTGACCTTCCAGGACGCGGAGATGGAGGCGCGGAACTCGGAGGCGGAGGCGACCTGGATCCAGGAGTTGGAAGGGGCGTTGACGCGCTTCGAGCAGTCCATGGCCGAGGACAAGGTGCCGGCGTCGATCACGAGCACCATCGATGACCTGCGCGCCAAGATGCGGCTCCTGCACCGGGCGCACCGCCTCCAGCACGACATGGCCATGGGCGCGGCGCGGGTCTCGCGCGGCAGTGCCTATCACGCCCGGGACACGTACCTGGGGATGTGGGAGGCGGTCGTGGTCGCTCGCGGCCTGGTCGCCGAAAACACTCACTTCAATCGCTGATCGGAGGAAATCTGATGAACCAGCCTGTCCCCGCCGCTTCGGGTGGCAACAACTACGAGCGTGCGCAGCGGATCCTGATGGAGTTCGCGATGCTGGTGGAGCAGTCGGCTTTGGTGTGCCAGCAGACAGCCGACCGGCATTCGGCAAAGTCCGCAAAGGCAAACGAAGTTGTCGGCGGCCTCCAGGAGGTCGAGGTTGTCGCGTCGGTGCAGCGCAACGTTGGCCACATCGCAGAGTCCTACGGCAGGCGCGCACGGGCTGCAACTCATCGCTCTACCCAGGCAAAGGCAATCGCTGACGAGACAACGGCCCTCAAGCGCCTCCACTCGGCCCTGATGGGGCGGCTCAACACCGCCGTCGTCAATGCCGGTGTCCCCATGCCCAAGCGTTCCTTCCTGGGGGCCCCGCGGTAACAGGGCCGGAAGATGGCCTGGCCTGCGGGTGGGGTGGGGACGCCGGGCGGCGTCCCCACCCCACCCGCGCGCCGCCCGGTTCGCTCCGGACGGCGCACGACGCTGCGTCGAGAGCCGCAGCGTTTCTCTTATCCAAATCTTATGGAGCATGTGATGTCCGCTGACCTGATCACCCCGGTGATCGTTGAGGGATTCAACGGCCTGGACGAGGGCACACCAGCCGGCGACGCCGCTTGGACGGCGGCGCTGACCCGGTGGCGTACGGCGAATCCCGGCGAGGACGACCACGGCGAGATTCTGCGCCTTGTCGCGCTGACCGAGGTCCTTCGCCGCTACAACCTGCTGCGGCCGCGCCTGGCCGAGGAGCAGGAGGCCCGGGCCTCGCGTGATGAGGCCTTGGTGGAGGTCGAAACGTGCTGGCAGGCGCTGCGTTCCGCACAGGCGTGGCTGGCCGCACACCACAACTACGTGGTCGCCGTCGATGCGGCGAAGACGGCCATCCGCGTTTGGCGAGAGCGTGCGCTGGCCGCCAAGGAGATCCCGTTCATCTGGGACGTCCCGAGTCGAAAGGTCGCCTATGACCAGCTGATCGCTGACGGGCATCCCGAGGTCGAGCCGCTGAGCGGGGGGAATCCCGCGACAGAGGCCGAGCGGCTCCTGGCCGAGTTGGAGCAGGCGGAGGCCCGTCGCGCGGGCCTCGTAGCCAGGACGGTGGCGATAGCCCAGCGCGTCGGCGCCGTATGACCACAGTTCTTCCAGCGCGTCGCACGGCGCGCCCTTTCACCCCGCGTCTGCCCGGCCACGCGCTGGGAGAAGGAGTTGAGCGTGAGCACCAAGCACCTGGAGTCGGAAACTGCCCGACAGGCCCGCGACTTGTTGAATGCGGTGACCGCCGAGCTCGATGCGGCCAGGCTAAGCCGTAGCCCGGGTGACGACGACGCGCAGTACGAGTCGCGGCACCTGCCGCTGCGGATGACTCTTCACTTCGCCCGTGGGGACGAGGCCCGCTATCAGGAGATGAGCGCAACGACGTTGGGCGGCTCCGGGGATATCGTCACCGCCGCCTGGAACCTCATCCGCGCCGAGTCGCTGCAGCTCCACCCCGGCGACCAGGACGCGCAGTACGAGTCCCTCGACCGCCCCTTGGTCGTGTCGGTCCACTACGACTTGGACGACCTGGACCGCACCGATCTCCTCACGACCGACGTACCTCAGCAGGACACGGACGTTCCCACCGCCACCGCACTCACCGCGGGCCCGGCAAAGGGCGGCCCGCCGGGCGACGAGCGGGAGCACACCTCCCGCCCGTCCTTGCGGGCGCGACTGTCGACCATCCTGGCCGTCGACGGGCGGTCATGAACGCGCCCAGAGCTGCTGACCGCCCGCTGCGCTTGGCCGACGTCCCCGGGATGTTGGCCGCGGCCTTCGACCTCGCCACCGCCGGGTCGGGGCGGCTGGCCCCGGCGCACCTTTCGCGCGCGGACGTGGCGATCGTGTCCGAGCACATCGGCGCCGCCGACTTCGAGCGGCTTCCCGGCGGCGGATTCCGCTTCCAGTGCCCGGCCTGCGACGTGTGGGACTTCGGCCCGACGATGCCGCTGGATCAAGCCGTGCGGGTGTGGCTGCACGGCGGTCGGCTGCCGCCCGCAGCCCTGCTCGCCGGGGCGTGTCTGACGTGTGAACACGCCACACAGCCGCAGGGGCGAGACATCCCCGTGGAGGCGTAGACACAAAGAGTCTGCGCGCGCCGCCCACCCCCCACGCGGGACTCCTTACGCCCAGATCTACTTCACCGGCCCGCGGCGGGCCGGGCAGCGTTTGTGAAAGGACACGTACTCCATGGCAAGGTCGGATTCGATCACCACTGCCCAGGCCATCGAGGCCCTGGCGGATGCGGAAGCCGCGATGGTGCTCGGACCCGAGCGCCCGCGTCGCCGTCGCTCCCGCCCGGTGCGGCTGATGATGGCTACAGGTCGAACTGTGCGCTGGACCTACCGCAACCGGCGCAGACTCACCCCGCCGGCTGCCGCGACCGCTTTGTACATCGCCGGTGCCGCCTTCCACGACGCGCCCGACGGATGGGGCGGCGCCCTGATGGCGAACGCCGCAATCGCCGCCGGTGTCCACGGACGCTGGCGCTGGCGGCGACGCGCGAACTACCGCACCCGGGCGGCGCAGTGGTTCGCGCGGCACGGTGCCCTGCCCCAGCGGCGGAGCAACCCCATGAACCGCTCGGAGCTGGGGCGGCTGCTGGCTTCCGCAGGGTCGGCGGCCGCGCTCCTGCAGACCGCAGCCTCAGCCGATGTCCCCGTGGGCTTCTATCTGGCATGGCTGGCTGCAACCGGAGTGCCCTGGTGGTGGCTGCGGCGGATCCGCGAGATGCCCGAGGTTCAGGACGAACTCAGCAAAGAGGAAGTCTTCAACGAGCGGCTCGGCGGGACCGGTGGCCGCCTGTATGGAGCGAGCCTCACCGGGGCGGAGGATCTGCCGGGCCTGGACGGCAAGGCGTGGGGCGGGACGATCGTGCTCTCCCCGGGCCGCCAGCAGTACTCGGATGCCAAAACCGCCACCCCGATGATCGCCTCCGCCTATGGGCTGCCGATCTCGTCGGTTGCGGTCACCCAGCACCCCTCCGGCAGCGCCAACCTGGCCTCCCTGAAGGTGTACGAGCGCAACCCGCTGGAGGACATGCCGCACTGGCCGGGCATCGATTCTACCTTCGACCCGGTCAGCGGCATCGCGCACCTCGGCCTGCACATCGACAACGCCCCCGCGCTCTACCGGTATCACCGCCCCGACTGGGGCACGGTCCATGACCTGATCACCGGGTCGACCGGTTCGGGTAAGAGCGAGCTGCTGCGCCAGCTGTTCGCGATGGACCGGCACACCGGCATCTACGTCAGCTGGGGCGGCGACCCGCAGTACGGGGCGTCCTTCGAGTACTGGCAGGACCATCTGGACTGCTTCGCCTCCGGTGTGGACGAGTGCATGGGTCTGCTGGTCGCCGTGCGCGAAGAACTGCACCGGCGCGCGGAGAAGTCCAGCATCGAAACCTGGGAGGACGAGGACGGGGACGTCTACTTCGGCATCGGAGACTTCACCCCGACCGTGGCCAACCCGGGCCTGGTCGTGGCCATCGACGAGTGGCAGGAGGTGTGGCAGGAATATCCGGAGGCCCTTGACATTGCCGTCGACGCGGCGATCCTGGGCCGCAAGCTGGGGATCAAGCTGCGCCTGGCCTCGCACCTGGTGGGCTTGGAAGCGATCGGGACCGAGCAGCTGCGCCAGCCGTTGGTGTCCGGCAACGTGATCGCGCTGCGGAACACCTCGCGGATGACCCAGCACATGGTCAATCTCCCCGCCGACCCCTACGACCTCCCCGGTGCCTGGCCCGGCAGCCTGCTGCCGACCAGTGGTCTGGGATATCTGTCGGGAGTCGAGGACCGCGGAGCGGTCTTCCGCTCCTGGCGTCCCCTGAACCGCCGGCAGGCCACTCGGCACGCCAAGACGGGGAATCCTCCGCAGTTCTCCCGAGAGGGGGCCGAGCGAATCGGTCCGTTCTACCTGGAGTGGCGTCAGCGCCTGGCGTCCCGCCGCAAGGGCATCATCCTCCCGGTGCCCGGTGTCAGCGAACTGCCGGAAACCCCGGCCGCCGAGTACGAGTACGAGGAGTTCACCGGCCAGACCCCGGCCGTCTCCACCACGAAGACGGCCAAGGGCTCCCAGCGAGGTGTGGCGAAGGCCGCGATCCTCGCATTCGTACGCACCCAGCCCTCCACCACGACCGCGCTGATCGCCGCGGGCACCGGCTGTGCCAAGTCGACGATTTCCACCACGCTCCGCAGGCTCGCGGAGGAAGGTCTCGTCATCGACTACGGCCACGGTGAGTGGGGCTCGGTCGAGTTGCGCGAGCAGTTGCTGACCGCCGTCGGTCAGTAAGTACCACCCATCCGCCGGTGAGGCGGCCCAGCCGCCTGGCCCGGGCCGCCTCACCGGCGTTCCAGCACCCCCGCGGTGCTGCCCCGAACAGGAGCTTTGGCACATGACCCTCGACCATGTCGGCCCCCAACTCCGTGCAGGTGAAGCCGACCCGACGCTCGCCCAACTGGCGCAGGTCCGGCCGGCCGTCATGCTCGACCCTCAGAACCGGTTCATCCGTGTACTGACGCCCGCCGAGGCCGTCGAGATGTACGACGCCCAGCTGCTGGCGGCCGCACGACGCCTGGAGTCCGGGCTCGACCCCGTCCCGCCCGCCTTCCAGATCCGCTACATCAACACACACCCAGACCCTGCTGCTGCGCCGCAGCCCACTGCGGCACAGCCCGTGCCGGCCTGGGTAAAGGGCACCTCGATGCTGCTGGTCGCCACCGGGGTCTGCGGAGCCGGTGTGGGAGCTGGAATCGGCTGGGCTGCCCCTGGCCTGAAGTACCTGGACAACGTGTTCTACGCGCTCTCCGCCGCCCTCATCTCCGGCGCCGCCCTGCTGTCCACCATCCGGGCCAAGCTCTTCTCCAACGGATCAGGCGCTGCGGCTCCCCCCTCGCCGTCTGGAGCCCATGTCGGGTGCGGCGGCCCGAAGAACCACCTTGTGGTCCGGGACCGCGCCCGCATGAAGATCAAGGCCCGCAACATCACCGTGCAGTGAGCAGCGGCTGGCTCGGCTTACCCGTCCGGCTTGCGGACCGCGCCCCGACAGGACTGCGCCGCAGGCGGGACAGGCCAACCGATCCGCACGCCGGACATACACCGTGTGTGCGCCGAACCTCTCTTCAACTTCCCGACCCGACAGGAGTGCCCATGGAGCAGATCACCACCTTCGCCGCTGACGGCCGCACGGCCTCGAGCATGGACCGCACCGAAGCCAACTTGGCGGCGTCCGCCGTCGACTCGCGGCGCGAGATCGACCGCACCGACACCAAGGCGAGCGTGCTGCTCGCCCTCAACGGCGCGATGTCCGCAGGGCTGGTGAGCGCCGCCGACGCGGACCTGCCGACCGCCGCGAAACTCGTCGGCGGCCTGTCGGGTGCCTTCATCGTCGTCGCCATTGTCCTCCTGCTGCAGGTGGTCCGTCCGCGAACGAGGATCAAGAACGGGGCCTCGGCGGGTTTCGTCCGCTGGGCTCGCCTGGACCAGCCGGGCTTCCGCGAAGCAATGCGCGAGGACCGCAGGGTCGACGATGCTCACGCCCTGGCCAAGCTGGCCGACCGCAAGCACACGCTGCTGCGCTGGGCGGTCGATGTGACCACCACGGCGGTCGCCCTGTTCGCGATCGCCGGCCTGATCGCCGCGGGCTGACCCAGCCCCAGTGTCCCGCCCGGCGGGCCCGCACCACATGCGCTGCCCGCCCCATGGGACACACCCGCTGATCTCTCCCCAGCAGGCTGGCCACCACTGAAGAGGCCTCTAGCCTCACCGGCATGGTCTTCTCCTTCGGCCCCTTCGGACACGGGGTCAGTTCCACCTCAACCACGTTTTTGCAGTCAACCGACTTGGAGTGAGTCCCGCATGTCCCGCACCACCCGCATACCGCGCACGATGGCCCTGTTGAGCACGACCGTGGCGCTGAGCGCGCTGGTCGGCTGCGGGAGCTGGGGCCAGGACACGAAGACGATCGTGGTCGACCACGGCACCGTGACCGAGAAGAGCGGTGCCGCACCGCGGTGGGTGGCCGCCACTTCCGACAAGTACGGCAAGGTCTGCCGCCAGGTGCCGGTCAAGAAGGCCGCGTGGAGCACTCAGTTGAGTGCCAGGGTGCCGCTGAAGCCGGGCCCCAAACCGGCGCCTGCGCCGAAGAAGCCAGCTGTCCCGGACACGGACTCCGGCGCGGACGCTCCCAAGCAGCCCAAGAGCCCCGACCTGACCAAGCCGACCCCTGCATCCAAGGCACCCACCATCACGCCCGGCAAGCCCCAGGGCTCCACCAAGGAAGTCTGCGGCCGCGAGGTGATCCGCAAGGGCGCTGCCGGGCACTGGACGGAGAGCCAGCGTGTCCTCAAGCTCAAGGACACGAAGGGGAACACGACCCGATGGCGGGTGTCCGAGCCCCTGTGGCAGCAGGCCGAGCTGAAGAAGTACCTCGACCTGCGCGAGACCGGGGCCGGGTACCACCGGATGTGACCGGGCCCGACGCCAGGGGCCGGGCCGAGACGTGGGGTGATGCTCACCCTCCTCGGTCCGGCCCCTGTTCGTTGCCCCTCGGCCCGGCACGCCCTTGGCTCCCCCGGTGCACCGGCTCCGCGAGCACAGCAGCCGAGGCACCGGGGCTCAGCCGGTGTTCATCCCACCCAGCAGAGAACGGACGTCACCATGCTTGCCACCACCTCCCGCGGCCCCGGTATCCGGGGCAGGGTGCTCCAACAGATGGATCGCCTCTTCGCGGACGACCGCGGCCTGGGTGTGCTTGTGGAATACAACGGGCGGCCCGACATGTCGAAGCGGGACAAGGACCTGCAGCTGGCGTGGGCCGATGCCCTTATAGCCCTCCACGGGCGCAACCGCGCAGCGTCCATCTACTCCTCCTACGCCAGCAAACGCCGCGCGGCCGAGGCCGGCACGCTCGCGCCCGTCGGATCCTGGGACAACCTGGTCCTGGGCTCCACCCCGATCCCTCGCTGGCAGCGCGACCTCCACGGCTTCTTGTGCGTGGTCTGCGGTGAGAGCTTCCCCTCGGTTCTGATCGACCAGGGCCAGGACCCGGCCTGCTGCCGCTGCGCCCGCAACGTAGAGGTGAGCCCGACGCAAGCCCTGCCTCTGTGGATGGCCTACAGCCATCACCGCTTCGCGACCCCCGGCCTGCGTCGGGAGGAGGTCCCCAATGGTGAAGCGACGGTCACCTTCACCTTCGAGGGCGGGCAAACCCGACCCTATGTGGTGGGCGAGGCTGGTCTGTTCTACAGCGACCTGTCGCGCCTGCCCGGCCTGGTGCAGAAGGCCGTGCGGGGCGCTGCCGAGGACCTCGACGAGCTGCGCTTGGTGATCGATGCTTCCGTCGAACGTGACGGTCGCGGCTTCGACATCACCGCCGTGTTCAGCTACGACTCCGAGCCGGAAGGCTCCGACGGTCCCCCCTACGGGTTCCGATTCGTCGTTGCCCGCATGGCTGCCACCCACGGCGACCTGTCGCAGCCGGTCGAGTACAAGGACGTCTACCAGCTGCTCGAGGCGGTGCTGACCGCCCTGTACGCGCCGTCACCGGTGACCACCAGCGACCCTGCCCCGGCCCCTCTTCCCGCCCTGCCCTCGGAGCCCGTCGGCGAGGCTGCCGCACCTGGTAGCGGGAGTCCGGCCGCCCCTGTACATGCTCCCGCAGACGAGGCTCCGAGCCCCACCTCGGACAGGGGGGCCCAGGCCCCGGAGCCGGCGTCGTCCCAACGAGCGTCTTCGAGCGGCGCGAGCCCCACGGGAAGCGGGGATCGCTCGCCAGGATCGCGGCGCCTCCGGCTGGCCCTCACCGTGCTGGCCGCCTGGGCGGTCTGCTTCGCCGGAGGCCTACTTCTCCTCGACAGTGGCGATCTCACCGCTGCGGCCGCCAGCCTCGTACTCGGCGGGGCCAGTTTCACCGGTCTGGCCATGGGCATCGGCCTCATCCGTCTCCTGCGGCGCCGCTTCCCGCTGATGTGGTCCTGACCTGCGCTCAGCGACGGTCGGCCCCATGTGGCCCGCCAGACTGTCCAGCCCGCCGAGAGGAATATGCCCTTGAGCATCAAGGCCAGGCGATTCGACCGGTTCCTGATCGATGACGGCCGCCACCTGCCGACCTACGTCATCGACGAGGACGCCTCCCGTATCGCCGGGGAGGCCCGATGGCGTGCCAACTGCTCCTGTGACCGGATGCCCGATCACCCGGCTGGTAGCCGCGAACAGGCCCTCATCGCTCACCTTGCCCATGTGTCCAAACAGCTCGCCCCGGCTGCCGGCCCGGATTGGCTCCCGCTCGGCGCGCGCCTGGTCCTCCTGCTGCTCGCGATGCTGGCCATCTGGGCCGCGTGCTACGTCGCTGGGGTCCTGGTGACCCAGCAGACCGACCTCACCGGCGGGGTCATCCGTGCCGGAGCCCACCTGACGGGGATAGCCCTGGCCTTCGGGTTCATGGTCCTCACCCGCCGCTTCATCGCCCCGACGCGTGCATGACGCGCTGCCCCCTCCTCCCGACAGACCGAACAGGACGCCCTGTGACCACTACCGACTTCGGCCCCGAACCGGCCTCTGACAGCCTTGAGGCGGTGTGCTCTCGCTGCGGGTGCACCGACAACTCGCCCTGCCCCGGCGGCTGCGTCTGGGTTCCCAATGGCTTCATGGAAGACCTGTGCAGCGCCTGCGCAGCCGAACCGGAGACCGCGGAGCTTCGCCGCCTGGTCCTGGCGCTGGGAAGCTCCGCCTTGCATCGCAAGGCCGAGGTGATCGCCGCCCGCAGCAGTGAGCCCAAGGCCGTCGAGGACCTGCTCGCCTACTCCTCTGCCACGTTCCTCAGCTGCGCCGTTCTGCGTCTGTTGGAACTCGCCCTGCGCCTCGACCCCAGCAGCGCCGAAGCCGTCGCCGCCGAACTTCACGAGCTGCGCGACGACGCCCCCGACGAGCTCGACTCCTTCCTCAAGGGCCACGCCGATGCCATGGGCATCGAGTCGAGCGTCCACTAGGCCAACCCCTCGCCAGACCACCCCCGCTCATCCGCACAGAGGAGGCCCGCCCCCATGAACAAGACCGACCCCGCCCGCAGTGGCCGCGACGAGCTGCGCGCCCTGGGCGCCGCCACCGCCGGCAGCGTCCTCGATGGGATCCCCGTCGTCAGCGCCGTCCTCGGCGGCGCCGCCACCTTCCGCGTCATCCATGACCGCTCCGGCCGCTCCCCCCTCGCGCTCGCTGCCGGACTGGGTGCCGCCATCACCACCTACGGGGTGGTCGAGAGCCTGGTCGAAGCCCGCAGGAGCGAGCTCTACCGGGCCAGTCACACCTCCAACCGGGGTGCGGCGCTCCCCACCTCCGACACGCAGATGCTGGCCCGCCTCCGGTCGGCCGCCATCCACGCGGCCCGTCGGGACGCAGCTCTGCACGCCACGAGTCTCGACTCCGGTAAGAAGTTGCTCACCAACGAGCAGCTGTGGCAAGGGCATGCTGACGGGACGGCCACCGCCGAACTGCCCGGCGGCACCACCCTCACCTACCGCCCGGTGCCGGTCTCCGAGCACCACTACGTCCGCCACGCCTACCTGCTGGCCTGCCCGGGCACGGACGAGCCGACCGAGGTGCACACCATGGCCGGGCTCGTCCGCCTGATCGAGCAGGCATCCACCAGCCCGTCGGACGCGGGCACCACCACGGATCCCGCCACTGTCCCGGGCGTACAGGACGAGATTCGCGCAGCAGCCGCAGTCGATTCCTCACCGGGCGAAACCGAAGTGCCCTCCGACACCATCGGCGCTCAGGAAGTGCCTGCACCAGCGAATGAGCCGCTCCCCACACCCCAGACCACCGACGCGTCCGCCGCCTGAGGGAGAAACCATGACTCGCCCCGACATCACTTCGGCCACTGCCCTGGAGAAGGCCGTCGCTGTGGCACCCCAGCAGATTGCGCGCCGTGACACAGCGCCGGTCGAGGAGCCGCCGACCGTCATCGTCTTCGACGAGGCCGCCCACGTATCGCGCCCGCTCCATGACCTGATCGCCGACCTGATGCGCCAGGGCCGGACCTCCGGCGTCCACATGCCAACGCGGCGCCGGCTCGTGCAGCGGCAATACCCCACCCTCGACGCACTCACCGCCGCCATCGACAGGGGCGAGGCCTAGCAGCACCCCTCCGGCGCGGTTGAGGCCGACCCCCGCCCCGGGGTCGGCCTCAGCCGTACCTGCCGGACTGCCGGGGCCCGGCGTGCCCGGCACATTCCGCTCGTCTAACCCTGGCCCGGGAGGCTCTGTGTTCGCCAGACTTCGCGCCCGTCTACGCCCCCGCAGGACCATCGCTGCGGACGTGGGCGTCACCGACCAAGCCGCAGAGAGCGCGGCCCATTCCCCGGTCGGCTCCACGGCAGGCCAGCTCGTGGTGCCCTCCGGGCAGCAGGACGGCGCCGCCGCAAAACCCGCCACCGGCCCACCGATGTCCTCCGCCTCGATGGCCGAGGACATCGAGATCGCAACATGCGGCGCCTTGCGTGCCGCACACCTGATGGCACTGCAGCAGACCGCGGACCAGATCAGCGCGGTCCTTGGGGCGGAACTGGCCATCAGCTGCCAGGACGCCCAGGACCTGATCGGCCAGGGACACCACGCCTACTCTCGCGCCCTGTCCGCGAACCTCCCGGCCGTCAACGATCCGGACCGGCATCTGCACGTGCTCCGTGCCGCCAGCCTCATCAGCCAGCAACTCGCCGATGCCGAAGTGCTGCAACTCCTCGACCAGGAATACCGGCATCTGCCCGGCTGGGATGCGGCCACGGTCCTCGCCGCCGGCCACGACCTCCACCTATCCCTGATCCAGGCGACCGACTGACCGCTGCAAGGAGAGGAAGACCGTGCCCGGCACTCGTCCGAAACCGACCTCCGCTCCCACCCCCCCGGGCCCACCCCGCACCAAGCGAACAAGGCCTCGCTCCGGGCGCGTTCCGGCGCGCCCGCCTCTACGCGATGCCCACCGCACCGCCTGCGGAACGAGTGGCGTCCCTGCTCCAAGTGCTCACCGCGCCGCCGCCCAGCTCACGCCCCTGACCTCCTTCGCCTCGTAGCCCGACCGAGACCGAAAGGCAGTTCCTCGCCATGCTCAACGGCTCGTCCCTCTTACCGCTCCTTCCCCTGCTCCTGGCTGTAGCAGCCGCCTGGACGCTGCACGCCCGGCACCTGCGCCGCGAGATCGACAAGGCACATCTCGATGACCTCACCGGCCTGCCCCAGCGCCGTGGCTTCGACCGCACCGCCCCCGGGTTCCTGACTCGGCACGGCAGGCACGCGGTGTTCCTCTTCGTCGACCTCGACCGCCTCAAGATCATCAACGATACCCTGGGCCATCCCGCAGGCGACCGCGCGATCCTCGAAGCCGCCCAGCGAATGCGCGCCTGGGCCGGGCCGAACGGGTGCGTCGCCCGGCTCGGCGGTGACGAGTTCGCCGTGGCCACCGTCCTGCCCGCCCCCCAGCGCACGGCCCGTCTCCAGGAGCTATCCGCTGTACTTGCCCACCCCTTCACCTTCCGTGGCGCGGCCGTGGACCTGATGGGCGCGACCATCGGCGTCGCCGCCCCTGATCTCGTCGCCACCGAGGACTTCGGCGTACTCATGGTCGCCGCCGACGCAGCAATGTACCGAGGCAAGCGGCTGTGCCCCATCGTCCTCGCCGATCCCGCAGACGCCGCTGGCCGATCCGCGGCGGTCCTTCAGTGACCACCACCTCGAGTCACCGCACCCGGTGCGCATCCCACCTGATGCGCTGCGCACCGCGCCGCTACACCAGCCCGGGCGCCTTCTGACCTTCTGCTGAACCTCCAGACCGAGGTCTCCCGGTGTTGTCCCGTCTGCCCTCATCGGTGGCCGGGACCCCGCCGAGTCTTCTCGCACTGCCCGTTCCCGCCATCTTCACCGAGCGAACCGCCCACGGCCCCCACTGGAGCAGCCGCATGGACACTCACCGCACACCCGCTCCCGTACGCGCTTTCGACAGCCACTCCCTGGTTGCACGCCCGACGATGGCCGGGCTCACACCCGACGAGCACGAGCGGCTACTCAAAGACTCCGTCCCACGCGGCCTGAGTCTTACAGGCGCCCGGGACAGCGCCGACCTCACGCAGCGCATGCAGGACCTACGCCGCGAACAGGACCTTCCCAGTCCCGCATTCCGCAGCGTGCCCCGTACGGACTCACCCGAGGTCATCCAGGAGCGAGTCACCGCTGCGCTCGACGAAATCTACCGACGGCCGCACGTCCAACGCCCCTAGCACCGGCCAGGCCACAAAGCCTGAAGCCGCCCCACCCCACCCTGAAGGAAGTCACCATGCCGATGTGGGTCGCTCTCTTCCGCACCGAAACTCCACAGCCCCAGCTGCTCGCCTACCGCATACGCGCCGCGAGTCAGAGCGAAGCCACCCGGAAGGCCCTCACACTGGCCCAGTCGCGCCGCAACCGCTGGCTGCGAGGCGGCGTCCCGCTCCATGCCGCCCCTCAGGTGCACCAACTGCACCGCTTCCACGTGGGAATCCCGCTCACCCAACCCTGCGCCTCCCAGCACTGACTGTGCACATCGAGCCTTACCTGCTGGCAGTAGCGGAACGCCCGCCAGCAGCCCTGCACCTGTCTGCAACGCGGCCAAACTGCTCCGCTGGACCGCACGGTCTTGGGCTGGTGTGCACGGCACAGCCGCGACCAGTGCCACTTCTGGCGCCGCGACGTGCCCCGGCGCCTGCCAGGCCCACGCCCCACTGTGGGTCCCGGCCTTCGCTCATCCGACCTGGAGAGGATTTATGACCAGCTCTGCTCTACAGCCGCATCTCACCTATCCGTTCTCCGACCCCGCCGGGTTAACCGCAGGTCACCCCGGCGACGAGACGTACGGCTGGTCCTGCCAAGCGCCCGGTTGCCCGGCAGGCCAGCGCTCCTACCGCGTCGCGTGCGACGCGGCCCGCGACGCCGATGCGCACGAGCGCGCCGAGGCTCTGCGCCTCTTTGAACCGGGGGCCCTCGCGGTCTTCGTCGGTCCCGCAGCCGCGGGCAAGTCCCGTCTCGCCAGCGCCTTTCCCACTGATTGGGTGGTGAGCCTGGATGACCTCCGCGGGCGCCTGGCCGGAGACTCGGGCGAGCAGGCCGTTACACCGCAGGCCGTGCAGATCCAGGATCTGCTGGTGGAATCTCGGCTGGAGCGGGCCCTGAACACGGTCCTGGACTCCACCAATGTGGAGCCCGCGGTCCGTAACCGACTGGTAGCGCGGGCCCATCGATGGGGCAGGCCGGTGGTCGCGGTCGTGTTCGTCACCGGGCTCGATGTCTGCCTGCTGCGCAATGGCCGGCGGCCGGCGAACCGGAAGGTCCCGGACGAGATCGTCGCGTGGCAGTCCGAGCAGACCGCACTGTCGCTGCCCCAGCTCGCCGGTGAGGGGTTCACCGCCATCCATACGGTCGGCGCCAGCGGGCGTACCGGCCTAACGCTGTCCTGAACGGGAGACCTAGTGCTGTTATCGCAGATCAGGAGCGCGGCCGCCTTCGCGGTGGGCGCCGTCGTGTTCTACGCCGACGTGGTGACCGGATGCGTGCTGGGGCTGCTGTACAGCCTCGTCAGTGCGCAGTCGTTGGGCCTGCCGTGGGCCCTGACCGGGGCGTCCGCAGTCGTGGTCAGCGTCGGAGTGTGGTGCGTCTTGCGAGCCTTTCCACGCACTCGACCGCTGAAGAAGCGCTTCGAAGGGTGGGCGTTCCGACTCGATGACTGGATCACGCAACCCACCACGGACCGCCCGGGGACGCCCGTGCCAGTCACTCACCCCGCACTTCTCGCGGATCTGGCGGCTGCAGACGCCGCGCCAGCGTCGGCGCCGGCGTCACGGTCGACGTTGCCTCGGTCGATGAAGCCGTGGGAACTGGCGACCTGGGAGTGCTGGCGCTGCGGTGGGCCCGCGGTGAAGGGCACCCACGCCTGGGACGACCGCGGCCCGGGACAGTTGCTGAGCAACCACGTTCTCGAGTGCCGGACTGGACATCGTTGGACGAACAGCACAGACGGTGGGTGAGCCGTGACGGCACTGATAGTGCGACTGCTGCCCACCTGGATCACTGATCTGGCCAGGGACCTCACCGGCCATTGGCGCATCAGCCGGGCCATCGATCGTGCGTTCGCGGCCGAGGACCCGCAGGCTCTCGCGGTGTTCAGGACCGGTGCACTCGCCGCGACCTTCACACTCCGCGGCTGCACCGCCCGCGGGGAGGAACTCGCCGAGTACGCACGGCTGGTCATGGCCGCCGACCTGTCCTGCTACCGGTACCACCGCACGTTCGCCGGCATCGATCCGCAGGACTGAATTTGAGACCACCATCCACCGGCCGCGCCCGGTGGGACGACTACGGCTGGCGCCCGAACAGGGGCCTCAGCCGGGAGGAGAACAACCTGATGCTCACAGCCCCGCGGACTCCTTGCTCGGAGTGCGGCTCCGCCACCTGCCACCCCCTGTGGTCAGCCCCACGGCAGGTCACCCTGGCAGGGGTGGTGGCCAACGATTCGGTATTCGACGGGATGGTTACGGCCTTCGGGCTCATCCTCGGCCCTTTCACCGCCGACCGGAAAGGGGAGCCCGAGATCAGGCTGCGTTGCCACAGCACGCGAGCAGGCATCAACAGAGGGCTGCTCACTCAAAACCGGCCGCTGCACGTCACGGGCACCTTGACCCCGCACGCACCCGAGCTGCTAGTGGACACCATCGCCACCAGCCCCAGCCCGCTCCACACCTACCAAGCGGGCGCGATCGAGTCCCGTGGTCCCTTCGTTATCGTGCACGGCCATACCACCGACCAGACAGGCCACGCATACGTCCACCACACGATCCTCGCCCCATCGGGGGCTCTCCTCGCCGCCGCCCCCAGCACGCTCCTGCCAGCGGTTCTGGATCTCCTGGCTCCGCCCGGCACAGAGCACTGACCGCACAGCCGGTTACTCACCCCGCGGGCCGCCGACCACATCAACGCCCCGGAGCTGCCTGCACGGCACCACCAGGTCCTCATCGGGATCGCCCACGGGTGGAGCGACGAGAGAATCGCCCACCGGATACACCTGGCAACCGTCACCGTGAAGCCCGCGGCCCGCCTCCTGTACGGCGCGCTGGCGCCGGCACACGGGCCCAAGCTATCGCTCGCGGCTGGAATCTCCACCCCCTGGGAACCCCACTGCAGGCCACCAGCACAACTACCCATCCGGGGACGCTTTCCCACGCGGCGGCGGCCGCATAAACATCCGCCCGCCCACACGCACACGCCGTAATTCCCTCGTGGGGCCGACTGACGGTCGCCCAGAACCTCGTCAATCGCACGAAAGGAGTGGGCCGCGCGGCCCGCACATCTCATGAACCGCGAAGCCCTATCCCTACAGCTCGAGGACCATCTCCGCTCCGAGCGCACTGCAGCGGCGACTGGCTTCTACTTCACCCAGGTGGCGCCGCCCGGTGGACATGGGCCCGCCGTGGATGCGGTGTACTTCAGCGCATCGTCCCGCAGCGACGCAGCCGCCACGGTCGACGTCTTCCTACTCGCTGCTGACCGGGCGGACTGGCTGGCACACCAGCGGACACCAACGCCCGAGAACTGGGTGTCGTACGCCACCCGTTGCTGGATCGTCGCTGCCAGCCCGAGCATCGCGGTGGTGGAGGATGTGCCCAGCGGATGGGGCCTCCTAGTGGCGGAACCCCCTGACACTGAACACCTCTTCACCGCGGTGAAGCGCCCCCGCAGCCGGCGGGCGGTCATCGAGGCACCGCTCCTTCTGGCTCTCCTCGCCAATCAGCACGCCAGCCATGTCCAGCGAATCGCGCGTATCCGAAGCCAGTCCAAACGGCACGCCTCGGGACTCTCGCCCGAACCCCTCCACGGGTCGGCCGCAACTCCTTCCACCAGGGGGTCAGGCCCTCAGGATGCCAACCCTCAGCCATTGAATGGGACGCCGCGAGACGGAAGCCTCTCTGCCGGACCTCAAGGCCCGGGATGCGGACAGTTGCCTCCGCGCGCTCCCCATACGGCGACCGTCGGGTCGCGAACCGCTCAGGTTCTTCCTGCCTGACCACACCACCTAAACCCACCGAAGGTCATGTCCAACTACTTCGATGACCCCTTGGTCGACGTCACCGCCCACCAACTCCAAGCCACGCCAGCCGGGCTGTCCTTCAGCCTTCTGGGTTCCCCCACGCAACAGGTGACGGCCACCTGCTCCTGTGGGAAGTGGCGCAACGACAGAACCTGGGAGCTCAGCGCTCACTTCGAACCGTTCGATCAGCACATGCACGAGGTCCAACAGCACGCCCACGCCACCGCCCAACTCGCCAGGCGGCTGACCCCCTTCCAACAGCGGCTCTTGGTCCTGGTCCACGACGGAGCCGTCACAGCGACCGCAGAAGGTCATAGCCTCACTTCGACTGAGCCGGCTTCGGGAACGGGCGGCGCAACTGCAGCGCTGGAGCGCTTGGCCACCGACGGATGGATTGCCCTGCCCAAGGGCGAAGACGCCGCGCTGACCTCCGAGGGACGCATCGCCCTGCTCAGCCAACAAGGCCGATCGTAAAGCTGCAGGCCGGGGGCCAGCCAGCCCCGCCAGGACATGCCGATGGAGGCACCTCCTGCCGCCCGGCCCGACCGGGTCCAGCGCCGGAGTAGGAGGGACCTCGAGCCCCGATACGGCTGCCACTTTGGCCCTCCGTGATCCGGCCCGGACATCCGAACGTACTCCTCGGCAGTGAGGACAACCCATGCCCAGGCTCTCGCGCCAGAACAGCAGCCATGTTCTGCAAACTGGCGCCCTCGACTCAAGCTCCCGGTGGACGCGGCGAAGCTCCGTCTCCCACCCTGCTGAGATCTCTCAGATCAGCGAACTGCGTTACAAGGGAGCAGAACTCCTCAAGCATTATGTCTCGGACCCCGCTTACGCCGCCCTGGAGAGCGACGCCAAGTTACTCATCAGCGAGGTCGCGACCAACGCCGTCATACACGGCGAAGCGCCGACTCTCACCCTCACCCTGGCCACCAGCGCAGGCGCTGTGCGGTTCTGCATCACCGGTCAGAGAAAGGCTCTTCCATCCCAACAGCGCAGGCAACGCCCGCAGCCCACTAGTGAATCGGGCCGAGGTCTGATCCTCGTCGCCGCCCTGGCGGCGGCCTGGGGGGCCGACCCCGAGAACGGCGTCTGGTTCGTCCTGACCATCCCCGAGACCGTCGGTGATCCGGCGGTTCTAGCCTCCTGACCTCGGAGAACAGACCAAACCACTGATCGAATACCAGTGCGAGATGGCCGTCAGACGGGATACCGTGCCCCAAAGAACCTGAACGAGGGGGACCGCATGGGGGCCATCAACAATCACAGGAACATCGGACGCCCCGCCGGCATCCGCACGGGGACAGACGGCCTCACCGAGCGACAGCACAACATCCTCGACTGCATCACCGACTCGGTCCAACAGCGGGGCTATCCACCCTCCATGAGAGAGATCGCCCAGGCCACCGGCCTCTCAAGCACCTCGTCAGTTTCCCACCAGCTCATAGCGCTGGAGAAGAAAGGCCTTCTGCGGCGCGATCCGCACCGATCACGCTGCTACGCCCCTGTGCTGGCACCTGCGCCCGATCCCAGCGACAGCCAGCTCGCCGCCCGAGTAGCAGAGGCCGCACGTGCTGCGGCCGTGACTGAGGTTCCCCTCCTTGGCCGTATCGCCGCCGGCATTCCGATCACCGCAGACCAGCACGTGGACGACTGCCTGCCACTGCCCCGCCAGCTTGTCGGACACGGTCACCTCTTCGCCCTCACCGTCATCGGGGACTCCATGATCGGGGCTCACATCACGAGTGGGGACCAGGTCGTCGTCAGGGCCCAGCCCACTGCGGAGAACGGCGAGATCGTCGCAGCAATGATCGACAGCGAGGCAACCGTAAAACGCCTCAAACTAGACGGCAGCAGCAGCTGGCTGATGCCGGAGAACAATGCCTTCGCCCCCATCCGAGCCGACCGCGCAACGATTCTGGGAAGGGTCGTCGCTGTGATGCGCTGGCAACTCAACCCTGAAGGCAGCATCTAAACGCCCCCTCCCAGGGGGCCAGCGAAGCACTGCACTGGGTGGTCAGGGACTCTGTCCCTGACCACCCAGTTCCGAGAAATACCAGTTCAGAGGACCGCAAAGACCAGCACCAACCCTGGCAGGGACAGACAGGGACAGAGTTTCCAGTCTTCTGAGCGCGGCGCCATCGAGCGGTACAGCCTCCAATCAGAAGAGCATTCCCTTCTCCTCCGGCGACTGCCTTGTCTCCGCAGCGTCGACGTGGGCGGGCGCCTCCTCACCTCCGGGCTTTCCCCGAGCCCGGTCGGTCAGAGTCCCTACCACCCGCGGCTTCACGGTCCGCGGGTCGACCGCCTCCGTCGGCGTCGACTCCTGGAACAGCACCCGCTCTCCCCCGTCCGCCTCGCTCTCACTCCGGTCTCTCGGGGTGACATAGAAGACCCGACGTTCCCACCGGCCAGAGCCCAGATGAGCAGGGGGCTCCGCGTCCGGGCTCAGGTTGGCGTATCCGACGATGCGCGCATCCCAGGTAATCCGCGGCACACCGCGCTTCTTGGGGGTCTTCACCACGTCCTGGCGGACGTAGTCGTAGGTAGCCATGACGGCTTCCTCCCCCTCAACCCAGACGAGCTCCACCTCATCTGTGATCCTTTGCGCGAAGCTGTCGGACATCGACGAGACCCCTTCCTCGGTCGCGGCGTGATGGCGGGGCTTGGGAACAGGCAGTGGATAGGGACACTCTCTGCCCCTGGACCCAAGACTCTGTCCCTGCTCAGAAAACACCAGGTCAGAGGGCATATCAGCAGGCATGGAGGGACTCACAGGGACTCTTAGGGACAGATTCTCTAGTTTGTCGGGAGAACAAGAAGACGTTCAAGAAAGAAGACATATAGGGGAAGCGTGTCCCTGAGTGTCCCTGATCGGGTGGCCATAGGGCCTCTGACCAGGCAATCTTTAGTTGCGAAGCGCAGAAGGACTTCTGTCCCTGGCTCATCACTGTGCCCCTGCCGTCTCGGACTCGCTTTGGGTCTCCTCGATGAGACCAATACCCACGTAGTGCCGTCGGCCGTTGCTTTTCACCATGTCCTTCGCGCTCTTCATCTTGGCCAGGCGCCTGACGGCGTTGCCGAACTCACGAACCGGAACGGGCCGCATGCCTGCGGTGGTGCACCAGACCTCGTAGGCCCGCCGCAGCTGTGCCTGCTCGGCGCGGTAGGTACTGTGCGGGCCCACCACACAGCATTCGCGTACGAACTGACCAACGCTGTCCTCGCTCTCTTGGTAGTCCTGCGTCGCCAGCCGAACGGAGTCAGGGCCTGCGAGCTTGCGGTCTTCACCGTCGAAGTAGGCGACGGCACCGTCGACTAGCCACTGGAGAATGCCAGGCCCTTCCTTGGAGATCATCTTGGCAGCGAGGTTTTCCACGACGTCCTGGTCCCGAACCGTCCGCGCGAACAGGATGATCCTCATGCGGCGCCAGAAGGAGAAGCCGCCGGTCTCCACCGTGGGCCGGTGATTTCCGATCAACCAGAGCTTGTGGGTCGGTTGGAAGGTGAAGAAGTTCTGCCGCATCCTCCGGGCTTTGATCTGATCCCCACCCGTGAGCAGCTTCAGCTTGGCCTCGTCGAACTTTGCCCCTGGATCGATCTCACTGCAGAACACCAGCCGGCGGCCTTGAAGATCAGCCATTTCTGTGGGGTGGTCCGGATACAGCGGAGCCATGAGGAAGTTCGGCGGAGCCGTATCCGCATAGTCCCCCAAGATCGCCAGCAAGACGGCAACCAGTACCGACTTGCCGTTCTGTCCCTCTCCGAACAAGAAGGGCATGATCTGTGCATCGACGTCACCGGAGATGCTGTACCCACATAGCCGCTGGAGGTAGGCGATCATCTGGGTACCCTCGGGATCATCCCCGAAGGTGTCGACCAAGAACTTGTCCCAGATCGGCGTTGGCATTCGCCGAGGCCCCACCGTGGTGGAGCGGGTGTGCGCCTGATCGCGGCTGGGTTCGATGAACCCACCCGTCCGCAAGTTTGCGATGCCCGCAGGAGTACACAAGGCATAGGGGTCGGCATCGAGTTCGTCGGAGTCCAGCATGAGATCCGGCAGACTCTCTGCCGTCGCGATGAGCGCCCGAGCTCCGGCGATGCTGAGTGATTTCTTGCGGTGTCGCTCGAGCTCTCTGTCCGCGAACCTGACCGAGGAGTTCTCCCGAGGATCCGGGCAGGGCATTCGCTCAGCAAGCTGGAACACCGAGTTCTGGATAGCTTTCGATTTCGCGTCAAGCTGCCATCTGTGCCCAGCCCACTTGTACCAGCCGTGCTCCGGAACAAATCGGTACTCGTCACCGAACACTCTCAAGAAGAGGTTGGCCATGCCCCAATCGGTCAAGGAGGACGGCAGGAGAACCTCAACAGGAGCTGGCTTAGCCGAATGATCGGCTCCGATGAGAGCCTGAGCCGAAGCTGACGCACTGTAGGACTCCGGAACCCGGCTCGTCGGCACAGAACTGCTCGTGGTGCTCATCAGCGGTCTTTCGGAGTGAGGGGCTGGCGCTGTCCCGCGACCAGTCCGGATTGGATGATGCTAAGTGCCTGCCGCCTGCGCTCTGGACGGGCGTGGAGGGCGGCCTCCAAGAGGGCGGTCTCGGCGTCGGTCTGGCTGGCAATGAACCCCGCAGCTACCAGCCCGCCGAGGGTGTAGGCGGCCCGGTTCAGCTTGGCGTGCCAGCCGCTGCCCTCACTGAGTGATGCGCAGTCTGCCACGTTGCTCAAGGCAGTCGATGTAACCTGCGCCGCCCAGGCGGAAGTTGTCGCTGGGGAAGTCGTGGCCATACGGGCCCGGTTGGGAACCTGAGGGCGTCTTTGAGCCGGAGGCTTGGCCGTGAGGAGGTGTCCTGTTCGCTCGAGCGCGCCCGCGAGCCATCCGGGCAGCAGAGCAGGCCGCCGGCAGGACCCCACCGGTTCGTAGCTTCCGGTCTCGACCCGGGTTCCCGGCGCGATGATGTAACCGCCGTGGGCGCGTACGTCCATTTGCCAGCCCAGCGCCACCCCCTTGAGGTTGCCTCCTGTGGAGCACCGCCAGATGGTCTGCCGCGGTGTGCGGAAGTACAGGTGCATCCCACCGCTCGGCGTGCGCACGGCCAGCGTGCGCTCTCCGTTGGTGAAGTCCTCGCCGTCGAGGGCCTGACTCAAGACGTGGAAGGCGTCGAGACCGTTGCGAACCGCCTGAAGCAGTTCCTCGGGCACGGAGAACGCAGGCAGGACACCCGAGAGGTCCGAAGGGGGTGTGTCCGCGTGGCAGTCGAGATCAACCACCAGGAGCCCAGCCGGCCCGGTGGAGATTCCTACGCCCATCTGGGGGTTGCCGCCCCACCACCGGTCGATCAGAGTGGGCTCGCGCGTCGCAGCGTGAAAACCGTGGCACCAAAGTCCCCGACTCAGGCAGCCACAATCCCCTGCCGCGTGTGGCACGTAATCGGAGTGCGCGCTGCGACAGCGGGAGCACCCCGGCATCGGGATCTTGCCCTTGGGTTGCAGCGGATGAACAGGCCATCCTTGGCGCGCACACCAGTGCGCGACCTCGATGGAGGTGGCAGCTCTCATGGAAGTGAGGGTCCTGCCGTGCCCGAGAATTCGAGGGGGCTACCGCCCGGCCTGCGTTGCCATGGGACGAGGTGGGTTGCCATCATGATCACCAGCTCTTGAATGTTCGACGATAGAGAGAAGGACGGATAGTCGACCTGGCGAACCGGTCAGTCCGTGATCTGGCTGGTAACCTCATGGCACCAAGCGGAGGCCCAGCCTGCGTAGGCACCCTCACTGTTTCCCGCAGCTGAGGGTGCCTTTTCTTATGCCACGAGTACCCCCTCGTTCGCGGCCTCGTCTGCGCTACCCGGAACCGCCAAGGCCCACCTCCCCAACGGCAGCAGCACCAGATGCTCGGCAGCCTCGCCTGTGTGCATCCACTCGGAAACCGCCTCAAGCGCCGCTGTCGTGACTTCGTATCTATGGGGGTAGACGACGACGGTAGTCCTGGCATCGAACTCGCCAGAGCTCAGAAGGCCACGTACCGTCTTGATCACCTTTCGGTCCCGCTCCTGTGCTGCCGCGGTCCACTCCCCGGTCTGTTCCTTGCGATTGGTTGAGCGCGTGGCACCGAGAGCATGGGCGCATCGGGCTACCACAAGGTCTGCTCCAGTCAGCTGTCGTGCTGGCGGCATCAAGGCGATCCGGGAAAGATTCCGAAGGGTCTGCCGACTAACGCCTGACTGCGCGGCGACCCAGTGCTGCGACCGGGGCTGCCGTAGCGCCGCCACATCGATCATCAACTGTCCCTGGTGCTTGAAACCGATCCCGTCCCCAGAAAGCCTCCGGGAACTCTGAGTGCGCCCGCTCAAACGGGCACCGACCTCGGGTGGAAGAGGCTCGACCACTGGAGGTGCGACAACACTTAACTCCAGTCCCAGTGCCGTGGTCAAACACACCGCGCTCGACACGCCGCAGATGAGCAGATAAGTGATTGCGGGCCGCAATCCATGCAGGTCAGGCGGCCCCCTGACCCTGTAGTCCCACCGTCGGCGCTATCGGACCTCGCCACCTGGCCCGACGAACCGAGTGCTTTGCGATGGGTGACCCTCGGCCAGCGCCCCCATTCCCGCTCGGGGTCGGCCTAGACTTCGGACAACGATCACCGCTGCCGTACGTCACGGAGGCCCGAGAACTCGGCATTGGAGCACCCCTTCAGCTGCGTTTCGGCCCGGGCCGACCTCATCGCAAGGGGGGCACCTACCTGTGCACCAGCAGATATCACCGACTCCCCTCCAGCGCGTGCTCATCGCAGTCGTGATCGTGGGTGCACTGCTTGTCGCCGGCGTAGCCTTCACCGGGTCCTACGTGGCGGTACGCGATCTCGCGGCGTCCAAGGGCTTCGGCGCGTTCTCAGTCGTCTTCCCGATCGGGATTGACTGCGGCATCCTGGTCGTCCTCGCCCTCGACGTTCTCCTCACCTGGCTCCGCTGTCCCTTCCCTCTGCTGCGCCATACCGCGTGGCTTCTGACCGGCGCGACCATCGCCTTCAACGCAGCAGTCCTCTGGCCGGACCCGTTGGGGGCAGCTATGCATGCCGCCCTGCCTGTGATCTTCACCGTCACGGTAGAAGCAGCCCGCCATGCCGTTGGCAGGCTGGCCGACCTCACCGACGCCCGGCACATCGAGAGCGTCCGCCTGTCCCGATGGCTCCTCTCCCCCGTCCCCACCTTCAAGCTCTGGCGCAGCATGCAGCTGTGGAACCGCCGTTCGTACCAGACAGCCCTGCAGGCGGAACAAGACCGGCTCCTCTACATTGCAAGACTCAAACAGCGTCACGGTGTTTGGTGGCGTTTCAAGGCCTCGGCTGAAGCACGCCTGCTTCTCCGTCTGGCGACCCTAGGCGTCCCGCTGCCCTCCAGCGGGACGTCACTGAAGCCGGATGCTTCGCCTCCGTCCGCGCCGCAGCTCTCTCGTCAGGTTCCACAACCACCCAGCCGGGCGCCTGCCATGGCTTCGCCTGAGCGCCGCGTCACTGCGAGGCCCTCAGAAGCGCAGGCTGCTAGGCACACAACGGATATCGCTGAAGTAGCTCCGACCTCAGTCCTCCTAGCCGATCGAGCTGCGCAGCCTTCGCCTGGAGGCGAGACCCTGGCCAAGACCAAGGATGCGGAAGCAGCGGATTCGGCTTCGGTGTCCCTCGCCCTTGAAGTTGACGGTGCCATCTCCGTCCTGCCCAAGCCCGAACCGGAGGGCGAACCTCGAGTTGATCCCGAACCCGCGTCGGAGTCGGAGCCAGCGCCTGAGCCGGAGGTGCTTCGAAGGAGCGGCATCGTCGCTGGTACCGGCGCGACGCGGGCGGAGGCTATCTACGCCGTGTTCGCCGGCCTGACAGATCAGGCCGGGAAATATCCGAGCATGCCTGTTCTGTCGAAAGTCCTTTTCCAGGAGCATGGCATCACTGGGCGCAAGGGACGACCCATGAGCGCTGAGAGCTTGCGGAGGTACCGTACTGAGTGGATGTCCCGCTACGAGGGTGAGACTGCGGGCGTGGCCTCCTAGGACTCGAAGGCCAGTCGTATCGCCGCTTCCACGCGCCTCGTGAGCTCCCGTCACAGCGAGAGCGCATCCGAGCACATAGTGCATTTGTGAATCTGCTGGCCAGAGGTCCGTCCCTGCCGCATAGATCGGGCTCTCCAGGTTGGCCACTTCACCGACAGTGCTGCCTGCCGCCGTGCTTGACCGAACAGATAGAGGTCACCCGAGTTCTGGAATGCCCGCTGGGCCTGGTCCAAGTCAACCTTGGACCAGGCCCAGCGGGCTCAGGAGGGTTTCGTCGACGAAACCTTTAGGCGACGAGACGCAGATCGCGTTCGATGACCCTGCCGATCGCATTGAACTGCTCCACGATCATCGGATCCTGGCCCTGCATCCAGTAGAGGACAGGCTCTTGCGCCTTAACACTCTCAGCGACCTGCACGTTCTCAGAAACGTACGGCAGGAGCATGTCTCCATAGAACGCTTTGAGCTCGTCGTACATTTCCATGTAGAACTTTCCACGGTTCTTCACGTAGCCGTTGAAGAGGATGTAGCGGAGGTCTGCAGCTCCGCCCGAGAACTCGAACTGCTCCTGGGCAGTACTGATGAGTGCCTTCAGTCCGTGCAGGGTGTCGTCATCCTTGGTGTCCGGTTTGACACAGCCGACGACATAGTCGGAAGCCCCAAGTTCAGTGAGCTCGAGTGTGTCGAAGGTTCCTCGACTGTCGATGAGGAGGACATCAAGGGTGCCTGGCGGCAATGCCTCAATGGACTTGCGGAGCCAGTGGAGCCCTGCCTTCGAGCGTGAGCCAGGACGGCCGGCGTTGCGAATGTCTTCGGAGGCGATCGCCATGTCACGAGATCCCAGGATCAAGCTGACGTTCGGGATAGCTTCGAAACACTTGTCGGAGTCCCAGCGCTCGTCGTCCAGGTACTCCCCCTGCTCCCCCCGTGTGACGGACACGGTTCGGGTGCGCGCGGGAACCATGGCCTCTTTGAGGTCGCACTCGCCCATGAGAACGCCATAGATGTTGGGCATCTGGGCCAGGCGCGAGTAGGTCAGCTCGGTGCGTTGGGGGTAGTACTTCCTGTTGGTGACGCCATAACCAAGGTATGTAGACGCCGCCATGGTCTGGTCGCAGTCGGCGATGCCCACCTTGAGTCCCTGGTTGCCCAGGCTGACCGCGGTGTTCACGATGCCAGTGGTCTTCCTCGTTCCACCTCCCTCGTTGGCGTAATCCACAACGAGCGGGCCGTCCGGGTACAGACGTCGAGTGAGTGGGAGCTGCGGGGGCAGGTCGATCTTTGGGCGGGACGGTTGAGTCACGGAGGCTCCAGAGCTCAGAGTTTCGCTGACGAAATTGCCTCGAGGGCTGACTGATATCCCGTGATGTCGTAACCAGCACCGTCGTGAAGGTGCTTCAGGTAATCGGCGGCACGGGCGTCAGGGTGATTGCCGACGCTGCGCAAGTGCAGCTCATCGGTTGCGAGCGCGACCGCGTACGCCATCGTAAGGACGCCGCCGTCGTCTGCCGCTTCAAGAGCTGCAACATACCTGAACTGATTGCTGTCCGTCAGCCCAACCCGCTCCGCGATCTGTACAGCGAGGTCAAACGCTTGACGCGGCGCCCCCAACAGCGTGTGCATAGCGATCCTCCGCACAGCAACATCGGGAGCCGACCATGAGGCAGATGACAACACCTTCGTGCATGCCTGCAGCCGTGCGTTGACGTCTTGCTCATTGCCCGAAGCAACATCATCCGTAGACCGTCCCGTACCACCTGATGCGGGAGGGACCTGAGAAGGCGAGACCTCGGAGCCGGAGCTCTGCTGGGTCGGCACCTTGAGCTCGCTGGTGTTGGCGGTTTCGTCGGCGAAACCACCCCCAGAGGCAGCGGGGTCGAGAGGCTGAAGCGATGAAGACGCCGTGGCCCCGTGCCCGGTCGCTTGCTGCTCACGGCCGTCCGGTACGGCCTCATCCTCATGCTCGGTAGCTGTCTCCGGGGCACCAGCACCCTCGGCGGACGCGGATGAAGCCGAGCCGCCTTCGGGCAGTCCCGGGGCCGGGCCCAGAGTCCTCTTGTTGGAATCGGTCGTACCTGCTTCTTGGGCTGGCGTTTGGTTCTTGCCCAGCAGGGTGTCGCATGCGACCTTCGCTGTGACTCCGTCGGTCTGCATCGCGGCCCAGCCCTGCTCGACCAGCTCGGGCTCCTTCAATCGGCTGACCAACGTGTAGGCCGGCTCCAAACCAACCTTGCCTTCGCGGATCGCGCGCCGTAGTGGACCGTCCTGTAGCTCAAGGAGCTTGATGCGCTTCGAGATGTCGGAACGCCGTTTGATAGCGCTCTGTTCTCCGCCGAGCCTCTCCAAGATCTCGTCGTAGGTAAGGCCCTCCTCTCTCCTGATCCGATCCAGCAGCACTGCCTCCTGAATCGGGTCCCACCCCTTGCGGAAGTTGTTCTCACTGAGAAGGACAAAATCTCCCTTGCTCAGGAGCCTGTCGCGCAGCACGACCGGCACGCTGTCGGTGAGGTCCTTTTTGCCGAGTAGCGCCCTGTAGCGACGTTCACCAGCGAGCAGAACCCACTCGACGGGAGGGCCGAAGGCGTTCGCGTGCTCCGGGTACTTCGCGGTGTAGGCATCAACTGAGCAGACCGCAGGGTCCTGGATCAACTCAGTGTTCTCGACGTTGTTCTTGAACTCCTCAAACTCGTCGGTCTCGTACTCCCACTCCTCACGCAGGTTACGAGGACTCGGCGCGATCGACTGCAGTGGCGTAAGGAAGCGCTGGCCCTCCTGTCGGCGGTTGAACTGTCCGCGAGGAGCCATGGAAGGAGTGCCTGCAACCGGTGCTCCTGACGACGCCGCTGCTGGCGGAGGGGCTGGGGGCGCTGAGGGGGTCTTGTTCTTCCTGTCGCGTGGCATGCGGGCTCCAAGCTCGGCGTGATGCGGATCGGCAGAACCATAGCGTGTTGATCACGACGTCTGCGGCAAACTGCCCTTCCTCGGCTTCTCGAACTTCGCATAAGGGGCCAACAGAATCGGTCGTGACGCTCACCCTGGCTGCATGAGTTTGGCCGACGAATCTATGATCCGAGCACGGCGAGTCGAGCAGGATGGGCCAGACCACGGGGGAGGGGCTTCTTGATCTGCGGCAGGTTGGGTTTCGTCGGCGAAACTCAGCGGGGGAGGGGGCCGCAGTGCGTAAGGTGCCCGGTGGGCTCCCCTCGACGCCTACAGCCGACGAGCCCCCGAGGGGTGGCGCGGCATTAGGCGCCCGGGAGTGCTTAGGGTTTCGTCGGCGAAACTCCCCCGGTGAATCGTATGCCCTTCACGGACGCGCTGCCTTTGTGGGTTGGTCAGCAACCAGGCACTGTCGCGTTAGCGCGTGAGGGCCACGGGAACACCCGGTCCGCGGCACGGAGCGGATCACCCAGACCAGTCCTTCGCAGTGGCAGGCATGCGGCGCCCAAGCGCTGGCGTAGAGAGGCTGCCGACGGACTGGCATGCCCCTCAATCGGGTGGCGCGATGGCTCACGCCAGGCAGACGAGAGTTTCGTCGACGAAACGAGTGCGAGGGCGCAGCTCGCAACGAAGGTGTGGGGGCGCTCTGCAAAGTTCAGCGGGACCGGCCAAAGTGCGGTGAGGACGCGCACCAGATAGCAGGTCGCGGCGCCCCGGCAGTTTCTTACCCGGTGAGAGCGCAGCTGGTTTCGTCGGCGAAATTAACGGCGGTGCCGGCCATTGACGCAGGGCAGGCGGACGTCAGTGATGCACGCGTCCGACCAACAAAGGTGCCCTTGACCTGCAGATCTATCATGCGGTAAAGGGGAGGGGTGGGAGAAGATGGGGGGGCCTGTCAACACCCCCGGCAACAGAGTGTTGCCCATTCTGTGAGGACCTTTATGGATCGGAAGAGGCCGCCCAAACCCCTCCGGATCGGCGAGGTGGACACAAGTCGCATCATGGCACGCTTCGAGCAGCGGCACACCACGGCCGACAATCCTCGACGTGATGAGTTCCCTGATCCCGACGCACCAGGAGCCGAACTGTCCGTGGTGCTCTTCGCGCGCAACCACAGAAGGGCCCTCCCGCGCCTTGCCCAGAGGGCGGAAGCCATCGACCGCCTGGTCCTCATCCAGCAACTCCGCCTCCGGCTCGATCGCGAGGAACTGTTCGCCCTGCAAGAAGGAAACGATGCGGGCGCCACCTGGCGGCAGCTGGGGGATCCTCTGGGCATCACCACGAAGAACGGGACGGTCCAGCGGATGCAGCGGCTTCGAGTCGCCGTGGAGCTCGGGCCGTCAGCCTTGCGAGCACCCTACGTACTCAGGGCACACGAGAGGGGGGAGGCTGAGGACGAAGACAGCCGCAGCGGCTGGGTCAAGCTGCACCACGAACGGGTCCGTCACGCCTCCGCCGAACTCCTCCTCCACCGGGCGGCACTAACTACTGACGATGACGCTGTCGAGTGGCTCGACGATCTTGCGGACCTGCTCGATGAACCGGTGAGCCCGACCTGCGAGGCCAGCATCATCACCCATCTCCGGTTCGCCGTGGAGGAAATCGATCGAGTATCTGCAGAGGAGGGCCAGGCGCCTGCGTGCTCACCCGACGCCGCAGTGGCGTTGAAGGCTGTGCGCGGCCTGATCGGCGGGTACAGGCGCCGGAGTACCCCGTGATGCTGAGTCACACAACCGCCTTCGTCGTCTCTCGCCGCTCGGCACGGGCGCGGGCCGTTCTTCTTCGCGGCCTCACAGGCGGCAGTCAGAGCCTGGCGCGCGAGATCCATGCCACTCAGCTCGGTACTCACGCGATCACCGCCCCGACCATGTCGACGTCCAGCGGGCGGGAGGCGAGCTCGGGCAGCCGGTCCGTCCACGGTGCGGGAGCGGCCGTCTCGATCTGGGCGGCGGCCTGCTTGCGCAGCCGCTCCAGCCGCGCCGACAGCAGGCACTGAGCCGTGCGACCTCGGGCGGCGTCGGCTGCCTTCGTCGCTGCGGCGATAGCGTCCGCGCCGCCCGGGTTGTGCTGGAACCAGCGCCGCCCCTGCTCAGTCTTGTATGCCCGGCGGGCCTCCGCCTCGGCTTCCTCGGTCCGTCCGAGCCGCGCCAGCGCGCTGCTGCGGTACTCCGGCAGTGCCTGCTCCACCGCCTGGAGCGCTGCGAAGGCGAGCGCGGACGCCGCCGCGACCGGGTCCGCGTCCAGCTCGCCCGGCTCCACCAGCTCCAGGAACTCGCGCCGGGCGCGATCGATGTCGGCATCCAGCGACGCCCGGACATGGGCGGTGACAGCAGCGACGCCGGCCGCGTCGTCCAGGTCGGCCGCCCAAGTGGCCGCGACCAGTCCGGCCTCCACCGTCAGGGCCTCAGTCCGACGCCGGTAGCCACACGCCTCGCACAGCCCAGCCGCCCGCTCCTGCCCGCAGTCCTCGCACGCCAGCGTCTGGCGCACCGCATCGGCGGCAGCTTCGGCCTGACGCTGACGCTCCACCAACTCATGTGCAGCAGCACGCGCCTCATCACGCCGTGCCTGCTCCGCGCGGGCCTGCTCACGCCGCCACACGAAGTCCTCCGCCTCGATGGCGGCCTGCTCGCGCAGCCGCTCCTCGAGGACCTGGCGGCGCTCGCCGTCGACCAGGCCGGGCAGCTCCCGGTCGATCTCCGCGCCGATCCGGGCGCGGAGGGCACGGCGGAAGTGGATCACGTTGTGGCAGTTCTCGCACTCCGTCCCGGTGTCCAGGCGGATCCCGTCGTCGCAGCGCCGGTCCGAGCAGGACGGCCGCTGCACCAGGCCCCGCCGGATCAGCCATCCGTACGGGCCGGTGACCAGGGCCTCGCCGCCGGTCTCCTCAAGCCGGTCAGTGAGCCGGTCGGCCAGCAGCCGCGGCGCGGCACCCTGCTGCGCCAACAGCCCTTCCAGGTGCGCCAGCTCCGTCTTCGCGGCCGCCTCGACCTGATCCTGCTGCCACCCGCTCAGCCGCTCCCACAACCAGGAGACCGGCCCCAGGGCCACCCGCAGACGAAGATCAGCCGGAAGGCCCGCCCTCCGCTGCTGCGCCCTTCTACCACCCACGGCGTTCGGCCGGCCACTGGCTCCAGCCCTGGCAGCACGCTGCCCCACCCCCCGCTCATCGATCGTGGACTCCTTCGGCTTTTCCCCGCGAAGCGGGCCGCCCTCAGCCAACGGCGACGCTGCCTCGGCAACGAGGTCCTTGCCGTTTGGGGTCTGGCCCTCGCGCACGTACGGGCGCTCCGGCCGACGGCGGTTCCCCCCACGGCCTTCGCCGGAAAACCAAGAAGATTGCTGCGGGGAAACCACGGGAGTAACCACACCAGCGTGGTCTGCGTGGAGCGCTGCACCAGCGGGACGCGCCTGGATGTCCGCCTCTGAGCCAGTCCCAGCCCCGCCCTCCCTAGATTCCCCAAGGGCTCCAATCGTCACGGCCGCAGCATGATCTCCGACTGCACCATCGGGACGGGCCGAAAATACGGCCTCGGTGCCCTGGGCCGCCTGCGAGGTGGCCAGGTCCCGGCCGTACGCGCGGGCCACGGGCAGCAGCATGACTCGGCCCCGGCCGTCCATTCCAGTGCCTGTCCCCTTCCGCCCACGAGCGGCAATACCGTCATCCACCAGCCGGGAGAGAACCTTGCGCCCGCCCGCCGACGAACAGCCGAGCAGCCGCGCGACTGTCGCCGCCCCGCGCCCTTCACGCTTTTTCACTGAGCCGCCGCACAGCTGCAGCCACCCCGACGACCCCGTATTCAGCACCATCAGCAGCAACCCGAGCCGGTCGGTCGCAGCCCCCCGGCCCCTGCGCCCGGCCAGCAGCCCCGGCGGCGTCGGCTTCTTGTTCTCCGGCATCCAGCCATGCCCGAACAACGCCTCGCACAGACGCAGCAGTGTCGCCAGTTCGGCTTTTGAGAGCGCCAACGGATGCCCCGCCCTCCCACCGTGGTGGGCCCTCCACAATGGCATCACCAGGCAGTCCAGCCCAGTCGGGTGACCGTTTGCGTCCGTCACCACCTTGGTGTGGACCGCGTCCGACTTTCGCATTGGGGGCAGCACGTTGCGGTGGACGGTCGACTCGCCCACTCCCAACCAGCGACCCAGCTCGGCAACCCAGATCGATGTCTGCAGATCGTTCTTCTCACCCCTGGGCGCACGCGACTTCGCGTACAACACCACCGCCGCCAGTTTCGGCGTGGCCTTCAACCCGGCGATCGACGGGTCCGCCAGCAGCGCCTGGACAGCGGCGCGCAGCCGCAGTCGCATCACGCGACCGAGGCGCAGCGGGTCGTCCGGGCCGCCGCCGCCTGCCTGCCCGGAGGTCCGCACCGACCGCAGCGCCTTCCGCTGCCCGGCAAGCGCTGGTGCCCCGTCGGCGGAGTTGTCGAGAGGGCAGTCCAGGGTGGCGGCCGCCGCCGCTCCCGTGCTCATTGGCGGCCAGCGGGAGTCTTCTGCGTTGCTGTGATCAGAGTCGGTGGGGGCAACTGGGACACCTGGCGTCCCAGTTGCCTCCTGGATTTCGTGAAGGTGGGCAGGGAAAGGGTGACAAGGGGCAGCACTCTGCTGCATAGTGAAGTTCACCTGATTCGAGTCGGCATCAGGGCAGCACGAAGCCCCGCCGGGCGCGTACTGCATTTGAGGTGAAGTTCGCCTGTTACTCCGGTTCGCACCCGGATGTCAGGACTCGCACGGTTGGCAGACCGAGCGATGGCAAGGGGCCTGTGATCTCACAAGAGGTGCTCGCAACACCGCAGTGAGGGTGCAGGCCAGCGGATCGAGCGTCTCGCAAACGCCCCCCGCCATACAGCGGTTACATGAGCCCCCACCCCCGACCGGCCAAGATCGAGAATCCGGTGGGCCCCGCCCAAGACGGGGACATCTCGTTGTCTGGCCCCACACGTGCCACCGCGCGCGGTTGAAATGGATCAGCCTCGTGGGCCGCATCGCGCCCCGGGGCGGTGAAGCCGGCCAGACTCCCAAGCCTCGGAGCCAGTGGACGGCTCATGCGCACACCAACTCGAGATGGCGCTGGGGAGAGACCGGAGCGAGAGACTGAGTGGCTTCACGCAGACGTCGCCCATAGGACACGTTCCGCGGATTGGTCGCCGGCACCAACAGGCTGACCGCCCCGATAACGGGGCTCACAGCCTCAGGCATGGTCCCAGAATGCGAAGGGACCGCTGCAGAAACCCAGTTCCAGCCAGGTAGAGGCGCGGCAGATCGCGCGATACCGGTCTGCCGGATCAGCCTGAGCTCAGGCTGATCAGCATCCGGTCCAGCCATATGGGCCAGGATGACGCGGCCAGGCGCGTCCGCATCGAGCGGTGCCTCTCGCAGTGCGGATGCCCCCTGTGGATCACGCAGCACAGCTCGACGAAGCGCAAGGGACTCGCCCACCAGGTCCGTGCAGACCCGTGTCGCGCCCAGCGACAAGAACGCGTGAAACATCACCACTTCGCCGGTCTCCGCGTGCAGCGACTTCAAAACGCTCTGCACCTCGGCAGCGCCCGAGACCGGTGCGATCAGGCTCTGGCCGCGGTGGACCTGCAGAGCGAGCGGCACCAATTCGTAGTGGCCGTACAGACCGGGGGAGCGGCGAACGAGGCCAGCCTCAATGAGTTGCTGCAGGCGTCGGTACACCAGCCGACGAGGAAGGCCGCACACTTCCACGATGTCCCGTGGTTGGTGTGGGCCGTGCCCGAGCCGGATCAGGGCACGCAGAACCCCGTAAGTCCGCTCGACGGCACTGTGCTGAGACGAAACCAGCTGGCCGACGGACATCGAATGCAACCCCCTGACGCTAGATCCTGTGGCGGTGCGGAGGTTGTGCCCGTCATACCTCGTAACAGCCTGAGACCTGATCAGTACCCGAGGGCAATGGGACCTGACCAGGAAGTTCAACTTCCGGTGCCGTCAGATGGTTTGCGGCAACTCGGGACAAAACGACGACATCATCCGCTCTGACCTGCAGAGATAGCGGACTGGGGTACGTGTGTACCAAGTTGAAACTTTCTCGATCGATTGTCGACGTATCGTCACGACCCGCGGTGCCCTCACGAAGACTTCACCAGGAGGACGCCGCAGGTCAGAAGCAACTGATGGGGCCGGCCCGGTGATTTGGCGGTGCAGAGATTCTGGCTTCCAAAGGTCTAGCCCACTGATCTTTCGACACTTAGGCCCAGAGCGTTTTCCTCGTCCTAGTGCGTCAAGCCCTTTATGTGCCGCTACAGGTGAAATACCCCCTACACCAGGTTCCGGAAGTTCCGGAAGCGGACGGTAGAAAGATCGTCACGACTAGGAAAAACTCATGGGGCCAGCCAGTTCCTGGTTCACGCCGGGAGTTGGTCAGCAGCCGTCAGGTGGTGAGGCGCAAGGTCAGTGCCCGGACTGCGCGCCTCACCTCCAGTCCAGGTGGCGGGCGATGCCAATCTCGCGCTCTCGCTACGGGATCAGCCCCGACGGGCGCGTCGACGACCCGTTCGTTCACCTACCTGCGACTACCGCCGCCCCGAAAGCGCATATGCGGCTGCGTACACCGGCCTCGGAACGCCGCCCCACCACCGCACCCGCACCTACATCGGCGGCCGCAGTACCCGGATACCGGGTATCCGGACCGACTTCACGCGGTCGTGGCAGCATCTGCCGCATGCAGGGAGGAATCGGTTCATGGGCAAGAAGACCCCGGTCTGGCGTACGCCGCTGAGGCCCCGGACGCGATCGCTCAGTGACGTTGCTGCTGACGCCGTGCGGCTCAGCGGTCTTCTGCTGTCGGGGCCGTCAGACGGTGTCGGCCCAGCCTTTTGCCCAGTCCTGGGCGATCCCACTCGGCCGGCTTCTCTACGACAGGCTGAGGCGGATACAGCAGGCCCTCCGCGGGGGCCAGGTCATCCGCCTGTGTAGCGGGCGGGGGTTCGCTATGGGCGAGGTGGGCGAGGAACCTTCTCCAGCTCCACCCATTCGAGCCCGGTCTGCACGTCGTCCTCGGCGTGGCCGCCGGGCTTGTTCGGATTTCCTTCGGGCCGGCAGAGGAAGATCGCTCGACGCGGTGGTCCTCCGGCGCGCCGCTATGGTTCGCGCCGATGTACTCCTGCAGCCGTGCCGACGGCTTCCAGGACTCGGCACGAAGCCGCATTCGCCTGCTGCGTCACGGCAACAACCAGCGCGGGCCGGCGCACCCGCTCCTGCCACCACCCAAGGACCGCGGTCACCGCCTCGCGCCCGCCCCCGACACCTCACACGGATGGCAGAAGCTGGTACGACAGCTCCGCCCGGCCCTCCACCCGGTGATCCGCCCCCAGGACGGCCAGGCCCACGCCCCGCCCGTCAAGTGCGACCACCCACACCCCCGGCCGCCCCAGGTAGGAGCGGGCCCTCGCATCGAGCCGGTCGTGCGCGACGGCGCCCCCAAGGAAGCGCCGGACCCCCGCGTCCGTCAGCAGCTGCCGCACCATCGGGATGTCCGACTCGCTCACGGGCCGCAGCACCAGACGCGCCGTACGCAGCACTGCCAGCCACGCCCGGACGAGAACAGCCTCCACATCGCTCACGCGGAACATCCTGGCAGGAACTCCGCCCGTCCCACCGCACATCGGGTGCAGCTACCGACCCCCTCGTGCCACCCGCAGACGGCGTGGCGATCCGAAGAATGTCGTCCCCGGGGCTACAGTGCTGACCTGCGGCATCGGTCTGCTGCTCCTTCCGCGAACCTCGGCCCATGGGTTCAAGGCGGAGGCGAAGAAGTGCGACTTCGACCCGCTCAACCCCCTCCGACACCCGAACGCAAGTACCTGTTCCTCACTCTCCGCGGGCCGACGGAGCCAAGGAAAGGTGCCTCGCCGATGTCGGCATCCCAGATCAGCAGCCGCGCCCGTACCTACGCCCTCTACACCGGCGCGCCCCGCCAACTCGCGTGCGACGTCGTCGCCGCCCTACCCCCCGGCGCACCCCTCATCCCAGCCCCGGCCGAACACGCCCAGCTCCTCTTCGAATCCGAGATCCTGTACTGGACCTTCAACGCCCAGCGGCACTTCTTCGAGTACCCGTTCGGCATCCGGTACGTCCAGCCCACCGCGGCCGGGCTGCGCCTGCACCTGGAGAGCAACGCGAGCCTCGACAGCCTGCTGTCCGGCCTGCTGCCGTGCCGCTGGCCCATGGGAAACGAACAGGATGAGATCCACGGTCTCAACGGCGTCCGCATCGGCGCGCGCACCGAGCGCGGCATCGAACTGAGCCGGCTCGGACAGCCCACCAGCCTCCAGCTGACCGGTCCCTCCCGCGCCGCCTTCGAGAAGGCCGAAGCCGCTCTCGCCGGCCGCGTCGCGGACAACGGCGGGGAGGCATGCTGGCTCGCCGGAGGCACCTGGACAGACTTCGAGCGGCAGTGGGACGACGAGCGCCAGCCGATCTCGTACGACGCCACCTGGCGCGCCGCCGCCTGGCTCCCCAGCGGACTCCTGCGCCGCCTCGGCCTCCTGCACACGGTCGCCGTTCCCCAGGTCGTCACCGGACACGAGTCGCGGCTGGGGGAGTTCTGGATCCTGGAGATGGACCACTTCTCCGACTCCGGGCTGCGCCGGGCGGAGCTGGTGCAGGCGCTGACCGACCCCGTGAACGGCCTTCCCCTGGAACTGCGCGGGCATCGGGACCTGATCGCTCGCGACGGCCTCGGCCTGGTGCTGCTGAAGTCTCCGGACGGCTCCGCCGCGCTCCAGCTGCGCTACGACCGTGTCGACTACCCGGTGAAGGACCGCGCCGAGATGTTCAGTGCGATCCGGCAGCGCATCGGCAAGCTGACCGGTGAAGCCCCACTGCCCGTCGTGCCGGGAGGTCGGGCCGATGGATGACAGCGCGCCGTGAGAGCCGGCCCACGGCGCTGCGCCGATGCCGTCGCCGCCAACAGCGTGTTCACCCGTAGGGGTGGCTGCTGGATTTCGATGTTCCCTGCCTCGCCCGATTGGCGTAGCGTCACCGAACTGCCAGCGTTCTAGGGTGGGATGGCGTAGGCCGATCGGGGAGAGGACGGCGTCGGGGGTGGTCGCGGGTGATGACGACGGTTGGGGCGAGCGGGCGGTATGCCGTGCTGCTGATCCGGAAGAGCTGTTCGTAGAGGGCGCTGCCCAGAACAGGGCGAAGGCCGTGTGCAGCGGGTGCCCCGTGCGCACGGAGTGCCTCGCTCATGCCCTCGATCAGCGCATCGAGCATGGTGTGTGGGGAGGGATGACGGACCGGGAGCGGCGCGCGCTCTTGCGCCGACGCCCTACGGTGACGTCCTGGCGCAACCTCCTGGAGGCAGCCCGCAGGGAGCACGACCGGGCAGCCCGTGCCGCAGACGGTCCGGGCTGGCAAGCGGCCGGCTGACGAGGTCGATCCGCATGCCGGTGGCGACCCCGCTTCACGCTTCCGCGTCGAGGGGAATCGCCACCACACTTCCCAGGCCCAGCGGCGGGATGGACTGCCCCGGCTTCGGTTCCTGGCGGTGCCACTGCTGGCCGGTCTGACCTGTGCCGACGTTCGCCGGGCCCTCCGGCTCGCGCCACTCCACGACGGCGCCGGGAAACTGCTCCTGGGCCCGCCGGTCGCACCACTCGAGGGCGTCGTCGAGCTTGCTGAACAGGGCTCGACCGACGCCCGCGAACGTGGCGAGGAAGTTGATGGTCGGATCGCTCATGAGGGGTGAGCGTAGACGCGATGCGGCAGCCATTCCCTGGACGGTCGGACCTCGCCACGCACATGGCCAGAATCAGGCCTCCTCCCGGACCATCCGGTTCACGTGCAGGGCCACACCGGAATGAGGCCGCGGTCGCGTCGTGCTCCAGGGCGACCGGCTCGGGGCCTACTGCAGTGCGTTCAACTCCGCGTCGATGTACCCGAACTCGCGGGCCATGTGCATCAGGGCCCGCCTCGTCAGGTCCCGGCGCTGGGAGGCGGGGACAAGGGGTCGCCGGTGATCGTGACGGCCATCATGGGCCGACTGCCGTCACCGGTCCCGAACGGCGCCAGGACGACGAGGGTGTCCAGGGCGGGCAGGACGCCGTTCGTCGCGGGCCGTTCGCTGCTGAGCCGGAGCTCGGTGGTGGGCGGTGCCGACCACGGCAGTTGCCCGGCGTCGACGAGGCCGGGCAGCAGCCCGGCGGCTGTCTTTCACGCGCTCAAAGCGGCAGACGGCGTGAAGTCGGTACCGAGGAGGGGAAGACGGTGCCCGGTGCCGAGATCTTCCATCGACTTGCAGCGCGCGACGGCCTTCGAGGCTCTCTACCAAGCAGCGATTCCTGCCGGGTCCATGAGTAAAACCATCGCCCTTGCTCAACCACTGCGTTCCTGGACGCACTCGAGGCGTTGAGGCAGACAGCCCCCCCGGACGGGAAGTTGGTGGAGGCCTCGTTTGTGGAACGAAGACCACCAGCGGAGTTCTTCAGGCTGTACGGCGAGAGTCAGCTCGGGACGGCGCCGCGCGAGCGTGGTGACGGCGATCTCCGCCTCAAGACGTGCCAGGGGAGCGCCAAGGCAGTAGTGAGCGCCGTGGCCGAAGCTGAGATGGGCCGGAGTCCTTTGTGGGTTGAATTCGTCTGGGGACTCGAACTGCGCCTCATCCCGATTCGCGGAGATCAGGGCTACCCAGACTCGCCCCCCAGCGGGTATCGAGACCCCGCCGATTGTGAGGTCCTGCAAGGCGAAGCGTCGCACTGCCAGTGGGAAGGGCGGGTTCCAGCGCAGCGTTTCCTCGATGACGAAGCGGGGAGGGAGTTCTCCTTCGCCCAGAGCCTTCCAGTGTTCGGGCCAGAGCAGGAGTCCGAGCACCGCGTTGGCGATGAGGTGGACGGCGTTGTCGTAGCCGGCGAACAGGAGCAGGAAGCTCAGCGAGACGAGTTCGGCTTCAGTGAGCCGGTCGTGCTCGTCATGCGAGGCCAGCAGGTCAGAGAGTAGATCGTCCGCGGGTTGGAGCCGCTTGCGCGCCAGGATGGCGACCAGGAACTGGTACATGTCCTGCATGGCGGCCCGGGATTCAGCGGCTGCTCCAGGACGTGGTGACATGAGGGAGCTTGTCCATGTGCGAAAGTCGCGCCTGTCCTCGGTAGGGATACCGAGGAGGTCGCAGATCACCGTCATAGGCAGCGGTTCGGCCAGTGCTGACATTAGGTCGAACTCCGGCTGCTGACAGGCATCGAGAAGGTCGTCCACGTGCTGCTGGATCCGGACGCGCAAGCCCTCAACCCGACGTGGCGTGAAGGCCTTCGAGACCAGCCGCCGCAGCCTTGTGTGGTCTGGGGCGTCCATGTTGAGGAGATGGGCGTCGAGCTCCGGCGGCATCGAGGACTGATATCCGCCGCGGGTACGTGCGTTGGCCTTGTTCAGTGACAGCCGCTGGTCTGTCAATGCGTCGCGCGCTTCCGCGTAGCGGGTGATCACCCACACCGGCTCGTGATCTGGGGTCACGGCCTGGTGTACGGCTGCGGCTGTGCGCAGCCTGCGGAAGCCCTCGTGCGGACTCGACATCAGGGCGTCGCTGAACAGGTTGGCGACGCTCATGCTGCGACAGGGTCCGGGGATTGGCCGCCGGCGGCGGATCGGAAGTCCTTGACGATGGGGGAGGAGACGTAGGCCGACGCCACCCGCATGAGCCAGGCCTGCTCTGCTTCGATGTCCCCGTCGGCAGGATCGTGCAGTGATTCGGATGCTGCCTCGGTCATCGGGCGGCCGGCAGCCAGTTCCTGCAGTGCGGCTGCGATCTGTGCGGCCTCCACGACGGCCTGCTCGTCGCCGGACTTGAGCCCTGCCGCCTGGGCGCGAGCGCGGGCCTCAGTTGCTACCTGGGGCCGGTGGTAGGGGAGAAGGAGGATCTGCCCGTCACGGATCTCCGTAACTTGGCGACTGACCAGCAGCTTCAGCTCACTGGAGGTGTGTTGTACCTCGGGGTCGTCGTGGGGGCGCAGGGCCAGGCGCCCGTCGCGGACTTCGATGACCAGCCGGCCGAAGATGCGGTACAGGTTCTGCGCGCTCCAGTGCGTGGTGCGCGGGCCCGGCGATTTGATCAGCACCGCGTGCGGAAAGGCTTCTGCCACGGCACTCCACAGCGGGTGGAGAGTGCGGTAGGCCTTGGCGTCGGCCAGGAACTGGCGTGCTCGGTCCAGTCCCACACCCCAGGCCGGCATCGTGAACCCGACAGCGAACAGCCCGGCGGAGAGGCTGGCCGACATGGGGGCTACATAGCTGTTCAGTACGTCGGTGAAGTGGGAGTCCCACCGCAGGGAGATCATTTTCGGCACGGCGTAGCCAAGGCCGAAACCCGCGCCCACCGCGACCACACGTAGGCCGCGGCGCAACCAGGGCTTGTCTACGGCTTTCGCGTACTGCCAGCACAGGCGCATCAGCCCCGACATGCTGACCGCGAAGAGCAGCGCGTACACGAGCAAGAACTCTGAGATGTACGGCGCGTGGGCGTAGTGGGCATCGAAGTCCACGGGGTGTTCAGCGTCGCTGACATCGCCCTGCAGGAACAGGACGGTCATTGCGAGGAGCGACAGGACTGCGTAGCCGACAAGTAGCCGGTGCCGCAGGCGTATCTTCGACTGGGCGGAAGACCAGCTGACGAGCAGGGCCACGAACGAGGTGAGGCAGGTCGCGACGGACAGGTAGACCGGAAGGGTCATCAGGTTCGGATATCCGAACAGGGCATCGAGACGGACGTAGAGCCAGGGGGCAGCCAAGACGAACGGCGTGGCGAAGGTTGCAATGGCCAGGCACAGCAGCTGCAACTCGCGGTTGCGCCAGTCCTTGCGGAGATCCTTGGCTTTGTAGAAGAAGGCGCTCCACGTGACGACCGCCAAGATGCCGTAGACGACGTTGTGGAGCACTTATATCCTTCCGACGTTGCGCTCCAGGGAGCGCTCCAGATGGTTCACCAGGTTTGCCTCTTCAGGAGACAGGTCTCGCCGACGGGTTGACTGCTCGGCAATCTTGCGAGCGTGGATGGGCAGCAGCGACGCCATCATCTCGGCCGCCCGTTCTTCCTCGCTCGTGTAGATCGTGCGCCCCAGGACAGTGCGCACCAGGGCGGAAGGGAGGTTGGGCATCAGGAGCTGGCTCACCTCGTCCTTGTGCGCTGGCGTCGAGGTGTGGCCGAGCAGCATGTGGCCGCCTTCGTGTCGGACGATGTGGGCACGGTGGGCCTTGCTCGTGTTCTTCTGGTACAGGATGTAGTCGACTTCGTCGGTAGCGATCCACAGCCCGCACGGGCTGCCTGCTCGTGTCGGCATGGCCATCGGTACCAGTGAGATCTCGCGCTGCCGGATCCGCTCGAGCGCGTCGCACAGGGCGTTCGCGTCGTACGGAGCGGGGATCTCGACTTGTTCGACCACCTCAGCGCAGTAACGCAGAAGTGTCTTGTCGTCCATCCCCGCTCCCCCCGGATGCGTAGCCGGCCATTGCCAGCGAACAAATTCCATATGCGTCCCCGTTGCTTTCAGGCTGCGGCGGCCCATGCCGTCAGCGCATCAGGGGCGCGGGACAGGAGCCTATATCAGCCCTGGTGGCTGAAACCGGGCAGGCAGTTTGAGGGAGGTGCCCAGCCCGTCCGGCGCTACATCCGCTGCCGTCGTCCGGTCTGGCTCAGGTGCTCGATCATCGGAACGAGCGCCTGGCATGCTTCCTCTGGCAGATCGGCCATCGCACGCATCGCGATCTCGCGCGCCCCGATGCTCCGCAGCGCATCGAGCACCTTCAGGTCCTCCTCGGACACCCTGCCGACAGCGGCGTCCTCGAAGTACGCGACGGGCATCATGAAGAACTTGGCGAGAGCTTCCAAGAGTTCGCGCGAGGGGGCGGCCGTGCCCTGGCCACTCCGCAGTGCTGCGATCTCGGATGACGTGACGGCGCAGCCGTCCTTCGTCAGTGCAGCGGCGACCTCGTCCTCGCTGAAGGGCCCCCGGCCCTTGGGGATGACCGAGGTGAACAGGCGGTCGAGGTGCCGCGCCACGTGCTCCACCGTCACCTCCACTTCGGAGGGGCGCTCCGCGGTCGCTGCGGCGAGCGGGGGAGCGACTGGGCCGGGCTCGCCGGGCAGCGGCGCAACTGTTGGCTCGTCCGTCTCACCCAGGAGATAGCTGACCCGCACCCGGAAGACCCGGGCCAAGGCTTTCACCGTGTTGATGCCCGGGTTGGTGACGGTTCCGGACGCGATGTTCAGAACGGTCTGGTGGCTGACCCCCTTTTCGGTGCCGTCCTTGCCGTCGGCGGGCAGCTGTCTGCTGCGCCGGGCGATCTCGTCATAGCTCGAGGGGCCAGTGCCGTGGGGGTGCCGAGTCTCGATCAGCCAAGTGAGCCGATCGGCGATCGTCCCGCGGCTGGTGGGTGCTTCACCCATCTCGTTGAATCACTACTCCTAGCCAGGGACAGCAGCCGTTGTGTCCCACGCGAATCTACTTGGTTAGACATTGGATCACCAATGATTCCCGGCATCTAACCTACTTGACAAGATCGGGATGGGTCCGCATAAGGTCAAACCCGCCCCATCCAATGGACTTGATGAGGTGCCCCCCGCACGGGTGGGTGGCGCCTCTTGCCCAGTGAGGACCGAAGGACGCGATACAGGTGGTACGGAGCTCCCAAAGCGAGTGGAGCACCCGACCGAGCCCGAAGGCTCCCCGTCGGAGTGTCTCCGGAACGGCAGGGGAGAGCCGCAGCAGGGATGTCGAGACAGTCCCCCTGCCAACCGCCAGGCGCCGCGCCTTTCGCAGCTTCGCCCGCGAAGTTGTCTTGTCCGCTGCACTGCGGCCCGAGGGACAGGTACGCCGGGGTGTCCGTCTCGGGAGCGAGAACCGTCATGGTCGGCCGTCCATCAACGGCCGCAGGAGGACCAGCGGTCTCCAGCGGACGCGCGGTTGCTCCGAGCACCCCGGTCCATCACGGCCCCGCCACGACCACATGGATGGAGCAGACGCCGAAGCCGGCGCTTGACGCACACGCTGCGCCGAGCCGCCACGCCGCAGAAATGCGGCACCAGTACAGGGGGAAGCATGTCTTCGAGTTCGGTTCTCACCAAAAGCCAATCGCCGCGCGCGGCATCGGCGGCTCGCGTCCCGTTGATGCGCCCTGCGGTCGGTCGGTGCACCCCCCGGGGCTCCGAGGAGCGCCGCGACCTGCCGCTGGCTCCAGGTCTGACTGCGTTCTTGGTGAATGCGCGGGACGCGCGAGGCATGGGGCAGGAGGAGACTGCTCTCGAACTAGGTATGAGCGACCGGCAGTACAGGGTCTGGGAGAGCGCACGGCAAGCGATACCGCGGACCCGTCTGGACGATCTTGCCCGAGCTCTGCACCTCGACGAGGTCGGCCGTAGGCAGCTCTACCGGCTGACCGGTCACCTGGTACCCCTGCCCGGCGCCCTTTCGGGTAATGCGCGACTGCTGGAACTGACTGAGCGGTGGGCCAACGTTCACATTCACCGGCAGAGCGATCCCGCATGCCTCACCGACGGTGCGTGGAACGTGGTGGTCGCCAACGATGCGTACTTCCGGCTGTTCGAAGCCGTCTCACCGCACCCGCTCAACCACCCGACGGTGAACACGTTGAGATGGACTCTGTTCCACCCGGACGCTCCACACATGCTGGGTGAGTGGCGAGACTCTTGGATGCTGCCGACGCTTTCGCAGTTCGCCCTCGTCTTCCAGAACACCCAGACCGATCCGCAACTCCGACGGATCCGCGAGGAGATCGCACGTCGGCCGAAGCTCGAGGAGGCATATCTGCGAAGGGTCCCTGACCTGCTGGCGCAGCCGACTGAGTATCCAGACGACGAGGACGGCGTCGTGCGGGACATCCTCGTGGGGGCTGAAGGCTACGCGTCTGTCCTTCTCACCACTGCGATCCCCTCCCACGCACGTGATCATGGCTTCCGGGCCGTGACCATGTCTGTCATCGCTCGCGGCGATGAGGCTGATTGCCAGTCCCAGGATTTCATGGCGGCGCGCCAGCACTCCCACCACGGCTGGTGACCCAGACGGACACTGCGTAGGGGCGTCGGCTCTGCCGACCCCTCAGTCAGCCGGGGCCGTTCTCGGCTCAGGCGACCGGGGCAAGCTGGGAGGACGAGCGGACGGGCCGCAGCGCGTTCTCCGAGCGTCGGCTGACCCGGGCCGCTGTACGCAGCACCTCGTATGAGAAACGGGTCTTCTCCGAGAACATCCTGGGGTGCTGGCCGAGCAGGGCCAGCGCCCCTTCGACGTGGCCGGCTCGCCCGTATACCGGGGCGGCGATCATGGACCATCCTGGCAGCGGGGACCGGGTGAAGCACGTCCCCAGCTCTTGGATCTCCCGGAATCGGCTGCTGACGGTCTCGTCCTCGCTGTGCGCGCTGATCACCAGCCCGGCAGCATCGGCCGACAGGGGAGAGAGCTCGAGCGCCGCGCTGTCCTCGGAGGTGAGTGCCTCCACGAAGTCGTAGCGTCGGCCGTAGACAGTGTCCACCCACAGGCGACGGGCAAGTGGGACTGTGACGAACAGCAAAACGACCTGGGCGGTCTGTCGCTGCAGCTGCGTCAGGTCAGGATCGGCGCCCTGTGAGGCAACCTGCGGCAGTCGCAGTCCGCGAAGAGCCCCGCTGTGCGGGGTAATGCTGTACAGGCCCTGCCCGCGCAGTTCGATCTGCCCTTCCTCGACCCCGCAGGCGAGGATGCGCTGGACGGTGGAGCGGGGCAGGCCTGACTTGGACGTGATTCGGCGCAACTCATGAGCGCCAGGACCGAGTTCCTCCAGAGCCGTCAGGACTCGGAACACCTTTGCGTGCGCCGAAGCACCCGTCGCGCGATCGACCGCTTCCTTCACCGTCAGCCTCCCCGAAAAAAACGACCACCGGCATATGCGAGCGGCTCGCTGTACGGTCTCCATCGTTGTCGCATCTCGCCTGCGGATCTAGGAGAAATGGGCACCGGCGGTCAAACTTCCGGACACGCTCAGTAACGGAACGGTCTGCATAAGCACCGCCAACACCCCGCCCGCCGAGGGTCTCCGCACGTCAAGTGGCGCGGCCGCCCACTGCGCAGATACGGAGTGCAACGGACAGCACTTGGCGCTGCCCGAAGATTCGTCGCGGAGGTTACCGCCTGGCGGGCAACCTCGCTCCAGCTTCCCGCCTGAAGGGAAGCGAGAAAGCGTCACACGGGCCGGCGCATACGTCCCGGGCCCGGTGGGCGGGACACGCCCCGCCCCCTTCCCGCCCTGGGACCAGCCTTGCCGCTCCCTCTCGGCCCATGCGCCGACCCACGCCTACTTCCTGAACCCCGCCATGTGGCGATGCGTTCGAAGCCCCCTTCTTGTCGACGTGTCCCGCCCAGCGAGACACGGAGGAACTTTTTGCTCGCCAGGCGGGAAGCCAGGACGTATTGCCCCGCACACGGTTGCCCGCGACTCACACGCTGAAGACGGTGAATCCGCCCAGCCCCGCGCGGGCCGCTGATCCCAGGAGGCAACCACCATGAGCGCCGGCCGATGGTTCTACACGTCCGCGTTTGGAGACACCCCCATGCCCGAAAGCGCCGCCGTCATCAAGATGCCGGTGGCTCCGACCGAGGCGACGCCCCCGCCCAGCGCGGCAGCCAAACCGCCTGCACGGCATCCGTCCCGCGAGGACAGCGAGCGCCGAACCGGCTGACGTCGGCCCTCACCGCCCTGCCCGGCGTCTGCAACCCTCCCCATCCACAGAAAGGGACGAGCGTGCGCCCGTCCCGGCCGTACGCGTCACACCATGCGTGAACTCCACCGCACGAACCTGCTCCGCGCAACGGACGCGCTCGGCACCGCCATCGCCCAATTCGCGCTGCCCCTGATCGTTCTCGCCATCACCGGCAGCGTGAGCCACTCCGGCATCGCATTCATCGCCGAGTGGCTGCCCCGCATCGCGATCCTCCCCGTGGCCGGCGCTCTGGTCGACCGCCTCGGAGGACGCATCATCCTCCTCCACGCCTCACTGCTTCGGGCCGTCCTCACCCTGGCAGCCGTGGGACTTCTCCTGATGTATCCGCACCAGTGGTGGACCGTCATCGTCTTCGGGGCGGTCGGGGGAATCCTGGCCGAGTTCTCCTTCCTGTCCTGCGAGGTCATCGGCACGCAGGTGCAGTCCGGCCACGACGTCCACCGTGTCCAGGCACGCCAGATGCAGATCGACCAGGCGGCCCTGCTCATAGGCCCCCTCTGCGCCGCCGCACTCGTCGCGCAGCACCCAGTTGCCGCTCTCGTGGCTGTCGCCCTCCTCTCACTGGCCACCACCTGCGGAGCACCCCTGCTCACCGTCGGACGTCCCCAGCTCAACGAGGAAACCCCGCTGCAGAGCCCGTTGAAGTCGATGGCCGCAGGGTGGCGCATGCTGCGCACCCCCGTCATCGCCTGGATCGCAGTCGTTATGGGCGCTGTCCAGATCCTGGTCGCTCTGCTGCTCGCGACCGCGCCCGGCATCGCCCTGCACCAGTACCAAAAGGCCGAGACCGACCTGGGAGTCATGTGGACCGCAGCAGCGGTGGTAACTCTCATGGCCACTTCAGTCACCCGCCGTGGTATCGACCGCTGGGGGATGGCGCCGCTACTCATCTCCAGTGGCATCCTCCTCGCCGCGGCATCCGTCACGGCCGGCACGGTCGGCACTTTCGGCGCCTTCGCGGTGGCCGCCGCGGCCATCGTGGCGGGGGAGTGCGCAGCCAACGTCGTCCTGCGCACGATGAGAACGCTGGTCATCCCCCAACACGCTCTCGGTGCCACCGTCAGCGTGCTGTGGGTCATCGGCCTGCTCCCCTATCCGCTGGCCGGACTGGTCGTGGCCGTCGTCCCGCTTTCCGCCCTTCCCGCCGTACTCGCCGTCTGCGGCATCACCATGGGCCTGGCCATCGTGTTCGGAGGCCGACAACTTGCCCAGCACTGGCACAAGCACCCCGCCCAGACCGGACGGTCCATACCGACGCCGAACCTCTCAGCCACCGTGCCCGCGCCCGCACGGGATGCAAACCAGGCCCGCACTGTCGAACCCGTGTGACCCACCCCGACACCTCGGCAGACAGGCCCCTTCCCGCCTGGCGACCCACTCAGAAGAAAAAGACGCGCTCCTCCCGCCCCACGGGAAGCACCCGGGAAACAGATGACGAACCCTGCCACCCTCACATCACCACGCCGCCCGGAGGAGCCCCAGCCGTGACCGACTACGCACTCGAAGCCCAGGCCTACTGGCGGCGCTGGCTCCCGCACGCCCACGCCAACCTCTCCACTCCCGATGCCTTCTACCAGCAGCTCGGCGAAGACGTACAGGACCGCGTTATCGCCGTCTGGGACGCCCTTACCGAGATCCACCTCACCCCGGACATCACCGACCATGCCAAGCGAGCCGGCCTGCTCCAACTTCTGCGTCGGGAAGCCGAGCACACCGTGATGCAGGCCTTGGTCCAGTTGCCTCCCGAAGCGGACACCGCGCAGCCCGACACCGAGCCCGCCGCACACCGGGCACGACTGACCGCCTTCGACGCCCGTCTCGCGCAGCAGCAGGCGACCATCCGTGCCCTCCTCGACCGCGACCGGACCGTCAGCGAGACCAGCGACACCGAACTCCTCCTGGCCTTCCAGCTCATGCCGGAACTCCTCGCCGCGCTCGGCACCTCCCTGGACGAACTCCGCGCCTTCGGCCGCGCCCTCTGACGATCCTCTGGAAAGGAGCGAAGGGTTGCCCACCATCTCCACCCCTGCCGACCAGCCCCAGGGCACCCCGAGCCGCCCTCTCCAGCAGCCGGTCCCGGCGCAGCTGCGTATCGCGCGCAACCTGGACGCGCTGCGTCTCCTCGCCCAGCTCCCCGACGACCAGCCGCTGACTGAGGAACAGCACCAGGTCCTTGCGAGCTACACATCCTGGGGGGCAACCGGCGTCTCGGAGGTCTTCAACGAGTCCAAGCCCGAACACCGAGCCATCCGCACTGAACTGCGGGAGCTGCTCAGCGCGGCCGAGTACGACGCCGCGGTCGCTTCCACGCCCAACGCGCACTTCACCGACCCGGCGATCGCCGACGCGATACGCGCCGCAGCCAGCGCTCTCGGCGTACCCGCCGATGCACGACTTCTCGAACTCGGCTGTGGCACCGGCACCTTCCTGGGCCCCGGCATGGTCGGGATCGAACTCGAGCCGACCAGCGCACGCATCGCCCAGCGTCTGAACCCGGAAGCCATCGTCCACGCCTCCTCCTTCGTGGACGTCCGGCTGCCCCGCGACTACGCCGACGGCGCGCTCGGCAACCTGCCCTTCGGCGACTACACGCTGACGGACCCGGCCCACAACCCCCTCGGTCTGTCGATCCACAATCACGCCCTGAACTGGCTGCTTGCCCACGTCCGACCTGGCGGCACAATCGCAGTTATCACCTCCCGGTGGACCCTCGACAGCCTCAAGGACGAGGCCCGCCGCGAGATGGCTCAGCACGCCGACTTCCTCGGCGCCATCCGGCTGCCCGCCGGTGCCTTCGCTGGCAGCGCAGGCACCCAGGCCGTAGGCGACATCGTCTTTCTCCGCGTCCGCGAACCCGGCCAGGAAGCCGCCGGCTGGGACCCCGTCCCAACACAAATCGTGCCCCTGGAGGGCGGCAGCGCCCGGATCAGCAACTACTTCGCCCGGCATCCCGAGCAGGTCCTGGGTACCCACGCCATGGTCTCGGGCCAGCACGGCCCCGAACTCAGCGTCATCCCCGACGATCTTGCCCACACGCCCCGTCAGGTCGCTGCGGCTGCCAAACGCATCATCGACCAAGCCCAGGCATCCCAGCTGACCTACCAGCCCGCCGACCCGGCCCAGCGTGCCGCTGTCGACGCCGAAGCCGAGCGAATCCAGCAGGCTATCGAACGGTTCGGCAGCGACCTCAGTGCCAACGAAGGCGCGATCATCCAGGAGAACGACGCTTTCCAGACCCTGCGCGGCGGACAGCTCGTGCCCTTCGAGTACGACCCGGCCGAGGGCGCCGAGCTCCACGACCTCCTCGCACTGCGCGACCAGTACCGCACCCTCGTCGAACTTCAGACCGCCGACGACGCGCAGCCCGAGGCATTGGAAGAAGCCAGGGCGCAACTCAACGACACTTACGACCACTACGCCACCACCCACGGCCCGCTCAACCGGGCGATGAAACCGCGTAGCGCCCGATGGCACTTCCGGTTCGACCCGCTCGGACCGGCCGTCATGGCGCTGGAGGTCTACGACCGCAAGACGAACACCGCCACCAAGAGCAGCATCTTCGAGTACAACGAACAGCGCAGCGACACTCCTACCCGCGCGAGCACACCGGCCGAGGCCCTGGCCATCAGCCTGAACCAGCGTGGCACCGCCGACCTCGCCTACATCGCTGAGCTCCTCGACGTCCCTGCGGAGCAAGCCCGGACCCAGCTCGGCACCCTCACATTCGACGATCCCAAGACCGCCGACCTCATCCCGGCTGACCGCTACCTGTCCGGCCATGTCCGCGGCAAGCTCCACATCGCCGAGAACGCGAACCGCGACGCAGGCGACGACCGCTTCCGAGCCAATATCACCGCCCTCAAGGCAGTCATCCCCTCTGATGCCGCAGCTGGCGACATCGACGTCGAACTCGGCGACCCCATGCTGCGGTCCGAATGGGTTGAAGGCTTCCTGCGCACCCTCATCGGGCACCAGGAGATCTACGTCAGCCGGGCCGTCGGCGGGGACTGGCGCATCGAGGCATCCTCCGATGCCCGCAAGCTCAGCACCAACCGCGACACCTACGGCACGGCTCGGTGGGACGCCGTCACGATCATCGAGCGGATGCTGCGACGCGCGAGCCTCCTCGTGCCACCCACCAAGGATGAAGAGGAAAACCCCGCCAAGACCGGCGACGGGAAAACCACCAGCGCCTCGGCGACCGAGGACGTCCAGGCACGCGCCGATGAGATCAACCGCCTGTTCGCCGACTACATGTGGGAAGAACCCACACGGGGCGAGGAACTGGTCCGCCTCTACAACTGGTACTACCGCTCGCACGTCACCTACCGGCCGAGCGGCGCCCACCTGACATTCCCCGGCCTCAACCCTGAGGTCAACCCCCGCGACTACCAGAAGGACGCCGTCGCCCGCGGCCTGGTCGAGTCCTTCCTGATGGAACACGACGGCGGCTTCGGCAAGACGCTGTCGATCCTCATGACCGTCATGAAGCGCAAGCAGCTCGGGCTGTCGCGCAAACCCATGATCGTCGTACCCAACAATGCCCTGGGCCAGTGGGAACGGGCAGCCCGCTGGGCGTACAAAGACGCCAAGATCCTGGTCTGCTCCCAGGAAGACTTCAACAGCCAAGGCGGCGCCGCCGAGACCCGGGCCAGCCGCCAAGCATTCATCGGAAAGATCGCCAACGGCAGCTTCGACGCGGTCATCGTCCCGTACACCGTCTTCGAGCGGATCCCGCTCTCAGCCGAATCCCAACAGCTCTACCTGGAAGCGGTCTCCGCGCGGCTGAGGGCCTTCGTCGAACTGCAGAGCCGCGGCCGCAGCCCCGAGCGCGACGTCCTCGAGCAGGAACTCCTCAACGACCTGCGCGATCCTCTGGTCGCCGAGATCCTCGGGGACGACCTCGCCCTGGCCGGCATGGGCGACATCACCGACGAACGCCCCAGCGCCCGCACAGTCAAGCGGCTGCGCACCATGCTCACCAAGCTCGTGGAGCAGCTCCGCAAGAACGCGCTCATTCACCGGGACGTGGGCCTGCCCTTCGAACGCCTCGGCATCGACGGGCTCTTCATCGACGAAGTCCAAAACTTCCTTGGCATCGCCTACCCCACCCGACTGCGCGAACTCGGTCTCGCCCCCGCTGCCCGCGCCTACGACCTCGACATGAAGGCATGGTCCGTCCGGCGGGCCCACCCCGACACCGCCGTCATCATTGGCGCCTCCGGGACCCCCGCGCGCAACAACATGGCCCAGTTTTATCGGCTCTTCGACCTCTTCAAGCCCGATCTCCTGCCCCAGGCCGCCATCAACGACCTCGACAGCTTCCGCGGCGTTTTCATCGAAACGACCTTGGAACCCGAGATCGCACCCAGCGGTGAGATCCGCTTCAAGGAACGCCCCGGAGCATTCCGCGAAACAAACCTCAACACCTACGTGCGCCTGCACCACGTCATGGCCGACGTACGCACCCAGCACGACGTGAAGATCGAGGGACGCCCGGTAGTAGCCGGCGGCAAGCCGCAGATCCACGTCATCCCGCGCACCGAGGGCGAATCCGAATGGATGAGCACCAACTGGCTCGGTCGCATCGAACGCTTCGAGGCAGGCGAGCCCGACGAGGGCGACATCATGCCGAGCATCATCAGCGACGCGGTGATGCACGCCATCCACCCGAAGCTGGTTGGTGAGGAAGCCGACGGCCCCACCGTCCTGGACGCCGTCGTTGACAACGTGCTGCGTATCGACCACGCCTACAGGGACCGCCGATACCGCACCGACAACAGCAACCCGGACTCACCCCTCCACCCCATTCCCGGTGCCGGCCAGTTCATTTTCTGCAGCCTCGGCGTCAGCAACGCCGACAACCGCCGCAAGGGAAAGTGGACCGCCTACGACTACATGCGCGATCGCCTCATCGCCGGAGGCATACCGGCAGAGAAGATCGCCTACATGCAGGACGCCGGCGACAATGCGGCAAAGAAGGAAGAACTCCTCGAGAAGTTCCGCACCGGCGAGATCCGCGTCCTGATCGGCTCCAGCGGTACCGCCGGAGTCGCTGTCGACGCCCCCGACCGGGCTATCGCCGCGCACCAGGTCACCTTCGGATGGCGCCCAGACGAGATCGAACAAGAGCAGTGGCGCGTCTGGAGGCCCGGCAACCAGCACCGCGTCATCCAGATCCACCAATACATCAAGCACATGTCGGCGATGGCGCTCCGCCTACAGCACTGCGAGCGCAAGGCCCGCATGATCGCCCAGTACAAGACGGGCCACATCGACCTGAGCCAGATCGACGAGATGGAGCTCGATCTCAACAAGAGCACCTTCGACATCGCCGAGCTGAAGGCAATCGGGTCCGGCAAGGAGATGCTCCTCGAGAAGCACAAGATCGACAAAAAGGTCCGCCGTCTCGAGGCCGCCGAGTCCCGCTGGCGCCGTACCCGCGAGCACCAGCGCAGCATCATCGCCAACGCCGACGAGGTCATCGCTGCCGGCCAGCGCAGCGTTGACCACGTGATCGACCTGCTTAACCGTCGGGACGACAGCGCCCTGCGAGGTTTGCGCCTCGGTGACACGAACGCACCTGCCACGGCGGCCCAGCTCCGTGATCTCTTGCTCGACGTAGGCGGCCTGGAGCGCCGCAACGTCGCCACCCTCGACGGGGTGCCCCTCGACGTCAGCCTGTTCCCCGAGGCCGGCACCGCGGTGTTCACCATGGAGGGCGTTCCCGGCGAAGAAGTCCTTGTGACCCTCGGCACGAAGGACCACGCCGCACCGACCGGGACCTGGGGCGCACGGTTGACCAAGATGCTGGGCACGCTCGATGGCGCGGTGCAGGCCGCGCGTGACGAGCTGGCCGGACGTCAGACGAGTGTCGAGCGCGCTCACCGACTGATGGACCTCCCGTTTGACCAGTCGGAGGCGCTCACCTCCGCCCGCGCTGAGCAGGCGCGCTTGGCCAACCTGATCGCCGCTGAGGCCGCCGCGAACACCCCGGACCGCGATGACGATCCCAGGGAAACCAAGGAGGCGACCGACCAGGAGATGCAGGACCTGGTCGACTCCCTGCTTGCTGATGAGGACGAGCAGGAGACTTCTACCAGCCGGGGCAACACCCGCACTGGCGGGGGAGGGGGGCCAAGGACCGGCGAGCCCGACAGTCGCGTCGACGAGGACGAGCTCGGCATCCCCAGTGAAGACGACATCAGCGTCCCCGACCTGCCCAGGCCACCCGCTCTTGCCGAGCTCGGCGCCAACCTCGTCTACAAACTCACGCGCGCCGGCCAGCACATCGGCCAGAGCACCGGCCGAGAAATCGGGGCACTCCTGGACCAGGGCTACGAGAAGGCCAGCGCCGCCGTCGGCAACGACATCCAGAACTTTGCCCAGCACTCCCCGCAATGGGCGCACCAGGCCGCGACCATGCGCGACGCCCTGCTCATTGCCGAACGCGGCGCCGACGGCGGCTGGACCATCACCGGCTCCCGCGGCACCCGCACCACCCTCACCCCGCAGCCGGACGTGCCCGCACGCGCGCTGCCCTACGACAGCCTCGCCGACACCTACCTCGGCGAAGACGCGGTCCTGATTCGCTACGCCCAGTGGAAGCTCGCAACCCAGTACCCCGGCACCGCGGAGGACCAGGCTCTTCACGCCTGGACGCGCACGCTCACCACGCTCACCACCGAGCGCTACGATCTCCGTGACCGCGGTCCGACTCTTGAGCAGGTCACCGCTCGAGCCACGCACTTCCAGGAACTCGCACGTCTCGCCCGCGCCGCCGAGACCGAAGACCCCGACATCGCGGAACTCGCCCAGCACATTCTCGACGAGGCGCAGACGCACCTGGAACGTCTCGGACGCCTGCTGAGCGATGCGGCCCTACACCAGCGCTGGAACGACAGCCGCCCTACCCCTCTGGCGGGTCTGCCGGAGCCGATGCGCGGTAACCCCTGGGGCGGCGACACCGACAAGATCCACCTCGGCTACCTCCTCACCGGAGCCACCGAAACCCACGTGCTGACCGGCGCCGAGCTGCACTACGCACTCCTCGCCCTCAAAGAGGACGGTGGCCGCATCCGGCGCCATGACGCCGACAACCCACGCGTGCGGGCCCTGACCCCTACGTCACATACGTGGACCCGGCTCGATACCGAGCTCACACCGGCCAAGCTGGAGCAGCTCCAGGGAGCTCGGCAGGCCACCCACAACATCGCACACCGTATGGCCGACGACCCCAACCTGCGCCGTGGCGCCCACCTCGCCAGCCACACAGACTTCCGCCGCGAGGCCGCTGCCTGGCTCGCCGTCCACCCTGACGCCTTCGACACCCTCGCCGACCTGCGGGCTGACGGCTCCACCACCACGATGTCGGCGGCCGTTGAGCTAATCACCCAGCAGGCCTTTCACCGCGCCCGCGCCAGCATGCGGCCCCGTGAAGCAGGCCGCATCCTGCACCAGCTCGTCAGCCAGTGGGACATCGAGCACACCAGCCCGCTGCGGCACACCGCCGAGTTCCGCTCCCTGCACCAGGTCCTCGACCAGCTCGCCACCAACGACATCGAGCAGAGCGGCACCAGCGAACTCCTGCGCCGCGCCTACTTCCGCATCAAGCAACTGGCCGATGCCACCGACGGACGCGACCGCATCCAGGCCGCAGGGCTCCTCACCGACTACGGATGGATGCTGTCGGCCTCCACCGGCCCTCGCCCCGCCGGCATTGAGCAGGGCATCTGGGCCCGCCATCACGAGATGGCCGAGAACCTCTCGCCCTACCCCTTCAAGAAGGACACCTGGTACGAGCACACCAAGGCCGGTGGCGGCGTCGCCGACCTGCTCGGATCCGACCTCAACAAGCTGCTGGCCATGACGAAACGGGCCGCCGAGAACAGCCCGCAGCGCATCGTCGTGCGCAACGAACCCGACGGCGGGATCCGCATCACCGGCACACGCACCATCGTCGCCACCCCGCTGAATGAACGCTTCCCGGCTCTCGTCGAACCCCACATCGAGGAGGTCGCAGGCCTCCTGCAGACCATGCTCCGCAGCGGTGAGCACGGAGGGTTCGGCGAGAAGGAAGCGATCAACCAGTGGCTCACCGCACACCTGGCCGACGCCTCCGACGGCCTGCGTGAGGTGCTCGCGAGCGGCCCACGCATCGAGAGGGAGTTCCGCCAGGCCTTTCGCGTCCACGCCTACCAGGCACTGATCAGGGCCGGGCAGGACCCGACCCTGGCCACTGCCGCCCCTACGCCATCGCTGCAGACGGTCGCCGCCCGTACCTCCACCGAAGACCCCCAGGCCGAAGCCCTCGCCGCCCTCTACGACCGCGCGGCGCAGCAGGCCCTGCAGGATGTCTTCCTCCTGGCCGCGGTTCGCGAGGCCATGCCCTCCACAGACCCGGACGACATCTCCACCGCACTGGTCACTTCGGGTGTGCTTGACTGGCTCGTTGGCGGCGGACTCCGCTCCGCCGACGACGACTCCACGGCGCTGCGCGAGCATGCCCTGCACTCACTCGCCACCGGCACACCAGGCCCCGCCCTCACCGGCTTCTTCCGCCAGGTATGGGACGCCGCGATCGCTGAGGACCATCGCGAGCGACGACGCAGCGAGCTGCGGTCCGGCCGGACCCGAGCCCTCGACAACTTCGTGGTCCCGCTGCGCGGCCAAATCGGCGCCGAGTACCGCAATGCCTCCACATCCAAGACGGAGCAGGCGTGGAAATCCGCCTTCAGGCGGAGCCATCCGCTGGAATGGGCCACCCTGCGGGTAGCCGACACGACCCTGCTCCGCGCTGACTGGGCCAGCGCCACGCCGGCGAGTCTCGTTCTGCAGTGCGAAGGCGTCCTGCAAGCAGCGCGCACGCTCAAGGACTTCACGGATCAGAGTCAGTGGGCGGAAGAATTCACTGCCACCACCGAAAAGGCCATCACCACACTGCACCACCTGCACCGCTATCTCACGATCCTCGCCCCTGTCCCGGGCGCCTGGGAGCCGGTACGCCAGGAACCCGAACGAGGGCTGCGGCGCAGCGAGGAACGGCAGCACCGTCCGGGCCGGTTCGCTCGCGCCGCCGAGCGGGCAAGCAACCTGCGCATCGACCCCTGGACCGCCTACCGGCTCAGCAGTAACGAGATCCTCACCGGCAGCGAGGCAACCGGCCGGCTGAGGGCACTGGTCGCAGGCGGTGCCCTCGTCGCTGAAGACGCGGACGGATCACTCGTCCTGCATGCCAAGATCGACGGCTACCCCATCCATCTGACACGCCTCACCGGCGAGGCGGCGCTCGCTCACTTCGCCCAACTGCCCCACTACGCTACGGCTCCCATTCCTGCTGACCTGCGGAGTCCTCGCTTCGCTGACGTCGATGCCGTCGCCGCGCATGTCCGCTCCGGGTCGTTGGAGCTGGCCGGACCCCAGGATGATGGCGAGCTCACCGACGCCCGCCGGGCTCACCTTGAGCACCTGCTCACGGACGGCGAACTCGTACTGCAGGACCGCATCCTGCTCGTCCGGACAGCCAACCGCACCCGCTGGCACCTCTACTTCCCAGGAACGCTCACCCCGCTGCCGGGACAGCACACCGAGGGCTTCGCGACCCAGGACCAAGCCCGCCAGGCTGCCCGTGCCGTCCAGCAGGTCACCGACCGGGATGGATATCCCTTCCCCTGGGATGCACCGCTGGCGAGCCCTCTCTCGCGCCTGTGGCGCTCCCGTGATCATCGGAGCCTCGACGACGCCGTCGAACATGCACTTGCCGCCACCCCTGCCTGCGATCCCCACGGCCACTATCGGCGCGCCGCCGACGAACGGCTGCAGACCCAAGCCCGCGAAAATGTCGCACGGGATCGGGACCTGGCAGACGGCTACCTCTTGGATCTGGTACGTCGAGCCTTCTACAACGACGAGCCGGGCCGGCACCCGAAGGTCTCCTTCCCCCTCCTCGTCACGCGCACCTTGGCGGAGAGCCTGGGGCCGGAAGACGCGGACCTCTTCCAGCAACGGATCACGGTCCGCGGCACGGCCTTCACGAGCGTCCACGCCGACGACCTCTACGAGTACGAGTCCGACGACGAGCAGCCACCACACCTTGCCCACCGCATCATCGTCGAACTGGCCACCTGGCATGCCGACGACGGGCGCACCGGAACCTTCACCAACGCCGACTCCAGAGGGGGCCCCGATGCCCCACGGCTTCCTCTGCCCTGGCAGTTCCGTAGCCAACCCGACGTGCCCCCGAACGCGCGTGACCTGGCCCGGACCTTCTACTACAACGAGGCATGGCCCAAGCCCCCCAGCGGCATCGACACAGGCCGTCCTGCGGCAGAGCCTCGAGCTGCAGCCATCTACAAACGGGCCCGTACCGCAATGAAGGCCCTCCAGGACGGGCAGTGCCAAAGCGGCAGCGTCCGTGAGGACTTCCTCCGTATCGCCGGCGACCTGCAGCTGCTCGCCGCCGCCTACGACCGCGGTGAGGACCACCCGAACAGCGCCACGTTCGCCGACGCCTCGGCAAGCGCTCGGATCCTGCGCGAGAAGCTGCTGCAGAGCCTCCGTTCGGCGCATCATCATTCGGCCATCCCGGAGCACCGCCTCGACCCGGATGAGGCCATCCTTCCCTCACCGCTTGCCACGGGGCCACTCGGCGGAGCCCGCCTCCACCCCTGGCAGGCGGAGACAGGCAGCGTCGTGGTGGCCACAGGCAGCCTCCGGGACGGCGACGAACCGATTACGGCGACGGGAACCCTGCGAAGGGTTGACTACCACGTGCGCCTCCAGGGAAGCGCCGAACAACGTGGCACTCTCCTCCACCTCGACACCGCAGAGGGGCCTGCTGAACTCTTCCTCCCTGAGCGTCATCTCGTCGAGCAGCTTCCCTCACCACTGCACCCCGCGCTTGCTTTTCCAGGCATGGCCCGGGACGCCTCCGCCGAACCAGCGCCCCGGACTGCCGAACCGTCTGCCGGAGCCAGCCGGAAAGCCATACGCGTCTTTCACGCCGAAGGCGCGCGCGGTGCCGGCCGCACCCTCGCTCCGTCCTCGGTCTTCCCCTTCGCGCACGAGGCACTGCTGTCGGGCTTCGAGGGACGACTGAACGGACTCGACAACCGGTCCAGGTGGGTCGAAAACGGCACGCTGGAAGTGCACTTCGCGCGGGCACTGGGCGGCGACCGCGACACGATCGTTTTCCGGCCCGACTACGCGGAACCAAGCCCGGACACCGTGATCAACCCAGGGAAGTGGTTGCGGCACGGCACCGAAGAGAGCGTCGCACGGGCCGCCAACCTGCAGTCCCTGGTCCATCTCGCCGCTTCCGAAGCCGAAGTGCGCAGTCACGTCGCGCAGGGCGGAGCCGCCCCATTCGCCACTTGGCTCAGCCACCAGGCCCGGCTCGGCCACCCGTACATGCATCCGGACCTGCGCGCCGAGTGGATTGCTCATCCCCGCTACCGCCGGGAGTTCATCGCACTCGGTGAGCAGGAACTCCTCACCCTGCTCGATCAGCCTCTGCCTCAGTCACCCCCGGATCACCTCGCGTACAACAGCCACCAGGCACTCGCCGACGCTCGCGCTCATCTCGATGCCCTGGCCAACCGGTGGAATCAGCAGGCCAAGGGCTTCGTCAGCGAACGATCGACCACGTGGAACAAGTTCAAGAAGGGCTGGCAGACAGCCCGTACGGCGCCGTGGCACGCCACCGACCCCGACGGGGGCGCCCTCCACGTCCAGTACACCCAGCTGGTCGACCGAGTCCAAGCCATGAGGCGCTGGCTGAACAACCAGGAAGGCCCCGACGCCCGCCACAGCGAGCTGCTGCAGGGCATCGACGTCCTCCACCTCCACCTCACCCGGCACGTTCAGCGACTGGAGGCCTCCCACGGGGCCGATCTCAACCTGAACACCGAGCTGGCGGCCATAACCTCGCAGGCCCCACACGACCGGGCCACCCTGTCCGAGGAAGACCTTTCGACCGCCCTGCACGCCTGCCGTCAGGCCCTGGCACACCCCACTGCGGATGCCGACCTGCGTCTTGACCTCGACTTGGCGGCCTGGGCCCTTACCCAGCCCCGCTCCACGCCAGAGCACTTCAACCGCCTGGCCTCCCTGGCCCATACCGCGCACCGAATCGCCCACCACTACGCCACCCAGGCGAGCCAGCCCCACCACGGCATCCAGGCCGCGGCCGCGGCTCTTGCCAGCGTCGCGCAGAGTTACACCGCTGACCTGATTCGTGCGGTCCGCGACGAGACGCCTGGGCCTGCTCCCTCACGGGCGATACTCGCGTCGATCCAGAAGCACGCTCTCGCCGAGGCCAGTCTGCGAAGCGCCCGCGACAGCGACACCTGGGACGAGACCCTCGACACGTGGCTGACCGGCTCGATCCAGATGCCGAGCCCGCTCGTGCCGGCGACCCGTCTCGCGGCGCGGATCGGCGAAGCTCTCCCCGGCCCGGTCGCTGCGCTGCGGGCTGGGATCCGACACACGCTGAACGCCTCCAGTCAGCCGTACCGGAGCTATGTCGAGCACCAGGCGGCCGTCGAGTTCCTGCAGAGTGCGGCCCGCAGCGTGCTGCGCGCGCGTGATCCGAAGAGCCGGGAGTGGGAGTACCGGGACTTCTCGAAGAAGTGGGCCGCCTTCACGCCTTACGCCTCAAGGAAGTCGCCCGAGGACACCCAAGCCCTGTCCTCGGCGATTCGTGCCACACAGAGACTCCACGGCACGCTGTCCACGAACGTCCGCCCGACCAACCGCCAGATCTGGGCCGACCTCAAGATCCTCGAAAGCTTGGCCGCGCATCACCAGAAGCGACTGGCAGGCAGCGGCAGTCAATTCGCGGCCCTTGTGTCACCCCTGACGAAGGCTCCGCTCGACGGAATCGCGACCTACAGGCGGCCAAGCGAACTACGCGACGCCCTGGCCGAGTTGCACGCTGGCTGGAACCAGCTCCATCACGCGGCCACGCAACCCGGCGTACTCGACCACGCTGTGCACGCGGACCTCTTCACCGAGGTGACCGCCGCCTACGCTCACTCCCGCGATATCCTCCTCAGGCTTCCTGGGACCATCGGCGCACTGTCGCACCTGCATGACGCGGCCGAGCGCCTCGCCGTCCACCACGTAGGCCTTGCGGACGAAGCCGCCGCACTGGCTCAGCTCGCCCGTCACCACGCTCTGCGGACCCTGGCTACCGGCCGCGACCCCGCCGGCGACGCTCCAACCCTTGACGCCCTACTCAGCGAGCTTCACAAGACCGCACTCGCCGAGACGCCGGGCGCCGCCGTCGACGTGGCAACCCTGCGCGCCCAGATTCCGTCGCTGGTAGCCGACGAAGACCTCAACCGCCTGCTGCAGCGCCTGCCATTCACCCACCCCGCACGGCTGAGGGCCGAAAGTTTCCTGGCCACGTGGACTGGCGACAACCTCGCGGATTCCGAAGATCTCACATTGCCCCTCGCCCGACAGCAGTACTTCTACCCGATGGTGCGCCTCGCACGGATCTGCACCGACCTGCGGGCCAGCCTGCCCGAAGACGTCGACGCAACAGGCCTGGAGGCACTGGAACGTCACATCGGCAGCTACCACCAGATGGTGACCGGCGAGCGCCGCAGCCCTCTCCGCCCTGCACCCGGAGCCGCTCGGACCCTCACTGTCACCGGCCCCGACGTGCCACAACAGCTCCCCTTGGCCGCCGCACCGCCGCAGCCGGTAACGGAGCCGACTGCCGCCGACACGGCTACCAGCAACGCTCCGCACCCCGACCGAAGTCTCGACCGCCCGCACTCCGAGCAGCCCGGGCGCGCTGGCGCGCCAGCCGTCACTCCCGCGACGACCCCCGCCGACGTGTCGGAGGGACCCCCATTCGTCGCCCCCCGGCCCGGCCCTGCCACCGGCCCGGCCGACGCCGATACACGTACCAACGACGATGAGACAGAGCAACCCACGTCCACCTCCGACGCGCCGCGCATGACACCTCCCACACTGGTGCCCGCCGCCACGCGCAGCAGCGGAGCCGTGGACCTTCCGCGGTGGGAGCAGCCCCCGAACCTGCCCGCGCAGCCTGACGACGCCTCCACAATCGATGACCTACCCGGCTACCGGTGGCACCTCAGCGACGACATCGTCATCGTCCACCACGAAGGCCAGCCCATCGGGCACGCCGAGCGCTACGTCACGGCCCGCGACAAGACTCGACTCCGCTGCTACCTCGGAGACGACCAACTCACCCAGAAGTGGTCAGACGGTGCGGCTGCCAGCCACATCGCCACCGTCCACCACCGTCTGACTCGGCCAGCCCAGCCGCCCGTCACGGACACCCTGCGCATCGAGCACACTCCCGAGCACACGCGCCTGTACGGGACCAGTTCAGACGATCTCGAGGCACGCAGCGCGCTCGAGGTCGTCGGGCAGGCCCGATCGGTCTACGGCCCCCCGCCCAGCACCAAGCGCCGCGCCCAAGCTCGCAAGGGACCCTTCTTGTACTGGGAGTTCCAGGGCACGGAGGAGGAACGCCGGGCCACTGTTGAGAGGTTGTCCGCACTGCTGGCCAGCCGAGGACGGCACGTCCCGTCCGGTGCCGCAACGCCTGACCAGGCGGCCACTCCAGGTGAACAGCAGGATTCCACCGGGCCATCCGCTCGCCCTATCGCCGACGTGGTCGAGGGCGTTCCCGCGGGGGCCGCAGCCATCGACGGGATGCCGGGCTTCTGGTGGACGACCCATGTGACGAGCAATGACAGCCCAGGCGCCGACTACTCCTGGAGGCGGGAGACACTCACCGTCGGCTTCCAGAGCAGCATCATCGCTACTGGCAGCGCTGGTGACCGCTCCTGGTCGATCCACATGGGCAATGCCACCTTGAACGGGCCGACGCCGGAAGCCGCAGCACGCCGTGTCGCCCGACACTGGCAGGACCTGCAGACCCGGCCCAACCAGAGGGGCGGTCGCGAACAGCTGTGGGTTGAGCACAACCAGCAGACCACCCGCATCCACGGCCTGACCTCGTCTGACCCGCAGGCCAAGGCCGCTCTGACGAGCGCAGGGTTCGTCAACAAGAGCCAATCCGGCACGACCGAGCCCCGGGCCGGCGGGGCCGGCGCACGCGAGCGCGCCGTCAACATCCTGGTCCGGACCCTAACCGCACAGGGCCGCGTCATCGAGGTCCACGCAAACACCGCACATCGCGAGGCGAACCCGGCCCCGGACGGTCAGGACCTCACCACACAAGACCTTGAGTGGCAAGGACAGACTCACGTCCGCATCGCCGAGGACCGGTGGTCCGTTGCCGACTTCGATCCCGGCGACGAAGTCTGCCTGCGCGGCGACAGCTTCTGGCGTCGCGTCGCAGCGGTCGACGGCCTCACCCTGACCACTGCCGACGGTGTGGGCCGCATGGTCACCTCCGTCTATGCCCAGCGCCGTTCGGGCATCATCACCCGCTGGACAGAGCCGGCCTCCGAGACCGGGTACGCGCGCCCGCTCCTCGCGCCCGCTCAGAACCGAACCGACACCGAAATCGCCGAAGAACTGACCAACCTCGCTCTGCCGGCCCGCAGCCCCGAACACGAGACGGCGATCCGCAGCCGCCGCGAAACGCTCACTACAGCGGTCGACCGGCGCCGGGCCGCCGCGCTGCGACAGGAGGCCGAACGGCAGACCGTTGCCGCCCTGCTTGACATGCCGAAAGCACTGGAGCAGCGCGGCGGCGAACTCCTCACCGACGAATCCGGCCGACCGCTTGGTGCGATCATCCGGATGAAGCCCAAGGCCTTCATCTACCTATCCGCAGACGGCCACACCACACCGGTGGCAGACAGCGCCAGCCAGGCTCGTCAGTGGGCCTTCGACGATCTCGAAGCGCGGCAGGAAGTGTCACCAGATGGCTGGCGGCCCAGCTTCCTGAGCGACCTGGAACCCGGTGCCCTCGTGCGTGCCCCGGGGCTGCACCGCATCCCAGGAAGCCTGCGCTACACCCTGGATGCGGACCTCGTCGGCAATCCGTTCACGTTCAACCGCCTTGAGCGATCCGAGACCGGCACCATCACCCTCCACGGGGAGCGAGACGGCCAGCCGGTACAGGAGATCATTCACCACAGCCACATCCAGTACGGCATCCTCCGGGCAGCGACGGGGGCCTGGGCGATCACCCCGGATGAAGCGGCGCTCACCGCGCTGCGCCGACGGGTCCGGACGGCCGTCGATACGGTCGGCGGTGCCCCGCTCATGCCGGTCAACCACGTCCCCGCCCTGGAGGCTCTCAAGCACCGGGCTCTGGCTGCTGTCCGCAGGCCGTTGCGCGCGGACAGCGTCGTCAGCGCCCTGGGCGATGCCCTGGACAACGCCGACGCTCTGATCAACTCGCTGTCCGCAGCCGACAACGACTTCCGCGGCAGGGTGTCTGCCCTTCGCTCGGTTCTTGCCGTCGCTCGCGACAGCCTGTCCGCCGCCGCACCAGCGGGGACCGGGCCCACGCCGGAGACGACCGGAACCCCATCGACTCCTGACACCACCGGGCGCGAGCTGCTGGCCCCGGAGGAGATACGTTTCATCCTCCGCCGCTGGTTCGGCAGCGCCACTCACGACTCACTCCTCGCCTCCTATCTCCGAGCGCTCGAGGGCCCCGGAGCCCACCGGGTGTGGGTCAACGGCCAGATCTACGACTCGCCGCGGGGCATCCATCTGTACCGCGGAGACCAGAGCATCCCGCCATCCCTGATGTCCCGACGCCCCCAAGGCATCGACAAGGCGCCCGAAGGCCTCGTGCTACGCACCGAAGATCGGCAGGCGCCCGCACTCACACTTCCCTGGGAAGACATCCCCGCCTGGATCGAGCCCGGTGTCACGGACGCCCTCCGCCTGCAACTCCTCACGGCACAGGCGGATTTGAGCGCTGCGCCCCTCGCCGAGCTCACGACTGGATCACCCTCAGCCCGTAAGAGTCTGCGGGGAGCCGAGCAGTCCCTTCTCGCCGCCCTCGACGACGTTCAACCTCCGACAGAAGCCCAGCTCGCAGATGCATGGCGCCGCTACCGGCCGGAGACAACCGAGGCCGAAGGCCTGTTCGACCTCGCTCCGAGCTCCACCGACCACATCCTCGCGACCAAGGAGGGGGCCGAGTTCGGCCCCGGCACTCCCTGGAAGAGCATCAGGGCCTTGGATAATGCCCGGCAGGTCGTGACCGACCGTACCTGGGATCTGCTCGCCGACCCGCGGTGGACGGAATGGGCGCAAAGGAGCCCGGACGCGGCCGCAGCTGTCGTCGAGGCAGCCCATCTTTTCCGCACCACGTCTCGAGTCCGCCCCGCCGCGTTCTTCCGCGTTGCCCTGGACGGCGCCCGACGCCTGCGTGATCTGGGCGCCGAAGTGGCCAGCGATACCCCGGCTGCTCGCGAACTGGAAACCTCCATATGGTCCTTCGCGCAAAACCTGATAGCCACAGCAGCTTCGCCGGCCTGGCGTCAACTCTTCCCGGAGACCCCCAGCCCGGTCTCACCATCACAGGACGAGGCGCGAGCCAATACCGTCCCCCATCCACCCGCTCAGGGCGGGCAGACTACGGCCGCCGTGGAGCCGGAAACCACCTCCTCGACACCAGAGGCACCCGAAGAGAAGACATCGACAGCCTTTGCGCTGGAGGGCGGCGGAGGACAGGACTGGCGCCAAATGGAACCCAGTGCGTACGGCCTGGACCGACGAACCACCGCCCCCTCGCTGCCGCCGGTCATCCCCGTGCCAGGGCAAGCCGAACTCCCCGTCACCGACGGCCCACCAGAAGCACCCGACGAGCCGACGAGCCCGGAAGACGACGCGGAGACCGAGGACGAGGACACCACCCCCCGGTACCACCGCGATGGCTGCAGCGGCGAGACGCGGTGGCTCTACCTTGCCGCCGACGAAGACCGTCGCATCCGGCACTACCTCTCATGCGACTGCCACGGCGAGCGACTGGGCAACTTCCGCCAGTCAGCCCCCGTGCTCAAGCCCGGGCGCAACATCACCACCGCTCGCACCACCCAAGCGTTCGCCTTGGCGGACCGCAACAGCTACGACGTCTCGGGTGACTTTGTCGCCCTGGACGAGCTCACCATGCGCGCCCCCGTCATCTGGCGGCCCGCCGCCGCGCGCCAGAAGGAGGTCGCAGCACCGATGCCCGATTCCCAGAGGCCGGAGACCCCCGACGCTCAGACCCCAGATCAGCCTCAACCCTCCGACACACCGGCCCTGCCGGTGCTCCCGGACCAGGCCCCCCAGAAACTGGAAGAGCTGCGTGCCTACTACCGGCAGCGCGCCCAGCAGACCAACAACGGCCCGCTGAAGCTGGCATGGAACTACCGGGCCTCCGACCAAACCATGGAAGTCATGGCCGGCGGACTGATCCGGTTCGGCTCCTCTCGCAACTGGCGCCTCGCACCGTCCGGCGCCGGCATGCCGTTCAACCAGACCGACGACAGCCTCAGCTTCACCAGCAAGACAGAGGCGGAGGCCTTCGCCAAACACCTTGCCGACGTAGCCGGGGCGGACGGTGCGCCGCTTCCCTGGGCCGCGACCGACTTCACTCCGGCCTTCGCCTCCTGGCGCAGCGATCGGTCAGAGCCACTCGACTTGGCATTGGCACGACTCCGGGTCGAGTTCGACCGTAGCCGTGGTCGCGAACCCTTCTCCGTCGCGGCCCGGACGTACCGGCCCTATGAGGACCTGGGCGCCTCCCGCGGCGAGGCACCGAACGGGCACCTTTGGCCTGACGAGATCCCCGCAGACACCTGGGTCCACATACCGGCCCGCCCCGGGCATCCGGCCCAAGACGTGCTCGTCACGTCCGTGACGTCCCTGCCCAGCGGGGAGGTCGAACTCACGCTGGAAAACGGGGAGACCGTTGCCATCCCACGCAACGATGCCCGTCCGGCGGCCCAGCCCACCGACGTTACTGACACCAACGGTCGCATCATCGGCCACCGTGTCGAATCAGCACTCCTGCAGCCGGGCCAGTGGATCCAGATCGACACCACGGTCGGCTACAACCGCGAACGGGAACTGCCCGAGCTGGAGTACGGGCAGGCGTACCACCTCCGCGGCCGCATCATCGAACTCACCACCACGCCGGACGGCCAGATGCAAGCCCGAATGGAAGCCGTCGCTGCCGTTCACGGCGACACCTGGGCCAACCACACCCCAGAGCGCAAGCGGTCCAACGGCGAAGAAGATTCGGTGCGCTGGACGCTCGGGCAGCGCACCGTTCAGATCACCGTCGACCAGGCGGCGTTCGACACCATGACGGAGCGGCCCCTCTCCGTCGAGGAACACACGGACGCGAACAAGGCCAACCAGCCATCGCCCGAAGCCATCGTGCTGATGACCCGGATCGTTGCCCAGGGTGCGGCACTCGTGACTGCCACCGACCCCACCTACCCGCAGCACGACCGCCTTCAGCCCCTGGCCGCAGTACTGCCTCCGCTTCTCCATGACATCAACCGCGCGATAACCACATCCGACTACGCCCTCCTCGTGCACGCGACCCTTACCCTCGCAGACCAGGTCGGCGAGGCTGTCGACTCCATCGACGTCTACCTGCCTCCGGGCCTGGAGCCGCTGTTCGGTGCCACCCACCGCCTGCGGTCCCTGCTACTACACCAGCGCACCGAACAACTGGACGGCCTGCTCGCCGAGGTAGCGCCTCACTGGGCGCAGACGTCTCCCCTGGCGGGAATGAGCGACGAGCAGCTCTTCGACACTCTGGAGGAATGGGAACACGGTGTCCCACGCGAGCAGTGGGCTCGAGAGGAAGAGAACTGGCCCACGACGCCGGACACCGTTACCAACGGGGCACAGATCGTCGTCGTCCACGACGGTAAGCCCGGGGCGCGCTCGCGCGTGCAGGGCCTCGCCCGGTACGACCAGGCCGCAGCCGAAGTCCTTCGCGCAGCGTCCTTCCGGCCGATCACCGGCTCCAGCGGCGTCAACTGGGACACCGACGCCCGCACCGAACCCGCCCACCGTCGGGCGCTCGCCGAGCAGGCCTTGACCGGCCTGCGGGCTCTGGGGCGGACGGTTGAACTTCGCACAGCGCAGCAGCCTGCGGCACCCGCCCAGCCGGCCACTGCTTCGCCCGCAGGCGAAACACCCCCAGCCACGGCCTCGCCCGTGGAGGGTGAGACCGCAGGCGAGCCGCAGCAGAGTGATCTTGACGCCAACCCCGGCACGGACGAAGACGCCCTCAACGCTGTCAGCATCTCGGTGATCCACGGTGGGCATCCCCTGCAGAGCCTGGTTCGTGGCGTCGCCCCCAATGACACCCGAGCTCAGGAAGTCCTGCGCACAGCCGGCTTCCGAAAGATCCGGCGAAGTGGTGGCCGAGGATGGGAGACACCGAGTAGCTGGAAGTGGGAGACCCGGCGCAGCCGCGCTCTTCAGGCAGTCCTCGGCCTGGAGGGCCTCGGTCGCACCGTAACCTCCGACATTGAGGACGGCCGGACTCGGGAGGAGAACTACCGCGCCCAAGAACGCCGCGTACAGGAAGGCCCCTTCCCCTCCCGGGAAGCACACCGCAACAGCGAGGACCAGCTTCTCAAGAAGCTGCACACCTGGATCGCCTACTTGGAGGGGCACTCTGCCTCCACCCGCAGTGTTCACTACCTGCAGGAGCAGGTTGCCGTCGAGGCCGTCAAGGCGACCATCGTCCAGGCACTGCAGAATCAGCAGCGCACCCACGAGAGCAACGGCCAGCCCGGCCGGCATCTGACCGACGAAGACGTCTACGAGGGTCTGCTCGGGCACATCGCGACGCTCGACCACGACAACTACCGCCGTCCGCAGGAGGTCGCGGACCGCCGCGAGGATCTCGTCACGGAGATTCGGCGGCACCTCGACCAGTGTGGGCAGACCCGTCGTGCCCCGACCTACGCCGCGTTTCTCTCCAGCGATGCCCCACCACCCCGGGTGCCTGCCGTTGACCTGTTGCCCGACCGCAAGCTCAAGTACGGCAGCCAGATCTGGACCGGTCCTGAGGCCGTCCTGCGCTTCTCCCGCGAGGCGCATTTCTACGGCAAGCCCGTACGTCAGCTGTCACCGGGCGAATGGCGAGTGTCCGTCGACCACGACGACGTCCGCATCTTCAAGACGCCTACCGAGTCCGAAGAACAGGCGCTGGCCCGATCCATCCGGCACAGCGTTGACACGCTCACGGACTTCTCGACCCTGGACAGCGAGTCCTTCCGGCAAGCCGTGCACGAGCTCCGGCAGAGCATCGACACCTGGAAGCAGACCCCCAGCGCAGCCGTAGACCGCGACTTCAGCCTGCGCTACGCCCGCGAGAACCTGGACAAGCATCTCAAGCGAGCCTTCTGGCTCCTGGACAACCGCCGCCCCCTGCGCCTGCTCAACGAAACCCTGCAGGAAGCCACCGACTCCGCGGTGCGGGTCGAAATGGCGCTGGAGCACTCCTATGAAGAGCCGGCCGACCAGGAGGCGTTGCGGGCCGTTGCACATCATTGCCGCACCCTGCGCGAGCGCCTGGAAACCACCTCTCGGACCCCCAAAGAACTACCTACCGAGCGACGGTTCACCAGCATCGACGAGGTCCGCACGCACTGGAGGAACACCCCGGACACGGTCAACGCCGCCCTCCACACGGACAGCGCCCGCAGGGCGGCCGACGCCCTGGACGACACTGTCCAGCTCACCCGTCGTGGTCACCTCGTCGTTGCCCAGCATGAATCCCGCGGATTCTTCGTGATCATGCATTCCGGGAGCAGCCTCACCGTCACCACGGCAGGCACACGTCACCCGGACCGGGCCCTGGAGCTCGCACAGGCGCTGGAGGACATCGCCGTCGGCCAGCAGCCCTTTGACTGGACCTCGCCGGGCATCGACCAGCGGCTCGCCGCGCACCAAGAGCTGATCAAGACAGTGACCGCGTTCCAGGAGAAGACGTGGTACCCCGCGAGCGAGGCAGCCGGCCAACGACGCAGCCTCCGCGACATCGTCGAGGCCTGGCCCCCTAGCTGGATCACCCCCAACGACACCTTCGAGCTCACGGCAGGCGGCCTGGTCATTGGCGCCGACCGCGGCTACAACTCCGCCTGGCACATCCTGCCTGCGGCTTCCGCGCTCGACCTCGGTCTGCCACCGATGCCCGACCGCGACCAGGCGCACGCCTTGGCCCAGCACCTGGAACGCGAGCTCGTCGATCACACCGGCAGGCCCCTCGACTGGGACAGTCCCGCTCTTGCCGCGCAGCTCACCACGTTCAGGACAAGTAGCGGCCGGGGCTTTCACGACGCACTGGTCGAAGCCCATCGCACCTTCACTGCACCCCCCACCCCCGTCGACGCGCAACCGCCAACGCCCGGGCCCACCCCCTCTGCTGTCGCGGACCAGCCCGTGCAGGAAACCCCTGAGCCCGGACCTCAGGAGGGCGAGCCCGTGCCCCCGGCCGACGAAGGCCACGACCAGTTCCATCTAGGCGAGTCCGTCACCCGCAGCGGACACGTCGTCGGCAACCACAAGAAGACCTCGGCCCAGGGCGACTTCCACTGGATCACCATCCGTGCGCACGACAACACTGTCCTCGCCGTGCGCCTTGACGCCACCCCATACACCCCCACGAACCTGCAGCCCGGCCAGGAAGTCACGATCACCGGCATTGTGGCCGAACCCGCACAGCGACGAAACGGCCGCACCCAGACCCTGCTGCGCAGCCCCGTCATCACCCCAGCCGACGCTCCGGCAGGCCCAGCTGCATCACAGGACTGGCCCGACCTAACCCCCACCCAGCGAGACGTACTCCGCGCACTCCCGTACGCGCAGCGCGCCATGGCCTGGGCCCCGTCCTCCTTCGAGCCCTTCTTCGAGGTCCTCATCGGGGACCAGTGGAAGACCGTCACGACGGTCAACGCCTTCACCCTGCACACCGGCCCGGACCTGCACGGCTTCCACAACATCCTGGCGGTTCGCGGCCCGGACCACCAAGACCACCAAGCCGCGCTCACCACCGTCGCCGACGCCATCGAGGAGCTGCGCGAGCCCACCGACGACGACCTCCAGACCCCGCTGCCCCCGGCGCCAGTCATCGGGCCGCCCGAAGCGCTCACCGACATCGAACTGCATCAGGCGATCGCCCAACTTACGACCTGGCTGGACTCCGCCCACCCCCATGCCCTGACCGAGATCGACCCCGAGGAGCCGATCACACGGCGCCTCATCACCGTTCAAGAACTCCGCACCCGGCTCGATGCCGAGCGGGCGACGCGCAGCGGACTCTCCCAAGACCTGAACACCGTCGGCACGATGACGCTGGAGCGCGCACGGCACCACCTCCACCTCGGTGCCCGGGATGTACACGGCCGCATCGTGATCCTCGACCACAGCGACACCAACGTCGCGCACATCGTCCATGACGCCGACGGCACGCCGGAAGCCGAAGGAGGGCCACTCGACGATCCGAAGAGGAGGCGCAGGCACGGGTATCGCGTCCACCACAGCGATGGGAGCACTGAAAAGCGCGCCTACCAAAGTCCTCATGGGGCGATGGCCGCCTACTTCCGCGACCACCATCCGGCCGCGAAGAGCCTGCAGACCAAGCCAGCCACTCCTCGCTTTGCCAACAGCGTGGCTTTCCGCGCCTACCTCCGCACCCTGCCCGACGCAGCGACCACGGCCGATCAGCGGATCGTGGAGTACTGCCGTCGAGCCGCCGGCCAGGAGGCCATGGACGAGAAGGGCAAAGCCATCGACCTCGCCCCGGTGCGCCTCTCACCCGGCAAGAGGATCGCCCTTCACCGCGGTGACACGAAGACCCGGACTCGCCCCGACCTTGAGGCTTCCCTCAATCAGAATCGGGCCAAGCTCTGGGACTCCGGCGACAGCGCGCCCCGGATCGTCTCCAACTGGGTGCTCCAGTCCCCGCACCGGCTCCAGACCATCGCTGGCGTCTTCCCGGTGCGCACCCTGCGCGAGGCGGAGACGCTGGCAACCGCGCTCGAGGCGCTTCGGGACCACGAGGGGAATCCGCTCGACTTCGATCAGCCAGGTCTCACGGGGCGCCTGCGCGTTTTCCGCGATGCCGCAGGCAGGAACTGGCCCACCGCCGTCGCGGTCATCCGTACCCTCACACCGGGGCTCGACCCCGACGGCACACACGCGAACTGGCTCCTCAAGAACGCCCCCGAGCACGCTCCGGCAGCCCTGAGGGCAGACACCCGCACCGAGAACCAGGCCGACGGGCCGGAAGCGCCCGCCTCGCCCGAGGCCACAGTGCCCGACGAGAAACCCGTCCTGACCGCAGAGCGCCCCCCACTGCCTCCCGCCGCACCGACGCCTGAGCAGGCCGCCGAGACGCGCGAAAAGGCCCTCGGCCACCTCACCACCCTGCAGCCGTCATTCCTGGCCAACCTCGACCTGGCGCGCGCACACGTCACCGCACGCGGGTCTTTCCTCGTCGCCAAGTCCACCACCAAGGACAAGCCGCTGTACCGCAAGGGCAAGTGGTACACCGTCCACACCGCCAGCGGCACGCTCATCTCCTCCGGCGACGGTGATGACACCAAGCGCGACGCGACCGAATTCGCCGACCTCCTGGAGCAGGCCACCGCCCTCGACGGCACCACCGTCAACTGGGCGCAGTTCACCACCAGCGACGAGCTGCGCTACACCCAGACCGTCCCCGGCTACGCCTACGACGAGATCCACAACAAGACCGAAGCCCGCTTCCAGGCCCAGCGAGCTGCTGCAGACGACGCGGCGCTCGAGGAACAGCGTCCCACCGACCCCGACCCGCAAACCGGCCCCTTCCGCCGCCGCGAGGACCTGCTGACCTACTGGGCTCAAGGCGGCAACCCGGCGCTGCCCGAGGCCCACCGCAATGCGCTGCGGAACATTGCCACCCAGAACCCCGAGACCGTGCACCTCTCCGCGGACGGACAGTTCGCGCTCATCTCGGCAACCCTCGGATGGCTCGTTCTGACAGCGCGAAGCGGCATCAGCCTCATCCCGGCCAGCGATCCCAACCACCAGGCGCGTACCAACCACCCCACCCGCAAGGCTGCCGAGGGCTGGGCCGCGCTGGTCGCCACCCTGCGCGACGCAGACGGCAACCCGCTCAACTGGGCAGCCCCCGATGTCCGCCCTGACGAGCGCGGCAGCGACCGCGGGGAAAGCTGGAAGCTCGCCTTCCTGCGTATCGACGCCGAACATGCCGCTCAGTTCGGCGATCAGCACCGCAACGCCGAGCGACGCTACGACCTTGAGCGCGAGCGGACAGACAACCACGGGGCCGGCACCGGACGCATCTGGGGCCGAGAGATCCAAGAGGGCACAGAACTCCGGTGGGAAGCGGACCCCACGTTGCCAGAGCGGGTTCTCTCCGTCAGGAACCGCACCGACGACCACATCACCGTGCTGACTACTGCGGGCATACGCACCGTGGGCTCCGACGAGCGGGTTCCCCTGGCGGCCCAGGACCCGCAGCGAGCTGCGGTGAACGACGACGGACAGGCGATCGGCACCCGCGTTCTGCCATTCGAGCTCGAGGCAGGTCAGCGCGTCCAACTGCAGACGCCGGCGAGCACACTGTCCGGGCGAGTACTTCTCTCCGCAACATTCGGGGCCTCGCACCTCATCACTCTCTGGGCAACCGTCACTGCGACGTCTCTGGACGGTGGCGAGATCCGCCTCGACGGAGTACGTCTGTGGGACGGCAACGGACGCCCCCTTGCCCGGACCGACCACAGCACCCTTGGGCTACGTCAGTTCGACAGCAACGGCCGCGCCCTCGCCCAGACCAGCGAAAGCATCACGTTCACCCTCAGCGACCTGGACGGCCTTGGCCAGTTCGTGCAGCTCAACGATCAGGCACCCGAACCCCGCGACAAGTACGCGCAAGAGGCGGCGTCACGCCCGGAAACGCCAGAGCCTCACGAGATCACGCCGAAGCAGATGCAGCCCGGCGAGCACGTGACCCTCACCGTCGGCCGCGGCGGCCTCGAATGGCCGGAAAGCACCCGGGACCTGGCCGAGACGCCTGAGGAAGTCAGGATCCAAGGACTGGTGTCTCCTTCGTACGAAGGGCACCTCTGGGGCTCCGCCGGCCTGCTCCAGGCGACCCTCACAGACGCCGAGACAGGGGAAGTGCTGGCCGCTGACGAGCCGTACATCCTCATCACGCGACTCCCGGCCAGCGTCCTCGTCAACCCCAGCCAGTACCGCGACGACCTGCGACCCGAGCCACGCCGAGCAGATCAACTTCGTGTCGGTGACCTCGTTGCCCGCGGGCGCACCGGTCTCGCGGTGACGGACATCTTCCACGTCACCAACCGAACACCCCACATCGGCCTTCGCTTCGGCGAGGACGAGTACCCCTACCTCCCCGAAGCCAGCAAGGAACTGGCGGTCGTTCCCCGTGAACGCCGCCGCCCAGAAGACCTGGCACAGCTGCTTGGGCCCCACCCCTACCCCAGCGCCATGCAGCTCGACATGAACCGCATAGCCGGCCCCCACTCTCTGCTTGCCCGACTCAAGGAAGAAGCGGAGCGGCGCTCGGAGAGCGTGCCCGGACTGAGCGCAGCCTTGGACGCGGTCGAGCAGGCACTCGCACCCCTGCAGTCCGCAAGCAACGGAGCCGACGGCTGCCGTGAACGAGCCGCAGCGCTGCGCGCAGCCCTGCCCCTGGTCCAGCAGATCAACGCCGAACTGCCGTTGCCCGTTCGGACACAGTCCGGCATCGGCGAAGACGTCCTCGACCTGTGCACCGCCCTCGATGTACAGGCCCAGCGCCTCGATGCGGACGTCGCCGACCTGGAGCAGCGGGCTGCCGAGCGCGCGGCTACCAAGGCGTCGAAAGCCGCCGAGGCCACGGTGACACAGCAGACGGCACCAGCAGCCACTGACACTCCCACGCCCGCACCCAGCCAGGCCCAGGGCGAACAGCCGGCGCCTGAGCAAGGGGACGAAGGCACGCTCTTCGCGGTCGAAGCGGTCTCCACACCTACGCGGCGACGCAGCATTGCGGAAGACCTCGCCGACGGGCCGACAGGGGTCACCAGCGGCACGGGCGGCTCACCCTCGCCGGCGTCACCCGAGCAGGCCGGAACGACTGAACCGTCCCGTGCCACCAACACCACGACACAGCCGCCCCAGCGACGTCGCCGGAACACACCGACGGGCCAAAAGCCGAACACGGAAGCGCTCTTCGGGATGGCCGAAGCCGAGGGCGTAGACGGAAACGCAGCAGTGCCCACCACCTCCACGCCAGCGACGCTTGCCGATGTCGTCTCGGACCCCGGGGGGCTCGACACCTGGGATTCCGACGGGGGACACTCCGCAACAGAACCCGTAGGCGACCATGAAAGGGCCGGGCTCTCCGGAGACCACGGGAGCACATCGGCTGAGATCACCGTCACCCAGGCGGCGCCGCCGCCCCAGGGCATGAACCAGAAAATTGGCCCGGGGAAGGAACCCAGGGCCGACCAGGGCACAGCCCCCACGCCGACGAAGCAACCCAAGCAGACACCCACCGCCGACACCGCCCCAACGCCCCCCTCAGACACCGAGGGTGAAGCACCGCTTCCTTTCCGAATCGATGCATGGCCGCACATCAGCCGCATGAGCGGAAAGCGGCTACAGGAGTGGCTAAGTCGCGGTGCAGCCCTGTCGCCGGACACCAAACTCCACACCGATCCGCAGGCCGAAGCGACGCGGCATATCACGGACCCGAAAGCCCGAAGCGATGCCCGTGCCTTGTTCCAGCAGCTCAACCCCTTCGCCGAGTTCGATGCCGCACTCACGGGCGCCCTCAGCCGAACCCGCAACTCCTCCGTGCGGGCGCTGGCCGCCCAAGCAGGGCAGGCACTCCGCGGGGAACTCGCCGCCTGCGCCGACGAAGCACGCGAACAGTTCCAGACGGCCATGACCGCACCCGGCATCCTGAGCTTCGCACGCGGATACGGACGCGACGTACCCACCGCACAGGCCTATCAGCGCAGCCACAGCGCGTTCATCCACGTGGTGGAGCAAGCCGAAGCCGAAGCGAAACGCCGCGGTATCGACGCAGGCGCAGTTACGGCGGTGCTGGCCCACGCCGCCGGATGGGACGGCAGCTGCAACGACGGGCGCTTGATGAACACCCGGCGTCTTAACGGACCTGTTCATGCCGCCTACCGCTCAGCCCACGATCGCCTCGCGTGGATGCTTCAGCGCGTGGGCTGGCTGGCCCAGCACAACAAGGCCCGAGCAGCACTGAACCTGCCCGTTCTCCAGGCACCGCCCCACGCTTCCGGGAGCACCACCGACACCGATTTCTGGCCCTCCCTCGCCAGCGCGCAGCGCCGCTACACGCGGACACCGCGCCGAGACCTCGCGGGGCTCGCCGCCGCCTACCTTTCCAGCGGCGCAGATCAAGTCATCGGCCAGGCAGCCTGGCAGGAGACCTATCCCCTTGCCCAGTTCGAGGAGAATGCCCGATCGGTCCTCGACCAGATAGCCGACACCGAGGAACATCGCCTGGTAGGTGAGGTCCAGCGCGCGCTCCACACCGACCTCACGTCCCTGCTCCAGGACACCACCCACGCACCCCCCACCATCAGCCAGATTGCGCAGATCGTGGCCGGGCACCGCTCCCGTGCCGCGGACGAAGCTGAAATGCTCGGCCTCGACCCTGGTCAGGTCTGCGGCCACCTCGACTACATCACCGGCTGGGACGGATCGGTCGCGATCACTCCCGAGGGAAGGGCCGTCGCCAACTACACGACAGCCTTCACAGTCCGCACCGCCCGCACCGCGACCGGAACACCGGGACAGCTCAGCCATCGACGTCAGCTGGTCGCGCAGCTCCCGGACCCCAACGCGCTGCTCAAGATCCTCACCGCGCTTCAGCAGCCGGCCGATGCCGCGCCGGATCCCCAGCAACAACTGACCCTCGTCACCGCCGCCCCCCAAACGTCCGCCGGTCAGCAACCCATCCACGCCACGTCGAGCACCGCAGACCCGGCGCCGCCCGCGGCCGCGCCGGAACCTATCCAGCCCACCACCGAGCCGATGGAGAAGCCCATGGCTGCACCCCCTCCGGCTGCCCAGCCCGCAAAGGCGGCGCAGCCCCGCACCGTCGACACCCCCCGGCCCGCCACCGGGCAGGTCGTCGTGCTCACCGTCAACGGCGAGGCCTATGCATCCCAGAACCTAGCCTCGGACCGTCTTTCGGCAGACGTGCGCAATGCCCTGCACCATGGTGGCGCCCCCGCCACACGCACGATGTACGGGCACATCGGGAAGCGGCAGCTGCCACTTTTCTGGGAGGCGACAACCGCGGGCATCGTCTTCAGTCTCGAAGAAGGCCCGGAGCCTGTCCTGACGGTGGCGCCCACCGAGATGACGCCGTTCAACCCCAGCGAGCGCCCGCCGCGTGAGGAATCTCCCTACCCGCGGCTGATGACCGCCATCGCTTCGCGCCTGAAGGCCACCGGCCAGACCGCACCGCCTGGGCCGAAGCTCGTCCCGCAAGCATCCGCTGGTCCCAACCGGGCCGCCCGCGCCGCCGCTCAACGGATGGGCGACGACGCGGGACAGGCCGTTGACCGAGGCGCACTGGAACGGATGACTGCCCAGGCCGAAGAACAGGGTCTGAGCGACGTTCCCGTCGACACTCACGGTGCCCTCGGAGCGGTGCAGCTGGGCGTGTGGCTGCAGACGCAACTCAATCGCGTCGACGCGGAGGCCGCCGCACAGGCGGATGCCAGTACGCCCGCACCTAAGGTCACTTCGACGGCAGGACCTCAGGCGGCATCACCCGAGCCCCAAGAGACCCCCGAGACGGCGACAACGGCCAAACCCGCCGCCCCCGCCCCCACCGCTTCACGCGCCCGAGCTCAAGAAGCATCCCCGGCGGAGGAGCGTACGGCTTCCCGACGCACAGCCGCACCCGCTGCCGTCGCCGATGGCGGCGAACGGGAACAGGAACCGGTCGCCCCGGAACGGATCTACGCTGCTCTCGACGCTGCCCTCCCTCTCTTTGAACAGGCTCTGGCCACCCCGGAGGCAGCGGCCGCCCAAACACACCTTGCTGAGAAGCGCGGCATCACCGAGCCGGCCGAGGCTCGGCGCTGGAACCTGGGGTACGCGCCCGCTGGACCCCGAACCCGCAAGTGGCGCGCGATCACCAACGAACTGCGCAACCAGGGATTCACCAAGGACGAACTAGTCGCCGCTGGCCTGCTGAACATCACGGAAAAGGGTAAGGAAGTCGACCAGTTCATCGACAGTGTGGTGCTCCCCATCCGCGATGAGCAGGGCCGCGTCGTCTCCTTCATCGGCCGCGCCCTCGATCCGAAGGCGATCGAGGACTACGGCAAGTACCGCTCCAAGAACACCCCCGTCTTCAAGAAGGGTGAGCAGCTCTACGGGCCGGATGGCTGGCACGCCACCGCAGCACGCGGCGGTCCGATCTACCTCAGCGAGGGGCCGTTCGACGCCAACGCGAACACCGCCGCCCTGGACGCCGTTGGACATGCGGACTCCGAGCGCCCCGGCGTGTCCATCGCCCCCTGCGGCACAGCGCTCACCACCAACCACATTGCCGAACTCGCGGCCCTCCACGACGGCCCACAGCCTCTCGTGTTCGTCCTCGACAACGACCGCGGCGGCCAGGACGCTCTGCTCCGCCAGGCAGCCCTGGCCGCCGAATGGGACGGCGCGGTCCGCGCCGTTTTCATCGACGGCGCCAAGGACCCCGACGAACTGCGCATGACCCAGGGCGATGCAGCCCTGCACCGGGCCCTCACGGAAGCGTCCGTCCCCCTGGATGAAGCCCTCGCGCGAATCGTTGAACTCCGGGCCGCCGAGATGCTCACGAAGTTGCAGGACGAGAATAGCCTCCTGCCTCGCGTCGACGCGGCCCAGGAGATCGGTCTGATGCTCGGCGCCGCCCGGCTGCCCGAAGCAACCGTGATCAAGCTGGCGCTGCATCTCCAGGACACCCTGGAGATGGGAGCCGAGCACACCACCTACGCGGCCTTCACCGAACGCAACCCGCACGAGAGCGCCGACTCGGCCTTCCGCCGGGCATCCGAAGCCATCCACCAGGTCATGGAGGAGCGCCAACGCGCCCAGCAGGCGACACACTCCCAGGAGGAACTCCCGATCATGGCAGCGACCGACACCGCCGAGCCCGCACAGGCCCTGCCCGCGGAGCAGCTGGCCTCCGATCTCGAACCCGTCCTGCAGGCTGCTGACACCAGCGAGACAGCTGCAGCGGCCACAATCCCGGAGGCCGCCGCCTCATCGACACCGATCCGCCAGCGGCTGGTGGCCGGCGCCCAGGAGGCCGACGCCACCCTCGCCGCCGCAGGCGAGCAAGTCACGCTCACAGTCCCGCTTGACCTCCAGCCGCTGATGCAGGAGTTCGAGACGCTGACGGCCCTGGAGAACAACGCCGTCAGCGACCGGCCCGCGCTGCGCGAAGACCAGCGCTACCGACAGATCCAGCTGCTCGTGGCCGCCGCCAACGCCGCACTCACGGTTATCCGGACCGACACCAGCAGCAGCGACACCACCCGCCGGCGTCGCCAGGCCGCACTGACCTCCACGGTCGCCCGTGCCATCAGCATCAACAGCACGGCCCTCTCCGAGGATCTGGGGCGCGAGGGTGTCCAGAACCAGAACCACGCCGTCCCCGAGACCCTCCGCGCACTCACCCGTGCGGCCACCGACACCGCCGACCAAGCCGCCGGGATCCTTGAGCCCGGCACCGAACTGACGCACTACCTCACCGTCACCCGGGAAATGGACAAACTCGTCGCCGCCCTGGAGGCCCTCGCCCCGCCGAGCCAGCGCCGCCTCCCGCTCCCCAGCTGGCCCGAGGCCCTCACGTGGGACGCGCTGCGCCACTCGTTCCCCAGCGTGCGCCGCTCGCCGGCCGCACAGGCGGCTGCAGACCTCACCCGCCGCTGGACACGTCTGGACACCGCGCTGGAACGCTTCCAGGGCGACCGGAGGCTCAATGGTCTTGGACGGACGCTGAAGATCCGAAGCGCCGAAATGATCGCATCCTTGTCCGGCTACCTGGCCGAAGTATCCGAGCGCAAGGGATGGCGCCTCAGCACGGCTCTGTGGGGAGGAGTTCATCACTGGGCCAGCGAGACCGTCGACCTCCTCCGCGGCAGGATCAGCGAAGGAGAGACCCGGGAGCTTGGCCACTACACGGGCAAGAAGCTCAACCCTGTGTACGAGACGGCCATACAGCAGGCGCGCGCGGCCTGGAAGGAGCTGGGCGCGCTCGACCCGGACGACCCGGAAGCGCCCACCCTTCGTGCCGGCATCCAGGCCAGGGCGCTGCTGGCCCAGCTCGACTTCACCGCGCAGCGCGGCGAGAGCAATGGTCTGGACGCAGATTTCGATCCGTCGGAGCGGATCGGTTTCCTGCTCAAGGACGTGGATGGCCCCGCGCGCCTCGGAGAATGGAGCCGCATTCGCACCGCCGTCCTGGAGCTTGCGGAAAACCTGTCGGAGCGCAACCCGCGGCGTCAGATGCTCGATGCCTGGGCCGAGCGCATACACCACACCATCAGCGGAGAAACCACACCCGACCCGGCCGCCGCGGCACGGCTGACGGCCACGGACATCCATGAGTTCGCGCAGCGAGCCCTTGCCACCCAAGAGCCCTCACCACTGGTCCTGGCCGACGACCCGGAGACCTTCGCACGTGCCCAGCACGCGCTGACGGTCATGGAGCGCCTGGGGATCGTCTCCGAAGCAAACGCCACACGCGCCGAGGGGCCCTCCCGTCGGGCCATGCTCATCACGGACCCGGACGAGCTGCAACACGCCCTGCTACGCGCCGAGTCCGAACTCGCCACGTACCGAGCCAGCTTGCCGACGGACTCCGGACAGCAGGCACCGACCCCACAAACCGCGCCCTCCACGTCGGCCGAAGCCAGCCCCGTTGAGGCCGGTGCCGCCGAGACCGGCACGGCACCGACCCCGCCCCCCGCCGAACCCCCGGCGAGCACCCCAGCGCCCCCGGAGCCGCCCGTTGCCGAACCTCCGGCGAGCACCCCAGCGCCCCCGGAGCCGCCCGTTGCCGAACCCCCGGCGAGCACGGGACCCACAGCAGGGCAGGGAACGCCCGCAGCCGCGCCACCGTCAGCCGGACCGCAGCCCGAATCCGGGCCCGCAGCACCGCAAGCCGGTCCGGGCGAACCCGCGAGCGCAACCGAGCCGGAGCGGCGCGCGCGCCCGTCCAACCAAGCCCGGTTGGCGAGCCTCCTCAAGGACAGCGGCGAGCGCGTCAAGGTCCTGAAGACCGAGCGCCCGCAGGAACCCGCGGCGCAGGGAGCTACCCCCGCCGTCACACCGATACGCCCCCAGGACCAGGCCGCGCAGCAGGTTCAGCAGCCGCTCACCAGGGCAGCAGGCGCCGGCCGCGGCTGACAGCGGCTGACGAGAACGAGGAAGGAGAGGACCGCAGCCCATGGCCCAAGAGTCAGAAGCCGACGACGCAGCAGCCCGGCGACAGGCACGAGCCCGGCGCCACATCCAGGTCGTCACCGAGACCCAGATGCGGCTCCGACAACTGGAGGCGGCCCAGCGGGCCGCACACGCCGCTCCGCCGCTGCCCAGGCCCGTCCCACCGCAGCACTACTACGCCGAACTGAACGCGCCGACCATGGCAGCCCGAACACGCTGAACGGCCCGTCACGCGAAGGGGGCTGGCTTCCCCAGATCATCCGGGGAAGCCAGCCCCCTTCGCGTGACGGGCCGTTGCTCAAGTGCCCTGTGGAGGGCTCACCCGTCCCCGCACCGCATCCCGGTACTCGGCGCTGCCCGTGAACGGCACACGGGTGCGGGGCTGGTGGTAGCCGTTCGCGCACTCGCCCAGGTACATCCGCGGAAGGCGCTCCAGTACCCGGGCCAGACCGTCGTGCCACAAGTACGGTCCGGCGGCCGCATCCTGCCCCGTCGGGTTGTAGGCGGACTCCCAGCCCGTCCACAGTGCCGTCAGCTCCTGGCGGGCCGATCCGTGCAGGTACCAGCACTGGCGCGGGAGCTGATCGGTCGACAGCTCGAACTCGTCCGCCAGCCAAAGCACCCAGTCCACGAACTTGTCCCACAGCTCCTGGTACTGGTCCTCGGGAACGGTGCGCCAGTCGATGGCGGCCCCCGGCACCCTCTCGCCCTCGGCGGGTGCTCCGCCCGCCGCCGGGCCGCCGCCCACCGCTCCGGCGGCTGCCTGCTGAGGGACCGTGCTGAGCTGCCGCTCGATCTCGGTGAGCCGATTGGTGATGATCTTCTGTTCACCGTTGAAGGCGTCCAGCGCGTCGAGCAGCGGCTGAAACGGGTCTTCCTCCGGCTCCTCCAGGCCGAACTCATCGCTGTCAGCCACCGTTTTGCGCCTCTCGCAGAGCGGCGTCAGTCGCGTCCTTGATCTCCGCAGCACGTGAGCTTTCGTGGATGCGCTCGAACTTGACCTTGGTGACCTTGGTACGGCGGTGCACCACGAGTCCGTGTCGCTCGGGGATCATGCGGATGTCGGCCGGCTCCAGCACCGCCCGGCGTCGGGTCGACACGGAGACTGACATGCTATCTCCGCTGTCCGATATCGACTCCGTGTCCTCTTCGAACTCTCCCGCCAAAGCGCTGTAGGTCTTCAGTTCCTGCTCGTCGCTGACGCCACCAAGAATTATCTTCACAGTGGCTGCGGCGAACATTTTTCGAACGCCGATCTCTCCCCACCTCTCCTGAGCCTGAGCGAGATTCTGGAGCACGGCAACAACGAAAATGTTCTGCGATCCGCTGACGCTCATGAGAGACGGAATCTGGGGGAGCGGCGCAACATTCGCCAACTCGTCACCGAAGAAACCAAGCGGCGGGTCGAGCCGCCCGTTCGGCATCTTCGCGGCAATTTTCTTCCCGGTATCCAGAATGGACCGGGTGAAGGCCGCCATAATCGGGGCGAGGCTACTTCCCTCGTCTTCCTCGCCGATTAGGAACAACGTTCCACCGGTGCGCAGCCAGTGCTCGATGCTGAACAGGGACGGATCCTTCGGGTCCGCTGCAAAGATCTGCGCCACCAACGGGTCATACAGGGCGGTGAAACTCTGCTCCGCGGTACGCCACGAGGCGCTGCGCTCCTCAGGTGCCGCGGCATGCTGAGCCGCCAAGGCGCGGGCAAGATCTGACCTCCCGTGCCTGGCGAGGATGTCCACCGGCTCGCGGATGCTGGGCGCCGTGGCCCAGCGCAGCAAGTTCATTGCTCCAAGCCCTTCCAGGGCGGCCGCGTGAAGCCAGCAGGTAATCAAGATCTGCGCATTCATCGCGAAATAGCCGCCATTTTTCGTTCCCTCCTCAGAGTTCGTGGTGGACGTAAGTGTCTCGGCTCGTTTCCGGGCGGTCGTGAAATCCTCGCAGCCGTCGACGAGCGACCATCGCAACTGATGCGGCCATCCCGAAAGAGCCGTCGGATCGAGAACCTGCACCGGTCCGTGCCGTTCCCGCAGCTTCGCGGTGGCGTAGAGGACGTCAACCTTTGAACTGGTCGCCAGGACTGTTCCCTCGAAATCGAGGATCCCAGGCATGATGATCTGGCTCGTCTTGCCCTCTCGAGGCGGCGCAATCAGGAGAATCGTTTCCTCGATCGGTACCCACAGTGGGACACCTGTCGGATCCGAAACCCCGATGTGGACGGCGACGGACTTCACGCTTGGCTTCGCCACCGACAGCCCCTGATCGGCCTTGCGGAGCCTGGCAGGCAGTAGGGATTGAGCCTTAGACGAGGACCCGGCCGCCTTGGCCTGCTTGGCCAGACTGGGGCGTAGGGCGGGGAGTCGGGACAACGCATAGCCCTCGCCGAGAGCCGCCTCCAACTCCCCCCTGGTAGCCAGGCCATCAGTGCCCTCGGAATTCCACGCCGACCACCTGCGCCAGGCCTTGCGCCCAAGCACTGCGGCACCAACAGCGGTGGCAAGGAGCAGGGGGTAGAAAATCAGCGCATGGCCCACCCCGGCCCCGGGCGGGAACGCCCTCCCTGGGTTCAAGGGGTCCGATGGGAGCTTCACCAGCGCCTGACCCGCCGCCGACCAGGACACGGCGGCGAGCCGGCCGTGGTTGAGTAGGCCGGAGACTGCCGCGGCCACCCACATCAAGAAGGACCCGGCGACCACCGCCGCGATCCCGAACAGCCACCAGCCGTCGCGGAACAGGTGCAGCCGTATCCCGCTATGGGGTGTGACCACCTTGCCGTTCACACGCCACCCCCCTTGCGCAAGGGCACAACGGGGACGGTGAGGGCCCCGGTGGGCGCATTGCGCTTCTCCGTCATCCTGCTGTCCGTGTTCGTCAGCTGGATTTCGGTCTGCGACCGGATGTGCTCCACCAGGAGCACCCGCTTCCCCACCTGCCACACGGCTCTGCCGGGCGCGCACAGATTGGCGGGATCCGTGATGGCTGCAACTGCCCACTTCGGCAGTTGCAGGTAGTCAGCCGTGATCTGAGCTTCGTGTTGGTCGAGGTGGTAAATCACCCTCGTGGCACTGAGTTTGAGGATGGCCGCAGCTTCAGGAGTATCAGCGATGAGCAAGTCGCCGAGGTGATGGAGGATCGACCAGAAGCTCAGCCCCAACCGGCGGCCGTACCGCATGAACTCCTCGAACAACCTGGCCACAGCACGGTGCGACAGGATGTGCCAGGCTTCCTCGACGATCAACGTCCTCTTGACGTCGTCGTCCTCCTTCAGCCAGCCGAACCGAAGCCACGGCCCGATCACAGCCATGAGGAGTGGCATCGCGACACCCTCTCGGGGCAGCTGTGCCAGGTCGAAGACAATCAGCCGTGCATCGAGGTCGATGCCGTCCGACGTAGGGCCATTGAAGAGACCGGCCAGCTCCCGATTCGGGGCACACAGCTTGTCCAGGGCGAGTGAGGCAGGCTGGCCCCACACGACCAGGTCCTCCGCGCTGATCTCGCGCTGACCGAGCTTGGCCGCGACGGGATGTGTCAGTGCGTTGTGCACGTCGGACAACACTGGTACTCGCTGCTCGGATGCCGCGAACTGCAGGGCCACCGAATGGGCCTGTGACAACGCGAAGTCGGTCTCCGACGACAGCGCGCCGGCCAGAATCTCGACCATCGAGGACAGCACGCGAAACTGATGGCGAGCTGGAATCCGGGGATCCAGGGGGTTGAGCCTTACCCCCTGGCCGGAGCCGCCGTAGACCAGACGGATCGGCGTGATGCCGAGACTGCGAGCGATCTGATCCCACTCTCCACGGCCGTCTTCCCCCTGCGCGTCGAGGATGCAGAACGAACGGTTGCGAAAACGCAGCTGACGCAGAACATACGTCTTCTCCAGCGCGGACTTCCCGTGCCCGGACTTGCCGAGCACCAGGACATGGCCACTGGCCAGACGCTCGCGGGCCGTCGGGTCGTACAGCACGAACGGGTCGTATATCCAGGCCCGCCCGCTGTAGATCTCCCGGCCGATGATGACGCCACGCGGATCCAAGCTGGGCGCGCCCACTGCGGGATACAGACCACATGCCTGCATCGTCGTGGTTCGCACCGCACGCCGGCGGGTGGCGGACTGAGGCAGGATCATGCGCAGCATGGGTCACCGCCGCCCTTCAGGAAGGATGCCGCCAGCCAGGGGCAGCGTGTTCGCGAACGCGCGCCACTGCTCCTTGTCGCACCACTCCAGCGTCAGCTGGCACTTGGCGGCCGCGGCTCGGATGTCGTTCTTCTGCCGGATCAGCTCGTCCTTGTCGGAGCTGGTCACCGTGACCCAGCCCGTCAGCCGCACACCCGAGGCGCCCGCGGCAATCTCCTCCACCGTCCCCGCGGCGGCGCGGATCTCCCGCCGCTCGCGCGGGTCCTGCAACTTGCCCGGAGTGTCGTCGGCCTGGCCGATCTCCGAGGTCACGTCCGAGAGCGCATCGGCCAGCGCCCGTTCCCCAGGGACGAGCTCCATCGTGACCCCGACGGTGTAGATCATGTCCTGGACGTAGAGCAGAAGCGGTGCCAAGAAGTTGACCCCGACCGGCATCGTCGGCCACTGCTTCACCCAGGCCGTCGCGCTGTACCACGGTTCGTCCGCCTCGAAGCCTCGGGCGGCGAGGAGAGTTTCGTCCCGCGCGTCCACTTCGGCCGGCCAGGCCGTGGAGCGGTCCATGCCGCGGTTGTCGTCGAGCCAGTGCCCGGGCGCGTAACTGTGGTGAAACAGAGAAGACAGCGCTGCCTCGTCGAGGCTTCGGACCCAACGCAGCTGGGCCCGGCCCAGGTTGCGGATGAAGGTCTCGATCTCCTTGCCAAGAACGATGCCGTAGCCCTCAGCCAGCGTGCTGTACCGGCTGGCCTCCTCGACGAGCTCACGGCTGTAGGGGATGCCAAGCGTAAGGAAGAGCCGACGGTCCTCCGCTGAGATGGCCACCCGTTTCAGCAGCTGCTCGTAGGAGGCGTCCAGCCAGCTGGCGGCGCCGGGATCACGGCGCGTGGCGGCGTCGCGGATGTGTGCGTTGGGGTCCGTTGGGATGATCTTGGAGAGCCACTGCACGCGCTGGATACGGCCACCGGACTCGGCGGTACTGCGCAACAGGAACTCCCAGGCACTGATGAGGCTTTCCTTGTCCTCGGAGTCCAGACCACCGAAGTGCTTCATCCCCTCGACCTCGACTACTGCACTGAACATCGCTTCGCCGGGCTGCAGGAGGATGGCCACCGTGCCGAACCCAGTCCGGGCCTCAAACCACTCCATGCGCGGGGGAACACCGGCTGGTGCCGTTACCGCGGCGGGTCGACCATCGCCCCACCGGCCTGCTAGCGGTGCCGTGGACCGATACAGCAGCGAGCCATTGCGCAGCCCACGCCGGTAGGAGCGCTGGATCTCGAACCAACGCAGGTAGGTACGCCCGCGGAAGGGAATGAGCACGGCCCAAGCGGTGAACAGTGCAACGCTGAGCGTGACCACGATCTTGAGAGGGACACCGGGCATGGTCGCCAGGCTGATGACCGTAAGGATTGCTCCAGCGCCGAGGACCAACTGCTCGTCGGCCTCGAACCTTCGGCCGAGGAATCCGCGCGGACGGGGCCTCGGGAACGTGAATGAGCGTGCCACTGCAAGCTCACCTCCAGTTCAGATGAGCCTGAGTCAGGCGGGGGACGGTGGATTGATGTCGGGCCATTCACTGGTCGGCGGAGGAGGTGGCGCCTCTCCGCCCGACAGGTCGGCTGTCTGCGGAGGCGGAGCCTGCGGTGTGTCACTAGGAACCGACGATGGCCCCCCGCCTCCTCCGCTTCCTTCGCCTTCGCCACCGGGCTGGGGGATGCCGCCTTCGCCACCGGGCTGGGGGATGCCGCCTTCGCCACCGGGCTGCGGGGTGCCACCCATGCCCCCCGCGCCGCCGGGTTGCTCGGGACCGTCTTCAGAGGACTCCCCGCCTGAGTCCCCGTCTGACATGCCACCGCCGCCACTCATGGAGCCGGCGTCGTCGTTGCCCATGTTGGCGCTGTCGAAGCCCTGGTCGACGGCACCCTTGACCGCGTCCTTGGCGTCATCGACCTTCTCCTTGACCTGCTCCGCGGCTGCGACAGCAGGGGCCGCGGGTCCGGCGGCAGCGGCTGCCTCGGTGCCAGCACCCGCCTCGGCCTCGCTGCCCTGTTCCATGCCGGGGCCGTCGTCACCGCCGGAGGAGCCCTTGTCCTGCATCTCGTCGTCGCTGTTGCTGCCGCGAGCCTTGGACCACGCCTCCTTGCCCTTCTGCATCGCCAAGTCACTCTGCTGGGACAGGTTTTGGATCTCATCGCCGAACATCGGGATGAACTTCGAGACCTGCCACGGTGCGTATCCCGCGATGATGAACAGCGCCAGGATGATCAGCAGAGTGCTCAGGACCTTGCCGAAGCCCTCTGGCGGGTTGCGGAACATACCGCCGAACAGCGCCGGGATCATGGCCAAAACCACCATCATGACCCACTTGGAGATGATGATGCCGGTGAGGATGCCGATGTACTTCTTCGTGTGACCCCACAAGTCCCTGTCCACCAGGCCGGCGAACACCACCGGGCCGAAGACGAGACCGATCAAGATCAACGCGTCCCGGGCGACGAGCATGAGGAAGAGGCCCAGCCCCACGGTCAGGAAGAACCCGATCAGGGCCAGTGCAATCGGCAGGCCCCACCCGGAGGCCGAGAGGACGCCGAGCAACAGCACGATGAACGCGCCGGTCAGGGCCATGTCAGCGAGGAAGGGCTTGAACATACTGATCGCCATCTCGTCGACCAGGTCAACGACGGTCGCCACGATCGCAGGGGCGAAGGCCGTCACGATCACCGACAACAGGAGGTTGCCGATGGACTCGCCGATGGCGGCGCCCGGGCTCACTCCACGGGCGACGCGCTTCACGACGGCGATCAGCCAGGCAATGCAGGTGAAGATCGTCGCCAGGGCGAAGACCATGCTGTACAGCTTGATGAATCCGGGGTTGCTCCAGTCGATCTCGAGCACGGGATCACATCCCGTCCGTAGCTATGGCCTCGACCAGCTTGCCTACGGACGGCGAGGACTTCTTGGCCAGGTAACCCAGCGGATCCGTGGCGAAGTCGATCGTGTCGCTCACGCTCTCGACCGCGCCTTCGACTCCGTCTTTCACGCCCTCGGCTGCATCCCCAACGACTTCGCAGACCTTCTTGGCCTTGTCGCAGATCCACTTGGCGCCGTCGATCGTCTTGTCGACCACGTTCTTGCCGGTCTCTTTGATGTCCTTGCACAAGCCCGACGGCAACACGCACGGGATGTCGATGCCTCCGATCGCGGGCGCCGCAGCGGGAACGGACGCAGGCACAGCCCCGGCGGGGGCGGCGAGCGCAGGCGACCCAGCCCCTACCATCACCAGCAGCCCGAGCAGGAGCGCCGCCAGCCGGCGCGCAGCGTTAGCCGACATACGGTGGCGCATTGAACTCCTCCTCAGCTGTGCGGAAGGTCTCCATCGAGGACGGCGAAGAACCGTCGGACTGGAGTGGAGTGGGACCATCGACGGAGGCGATCGACGTGACCCTCCAGTCACCGTCACGCCACTGGAGGTTGTAGGTGTAGGTCGTCCAGCGTGCTGAGACCGGCAGCTTGGCCTTCTCCGTGGGAACTCCAGCCACTGAGGTCATCCACACGTCGACCGATGCAACCTGGTTCGAGAAACTCGACACCCGAGTTCCGAGGCATGCTGAGCGAAGCAACAGCCCGGATGCCTTGGGGTCTTGGAGGCCGAACCCGGCGATGAGCTGTGCGGTGGCCTGGTCGTCGCGGCTGATCTGGTTCGCGACCGACTCGGGAGCCATGATCTGCCCGATCAGCTGGTCGCGGTACGGCTTGTCCGTGATGTAGGACCGGCTGGAGCGCGCGATCTCGAAGTTGGCGGCCGCCGCTGCCACACCCTCCTTGGACTGCGGATAGCCGACCGGCACTCCGGCGGCCTTGCCCGTTGCCTTGGATTTGCCGCCGCTCCCACCCGGCTTCCCGGGCGGCTGGGACGCGGTCACGTCCTTTCCTTCGCCCTGGGAGGAGCCACCAGACTGGCCAGTCAGCGAGACCAGCAGCGCGATGAACAAGACCGCTGCTACGAGCACCCCGACGAATAGACGCACCGGTGGCCGACGCTTTTCCGGCCCGCCCTTTGCGGGCTCGGCAACCAGCATCCGAGTTCCGGATGCGGCGCCATTGGATTTCTTGCGCATCAAATCCCCATACCGAAGACGATTCCGAAGAGCGTCGACATGGATGCGATGAGGAAGAGCCCCACCAGGGAGCTAATTACCATCGTCTTTCCCTGCTTGACGTCCATGGTGTTCTGCTGGGAATTCCCGACACGAATCTGCCAGGCGCCCCAGATCGCCATGCCGAAAAGGATCAGCACCACGGCGGCCATCAGAACCTGAATGATCGTCTTCGCCTTCGTGCCTACCGCACCAAACGGACCCCAGTCCGGGCTCAGCCCGTTCACGAGGTCGCCCACGCCTGCCGCCAAAGTGGTGGCGTCCTGTATGGCCCCGACCATGCCTGCCTCCCTGCTGACTCGGCGCCCAAAGCTGCAAAGCAAGCGCCGCACTAAGTGCCACTCGGTCCGAAAAGCAGGAAGAAACCCATGCCTGATAAATAGCTGCGCCCCAATTCCCGCCACACGGGAAGGGCTTGACTATTCACTCGGTCAGTGAAGTAAAGTCCCGCCTTGGATTCTCCGGATGCCTCTGTGACTAGCTGACGCCGCATGACGCTAGAGGCCAATTCAGCACGCATCGCCCTCCTTTCCGCCTGGCGGGCACGATGCACTGCCGCTGCCCGCACCACGGGAAACCTGCTCTCCGAGCGGCCCGTCCAGCGGGCCGCTCGGAGGGGTAAATGCGGAAAGCACCGCTGATCGGAATAGCCATCCTGCTCAGTCCAGCCCTCGTGGTGCTGGCACTCGTGCTGCTGCTGGCCGGCGGGGCCAGCGGGGCGGCTGACGACATGAACATGACCGGAGCAACTCAGTGCATCGTCAAGGCATCCACGGCCGAAGGAGGGACCACTCAACGCCCCCAGGTCCCACTGAACCCCCGCGGGAATCAGACGCAGCCGTCATGGAACGAGGAGCAGACGAAGAACGCAGCCGTCATCACCAACGTCGCCCGGACGAGGAATCTGAAGCCCAGGGCCGCTGTGATCGCCGTGGCAACTGCGATGCAGGAGGCGACCCTGAACAACCTGCGCCACGGTGACCGCGACAGCCAAGGCCTCTTCCAGCAGCGGCCCAGCCAGGGATGGGGCACCGTGGCTCAGGTCACAGACCCGATCCACGCGTCGAACAAGTTCTACGACGGGCTGGTGAAGATTCCCAACTGGGACACCAAGGACCTGGCCCATGTAGCACAAGGGGTACAGCGCTCAGGATTCCCCGACGCCTACGCGAAGTGGGAAACCAGCGCTGGCAAACTCGTCGCCCAAGTGTGGGGTGCGGACGTCATCGACTGTGAGCAGCCCAGTGACGGCGGAAAGACAGGGAAGGCCTCGGGGGCCTGGCAGGCACCGGTCGGCGTCAAGTCCTCCCACAACTACAGGGCTGGCGGGTCGAGGTGGTCCTCCGGCAGCCACACCGGGGTGGACTTCCCAGTCGCCACCGGCACGGAACTCCACGCCGTCGGCAACGGCACGGTCATCGAGGCCGGATGGGGCGGAGCGTACGGAAACAACATCGTCCTCAAGATGTCCGACGGGACCTACACCCAGTACGGCCATCTTTCCCGCATCAGCGTCAGGACGGGACAGCAGGTCAGGACTGGCCAGGTCATAGGCCTCACCGGATCTACGGGCAACAGCTCCGGCCCGCACCTTCATTTCGAGGCGCGCACCGGACCTGCCTACGGCAGCGACATCGACCCCGTGAAGTACATGCGCGAGCACGGCATCACCATCTGAACGACGTCCCCAGAGGAGCACCCATGACCCCCCAGGCCCCCGGCACGCAAAAGCCACGCAGCATCTCCACCCACCTGGCCATCGGATCGCACACGGTGACTGTCGACGGCAGTGCCATTCCCGTCTTGGCAGGACGTACCCCAACCGAAACAGCCCTCGCCCACCTCAGGGCCCGCGCCCGGCCCGAGCTCATCCTGCGAGCCCACATCGAGCAGGAAGGCTCACCCGAGACCCTGCACATCCCTATCACCACGCCAGATCAGACGCCACCGGCCCGCCCCCTGCCCGCCGGCCTCCACCCCGAGCTCGAGGCACGGCTGATGGCCACCAGGCAACTCGCCACAAACGGCGGACCCACGGCAGCAGCCGACCACGCACAGAGTCTCGTCATCGACCTGACCATGCAGTACGGCGCCGAACACCCCGTCACTCTCCACGCGGCCGAGGACTGGGCGAACCTCGCCTGGCTCACCGGAAACTTCGAGGCCGCTGCAGAGACCTGGCTCTGGCTTGCTGAGACCCGGAACGAGCAGATGAATCCGTGCCTGACCCTCTTGTGCGCTGACAACGCAGTCGCCTCATGGCGCCGCCAACGGCCCGAAAATGCAGCTCAAAGCCGCCACACGCTGGCCGAGGGAATGGCCCGGATGAGCCTGCTGCGCCATCACGCCGCTCTGACCGCGATACCAGAGAGCATGGGCTGACCCAAGTCCCGTATGATCTATTGACTTTCGCGGCTGGCACACTACGCCCGGTCCCGGCCAACGAGCAGAAGGAGAAGTGAAGCCGTGGAGCGACGGAGACTCACCCTCGTCGAGGTCGCGATGGTAGTCGGCCTGCTCTACTTCGCCGTGACCATCGCGCTCGGCGCCACCTACATTGGCAGCGGTTGGAGCTGGCGCGTAGTAGCGCCGGACGGCTGGTACTCCCTGCTCGGCTACGCGGCAGCTGGCGCCTTCATCGTAAAAACCCGGCGGCACCGGCGCCGAACTGCCCCGCGCGAGCAGTAACTGGGAAAGCCGACCGTGGCGGACCACGGCCGGCGCGCGCTACTCTGATGGACCGACGGGCCAGCAACCCCTTCCAGGCCGCGACAGTATCGATCGCGGTACCTCGAGCACTTGGTGCAGGGGTGGTTGCTGGCCCGTCGCCATGTCTCAGGCACCACCACGTCCACGTGGTCCCGTCCCGCCAGGCGGGACAGGAGGGCCTTTTGCAACGCCGTGCGGGACGAGCGTAGCCATTCCGGCTCTGCTCCTCGCGGGTACTGTTCCCGCAAGTGCAAACTTGGCCCAGGCCAATCACCACTGATGGAGGCTCCTTTGTCCAGAGCAACAGCGACCAACCGCACCTGTCACCTTGCGCACCATCCTTCGGACCAACACCCCACCCGCTCTCGCGCGATCCGACGCAGAGCCGCGGCAGTTGCGGCAGTACTGGGCCTCGCGGTGGCCGCCAGCATCGCGGCAGGCAGCGCGCTTTCAGCTGGCGCCCTCAGCCAGGCAACGCCAGGAGACCCTGCCTGGGACTCCGCCAACCACGCCGTGCTGGCAGATCCGGCTTGGGACGGACCGACCAAGGCCCCGCAGTAACACACGGACTACACGGCCTGCATCTCCAGATGCCCACTGTCTTGTGGGCAGACCGCCCCAAGTGAGGGCGCGGCCAGGCGGACAGGCCGCTCCGCTCGTGAGGTGAGAGACGCGTGAGCCACTCACGCGTCCACACCCAGCTCGCCTTCAACCACCACGAAAACCTGCGGCATGAGTGGCGCCCGCGCGACGAGGCCTGACCGCCGTGCGTCGCCTCTCAGCCAGGGCAGGCGCCCGTGCTCAAGGGGCCCGGGAACATCGGGCGAAAGCAACGGATGCAGTTCATTGAATGAGCCTGTCTAGTTACATAGTTTGCGGGTGACTTCCGTGAGGGCGACAAGTCTTCACCTCTAAACAGCGGAGCATCCCATGAACTCAGTAGCAGCCCTGTCGGACCCTGAGGGCACCGACGCATCCACATCCGACTCCACCGGCCTGTACGCGCTGTACGCCGAGCGCGACAGCATCGCCGTCGGCTGGGAGTTCTGCGACCTGCTGGACACCCCTGAAACCGCGCGCGCCCTCCTGCCTGAGGTGCGCCGCGAACTCGCGACGCTCAACGCGGCAGGGCGCTTCCCTGGCACAAGCTACGTACACCTGCTCCGCCACGCAGCGACGGGCTGTGACTGCCTGACAACGGAGGCCCCAGACGAGGCCTGCCGCGTACTGGAGACCTTCGCCCCCCAGGAAGCAGCCAGCGAACAGGACGACGAGGACGCCGCGCAAGCCTGGGCCATCGCCGCCGCAACGAATGCGGCCAGCACCTCAGCAGACCTCCCGGTCCCGCCCGTCGCGGAGATCTGCTGGGATGACTACCAGATCCAGGGCTCCGACGACCCCGCCAAGCACGATCTCGAGCTCGTTCACTCAGCGTGCAGCCAACGCCTGTGTGACGTCGAGCATGGAGACACACTTCCGCAGCTTGTTGGCATGGTCGAGGACCACCATGCTGCGAGGTGCGGAAGGCCCCGCGTGTCCTGTCCGGGCACGCCCCACTGAACCCTGAATCGGCAGAACACCTCTCTGGTGCGGGCTGTTGCGGCGACCCGCGCCAGAGAGGCAGAGGGCGCAGCGTCTCACGGCGGCTCTCCGGCTCTCCGCAGCTAAGGGGAGCACTGGGCATCTGGCGAGAAGGGGCGCGGTCTTGCCCTCGGGGCCAAGCCGTTGGGGTGAGCGGGGTGCGGCTGGGGCGCCCAGGCAGCTTCTGACGCACCCCGCGGCACATCGAAATGCCGCCGAATTCCGCCCCAGCATTATTGAATGAGAAGCATCAAATGAATAGTTTGCAGTTGTGGCCGGGAGGTCCGGACACACTAAGACGGAGGCACAGAAATGGAACTCGACCTCAACACGCTCTTTGCCGCAGAGCCCCAGGGGAACGCGGCGGCCGGAACCATCGCCCGCATCGCGCCTGCGGTTGAAGGCATCACAGGAGCGCGGAACGCAAACCTCGACGACATGGTGTCCCTCCTGCGCGCTCAGCGGAACTCGAAGGTGGACATCATCACCTCAGCCTCCGACCTGCGCATGGTGGGAGGAATGCTTCGAATCGCCGGGGACCCGACGGCGATCACCGCGAGCGGCGTGGGACGCGCGGAAGCACTGCTCCTGCCGACGGAGGTCCTCGACGAGCAGGCCGGAGCCAAGTTGGGAATCCCGGTCGGCTACCTCAAGAAGACCCGGCGCGAGCAGATCGGCTTGTACGACGCGAACATCAACGGCTGGCTCGCCAGCGAGCCGACTCGCAAGTTCATGGTCCGTACCCTCCAGGACCGCAGCCGGGGAACCGGTGTGGCGCGCGCCCTGATGAGCGACAAGTACAAGGTGATGGACAACCTCGACGTCCTCATAGCCGCACTGGAAGGCGTCCACCAGGCCGGACACCCGGTCGAGGTCACAGGCTGCGACCTCAGCGACCGCAGGATGTATGTCCGCATCGAAGCTCCGCAGGTCGTGGTCGCCGCGCGCGAACTGCTGAAGGACTACCGGTCCCCGTTTTCCGGTCAGACCGGATCGGAACTTCCCGAAGTGCACGCCGGACTGGTCATCACCAACTCCGAGGTGGGCTGTGGGGCCGTCAGGATCGCTCCCCGAGCGGTGTTCCGCGTCTGCCGCAACGGCATGACGATCGAGAAGGACACCATGCAGGCGGTCCACGTGGGTGCGCGGATGGAGGAGGGCACGATCGACTGGTCGGTGGCAACGCAGACCAAGGAGCTCGAACTCATCACCTCCAAGACTGCCGACGCCGTGGCCCACTTCCTTTCACACAACTACGTGGAGAGGCTCATCGAGAGCATCACGGAGCGGGCCGCAACCGAGATCAACGACCCGGGCGCGACCGTCAAGGAAGTCACCAAGCAGCTCAACATCCCGGACGAGACCGCGGACGCGATTCTGCGCCACTTCATCAAGGGTGGCCAGACCACGGCCGGCGGGGTCATGCAGGCCTTCACTTCCGTCGCCCAGACGGTCGAGGACGCAGACGCCGCGCACGCTCTCGAAGCCAAGGCCATCGACGCTCTCGCCCTCGCCGCGCGCTGAGCACAGCGTCCCTGACATGTGGGGCCCCGCACCTGCGGGGCCCCACACCTCACTCACCCCCCAACGACCAGCCGAACAAGCGATGTGCCGGCGGACCGACCGCACAACCATGGAGCAGAACCGTGACGCCTTCCACCCCCCGTCTGCTGGACGCTGCACACCAACGCCCTCATACCGTCGAGCACCCGGACCCGGTCGCAGATCCAAGATGGCGGGAGCGCCGGGAGTACGAAGAAACTGATCGCAACACCTACCTGGGAACACACGAACCGTCGTGGCTGGCCCGCGACGAATTCGGAGGTAGCCGCGCCGTCCCCCTGTGCGTATCGCACCGCCGACTGGCAGACCGGCGCACACTCCCACGCGCGGTTACCCCCTGGCTTCTGGACTCCGGCGCGTTCACGGAACTGTCCATGTACGGGGAATGGACCGTGTCCCCGAAGTCCTACGCCATCGCTGTGCGCCGCTACAACGATGAAATCGGAGAACTGGAATATTGTTCGATACAGGACTGGATGTGCGAACCCGAGATCCTCGCGCGCACGGGCCAGACCGTCTACGACCATCAGAGCCGCACCGTGGCCAGCTACATCAACCTCCTGTGGCGCGACGAAAACCTTCCCTGGATGCCCGTCCTGCAGGGGTGGACGCGAGACGACTACCTTCGGTGCGTCGAGATGTACGACGCCATGGGTATCGACCTCACCGCGGAGCCGCGCGTCGGCCTCGGCTCAGTTTGCCGACGCCAGAGCACCCAGGAGGCCGTAGCAATCGTCGAGACCCTGACCGGCCTGGGAATCAGGCTTCACGGATTCGGCTTCAAGGTGACCGGACTACGAGCGGCATGCCACCAGCTGTACTCCAGCGACTCCCTCGCCTGGTCCTACAGCGCCCGCCGCCGGCCGCCCCTACCCGGCTGTACACACAAGAGCTGCTCCAACTGCCCCCGCTACGCCCAGGCCTGGCGCAACCGACTCCTCGCTTCCCTGCCGGAGTCTGCCCTCGACTCCCCTTGGCACCCCCTCGCCGCAGCTCCCAGGGACCTTGTGAATTGGCACTGACCACCAGATTCCCTGAAGTCGCCCTACCTATTGAATCAGTGCACTGGACTCAATAGTTTGCGGCTCGCCCTGTGGGAGAGCATCCCGAACCGCAGGGCCCCACTTGACTCAGAAAGCCCATCACCATGCGCCCAACCCCCGCCGAAGTCGCAGCCATCCTCTCGACACCAGAACAGGCCAAACAGGTCCTCCTCCTGCTTCCCCTTGACGCCCTGGACGCCCTCGCCGACGCCATCCCCTCTGCCGCACAGAGGGCCCTAGCAGTCCTGCTGGTGGAACGCGTTCGCGCCTTCCTGGACGACACCGACGACCAACACGAAAGCGGATCAGCGTACTTCACCACCACCGAGGAACACGGGGAAGCCACCTGGAACCCGTTCATCGACGCGCTGAGTCCCTGCGAAGGCCACACCGTGACCAGCACCCAGACCTACACCACTGTCGAAGTGCGCCTTGCTGCCGAACTGACGGATCCCGATCTGCGCAGCGCCCTCCGCCGACTCGCCGAGCTCGACCCGCCGGACCACGAGGACATCCTCCGCGTCGACCTCCGCACTGGTGAAGTCGAGCACCTACGCAAGGGCTCCGACCGCCACTGAGTGCTGCCCGGACCTGCGCATAACCACCCCAACCCCACGTAGGAGCCCGCCATGTCGGATGCCTTCACCGTCACCCCCCCTCCGAAACCAGAGCAATCCACCAGCTGCGCGTAGCGAATTTGCCGACTACCAGCCCACCGACTGGGTGACCTCATTCCTGGATTCCGAGGACGGCCGTCCCCTCAGGTTTGTCATCCGGAGCTCGAGCGCGCGAAAGGCCGCTGAAGCTGCCCTTCTTGTCGGACATCACCAAGGCCGCGACGACGAAGGCACCGCCTGGCCCTACAACACGCGAGCCGTCGGATTCGGAGACCTCCTGCACGTCTCTGGCCAGGACGGTCAGGCACAGTGCTTCAGCCGCCCTCGAAGCGGTCGCCTCACGCGACTTGCCGAGACACCGATGATGTCCCGCCCGGCCTGCACCACTCCTCCTGCGGCGGAGTTTGCCCAGATGCTTATCAACCGCGTCGAGGCCGAGCCACATCACTTCGACCAGACCCGCTGGTTCAGTGGCACCGAGGAACCGTCCCCGCGAGATGCTCCGTCCAAAAATGTGCGCATGTGCACAGCCGGCTGGGCAGCACATCTTGCTGGTTACACCCACTCTCGCCGCCTTGCCTGGCGACGCCTGGTCGAGCGCCACGGGCTGCTCTTCAACGTCGAGGTGGTGGCCGCGGCCGCGCTCGGCCTGGACCCCGACGACGCCAGGCGACTCTTCGACAGCAGCCTCAAACCGACCGTTGCGCGCGCTGCGCTCGCCCAAATTGCAGCGGGGATCGCCCGCGTCAACTGGGTCACCGCGGAGAAGTCAGGCACTGCCCGCCGCTGAGGCGGGTGCCTTCGTGGCGCCGGCCACGAAGGCACCCGACCCACTCCGAGAAGACCCAGCCCGACCGTCATAGGCCCGGACACCGCTACCCATCAATCGAGATCGCCCCCGGCAGCAGTCGGGGGCGATCGTGCTGTTCACGGAGAAGACCATGCCGACCTACGAGATGTCGCAGCGCTTCGCGTCCGATCTCGTCAAACTCACCCCGGTCCAGCGCCGGCGATTCCAGCGAGTGGTACTCGAGGAATTCGTCCCAGATCTTGACTCTGGCTTCTTTCGCTCCGGGCTGCGGATCAGGGGCCTTCAAGCGGCGCGGGGAGTATTCGAACTGACATGGAGCCCCAACGGTCGGGCCACTTGGACATATGGCCCCGAGCGCATCCGAGGTGCCCGCCATGTTGTATGGCGGCGAATTGGGACGCACGCGATCCTCATACGCCCATGAGCACACCTCTGTCCGGAATCGTAAAGGAAACAGAAAGAAGCTGACTAGAAGGGCGGAATGGTCCGCTGGGCAGCCCGGTAGCACGCCGCCCGCCGCATAGCGCCATATGCGCAGTTCAGATGCGCTTTACGCGCGCCAAATTATTGAATGGAATCCATCAATTTAATAGTTTGCATGTGTGGCCGGGAGGGCGGCCCTGGACACACCGACAGGGAGGGTTCCAAATGAGTGCGATAACCGCGACAGACGATGCGGAAGTTACGGATGCGGAAGGGCGTCTGTATGCGAACGGGTTCCGGCCTGCCACGTTCGCGTGGGACGGGTGGACCTGTGCCGACTGCGGGGCGTGCGGCGCCGGTGTGGCGTGCGCGGACTGCAAGGACTGCACGGCGTTTGCCGCGCCGTACCCGCCGCACTGGGCGCGGGACTGGCAGGAGGGCGACCCGGAGCGCGGTGTCGAGGCGTTCGGCGGGCCAGGCGGCATGTCCGCCGGGCGCGCGCTGGTCGACGACGGCGGCGACTGGGTGCTCATCGAGCAGAACCGGGACGCTGCGGCGACAGCCCGGGCGGCCGGTCACTGGGTCGTGGAGGCGGACATCAGGACGCTGGACCCGCGCCACCCCGCCCTGCGCTGCACCCGCCGTTTCCACGGTTCGCCGCCTTGCCAGACCCTCTCCGACGCGGGCAAGCGGTCCGGCTGGAACGGCGCGGAGATCTCCGAACTCCAGTCGATCATGTGGCAGGCGTCCGAGGCGTTCGGCTTCCTGGAGGTCGACGACCTGTGCAGCCTCTACGGCGGCCCGCACGGATACTTCGGAGACGTGCTCGACGACATGGAGGACCACCCCGACGCCGACGGGTGGGGAGAGCAGTGCGGCGGCGGTCACCTGCCCCCCTGCATGACCCCCGCCGCGTTCCGCGAGTGGGCTGCTTCGGTGGTCTCCGACGAGCGCACCGCGCTCATGGCGGAAATGCTGATCTGGCCCATGTGCCTGGTGCAGATCGGCGCTCCCCTGGTGTCGATCACGATGGAGCAGTCGGCGAACCTGCTGCGGCAGACCCCGGCCCTGGCGGAGGCGATCCAGTCCGAGATCACCAGCGTGGAAGGCTTCGGCTGGGCATGGTGCTCATGGCAGATCGCGGACGCTGCCGACTACGGTGCGGCCACCCACCGCGAGCGGGCCTGGATGGTCGCCACCCGCTACGAGCAGCCCCGGTACGCCGACCACGTCGACGGCCAGGCGGCGGCCCGCGAGATGTGGGCGCAGGTGCTCAAGCGGACCGGCCAGCTGCCCGACTGGACTCCCGAGCTGGATCGCCGCATCGAGCCCTATCAGGGCCGCCCCGCCCTCCCGGTGGTGACCGTCGCCGACGCCCTGAACCTCCCGGCGGACTGGTGGGCTGACACCCGAGGCAAGCGCAAGCTCAACCCCAAGACCGGCAAACCGATGGGCGGCGGGTCGTTCCCCCTCAACGAAGTCGGACAGTGCGTCACCGCCCCCTGGTACGGCGTCCGGTTCCGCCCGGCCGAAGTCCCCCAGGGTGAGGGCACGGCCAAGGTCTCCCTGCCGGATCTGGGTGTCCTCGTGGGCTTCCGCCGGGACTACCCGTGGACCTACATCCCCGCCCGGACCGGAGCGAAGGGGACCCGGAACATCTCTCAGATGATCGCCGACGCCGTGAGCCCGTTCATGGGTGCCGCCATCTCCGCCGCGGTTCAGGGCGAGGACTGGTACGAGCCGGTCACCGGCTACCAGGCCGTGCTGTACCGGCTCGGCATACCCCCCCAGGAGCGGGCTGAACTGCACGCAGCACGATCTTCAGTGCCGGGGCCAGTCCAGGAGGCTGTTCTCACCCCGTGGCATCCACTGGCCGCGACCCCTCGCGAACTGATCGCCTGGCACTGAGTCCACCGACGGACCCGGGCGCTCCGGCCCGGGTCCCGCCGCTGGGGGCCCGGCGCCCATGCAAATTTGCCCCACGCGACGGCCTCTCGTGGGCCATCAGCCAGTGCCCTGCTTCGGCGGTGCTCGCCGGCCGTGACGGACGGAAGGAGTGTCTCAGACGAGCCTCCGCGCATGCCGAATGCCCCCTCCCCGCGGCGACGCTCCGCACTGCCGAGCCATTCCCCTGCATCCAAGCGGCTGTGCGGATTGCCCACCGATCTCCGCTCGGAGAGATATTGAATGAAGGGCATGAGCAACATAGTTTGCAGTTACCTCGTCCGCAGGCAGTGCGTACGGGACGCCCGGCTCCTTGCCACCGCTCAAGCCCCAATGCGGGACCTTCGAGGAAGGAAAGCGATCGTGTCTAGTTCTCTGCCAAAGGAGACATCTACCCCGACCGAGCCACACGGCTACACCTGGGGGGACGCCCGCGAGATCAAGACTGATGACCTGAGAGCGGGGGACACATTCGTGAATCCCGGCCTGGGGGCGGCATATGTAGTCGACCGCGACGGTCGCGCGCGAGGCGCGCGGATCGCATGGGAAATGCCCATGGACGGCACGGCGTGGACCGTAGTCGCCCGGCAGGGCCAGACCGTTACGGCAGTCAGCCACATGGGCCGCATGGTCCGGGACGAGCTGTCGCAGACCGCGCACGTGCTCCGTGTCGTTGAGTCGCCAGGGTTGTCTGACCCTGCGTTCACCGATGAACCGTGGCGGGGCGGGCAGTGGTGCGGACTGCAGACGGCCTACGGAATGCCGAGCGCGGGGTTTTGTGGCCGACGGAAGGCGCTGGGCCTTCGGCTGTGCCAGCAGCATCATGACGACCTGGGAGCCGAGATCCGCTTCTGGGCGCCAGGCAACGCCGAGGGCCTCGCGCTGGTGCACACGATCCACGGATGGTCGGTCTATGACCAGTACGGCGACCTTTGCGCGTCTTCCGATGACCGCGCGCTCATGGAGCGCACCTATGGCTTCTGCCTGACCTGGGAGGGGGAAATCAGTACAGCCGCTCCGTATGGAACGTAAGGGCAAGGAACCGGCACCGGTCGCACCCACGAGTACGCGCTGGTGCTGCCAAGTCGACCAGTAAGCCCTCCGCCCGGCGTCCCCAGCGGACGCGGGTGGACGTGGGGCGAGGCGGCGGAAAGGGGCGAGTGGGGCCCGTCCGGGCTGGCCCCACCGTCCCCGTGCGCGGCCCCTTTTCCTTCCCTCAATCAACCTCCTGCTTGGACGCATCCATTCTATTGAATGTATCCATGCGGCATCATAGTTTGCATGTGAGGCAAGCGGGTGCGGAACGCACCGCAGCGGCTCCCGTCGCACTACGTCGGGGCGACGCACCCCGTGGACGGTCGCCCCGGATCACCTGCCCATCACATCAAGGGGCGGGCATCACCGGCCCCGCCTTCATCGCCCGCTCATCTCCAGTCAGAGGCCCCTGAACGGCGCCTCTTCTATGAAAAGGGAACTGATCTATGCCCCATCCCGAACTCGCCAAGCCCGTCGGTGCCAGCCCGGCGAAACCGACCATCAGCAACCTCGCCCAAGAGGCCAAGTCCCTCGGTGTGACCCGGCTGTCCGACTTCCTTGATCGATCGGGCCGCGACATCACCGATCTGTACCGGGGCAACACCTCGTGGACAGCTGTCCTGCGCCGCGCAGACCTCGTCCCTGGCCCCGTTGCACCAGGGGAGCAGGAACTGCTCAAGCGCATGCACGTCTTCCTCCACGCCGACGACACCGAACGCACGGGGGCATACATGCGGCTCGTAGCCGACGACGCACCCCTCTATGGAAGCCTCCCAGAGCGGGACAAGACCCTCGCCCGGATGCTCTTCTTCAACCTCTGGGACAAGGCCGGTGGCTTCACCTCCTACGAGGGCGGCTTCGACGCACTGCGCCAGCAGCCCGCTGTCCGGAGCGAAATCAGCCAGATCCTCGCCCATCTGATGCAACACAGAGCACTGCGCCAGCCCACGCCGCTGGCAGGCCCGCACGCCCACATCCCTTTGAGCGTCCACCATGCCTACAACCGCTCGGAAATCCTCGCTGCCCTGGGCGTGGCTCGCCTCGGCGGGCAGCTGCCCGGCTATTTCGCCCAAGGTGTCCTGTGGGACGCGGAGAACCGGACGGACGCTCTACTGATCACCCTGAACAAGAACGAGCGAGACTTCTCACCGACGACGTCTTACAAGGATTACCCCCTGAGCCGAACCCGGTTCCACTGGGAATCGCAAAACTCGACGGCCAACACCTCGCCTACGGGACAGCGCTATCAGCAGCACGCACAGCGGGGGAGTCACATTCTGCTCTTCCTGCGGGCCGACAAGGACACGCCGATCGGCAAGGCCCAGCCGTGGACCCTCCTCGGTCCTGCGACGTACGAACAGCACACGGGCAGCAAGCCCATGGCGATCACGTGGCGCCTTCACCACCCGCTGCCCGACGAGGTATGGACCTCCCTCCCGACAACCGGGTAGCTCGGCGATTTGCCGGGGGGTGGGTGGTGGCTCTGCGGCCCCACGCACCGCCCCCGCCGCCGAGTGCGGCGCCCGACCTGAACCGTTGCTGGCTGCTGCTTCCCTCGCTTGACGGGCCCCTCCGGTGGGCCGTGCCTCGCCGCCCCACGGCGGCGGGGTGCGGTTCTGGTGGAGGGGCGTAAGCGCCACACCGCGTGGCTCGCTGGCTCCCGCCCCGAGCACCGCTGATCTATCGGGGGCGCGGCTCGGCGCCGCGTCCCCGCCCCGCCGCTTTGAGGTTCGGTGATGCTGCTGACGAATCCGCTGCGGTTCCCACACGGGTGTTTCCCTGCGCCGCCCCCGTCCGGGCTGTTCACCGCCGGCTGGCTTGCCCGTGACGGCGACGCGTCGGCATCGCGGCCGGGGTGCGTACGGTCCTGGCCGACGCCCGGCCGTGCACCGTGACCCGCAGTCCGCTGTGCGGAGGACTCCACCGGCCCGACGAGCCGGTGAGGCCGTCCGTCGTCTGTGCCGCGCGGCCATGGGTGAGGAGGTCAGGCCGGGCGACACGGTCACCGACCCCTCCGGGGCACCGGGCCACTTGCCTCGGCCCCACCATGCACAGCGACGACGGCGGAGCGACCTGGACCCCCGCGTTCAACGCCCGCGTCGCCTACCCCGATCACGGGGCGTGGCTCTACCCGCCCGCCGTCCTCGGTGCCGTCTACGAGCGGGAGTTCACCCTTCCAGGACCCCCCACCCCATGACCCTGACCCCCGATCTCTGACCCTTGATTCTCGACTGGAGACGATCATGACTACTCCCGGCATCACTCCCGGCAACGTGCCCGGCATCGCCCCTGACGGCCCGGTTTCCTTTCCGCTGCTCTTCGGCGCGCAGGTCGAGGCGTACGCCCTCGCGGTCGACCGGCAGACCTGCGACCGTCTCGCCGCGATGCTCCGCGCCGACGGCCAGACCCTGGCCGCCAACTTGGTGGAGGAAGACCGCGACGTCACCGAGCTGTCCCGCTCCCTGGCCGCCGTCCCCTCCACTCCGCGCAAGGAACACCGCGCCTACTGCCGCCCCTTCGACTGCCGGTGCGGCTGCGACCGGACCCAGACCTGCGCCGACTGCCACCGGTGCGTGTGCTGGCGCGCGCAGTGCTGCGCCCAGGTCGCCGCCGGCCACGCCCGCAGGCAGGCCCGCAGGACCGCGCTGCGCCGTCTCCTGGACGCCATGGGCCCGGCGACGCTGACCGAACTGCGGGAGACCGCCGCCGACGCCGAGGAGGCTGCGCTGCGCGACGTGATCGCCCGCCGGGTCCGGCTCCTCGTGCCGGGTGACGGCCGTCAGTACGACACGGCCGTGTTCGAGGCCCGCGACTCCAAGCTGGGCATGGGCCACGGCGATTACCGAGTCTGCGACGTGGAGCTGTATGCCCCGGGCCAGGACGACCCGAACGAGACCGTCGACCTGGACGACGACGTACTGTGCGCCGCCCTCGGTACACTCGCTGAACTCCTGCGGCCCGAGGAGGGCGCCGACCTGACTGTCGACCTGGCCGTCGAGGACGGTGCCGAGGAGACGACCGCGGAGGACGACGGGCGATGACGGACACAGAACCCCTGCCGCTTCTACTGGTGGACGTGGACGGGCCCCTCAACCCCTTCGCCGCGAAGCCGCACCGCCGTCCGGCGGGCTACCTGACGCACCGGATGAAGCCGGACACCTGGATCGCCCAGCACGAGGGCACCCCGGAGCGGCATGTGAAGCCGCTGCGGGTGTGGCTGAACCCGGCCCACGGCCCCGCCCTCATGGCGCTGCCGTACGACCTCGTATGGGCCACGACGTGGGAGCACGACGCGAACGACTGGATCGGCTGGCGCATCGGCTTCCCACGCGAACGGGACCTGCCGGTCATCGAGTTCGGCGACCAGAGTGTGCTGCGCCCCGACGGCACGTACTTCAAGACGTGGACAGTCGTCGAGTACGCGGCCGGACGGCCGTTCGCCTGGATCGACGACCAGATCAACGACACCGACCGCGCGTACGTGGACCGCCACCACACCGGTCCGGCCCTGCTGCACCAGGTGGACCCGCGCACGGGCCTGACCGACCACGACTTCGCCGTGCTCGCCCAGTGGGCAGCACAGGTCAGTGCGCGGAACACGAGCAGCCCATCGCCGAACTGACCACCACCGGGGCGCACCGGCTGACCCGCCGGTGCGCCCCCGCGCGCCTTGCCCGGTCGGCCACGGCCGGGCAAGGCGCTCATGAGTAGCCAACATGGATGAGGAGGGGACGATGACCCGCAGTCGCGGTATCTGTCCGGTCTGCACAGGAGAGTTCGCCCTGAGGAAAGACGGGATGGTCGGCGCTCACGCCGGCGGCCGATGCGACGGCGCGGGCCGCGCTCCCGCCAAACGGCCCCCGTCCGTGCGCCTGGCCGCCTTCGACGTGCGATGGAGCGGCGTGGACTCCACCACGCCTGCCGGGCACGTCCTGGCGACCGGGGTCGACACTCTGGGGCGGGTGCTGGTCTGTCTCTACGAAGGCAGCGAGCCCAGCGATGACACCTTCAAGGGGTCCCTCGTGCTCCCGCCGGCGGACAGGCTCGGCGCGACCACGACGGCCTACGGCCGGTTCGGCGGCTACGTCGTCGGGTCCGGCGACCAGACCAGCCAGCTCGCCCGCCTGGCCGCCCACCAGCAGTAGACCAGGCGCGCCCCGTCATCGGCCCCGGGGCTGGATGGCTCCCGCGGGGGAGGGGCGCCAAGTGCTTTGTGCAGAAGGAGAATCGAATCGTGAGTGATGTAACGGTGGGACAGCTCTACCGAGACCTGGCGCCGGATATGAAGCCCCGTGACAGGCGTCTGCGGGTTGTCGAAGTCGGAGAGAGTCAGGCGCAGCTGGTCGTCGAGCACGACCTGAGGGGTCATGAAGGCAAGCGGACCCGTGCCAGTCTGGCCCGTTTGCGGTCGGCGGCATTCGAGCTGCTGGAGGACCCGGCCGAGGCCGATCCGCTCTACCTGGCCCTGCTGGCAGCCATCAGCGAGGTCCACCGGCCTGGAGCCACCGCGGCCGACTACGCCCGAGCCGCCCACCGCGCGGTCTCCGCCCCGGGCGGTGCGGCCGAGCAGAAGTGATCGGACACGTGATGGACCCGCGCGCGGGCCTGACTGGCGACGACTTCGCGACGCTCGCCGGAGGGGCGGCCCGCAGGGGAGCCGGACAGGGGCCGTTGCGGTCGGGGGCGAAGCGCGATCCGCCGGCGGTGAGACCGCTTGCTGGCGGTCGTGCTTGGGAACGTGGGCCCGGTCCCGGCCTCACCGGCCGGGCCGAGTCCCGCGGTATCGACCGGTGCAGAGCTGGGCCACATCCCGCCTTGACGGACGGGCGGCGAGAAGGGGCGCGGGGCCTCCCGGCGTACGTCGACGGGTGCGCGAGTCCTGTTCGGCTCATGGGGGGGCTGGTGGTGGTGGCGCGGCGCTGCCCCTTGCGTGAGCGGTGCTGGACAGCTCCGTGGCTCCGTTCATTGAATGGATCTTGCCGTCAGCATAGTTTGCGGTTGTCGGGGCGGTGCCTGCCGCCCCGCCCCGGCATCCGATCCCTGCAAGGAAGGTCAGCCATTCATGAGCGTCCCGAAGTGGAAGATCAAGGGCGTCGTCGACGACTTCGACACGTGCGGTTGCTGCGGCCGTCGCGGGCTCAAGCGCACGGTGGCGCTGATGCCGCTGGACGCGGACGGGAACGAGGACGGCACCGCTGAGGACGTCGCGTACTACGGCACGTCGTGCGCGGCGACCGCGCTGGGCTGGAAGCAGGGGAAGGTGACCGACACCGCCCGCGCGGCCCAGGCCGAGCGGAACCAGCGCGACGACTACGCCCGCCGGATGATCAGCACCTACGCCCCGCTGGAGTCCGCTCCCGTCCGGGACGTGGCCCGCGTCTACTACAGCCGCAACCAGCACCGCCGGGACACGGGTGTGAAGGCGTCTGTAGAGGTGGCGAAGCTGTTGGCTGAGGCCCGCGCCATTCTGGCTGACACCACGACGGGCCCGGCCCGGCCCTCACGCATCGAGGACTTCCGCCGCTACATCGTGATCCTTTCCAGGGACGGGCAGATCTACCTGGTGCGGCGCGTGCCGGAGGAGGAGACCGCGCGCCAGGAACAAGCCGCCGCCGCTCAGCGCCGCGCCGACGAGATCCGGGGCAATGTCCTGATCGTGGCCGCGCTGGACTCCGAGGCCGCGCGCACCGTCGCCTACGCCGACGAGCTGACCCGCGAGTGGAACGCGAAGGCTTGGCAGGCCGCCCGCGCCCGGGTCTGACCGACGACGTCTTCGCCGTGGAGGGTGGTCGGATGGCCGGGCGCGGTATCGGCGGCCTGATGTAGTCCCGGGCGGCACAGGCCCCCCGGGGCCGGGCCGGGTGGGGAGCTCCCGCCCCCGGCTCCGCCACCCGCCCGGCCCGGCGCGGCTCCGCCGCCTTCCCGGCATTCCCGCCCGCCCGGCCTTTGTGGCCACCGGGCCCGGTGGCTTCCGTCCGCCGGCTGGTTCTTACGTTCGTTTCTGTCCAACTCGCCAGGCCCTGCGGCGTATCGCCGTACCGGCCCCGGTGCTGCGGGGTAGTCGTCCCGGCAGCACCGCGCCGCCCTGCACCACACCCCACCGGAGGACACCATGCCCCAGAACATCACCGCCGGAGCCCTCTCCGCGATCGAGCGGCTCACGGACGCCGCGGACGCCTTCGTCGCGGCACTGAAGAACGCGGCCGACCAGGACACCGTGAACCGTGGCTACTGGGCTGGATACATCGCCCAGATCAAGCACGTCACCGAGCACGGCGCCGCAGCTCTCGCGGCGCCGCAGGCGCTCTTCCTCGGCGCACCCGAGGGCAGTGCCGACCGTGGTCGGCTGCTGTTCCTCTTCCAGGCGCAGGAGACGCTGGCCCCGGCCGCGGAAGTCGTGTTCGAGGCGTCCGCTGCGCTCGGCTGGGACGAGGCCAAGGCCATCCGGCGCGGTGCGTCTCTCGCGGAACGCCGAAACGCCTGACCTGCCGCACGCACCGGCCCGCCCCCGGGGGCCGGTGCGTACCGCCGGGCCCAACTATTGAATGTGTAGACGCATAAGAATAGTTTGCAGGTGTCTGGGCGGGGTGGTGAATCCCCCCGCCGCTCCGCCCCGACACCGAACACGCCCGTCCGGGAGAGGACCGCATGACTTCCCAGCTCGCACCGCACCCCAGCTGGCCCAAGCCGCAGCCCGGCTGGACCTTCGTCCACCACCCCATGAACCGGTGCTCCGGCAAGACGAACCGCTGCACCATCGACAAGGTCGAGAACGGCACCGTGTTCTGGCACGCGGACACCGAGGACGCCGCCGCGCGCGGCGGCTACGCCACCCCCCTCTACTGGTTCGCCCACCAGATGGCGCGCGGTGAGTTGTTCACCCCGCCGGAAGTCCTCCGCCTCACCCCCAAGGGCTGCACCTGCCGCTGACGGCCGCCCGCGACCCGTCCGCCCCGAAAGGACTACCGCCATGCACATGGACCCGGCGACCGCCGCGCTCCCGCAGTGGACCGTGACCGGCCTGCACACCACCCTCGACGACTGGGCCATCACCACCCTGACCGTGACCGCTGTCTTCCCCGGCCTCCACATCCCCGCGGACCTGGACGAGGAACTGCCCGAGCACATGAGCCGCTTCGTCGGAGTGGTGCACGCCGCGAGCCCGGCCGAAGCCATCGAGAAGTGCCGCTGACAGCCGCCCCCGGCGCCCACCACGTTCCGGTGGGCGGCCGGGCCCCCCCGGTCCCAGCCCGGGCGCCGGAAGACCGCCTTCACCGACCGTAGAGAGGTACCTCATGAACGACGCGATGAACCCCGCTCAGCAGGCCGCCATCCGTGCCCGCATCGCCGCCGATGTGGCCCGTGACCGCTTCGCCGCGCCCGCCACCATCCCCGTGCTGCGCCTCATCGCCGACCACCTGGACGCCGCCGCCACCGCGTTCGAGTCCTACGACGGCACCACGAACGCCCCGTTCGGCACGGCGATCCCGGCACTTTCCAGCGCGCAGGACCTCATCGCCCAGCACCCCGACACCCGCATCCCGCGCTTCGCCCTCGACTACATCGAGGTACCGCTGACCAGCGCACCCCTGCCGGAGCTGCCCCCGCTCAACCCCGTCAGCGCCAACTCCGCCGCCGAGGAGTCCGTACTGCGCACCGAACTCGAACGGCTCCACGCCGACACCTTCGCCGCCACCGCCGACACCGAACGGTGGTTCCGCAACGTGCTCGCCGTCCTCGCGAAGTGGATGCGCCTCGCGGGCAAGGCCGGCGTCGACAACGCCCGCCCCTGCAACCAGCAGCCCGGACCGGCCACCACGGCGAAGTCCGACCCCCAGCACTGACCCGATCCCGGGCGCGCCCCCAGGTGCGCCCGGGCAGCCCCCGCCGCCGACGGCACCCGCGATAGCCGCCGGACGCGACACCGGGCACCGCTCACGCCCTGGCCGCACCCAGCAGCGTCGGCCACACGCCCGGACAGAACCGCAAGGCCCCGGCCCTCCGGGACACTGCGCAGCCCGCAACCCCCGCCCTGTTGAGAAAGGCACCCCTTCCGCATGACCAAGAACACCGACGCCACCCGCGTTCCCGACCACGCCCCCGGCCATCCGCCGGCCCCGGCAGGGGAGTCCTCTGCCTCGGATGTCCGCACGGCCATGGACGCCTCCGGGCTCGCCCCGGGCGACCTGGTCGAGTACGACGGCCGGATCGTCGACGCCGAGGAAGACCCTCGGTACGTGCCGGGCGGCCGAGGCCGGATACGCGACGTGTGGGCGGCCGGGGGAGAGGTGGTCGCACGCGTCGAGCGGGAGGACGGCGACAGCGACGCCCCCGCGCTGAAGGACCTCCGCCCAGCGACCACCACCGTCTCGAAGGCATCCGGCGAACTCCGCGCGGGCGACATCGTCCGCACGCACGGAATGCGCGTGCGGCTCGACGAACCGAACCCGCCCCACTCCACCGACACCGACGCTGACGACGACGTCGTCCATTCCTGGGCCGGGACCGTGCTCAACCTCGCAGACGTCCACGCCGCCGGACACGTCCCGCGCCTGTTCCTGCAGCGGTGGGCGGGCGCGGCCCTGGTCCGTGAGGATGCCTGGACCGTCCAGGGCGCCAACGCCGTCCGACGGGACGTCGAAGTACCGCTGAAGGCCCCCGAGTCGTCGGCGCTGCTCGTCGCGGCCCTGCGCGCGAAGGGGCTGGAGCCCTTCGCCCGGCAGGGCGGGGTCGTGACCGTCACTGCGCACGGCATCGACTGGACGCTGGAGCCGGTCCCGCACGCGGTCACGGGCGAGTGGTGCGGCGTGTGGTCGGCCGTCGGCCCCAAGGGCTCACGCGGCATGTTCGTGGCGGACAACGCGGCCTCCTTCATCGTGGACCGCCGCGTCCCGTAGCCCCGACAGTCCGACCAGCCCTGTGCAGACGCGAGGATGCCTCTGCATACGCAACCTTCATTGAATGGAGATCGTCAACAGCATAGATTGCAGGTGTCGGGGCGGAGTGGCCACCTCCCCGCCCCGACACCGACGATTCTCAACAGAAGGACTCACACCATGGCCGAGAGCCAGACTGGACCGGACAGCACGATCACCGCCATGCAGACGATGCTGACCACCCACGGCCTCAGCGCATCCCCGACCGGTAAGCACGTGCTGACCGTCGAACTGCACAACGCCACCCCGATCACGGTGACCACCACCGGCGGTGACAGCCCCCGCTGGACAGCGCGCGCAGGAGGCACCGCCGTCTACGACAGCCCCGCCGCCACCGACGCCGCCACCGACGCCGCCACCGACGCCGCCACCGACGCCCTGTGGGCGGCCGAAGCCGTCACCCGCTACGCCGCCGAGACCGAGCGCGGTACCGATCTCACCGACAGGTTCGGCGGGAGCCTCAACATGATGCTGGAACGGGCGTTCGCCGCTCACTCCATGCCCACCAGAGTGCACCCGGGCAGCACCATGTCGTACTCCGGCCTGCTGGCCGAGCTGCCGGACGGGAACGACATCTCCATCTGGGACACGGTGCACGAAACCCTCACCGTCCCGGCCGCCGAGTACCGACGTTTCGGCGCCTACCACCGCCTGCTGAACGGTGGGCCCAAGGACGGGGACGTACCGGAGGAAGAGATCCCCCTCACCCGTACCAGCTCCCTGTGGGGCGATCTGGCAGTCCTGATCCACACGGTGAAGTCCTTCACCGACGCGGTGAAGTAACCCCGCCGAAGCGCCCGCCCTGCCCCCGGGCCGGCCCGCCCTCCCGCTGCTGCGCCCGCCCTCACTTCCTGACCCGACTCCGGAGAGACCCATGTCTGAACGTGACAACGACCTGATCGTCCTCGACCGGCTGCTCAACCGAGCCGACAGCGAAAGCGTCCCCCACATCCTCGCTGCCGCCCGCGCGGCCCGGTACCTGTGGCAGTGCGCCAACGCCGTCTGCGGCGCCCACAACGGGCGGGGACAGCGGTACTGCACCGGGTGCGGTTGGGGCTCGAAGGGCAGGCCCGTCGGCGACATCACCCCGAGCAACTACGGCGTACCGGAGCGGAAGTGGGCGGCGCTGCGCCAGGCGCTCACCGGCCACTTCGCCCAGGACGAGCAGCGGCCGGACGCCGTGGTGTTCGACTACGAAGACGGCCCCGGGTGGCGCGCTGCCAAGGTGGCCGCCATGTACGGCGGACGCGCCGAGCCCATCGAGGGCGGATTCCGCGACCGCGACCGCTTCGGGTCCATCGGGCGGGTCCTCGACGGCCTCACCCGCTTCGAGAAGCCTGGCTACTGCGAGCACATGCGCATCGTCCTGTCCGCCTGACCCACCCCCGCGCGCGCCCTGCCCGGCCCTCTCGCTCCGCCGTGGACGACACCGCGCTCTCCTGCCGCTCACCACCCCACCCGCACCGGCGCCCGGTCCCGGCGTCTCCCAGCGCCCCGGGCGCCGGTGCCCGCCACGAAAGGCACCCCTGTGCCCAAGCTGACCATTCTCCAGGCCGTCATCCACGCCACCGGAGAAGACGACCGCGAGACCGTCCTCGACGTCCTCAACGAGTACCGACTCGCCGTCGACCCCGGGGCCAGCGACCCCGACCCCCTGACCACTGTCGACACCGGCTGCGTCTACGCCACCCGCACCACCACCGACACCGGCGAACTCCTCACCGCCTCACTGCTGGACACCACCCACGACACCGCATTCACGATCACCCAGTACCCCACCGATGCCGACAACGGCCTGTACATCACCCACACCCCCCAGGACGGCACCCGCCGCGCCCAGTGCAACGCCCACGGCATTCCCGTCGCCCCTCACGCCCGCGACGAATCCGCCCAGCCCGCCGCGGGCATTCACCGCCGCATCCGGTCCTTCCTCGACCTGTCCACCCTGCACCTGGCGCCAGCCACCCGAGACGTCCTCAACACCATCGAGGGCGTGCTGAGTTACCGCCTCGAACACGGCTGGCTGATGTACGCACCAGTGGGCGCCGCCGACCTGGCCCGGACGCACGCCTGGCCCGAGGAACTGCTGCCCATCGTGCAGCTGGCACGCGCCCACGACTGCGCCTACATCCTCTTCGACGCGGACGCCGACACGACCGAACAGCTCCCGGTGTTCGACGACTGACCCCCGCCCGGCCACCTGCCGCGCCGCCCCGTCCGGCACCCCCCAGAAAGGCCCCGTCATGCGCACCCTGGTCCTCGCCGGCCACCCCGAACCGCTCGCCCTGCCCGACCGGCCCACCACCGACGACTACCCGCCGCTCCCGCACGGTCTCACCCTCGATGACGCCGTCGTCCGCCGCGCCCACCAGGTCGGCCCCGGCGACCTCCTGCTCGCCGAGTTCACCGGCGCGACCGGTCCCGGCCCCCGCCCCGTCGAGCACATCCCCGACCCCTACCCGGCCGCCCCGCACTCCCTGCCCGCCTGTCCGTGCACCGGCTGCGAAGCCTGCGACGCCATGGACAGCTGGACTCTCGCCGATCACAGCCGCACCGCCGACACCGGCTGGCGCTACGTGTGTCTGGCCTCCGCCGAGGACGGCGAGCCGTGCACCATCGTCCTGCGCAACCGGCCCGTGGCGATCATCCCCGCCGACGTCGTCGCCCGGGCCCGCGCCCAGTACCCGACCCCGCCCCCGGCCGTGGCCGCCGACGCGCCCGGCACTCCGCACACCGTCCCCGCCGCCGAGTTCACCCGCGCCCTGCACGCCTGGAACACCGGCCACCCCCACGCCATCCCGGCCGAGGCCAGCGACACCACCCCCGTGCCCGTCACCGTCGCCGGAACGACCGTCGACGTCCACCCCGGCCTGCTGCGGATGCTCACCGCCCTCATCACCGACCAGCAGAGCACCTTCACCCATCCCGAAGGACACTGCCCGCACTGCGCTGGCACCGGATCAGCCGCCCACGCGACCGGCCCCGACCCCGCCGACTTCGACTCCTACGGAGGAAGCGACGGACTCGTCTACCACGGCTTCGGAGAGCCCGACATCGAAGCCACCGCCGAGGCTGCCGCCCAGGCCCACACCCCCCAGGCGGATCAGTGACACAACCGAACTCCCCGGCCTTGAGAACCCCGACCTGCACTTCCCGAAGCCCGGCGGAGTCCGCCACGCCCCCTACGGGACCAGCCGCCGTACCTGAACCACACCCGACGTACAGGCTCTGCGAGCCGAAGACGCCTTCACCGCCAAGCACGGCCCCCGCGGGGCACCTGGCCTGAAAACGGCGCGGCAGGAAGAAGGGAGCGGTGGCCCTGGGGCTGATGTCCCATGCCCCGTGTACCTGGATTTCTCGGGCGGCTTCCCGAGCAGCGCATATTGAATGGATGATCTGAAAAACATAGATTGCATGTGTCGGGGCGAGGTGACGACAGCCCCCTTGAGTCACTCCGCCCCGACACCAGCAGCCGGGGCAGCGTCCCGCCGTACCGAACCAGGAGCGATCACATGGCCGCCGTACTGACCCGCACCCACCCCGGAACCGACCTGCACATGGGCGCACTCCTGCGCGACGCACTGACCCGCCACGGCGTCACCAGCATCCGCGTGGACAAGCCGTGGCCGTCGCTGCCGAACGAGTACCTGGTGGCCGAGGTGCCCGGCCGGGCACCGGTGTGGATACACGCCGCCTCGTGTAACGGCGCCACCCACTACGACATCCCGCGTGGTGAGCTGATGGCCGTGGCCGCCGTCGTCACCGACGAGACGAACACCCGCTTCGTGTACGACGGGTTCTCCGACAACAACGTGCGGCCGGCGGCGCAGGCCGAGACGTGCGCGGAAGCCGTCGCCGCATTCCTGGGTGTCCAGGCCCCAGAGCCGGAGCGCGAGTGCCTGCACTGCGGGCGTCGTATCGAGTGGATCGAGGCCGACGGTCAGGGCGCTTGGTACGACTCGTCAAACGGGACCGGATGCGTGGACGTCGTGGACGGCGCAAACCTGCACGCCCCGGCGCCACTGTGCTGGTCGTGTGAGGACACCGGCGTCATCGAGACCTTCCACGCGTCCACGGATGCCCTGATCGGTCACCGGCCGTGCGACGACCGGCCGTGTGTGAAGCGGCGCAGGAAGGCGGCATCCGAGGCCGAGGCCGAGCGGGCCCGCGCCGAGGCCGAGGCGGAAGCGCACGCGGCTGTCTGCACGCCGCAGTGCTGCCCTCCCTTCTAGAGCATCGCTCAGCCCCCGCCACAGCAGGTCCCCGGCCCGATCAAGTCGGGCCGGGGAGCACCCAGCCGCACGCACTCGCAAGATCACCTCACCACCTGGAAGGAACTACCGGTGACCGACACCACTGGCCCCAAGCTCACGAAGAAGACCCGCGCGTTCGTCACGCCGGGCGCCCCCTTCGACACCACCGAGGACGTCACCGGACACGACTTCGAAGCCCACGGCGTCACCCTGTTCGTTCACGCGATGCTGTCCCTTCCTCTGACCGGCGGAGGGATGCGGCGCCGCTGGGTCGTCCGCTACGCCGAGACCACGACCACCACGAAGGCCGGGACGTTCCTCGTGCTCCGCGCCGACAACATCACCAGCCGTACGGAAGCGGTCGCGTTGGCTGTACGGAGGATCAAGGTGCAGCAGGAGGCCGAGGAGGCGCCCGCCCCGCGCACGGCCGCCGAACAGAAGGAAGAACAGGCATGTGAGCGGGACCGAAAGGCGGAGGAGCGTACGCGGCCGACCAGCGCGCACGTGTACGTCTCTCCCCTCTCGGGGCGTGCGACGTTGCATCTGATCGGCGCCGACGGGGGCCAGAACCACGAGCCCATCAAGCTGGACGGCAGCCACCGCAGCCCGCAGCACGCCGGAGCGGACGCGGCGATCACGGCCCTGGGCAAAGCCGGTTTCCGGTGCGCGCCGGGTGCCTACTGGCGCCAGCACGCCACCCAGCGGGACACGGCGGTACTGGCGATAGTGCCGACCCGCGCCTACCTCGCCTACAACGAGCGCCGGTTCGGACCGCGCCCGGCGGTACCCGCAGTCGCGGACACCACCATCACGGCCCGCCCCCAGCGGGGATGGTGGGACGTCATCACCGCCGACGGCGAACGGTACGCGCTCACGTGGTCCCCGCAGATCGCCGGTGACCGGTGGACGCTGTGGGGCGGACCCCAGTACACCCAGCTGATTCGCTCCGGCAGCCAGAACAAGGTCCTGTTCGTCCTCAAGCACCCCGCGCACGCCCGCGTCGCCTGCGCCCGGGACTGACCACACCAGTGCGGCCCCGGGCGGGCGAACAACTCCCGGGCCGCACACGGCGCCCAGCTCACGGCCGGCCACGCCACGCACTGACGTTCCCCGGCCCAGACGCGACACCCACCCGCTGCGGTCCTCGCCACCGCCCCGGCAGCCGAAGACGCCCTCACCGCCGAGCACAGCCCCCGCGCGACATGGCCCGCTGTCCTGCGCGACGCCCGGCTCACCCCGTATCCCCGCGCCCACCCGACCCGGAGACAACGCCTGATGACCGCGCATCTCACCGACACGGAGATCGACGAGATCACCCGCGAGTTCAGCCTCACCGAAGACGACCTGGACGAGCTTGTCCACGACGCGTGCAGCAACACCGCCTCGAACAAGGTCAACGGCGACCGTGACGGTCTGGACTTCTGGGCCGCCTACGACCAGTTCCACGACGACGCCGAACAGCACGCCAGCAGCATCAACAACAGCGGCACCGCCGGACAGCTCCGCTTCCTCGCCGCCTTCTGCGGCACAACGCAGGCGCTGCGATCCCTGCTCCAGGACCGGCACCCCTAAGCCCGCGCCGAGCGCCCGCCACCGCGGCGTGGCTCCGCCCCCACGGCCGAGCCACGCCGCCCGGCCCGGCCTGGCCCGGCACGCACCCCACCACCGACTCACGACAGGAACAACCCATGCTCAGCGACGACCACCTGCCCGCCCTCCAGATCACCATCCACGCCACCACCAGCAGCGACCTCCCAGCAGTCCTGCACGCCCTCAACACCCACCACGTCGCAACCGACTTCACCGCCGACGACACCCACCCCCTCACCGACCTCCAGCCCGGCCACACCTACGTCACCCGCGCCGGCGCCGACACCGCCGAACACCTCGCCACCGCCCTCATCACCACCGCTCCGAACACCACCTTCGAACTCTCCAACGACCCCGCCGAAACCCAGGACGGCGTCTCCATCGCCTACCACCCCGACACCGGCCTCTTCCGCGCCCAGTGCAACGCCGACGGCACCCCCCTCATCCCGGCCGAAGAAGTCCGCCACGCCCTCGCCCAAGCCCCCCGCGACATGCTCGTCCGCACCTGGCTCACCCTCCATGCCCCCGCGCTCCTCGGCACCCACGTACGCCACGCCCTCGCCCGCACCAGCGACCACCCGCAGCACGCGTTCCAGCACACCGACCAGACCCCCGACCACGGCCAGGCCACCCGCTGCGGCGCCTGCGGCACCGACATCACCTGGTACTACGACGACCCCGAAGCAGACACCCCCTACGGCCACTGGCTCGACCCCGAAGGCCGCGACCTGTGCCCGGTCACCGACGAAGACGCCGACGACCCCGGCCACGCCCCCGCACCCACCCCGGCCGACTTCCACCAGGCCGCGCTCTACCTCCCGCCCGACCCCGCCGACCGCGACCACTCCTTCCCCGTCACCGCCCTGGCCGGACTCCGCATCGGCGCGTACATCGACGACACCTACACCCTGACCCTCGGCATCCTCAACGACACCGCCCACCCCGCGCTGCGCACCACCCCCGACGGGCAGCTCGCCGTCAACCTCCACATCGGCTCCCGCCCCCTCCCTCTCCCCGCCCCCGACCTTCGCCCCGGCTACAGCTTCACCGTGCCCGCCACCTACGTCCGCCTCACCGTCCCCGCCGACGACGAGAACGCCGCCGACACCGCAGCCCGCGCCCTCGGCGACGAAGTCCACGGCCCCGCCTCACTGCAACGCCTCGGCGTGGAGGTCACCGAGATCGCATTCGCCGACCCCAGCGAAGTCGAACGCGACGACACCCCCGCCCACCACCCGGGCCAGACCGAAGACCCCGAGTGGACCGTCACCGGCGTGCGCTGGAACGAGTCGCCCGCGGATGTCGACGCGCTGATCGTCCTGCCCGGCACGCACAAGCCCGCCGGCCACGACGTCTCCGACCAGCTGAGCGGATGGGTGCGCCACCTGCGCGCGCCCGACCCCGACACCGCGCTGCGCCTCGCGCAAGCATCCGCCGCCTCCCCCGAAGCCGTCGCGGCCTTCCGCGCCGACGACAACCACTGACCACCACCTCCCGCGAAAGGGCCCCACGATGACCGACGCCCACTCCATCCACCCGCCCGCCACGGCGGACCAGCTCCGCACCCGCGCCCAAGCCCTCTCCCGCCACATCGACGCCCTCACCACCCTGCGCACCGCAGCCGAGGACCCCGAGATAGGCCGCGCCCTCGCCGCGCTCCTCCCCGAACGACTCGGCGGCACCTCCTTCACCCCCCAGGGCCTGGCCGAGCAGATCACCGACGCCCAGCGCGAGGAGACCAACCTCAACCACCGGGCAACGCATCTCGAACACGGCCAGCACACCCCGCGCCCCGGAACCCGGTTCCCCGCCGATCTCCTCCCAGCCGTCCCCGCAGACCACTGGAACACCGAGAAGGTCTCCGACACCACCGTCGACGACGACCAGGTCGCCACCACCGTCTACACCCTCGACGCCCCCACCGCCGACGAAGCGGAACGCCGACTCCTGGCCTGGATCAGCCACAGCTTCCAGGACGACCTGAACGATGCGACCGCCACCGCCACCCGCCCCAGCCAGCCCGGCCACTACACCGTCTACCTCACCCAGCCCGTCCGCCACTGACCTACCCGCGAACCCGCCCCACGGGCCCCGGCACCCAGCGTGCCGGGGCCCTTTCGCGTCCCCGCGCACACTCCCTTCCCGCCCCACGGGACACGCCTCCCGCACCTCCCACCTCGCAGGTACCGTCACCCCTCACAGACCACCCACACCCTGGGGGAGGGGAAACACCAGTGACCACCGCACCGCAGCCCAAGCGGCCCGCCGACACCAGCGCCACCGTCGCCGAACTCGCCACCATCCTCGACACCGTCGCCCTCATCCGGTTCACCGAACCACGCGACGCCCGATCCGGCCGCGCCCCGGACGCCATGACCCACTGGCTCACAGGCGTCAACCGCGTCTCGGAGATCCCCACCCGAGAGGGCACGCCGCAGTACGAGGTCGCCAACTCCGGCTTCTCCCGCCACCTCCCGGGTGACCACAGCATCGACGTCTGGTTCACTCCTGCACCCGCCCCGGCCCCCGCGCCCTACGCCGCGCCCGCCCCGGCCGTCCAGCAGTACGCCGCAGCGCCCCAGCAGCAGTACGTCCAGCCCGCGGCGCCCGCCCAGCAGCCCGCCCCGGCCGCCCAGCCGCAGCCCCAGTACGTTCCCCAGCCGGCCGCCCCCCAGCCGACCGGTGAACGTACCGCCGCGCCCTGGATGAACCCCCAGCGCCCGGCCCCCGCCGCACCCCAGCCCCAGGCACCGACGGCACCCCAGCAGCCCGCCGCGCCCGGCTACCCCGCCCAGGGCCACTACCCCCAGCAGCCCCAGCAAGGCGGCGCCCACCCCGGGATGCGCTGACCGCCGCCCAGGGACACAGGGACACCCAGGGACACACTTCCCGGCATTCCCCACGCACCCCCAGTCAGGCCCCCTCCAGGGGCACAGGGACACCCAGGGACACACCTCCCGCATTCACCGCCTCGCGCCCTACACCGCCCCGGCCTCCGTCCCCCTGACCTCCTCCGTACCCCCGTCCCCACCAGCCGGCCGCGTCCCACCCGGGCCACCGGAGGCGACCGGCCGGACCCCGCCCGCCGCACCCCCGCCCCCGGCATGCGGAGCATCCGCCGCCCCGGTGCCGACCGGGCCCCCGGCACCCGGTCCCGACGTCAGCCGCGCCTCTCCGCCCCGGGCACCCGACTCCTGCACCGGCTCCTGCGCCCGGACCAGCCGCCGCAGCTCCTGCACATCGGTCCGCCGCAGCCCCAGCCGCTCCGCGACCGCCCCCACCGGCTCGTCCTCACCCAGCATCGCCACCACCGCCGCCCCGGCCTCCACCCGCGCCGCCTCCACCTGCTCCACCACCCGCTCACGGATCGCCCGGATCTCCCGCTCCCCGTCCTCCCGCGCCAGGTCCTGACGCTCGGATGCCACGAAGAAGTCGGTCGCCCGCTCCACCAGCCGCTGCTGCCGCGCCATCGGCGCCATCGCCAACTGCTGCGCCCGCTCCCGCGCCGCCACCATGTTCGCCGCAGCCGACGCCTTCGCCTTGGGCTTCCTCGCCATCTCAACTCCGTAACCGGCCCCGAACCGTGGGCTGCGCCCGGACGGCACCCTGCCGCCCTCCCCGGGACCCCGTACAGGCAGCCTCACCCGGCACCCCCGCCCGATCGAAGGGCTCACCCCACCGAGCTGTCCGCGCTCCCGCCCCACGGGCCACGACCATGATTTCTGCCCACCCAACGGGAGGAAGCAAAGTCGTCCTACCCCGTTCTCCGGGACAACCTGCATACCCCGCTGCTCCTTGCTGCTGGTGTCTGTGCAGGTCACCGGGCTGTAAGAGGGAGACAGAGGGAGGGGACAGGAGGAGGGAATGACATCTCTTGCAACTCTGATCGCCTCGTAGCGTCGATGCCGTGGCAGTAGAGATCCGCAAGCTGACGGCGGCCGCGGGGTACCGGTATCTGCTCGCGCAGACGGTCCGCGCCGAGTCTCTGCCTGCCGCTGACGGCTCCCTGAACGCTGGTGCCCCGCCGGGGGTGTGGATGGGGCGTGCCGCTGAGGTCCTGCAAGTGGCTGGGCAGGAGGTGCTGCGGGCACAAGCGGAATCCCTGTTCGGTCTCGGCCGGCATCCGCGTGCGGTGGAGATTGCCGCCGAGCGGATCGCCGCCGGGGACAGCGAGCAGAAGGCCTGGCGGGCCGGGAAACTCGGCGCCGCCTACTCCCAGTTCAGCGACCCGACCGCCACCGACCCGCTGCTGGAGCGCATCGAGGAGGTCCTCGCGGAGGCCACCGCGCGCAGCGGAGGGCCGCTCACCGACGACCAGCGCCGGGCGATCCGCCGACACGTCGCGGCCCAGTACTTCCGCGCAGAGTTCCACCGAGGCCCGGCCTCTGTCGAGGAGCTCGACGGGTACCTGCGGATGCACACTCAGCCGGTGCGCCAGCCCTGCCTGGGCTGGAGCTTCGTGGCCGCCCCGCAAGGCTCGCTGCAGGCCCTGCGGATCCTGGGAGGGGAGGAGACACGCGAGGTCATCGACGCCGCGCACACCGAAGCGCTCGAGACGGCCCTGGCCTGGATCGAGGACCACGCGCTGGCTACCCGGGCCTCCAGCAAGGGCAGCATCGCCCAGGAACAGGTGACCTCCGGCCTGGTCGCCGCCCGGTGGCGGCACTACACCGCGCGCGGGGACCCGGGCGACCCCCATCTGCACGATCACATCATCGTCGCCAACCGGGTCCAGGGCCCGGACGGGAAGTGGCGCACGATCGACGCGCGGCCGCTGCTCGCGCATGGAGTGACCATCAGCGAGCTCTACAACACCACTGTCATGCGGCTGGTGTCCGAGCGCCTGGGACTCGCGGTCCGCGAGCGGATCACCGCTGCAGGCCGGCGGCCGATCCTCGAGATCGCGGGCCTGCCCGACGAGCTCATCGACGCGTTCTCCACCCGCGGCAAGACCGTGCGGGCCGAGCTGGAACGGCTGGTCGCCGACTACTACGTCCGCCACCAGCGCACCCCGCCCCCGGCGGTCTGGTACGCGCTCGCGCAGCAGGCCGCAGTCACCAACCGGCCCGAACTCAGCGCCGCGCGGCCGCTGCGCACCCTGCAGAAGATCTGGTTCACCGCCGCCCGCGCGGCCCTCGGCGACGTCGACGCACGCCCCGACGAAGCCCTCACCCAGGCCCTGCTGGACGCCGTGCGCCAGGCCGCCGCCGACGCCGAACCGGCCCCGCAGGAGATGGATCCGGACACCTTCGAGCGGCAGGTCGCCACCGCCGCCTTGGCCGAAGTCGCCGAACGCCGCAGCGTGTTCGCCGCCCAGCACGTGCGCGCCGAGGTGCTGCGCCAACTCGGCTACCACCTCGCCCGTGGCCCCCTGCCCCAGGGCCTGGTCCTGGCCGAGGCGACCGAGCGCATCACCGCCCGCGCACTGTCGGACCCCACCCTTGATGACCCCGTCGTCGACCTGCGCCCGCCCTCCCTGGTCGACCTGCACCCCGAGCAGCAGCGCCCCGACGGCAGCAGCGTCTTCCTGCGCGTCGAGGCGCCCGCCTACACCACCCGACGGCTCATGGCTGCCGAGGACGACCTCCTGGCAGCCGCCGACACCCTGGTCATTCCCGCCGCCGAAGAGGCCGACTTCGCACGTGCAGCCCGCCGCCATCCGCACCTGGGCGCGGCCCAGTTGGCCCTCGCCCGCTCCTTCGCCTGCGGCGACAAACTGCTGTTGACCGGCATCGGCCCGGCCGGATCCGGCAAGACCTCCGCGATGAAACTGGTGGCCGACACCCTGGCCGCATCCGGGCGCCGCCTGGTCGCCCTGGCCCCCTCCTCCCGCGCCGCCCAGGCCCTCGCTGATGACCTCGGTGCGCCCGCCACCACCCTGCATGCCTGGCTGCACCACCGCGACCAGCACGCCAAAGGCCTGGCCGACCAGCGGTTCCCCCTCGCCCGCGGCGACGTGATCGTCGTCGACGAGATGGGCATGGGCGGCACCCTCAACCTCCAGCGGATCCTGACCCAGGCCCGCGCCGCAGGCGCCCACGTCCGGCTCCTGGGCGATCCCCTGCAGCTGTCCGCCGTCGACGCAGGAGGCGTGCCGCGCCTGCTCGACCGCCACCCCGACACGGTGCGCCTGGACGAACTGCACCGCTTCACCACCCCGGGCGAAGGCGCGGCCACCCTGGTACTGCGCGACGGCGACCCGGCCGACGTCTTCACCTTCCACCGCCAGCACCGGCGCATCCGCTCCGGGGACCCGGCCGACATGCTCGATGCGATCTACGCCGCGTGGAGCACGGACATCGCTGCCGGGCTGAGCAGCGTCATGATGGCCCCCGACGCGGCCACCGTGCGCGAACTCAACGCCCGTGCCCAGACGGCCGCCGCCGCCCGCGGACTGCTCGACGTCACCGCCCACCGCCAACTGCGTGACGGCACCCGCGCCCACGCCGGCGACACCATCGTCACCCGCCGCAACAACCGTGCCCTGCCGGTCCTGAAGGGCCGGGACTTCGTGAAGAACGGCGATGCCTGGCGGGTGCTGACAGTCCACCCGGACGGCTCCTTGACGGTGAAGAACACCGCCCATCACGCCACGATCACCCTGCCCGCCGACTACACCGCCGCCCACGTCGAGCTCGGATATGCGGCCACCGTCCACCGCGCACAGGGCATGACAGTCGACACCGCCCACGCCTACGCCACCGCCTCCTCCTCCCGCGAAAGCGTCTACGTCCAGCTCACCCGCGGACGTCGCAGCAACAAGCTCTACCTCGGCATCAGCGAACCCACCGAGGACCCGGTGGCCGACGAGGCCGCCGCCCTGCACCAGATCGCCCACGCCCGCCGCGCCGCGACCTCCGCCCACCAGCTCCTGCGCGACCTGCAGGACGAGTCCACCAGCCCGGCCCTCCACGCCGCCCAGTACGCCGACACCGCTGCCCGCGCCGCCACCGCCCGCGCCCGGGCGCTGCTGCGTGAGATCCTGCCCGCCCTGGCCGACCAGACCTACACCGACGAAGGCTGGCCCAAGCTGCTGGCCGCCCTCACCGCAGCCGAGCTGGCCGGCCACAGCACCCGCCGCACCCTCACCCGGATCAGCAACGAACCGCTCGACGACAGCGGCGAAGACGACACCGCCTCCGTCCTGGCCGACCGCATCTACCAGCTCGTCGCCACCACCCCGCGCCCCGCCGCCGACCGGCCGCTGGCCGCCTACAGCGACACCCAACTCGCCCGCCTGACCGCCCTCGCCCTCACCCACCGCGCCCACCTCCAGCGCCGCGCCCCCACCGCCAAGGAGCGCTACCACAACGCCCGTTCCCGCGCCCGCGCCAGCCGCTTCGTCGAGCTCATCAGCGCCGAGCGTGACCTGCGCGCACGCCTGCCCGACCGCACTCCCCACGCCGCCCGCCACAGCGGCCCGGTCCCCGACTGGGTTGCCGACGCCCGCCTCGAACACGACCCGGACACCCCTGCCGACTGGCGCGGCCACCTCACCGAACGGCGCCGCGTCCTGGGCCAGCTGCTCGCTGCCCGGGGCCTGCAACTGGCCCAGGAACCTCCCCCGTGGACCACCGTGCTCGGGCCCGTCCCACCCCAGGACACCTGGCAGCGCCGCGCCTGGCAGACCACCGCCGCGCTCGTCGAGACCTGGCGACACCGCACTGCATCCCTGCCCGACACCGACGGCACCGGTCCGCTGCCCCGCCCCACCAGCGGCCACGACGTGCCCGCCTACAACGACCTCGCCACCCGAATCCGCACCCTCACCCGCCCAGCCACCCGGGAGATTGCCACCTGGCCCACCGCCACCACCGCCTGGCAGAGCGCGCTCGACGGAGCCCCGCCCCCCGCCGTCTGGATGGGGCAGATGCCCTCGCCACGCCCCGGCGACAGCGCCCACCGGGCCCGCTGGTGCGTCCTGTTCACTCGGCTCGCCGCCTGGCATCAACACCGCCCCGAACTTGGCGAACAGCTGCTCGGCCCGCCGCCCGGCGACCCGGCGGATACCCGCGCCTGGCGGCAACTGCACACCGAACTCACCGCGCTGCGCACTACCGCCCCGCCCGCACAGCAGCCCGCCGCCACCGCCCCGACCACGCCGAGACGGCCCGCCCGGTGAACCTCCACCACCCCACAACGCCCCATGCGCCGACCGATTTGCGGGCCCGCTGGCGCGACCTTCCGCGCCACGCCGCACTGGTGCAGCGCCGCCTGGGACCGCCCGCCCGCACTCGTGCATCCCATGCCGCCGGCACCACGCTGTGGCTGTTCCAACTCACCTACGCCCACGCACAGGGACGGCTCCTCGCCTATGGGGGAGCGGTCCTGACCGTCCGCGGCCCGGCCATTGCGCCCGCCCGCGCCCTGGCCGCGACCGGCGCTCTGCTCCTGGCCGAGCTCGCCCTCACCGCAGGCCTGCTGCTGCCGACTGTGCTCGGCGCGGCAGCCGAGGCCGCCGGTGCCCCGGCCCCTTGGACGCGGTGGAGCGCGACGGCCGCCACCACCCTGATCACTGCCTTGCTGCTGCTCGGGCTCATCCGCCAACTCGCCGCAGCCCGGACCGTTCGGGCAGTCGAGTCCTGCCGTCGCGCCCGGCTCCGCACCGGCGGAACCTGGTGGACGGTGGGCAACCTGGCCTGCCGCGAAGACGACCCTCTCTCCGCGGCCCACCTGGTCCACGCGGCCCTCGCCTACGCCGACGGCCACGACGTCGGCGCCATCGCCACGGCCCGGACACCAGCGCTGTACCGCACCTACCTGCGCTACGGCTTCGCCCCCGACCCCGGCCACCCGGCCGTCCTGGTCCGGCCGCCGCGAGCGGGCCGCCCTGCGCCCCGCCGCCGTACCAGTCCCACCCCCGTCTCTGCCCGGACACGAGGCGCGCCCGGCCGGGTCTGGACCCGGCCGGGCGCCCGCAGCCGTCCAAGAGCCGAGCGGACACGGCGCTGAACAGCACACGTCCCCGCGCGGCACGGACCGTCTGCGCCGGTGTAGTCGGCTACGCGGTGCGCGACGGATCCCCTCAGGGAGTGCGGCGGCGGATGGCGATCACGGTGCAGTCGTCGCGGTACCCGTCGGCGTCCGCCTCGGCGGCCGCCACCAAGGCGTTTACCAGGGCCTGCGGGTCCGCCTCGTGCAGGTGGCACAGCCGCTTCCAGGTGCCCTGGTCCACGTGGTCCGAGACTCCGTCCGAGACGAGAAGGACCAGCGGGACCTCCTCGGGAATCTCCACGAGCCGGCAGGTCGCCCACCCTGCCTGCGCGAGGCCGAGCCGCGCGTAGTCGTCGTACTCCTTGGCGAGCTCCGGCGCGTGTCCGCGTTGTCCGCGCAGATAGTTCCCCATGGTCATGTCGGTGCTCCACAGCGTGAGTTCGCCGTTCCCGTAGCTGTAGGCGCGTGCATCGCCGATCCAGTGCACCGCAGTCGGCCGGCCCGGCTCCACCGAGGCATACACGGCGCTGGCATGCGGTGGAACGTCGTACGCGTACGCCATCCGGCCACCCGTGACCAGACCGGCCAGGCCGCCCTCGACCATGCCCATCTGCGTGATCACCGCAGGCACCGTCGCGGCATAGCGCACTACCTCCTCACGGTGCCCAGCACCATCGACGACGACGGCGCACACGCGGCTGCCGCGACGCTGGAAGTCCGCTCCGTCAGCGCACGGCGGCTCGGTGCCCGGGCGTTGCGCCAGCCCCACCATCACCATCTCGGACGCCTGGGTGAGCATCGTGTCCATCTGTTCCTCCTTCGGGTCCGGGCCCCCGACGGGCCCGCCACTTATACGCCGCCGAGCAACTACATGGCGGCAAAGAGGGCCAGACAGCGAAGTTGAGGCGGGTGTGACGCGTGGGACGAAGCCGCCCGCGGCCGCATCAGGCGTGAGCCGACGCCGGGCCGGGCACGCGCACCAGCCCGGTCCTCCCGCCAGGAACACAGGACGCAGCCCGGCGGGACGGACGGGCCGTGGCCGGCAGCCGTTGAGGGTGCCATGCCGCCCCTTCCACCGTGGCGCCCGGCACCAGCCGACGTCGTAGTGATGCGGAACACACCGGTGCTTCCAAGATTCTTTGTCGGTTTCGCTGCCTGCCGCGCCCGAAGAGTGAAGGCGCCCACCCCATACGCAGTCGGAGGACTCGATGATCCCGCCCCAGACATCTCCCCAGACGAACAACTGCCGCGCGCAGGCCACGCTCACGGCCCAAGAGACGCGCTATCTCAATGCCCTGCCCGACGCCGACTTCACGGCCGACGCACACCCACTCGGCTGCGACTTCGCGGCGCACCCGCGAGAGACGCGGCACGCGGCCTGCGTACAGATGCAGTACACCGGCGCGGGGGACCTGGTGTTGTGGTGGCTGCTGTGGGGCGAAGACGGCCGCCGCGAGATCCGGACGGCTCCGGGGTGCCGCAGGCAGGTCGTTGACGAGACGTGCCTCCTCATCGAGGACCACCCCGGCAACTGCGATCAGGACTGTGGCTGGAGCCGTGAAGAACTGCAGAAGGCGTGGGAAGCGACCATGCCGCCCAGGGCCTGACGGGCTCGAGCAGGAGGGCGGGCTGGCCCCCGGGCGTCTTCGCTACTGCGGCGGCCCGGGGTAGCCAGGCTGCGCCGGGTACCCGCCGGCGCTGGCCGGACCGCCGGGCCATGCGTCCTGAGGGTGGCCCGCGTAGCCCGGGTGGCCCGGGCCCGGCCCGGCGCCCGCCGGGGCGGTCCGCCGGGGCTGGGAGAACCCCTCGGCGACCAGGGCGCACAGGGTCAGGTACGCCTCGCGGACCTTGGGCCGCATCAGGTCCAGATCCACCTCGGCACCGGCCGACAGATGTTCGTCGAAGGGGACCGACACGACCCCGCGGCAGCGCTCGCTGAAGTGCGCGACGATGTCCTCCACCTTGACCACCCGGCCCTTGTGCCGCACCCCGGAGACGACCGTGAGGCTGCGCCGCACCAGGTCGCCGTAGCCGTGGGCGTTGAGCCAGTCCAGTGTGGTGCTCGCGCTGGACGCGCCGTCGACCGAAGGGGTAGCGACGACGATCAGCTGATCGGCCAGGTCCAGGACGCCGCGCATCGCGCTGTAGAGCAGACCGGTGCCCGAGTCCGTCAGGATGATCGGGTACTGGGCCCCCAGCACGTCGATGGCCCGCCGGTAGTCCTGGTCGTTGAAGGCGATGGAGATGGCCGGATCGACGTCGTTGGCGACGATCTCCAGGCCGGACGGAGCCTGCGAGGTGAAGGCCCGGATGTCGTGATACGTGCGCAAAGAGGGGATCGCCTGCACCAAGTCGCGGATGGTGGCGCCGCTCTCGCGGCGCACGCGCCGGCCGAGCGTTCCGGCGTCCGGGTTCGCATCGATCGCCAGGACCCTGTCCTGTCGTTCGCTGGCCAAGGTGGAACCCAGCGCGGTGGTCACGGTCGTCTTGCCGACGCCGCCCTTGAGACTGATCACGGCGATCCGGTAGCAGCTGTGCACCGGCGTGCGGATCACCTCGAGCTTGTGCTGCAGCGCTGCGTCCTCCTTCGCGCCGCCGAGCCGGAACCGCGAGGGCCGGGCGCCCGGGCGGCTGCTGCGGGCCTTGTTCTTACCGCCCCGCAGCAGCCGGTCGGAGGACAGCTCGGTCGCCGCGCTGTGTCCCAGCGGTACCGCCGTGGCAGGAGCGTGCCCGGCCAGGGGAGCGGCCGGGGAAACGCCCGAGGGATAGGGGAAGGGCGCCACCGGAACAGAGCCCGGAGCCACCGGTGCCGCAGGGTCGTAACCCGGCGCCGCGACCTGCCCCGGATACGCCGGATCAGCCGGGACGACACCCGCAGCCGGGTACCCAGGCATGGAGACTGGCCCCACCGGCGGGGGATACCCGTAGCTTTGGCCTGACCCGGCAGGCGTGGCGGGCGGATACCCGTACGTGGGCGCGGCCGCAGGCGCCGCCGGACCGGACGGAACGTACGGCGCGCTGGCGTGGGGCCCGGGCCCCGGCGGCACGGTGTACCCCTCGGGCACCGGGACCTGCGCGGTGGGGAAGGGCGGAGCGGCGGCCGCGGGCGCCGGACCAGGCGCAGGGGCCGCCTGAACAGCGGCGCTCTGCGGGCCGGCGAACAGTGCGGGCGGCGCCGGGAACGCCCCGCCGTCCGCGCCCTGCACGACCACGGGGGGCGCGGATTCGGGGGACGTCTGCTGCGGTTGCACTGGCGGCGCGGGCACGGGCACGGGGACCGGCTGCGGCGCGGCCGCTGCTGCAGCGGCCGGCGGGGAGGATGCCGCCGCGGGACCCGCGAGCGGCTGGGTGTACCAGCCCGCCGGGGAGCTGTAGGGGAAGTCGGCATCCCCGCTGGCCCCGGACCAGCCTCCGTTGGTTCCGGGCCAGGCTGTGGCCGCATCCTGCTCGCTGTGCACGCTGCCTCCTGGTGGGTCGACACCGCCTCGCGCCGGGCGGCTCACACGGATCTACTCCCGCGCGGCGCGCGGTACGGGCAAGCCGCGGGCCGCCGAGCCGGGGGAGGGGCGGCGGCCCGCGGGGTCAGGGGGACTATGCCGAACGGCCGGACGGACCACGGCGCTTGCCGCGCCGCGCCGCCTTCTCCGCGTCGGCGGCCCGCTGTAGCGCCCGGAAGGTACGCCCTCCCTGGCGGGCCCTGAGATGGGGGATGTTGTTGGCTGCCAGACCGAGCTTCTCCGGCCCGTACGCCGCGCGCAGATCCGAGGGGGTCTGCGAGGTGTAGCCGGCCTCATCGAGCGAGGTCTCGTCGGGAAAGACGTCGGCGTGATGATGCAGCAGCGGGTCGATCAGGTCGTCCTGCGTGCCGCCGTAGCTGTAGCGCCAGCGGAAGTTGGCGGGCGGATCGGGCCGCACCCACTTCTCGAACAGCGCGACCTGCTTGGTGTAGCTGTAGAAGATCACGTGCTCGGCGGACCGGAAGATCCGCAGCCACGCCTTGAGGTACGGCAGCGACCAGTAATCGCCGGCGTCATGGACCCTCACATGGACGGGCTGGCCGTCGGCGGAACGATAGCGCCGGTGCTGCAGCTCGGACGTCATCTGCGCTTCCCAGCCCGGCAGATCATCCATGACGTGCTGCAAGTTGCGCTGGTGTGCGGCGAGCACGTTGCGGAACTTGTAGGTGCCAGCCTGCGCGTAACACAGGTCCGCGCAGACACCGGCGGTCGGGCAGGCGTTGTACTCGCGGCCATCGGGCAGGCGGCCCTCGTGGGCGGGCAGTGTCCATCGATAGATGCGCTCGGACGCGCAGCCAGAGCGCATCACGGTCAGCAGGAACCGGGGCCTTGCGGGTGCTGGATGCTCCCGGGCAGCCGATATCGGTGCGTCCGTCACAGAGAACTCCCGGAGGGCGAGGGCGAACAAGAGCTGAAGTCTGTGCCGGGCCACCGGCCCGGTTCGGCCCGGAAACCGCCTGGAGGGCAGCACACCCCCCGCGCTCCCGGCTCACGGGCCAAGAAGCCTGCTTCGGTGACCGCCACACGACCAGCGCCGCTGCCCGCCCTGCGGACCGGTGGCGAAGAAACGGGCCGCCACACGGGAAGCGGCCCACTACGCGCTTGCCTCCCAGCCCCGCGTCCCGCCCATAGTGATCACCGGCGCCGCCGGCCGAGGCCGCGCCCCGCCTCACACGAAAGGGACGGCACTCATGAGCACCCTCCAGCGCACCCCCGGCCGCCAGTGGACCGTCCGCGTCACCGGGAGGGCCGACCGCCAGGCACAGCTGTCCTGCAGCACCGGATGCGACCTGCCCGAGCGCTCCCGCGACCTGCGTCACCTGGCCCAGGCCGCCATCAACCACCTGGCGCACCACGCGAACACGGCCCGCGCGCCGCAGCCGGCCCGCTACTGTGCCTGCCAGTGCGCCACCTGGCACCGGGACGTCAAGACCGCCAGCTGCGCCGGAGAGATCGCCCTGGTGCTGGTGTGCTCGATGCCGGGCAGGGTCTGGCACCTGGCCGAAGTCTGCACCTCCTGCGCCCGCCACATGCCCGGCGGCCGGATCGTGCGCACCACGAAGCGTCCGGCCCGCACCGCGCCTGTCCCTGCCGCCACTGCCCGCGCTCCCCGCTCGGTTCCCGAAGGCTTCGCCGCGGCCTGATGCGGCGCGCCCACCTCTCACTCAACCCGTTCCCGGAGGGACTCCATGCACGGCCATGCCGATTGCGACCGTGCCGCCCTGCGCACTCCCCGACTGCTGACCGGGCCGCTGGGCTGGGCGGCCAACCCCCTTCTGCGCCGCGGCCTGCGCGTCCCCGCATTCGCCGCCGTGGCCCTGGTACTGGTGGCTCTCTCCGGCGCGGCCGCCTTCCTGCTGCTGCAGCTAGCCGCGGCAACCCTGCTTCCGGCACCGCTGGTCGTGCTGGCCGCACTGGGCGACAGCGCCCTTGCGACAATCGCCCGGCTGGGCGGCGCGGCACTGCTGTTGACCACCCCGTTCTGGATCACAGCTAGCATCCTGGAACACGGCAGGCGATAGCGCCGGGCCACACCCGGGCACCGCAGGAGAGCCGGGTGCCCGCCGTACGGGCGGGTAACGAAACCCGCTGCCCTCCAGCCGGGACACCGGCCGTCCGCAGTCACCCCGAGCCTTGTGGTGCCGATACGGCCTCGCTCAACCTCGACGGGCGCCGCCCCCCTTGCCCCCGTCTCCCCGGAGCTTCCATGCCCGCCGCCGCCCTCGACGACGCCACCGCCTACCTGCTCGCCTCCGGCGAGCTCACGCTGACCCGCCTGGCCCGGGTCGATGACCTGGACCGGGTCAACGCCCTGCACGCCCGCTGCACCCTGGCAACCCGCTTCAGCCGCTACCAGGCCGCCCGCCGCGACCTGCGGCCCGCCGAGTGGCGCCAGCTGGCCGACCCGGCCCGCGGCACGACCTGGATCACGGCCCTCGCCGACGAACCCGAACAGGCCATCGCGGTCGCCCACTTGATGCGTACCGACCGCGACGGCGTACGCGAACTGGGCCTGCTCATCGAAGACAGCCGACAGCGCCAGCACCTGGGCACCCAGCTCACCAGCCACGCCATCGCCCACGCGGCCAGCCTCGACTGCCACACCGTCGCGGTCATGACGGGCTCCGACAACCGGGCCATGCTCACCATCGCCCGCAACCTGGGCGCGGTTCTCCCACCGCCCACCTCGTCCACCGTCGACCTCGACATCCCGGTCACGAGGTGAGCCATGCACCACGCCCCCGCCCGCCCCGACAGCCAGCCCCCGCCATCCAGCCACTACTACCTGCCGCGCCCCGACGGCGCCCGACTGGCCCTCTACACCGACGGGCCCGACGCCGCCCCGGTGACCGTGGTCCTCGCCCACGGCTGGTGCGCCACCGCGAGCATCTGGCACGATCACGCCCACCACCTTGCCGCCTGCGGCATCCGCGTCATCCGCTATGACCAGCGCGGTCACGGCGCGTCCCTGACCGGCACCAGCACCGCCTCCACCCGGCTGCTCGCCGACGACCTGGCGGCCGTGTTGCGCCATACCCGCCGTCGCTCCCGGGTCGTGGTCGGCGGACACAGCATGGGCGGCATGGGCGTCCTGCAACTCGCGGTCCACCACCCTGCCGTCGCGGCTGGCCTGTCCGGAGTCCTGCTGGTTGCCACCAGCTCCGGTCAGATGGACTTGACCGGAGCGCAACACCCGCCGCTGGACCGCCTTGTGGGGAAAGCGCGCGGCACCATCGCCGCCCTGTGCCTGCGGCTGCCAGGACCCACGCAGACCGTCCGCGACCTGCTGTCACCCACCAGCGACCCCAGGCCGCCGATCGACGTCGCGGCCAACTGGTACCGCGCCGTCACCGAGCACCACGTCGAGCCGGGATCCCTCGCCTCCCTGTACGCCGTCCCCGTCCACGTCATGGCTGGAGAACACGACCGCCTCATTCCGGCCGTCCACGCCCTGCGCCTGGCAGCCCAACTCCCTCACGCCCAACTCCATGTGGTCCCCGACGGCCGCCATGGCCTGCTTAGCGAGCAGCCGGTCCAAGTCCGCGCCGTGCTCGAGAGGCTGTGCGGACTGGGACGGGCCCGGCCAATTCACCGCCCCCTCCGGCGCCTGCGCAGCGCCTGAGCGCCCGCCCGGCGGGAGCGCCCCGGAGGAATCCGGGGCGCCCGGCGGGAACCTGCAACCTGTGTGCCCGCCGTGTGGGCACAGCCCCCGCCCCTCGCCGACCCCGTGGCCAGGCTTTCGCCCGACAGCGCCCAGAGCCACGGCCCGGGGCGAGGAATGACACAGCAAGGGGAGACATGAGCAGCATCGGGCGCCGCGTCACCGCAGTAGCCACCGCCGCCACCGCAATCTCGGCCGGCCTCCTGGCCATGCCGTCCACCGCCAGCGCGGCGGCCCCGGTCGGCTCCTGCGGAAGCAGCTACGGCAAGGTCGGCTCGTATCCGGTCACCCGCTCCTGGGAGGGCACCGCGGGGTACATCGACGTCTACTACTCGCGGTCCACCGGCAAGAACTGCGCCATCACCCGGCCTGTCTCCTCCCTGGCGGGCAAGGCCGGGAACATCTGGGTCTGCATCGAGCAGACCAAGGGATACGCCCGCGACTGCGACGGCGTCACCAACAACTACCGCTACTACGCCGGCCCGGTCTACGTGTCCGGGCGCGGCCAGTGCATCAACGTCTCCGGCGGGCTCAACCGCAAGCCCGGCGACAACCAGCCCTTCAACGGCGGCGCCCAGAAGGTCCACTGCGGCTGACCCGCTGCCGAGGCGCCCGCCGGGCGGGAGCGCCCACGGCGAATCCCGGGCGCCCGGCGGGAACCGGCAACCTGTGTGCCCGCCTGCCGGGCATATGGGCACGGGATCCCCAGCGCTCATCCCAGGCTGTACCCGCCCTGGCCGCTGACGTCGGTGGCGCCAGCAAGACGGCGCCGGTCGACACAGTGCCACCCAGCCGCGATGAAGGGAATCCCATGAAGTTTCGCGCTCCCGCCCGCCTGGCCGCCTCGGCCATGCTCGCCCTGTCGGTGACCGCGGGTCTGGCCGTGGCCACCGCCCCGGCCGCGCACGCCGTCGGCGAGAACAAGCAGTGCACCGTCAACTGGAGCAACGCCGCCGGCAAGGTGAAGAACAACGGCTGGAACCTGCGAACCGGTCCGAGCACGGGCTACACCTCCCGCGGTTACCTCTACAACGGCGACCGGCTCAACATCCTCTGCAGCCGCGGGAACTGGGACTACACCGAGCTGAGCGCCCGATCCAAGTCCGGACTGCCGAAGGGCACCCGCGGTTGGGTCCGCAGCGACGGACTCTACGGACTGGCCGGCTGACCGCGCGTCCTCCCCATCGTCCTCCTGTGGGGCCCCCAGCCCTGTGCCCCTTCTCCAAACTCCCTGCTGAGCCAGGAGCAGGAGCGGCTGCGGCAGAGGACGTGAAAACCCTGCGGGACGACCACTAAACCCGCTGGTCACAGCGATTGCAGTGACCAACCCGGTGGGGGACTCCTGCCCCTCACCCTCATGAGCAGCCCGGCCACGAACGGCCCGCAGCTGACCCCGCTCGTTCCTGGAGGAAGACACCATGCCTGCGCTCAAGCGCATCGCCATCACCCTGCTCGCCGCAGCCGCCGTCACCGGCACGACCCTCGCCACCGCCGGAACGGCTTCCGCGGCAAGCTACTCCTGCAAGACCAGCAGCAGCAGCTCGTACGACGACCCGTCGTACAACGGCCCCGACTCCGACAACTGGGAGTTCGACGTCAAGCTGTGCTCCAAGAGGTCCGGCGGCTACATCTACACCACGGCCACGGTCTACTGGGACGGCCCCTACTCGTCCCACACGAACAACAACTTCACCTTCAACAAGGCGCGCTTCCACCTCCAGACCAAGAAGAGCGTGAGCGGCACGGACCCGGTCGTGCAGTACGCCAACTACACCGGACTCAAGGGTGCGCTCGGGAACAGCAGCGCTACGGGCAACGGCTCGTACCAGACGGGAACGCTGAAGTACAAGGCCACATCGGCCCGCTACCTCGCCGACGGCTACATACAGCTGGACTGGTCGGGTGACGGCAGGGACTACCAGGCCCCGATCCATTTCAGCGCATCCCCGACTGTGTAGAAGCCGTCCCGTCTCGCGCACCTGGTTGGTGTTGGCCAGGCGGGCCGAGGCAGCCCGCCCCGGCCCGCCTGCTGACCCTCCGTGCAAGGTTGCCGCCCGTCCCACGGGAGCGGGACGGGCAACTGCGTAGACCGCCTTGGCACCGGACCGGTCTGCTGCTGAGATCAGCCCCGTACCAGTCCCGAGTCCACGAGGAGTTCTCATGAACCGACCGTGCAAGTCCGTCCGTCCGGCCCTGATGTCCGCGCGTCCCTCGTTCCAGTCCGAGCGCCCGGCGCGTCTCGCGGAGCGCCCGTTCCGCCCGGAGTCGGAGCTCGACGCCCGGCCGTAACGTCCGCTGGCCCCCCCGGCCACCTTGATGCGCCCGCCCGGTCCCGATCCTGGGCGGGCGCACTCGCGTCCGCACGCTGCAAAGTCCAACAGACTCCGCGCGGACCCACCACATGCAGCCGAGGAGCCCTGAGCGCGCCCGCCCTGCCCTCGGAAAGCGCCCGGAACAGACACAGCCCGCTCTTCGTCGCCGTTTCCCGATCGGTAGATCTCGGAGCCCCACCAGCCAAGACGAGGACCCCACCGTCTCCGCCCGCCTGGCGGGATACCTAGAAGTTCTCCGCGCACCCAGTGGGCCTAGGAAGCAAGGCAAGCCCGTCTGCCGGGCACGCCGGGCCAGGGTTTGCACCGCTCGCCTCACGCTGATCTCGCCCGCACCGCAGGCGCCACAGCGCGGTCGGAACGCCGCCGCACAGTTGCCGTTCGCCACCCGCATCACCCCTCGTTCCGACCCGCACCCGCACCACATCCGCCTGGCGGACCACTACCTGGGAGAGACCCTTGACGAACGCACCCACGACCAGCGCTAAGGCGATGCCCCCGAAGCGCCGTGGCCGGCGCCTGGCCACACTGACCGGCGCGCTCGCCATCGCCGCCGGTGCTCTGCTGACAGCCGCGCCCTCGGCAAGCGCAGTCGGCTCCGCCGGCTGCAACAGCAACACCATCAGTGGCAACTGGGCCACCGGTTTCAGCAGCGTCAATCTCCGCAACGGCCCGAGTACCGGCTACTACTCCAAGGGCCAGCTCTCCAAGGGCAGCGTGATCAGGGTGTCCTGTACCTGGATCAGCAGCAACCGCATGGACGAATGGATGTACGGCAGGGTCATCAGCGGCAACCACACCGGCACCTGGGGCTGGGTCTACGTCCCGCTGACCCACATCGCCTGACAAGGACGCCGCAGCCAGAGGGCCGCGGCCTCCATGCGACTGGCCATCGCATGCCGCTGGATGCGCGGACCCGCTCATGCGCCCGCCCCATGCAACCGGGCGGGCGCTTCGCGTCCACGGCACCAGGACGCCCGCCGCGCGCGGTGCGGGCCCAGCCCATCCGGAACAGCCGGCCCGGCGGGAGGACAACGCATCCGCAGCCCGCGTACCGGGCTGCGGGCGACAGAGCCGCATCCTCCTCTTGCCGCCGTTCGTCATGGGTAGCCAGGCTGCAAGGCACCGTCTGCCAAAGGAGCTCTGGCGTGCGCCCTTCCCCCGACCTCACAGGAAAGATCGAACGCGCCGATGCGGCCGTCAACGCGTTCTTGCAAGCCCGCTCCCGGATGGAGGACTTCGAGGCCGTGGCCCGAGCGGTGCGCCGCTACCCAGGCCTCGATGCCGAAGGCCGGACCCGTCGGGGCGAGGTGCGCCGCGACTACGCAGCCGTCGTGCTGCGCGACCTGCTGACCGACCTGGCGCTGTGGGAGGACGTCCACGGGCAGGGCGGCCAGGAGATGCTGCGCCAAGTGCGCGCCCGGTCGACCCGGCGCCCCTACAAGGAACTCGACGGGCCGGGCCGGCACCTCGCCGCTGCACTGGTCACCTTCGCCGCCGAGCACAGTGTCTCCATGCGTGACGCGGCCGACAAGGCGCTGGCGACCTACACCGAGGAGTGGCTGGACGCCGAGAGCTACTGGAAACAGCACGCCGCCCAGAGCGCCGCCCCGCAGACAACGGGCCTGCGATACGTCCTTCACCCCGTAGCCTCACAGTCCGCCGACCCCGCAGCCGAGAACTCCTACCTGCCCACCGCGATCGCCGCGCTCGGAGCCTTCCATGCCCACGACCGCCCCGGCCGCCCGGCACAGGTCACCCAGCTGCTGGCCGACGGCAGCCACCGACCGGTCGACCACACGTCGCTGTGGCAGAACGTCCTGGAGGAGGCCGGAACGCCGGGGGAGTGGCTCCACACCCGCGCCGCGGGGTTCGAGCAGGCGCATCTGACGTGGAAGGAGGCGGCGCATCGTGCCGATCCGGACTACCTCGAGCCGGTCTCCCCAGAGGTGCGCGAGGAGAGCAACCACTCGCCGGTGATGCTCTTCAGTCTCCTGGCGGCGCTGAAGGCGAGAGACGAGTTCGAGTTCCAGCAGGAGGAGTACGAGAGTTCCCCAGCCCAGGCACTGGACGAGGCACTGCGCCGCTTCCTGAAGCGCACCGGCCTGCCGTACGCGCCCGATCATCCGGAGACGGCCGCCGCACTCCTGGCCCACCTTGCCCTGCTCCTCGACACCCAGGGGCTGCCCGGCCGTCTGCTTCTGAAGCCAACAGAGACCACTGCGCCCACCTGGCCCAAGCAGACCGGCTTGGCCGGGCAGATGGCGGTCCTGCTCGAGGAACGCAGCCGTGGCACCGAGGTGCCCTTCGCAGCGGTCCTCCAGCAGGCCCAGGTCACCTACGACACCCACTGGAGTGCCGAGCACGACCACCGTGCCGAGCAGAGCCGCAGCGGCATCAAGGAGCCGCGAGAGGCCGTGCGCTACATACTGTCCGGGCCTGCCCTCACGTCGATCCCGGCCTACGAACAGCCCTGCCCCAACGCGGCCGTGGCGTGGATGGAGTTCCTGCAGCACGACAGCCCACACAGGCCCGTCGAGATCACCGCCGATCTTGCCTACGGCCGCCGGGTCACGGTCGAGCTGTCAGCCCTGGCCCAGGCCGCGCACCTCGAGCTCCACCATGACGACGCGTGGAACGAGTACGACTGGCCGATGGCCACCGACCGGGCAGCACGCGAGGACCAGGCACAGGCTCTCTGGCTGCGCCGACAGCTCGCCAACGCCTCCGCCCGGCCCGACCGGGCCGCGCCCCGGCGCGAGCGGATCGAGGCTGTTTTCGGCTCCGCCGACCAGGCGCTGGCCGTCCTCCGCGACCAGACCGGCCAGGCCGCACCGTCGGCGTCGGCGCGCGAGGCGTCGGCACTGCACCGGGCGGAGGCCGCCCTGACCCGTCTGTTCGCCCAGGCACCCGACGCGGGCAGGGCCGACCGGCTCCGCGAGGCGGCCCTGACGGTCATCGCCGAATCAGCGGCGAGACAAAAGGACCTCGCTGCCGGGCCGCCGCCTGCCAGCGCATCCGCCGTCGCAGAGGAGACCGACCGGACTCGGTACCAGCACCAGCAGCCGGGGGGACCGGCCCCCGGCGCCGCAGCGCCGCGCCGGTGACGGCAACAGCCGTTCAGGGCCCGGAAAGCCAGCAGATGTCCAGAACCAGCCCGGCTGCCGAGGCCGCGCCGCCGCGACCGACCGAGACTTGGGCCACCCAGCCGGCCACAAGCTCCCGGCGGACAGACATGGGCATCTGGTGACGCCACTGGTACAGGGCATGCCGCAGGGACACCGGCGCGAGCAGGGCCGGTTCGCTGCCGCAGGCCACGAGGACCTCCTGTAGCCGGGCCAGCCCGGCGAGCGCCCCGTCCGTGTAGACGCGAGGCAGCAGCAGCTGCGCGACCTCCTCCTCCAAGACCGAAGCGTCCACCGGCGTCAAGCAGTCCTGCGGGCACCGGTAGACCGGGCCCCACTCGTAGCCCATGGCCGACCGGCAGGCTGCACAGTGAGCGATGCCCGCCAGCACGGCGTCCGACCACTGCGCGGAGTCCAGATCCTGGCCGGGCAGCAGCAGTGGCTCGACGTGCAGAGCGATTTGCCGCAGGTCCGGACGCCGGGCAGGTACGGACACGAACAGGGAGACCATTTGATAGGGCCCGCTGTCGGTGCGCCACACCAGGTCCAGTCCGTCCACGTCCGCGACCGCGGCCGCACCGCGTGCCCGCAGGTCGGTCCCGATCTCCTCGTACAGGGCACGCAGGTCCGGATCGGAGGGGGTCAGTGCGAGCGTCTCGCGCAGTACCGCGGCGAAGGTCCCAGCGACATCGGCTGCGTTGACCAACCGCCGGCGGGCTTCGGGCGAGCACAGGATCCAGCGCAGCAGGCTCCAGCCCGGCCGCCCCAGCTCTGGCAGCAACCCGGTCGCTTCGTGGTTGGCGTCCACGATGCGCCAAGTGTGATCCACCACGATGGCCGGCACCGTGAACCCCTTCAGCGTGGCGGCGATGGCTGTGCCGAGAGGCCGCCCGCAGAAGTTCAGGCCGGTGCGGCTACGCGCCTCGGCGGGGATCTGCAGGGCATCGACGGCTGCCGTGAAGGCATGGTTGCCCGGCCAGCCGGTCCCGGATTCGAGGGCTTCGTACTGCTGTGCGCTGATCCCTGCCGCCTGCGCGATGTCTCCGGCGGACCTGCCGGACCGGGTGCGGTAGGTACGCAGGGTCTGTCCGACCGTCGCACTGAACATGCCCTGTAGTCCTTATTGCCGGTGCCGCCCCCTGCCCGAGGCCTGATGGCGCACAACCATAAACGCCCATGCCACGCTCAGTCACCAGGGGGAGGGAGAGTAGCGGTGTGCAACGGGTCATGACCCGCCCTGGTCTGGACCGCACAGCTCGGACGAAGCGGTGATTCAGGCTTAAAGTAACGGACTGTCACAACATGGCGGAGGCCCGCCTCTCGGCCGAATGGGCACGTCTGAGACCCGCCCGGAGCGGCTGGCAGTCCTGCGCCATCGTGCCTGGCTACCGTGAGGTGGGATGCGACCCCGAGAGCCTCCCGCCGGGGCCCGCCGCCCCTTCGCACGCGGGGCGGGCCCGCATCGGCGGGACGCGGCAGTCGGCGTCGGAGACGTCGAGCAGTCCCGCCTGAGCCAGCTTCCAGCCCAGCTGCAGTCGGCTGTTGCTGCCACCGACCGCATCGCTCAGCTTGACGATGTGGTTGCGCACCGTCCGTTCGTTGAGGCCGAAGCGCTTGGCGATGATCGCGTCTGTATGTCCGTCGACCAGCAACTGAGCGATGGCCCGCTGGCGATCGGTGACCCCGTCGACGCTGGGCTCGGGCGGCGCATACAGCGGAGTCGCAGTGGACCACAACCGTTCGAAGACCCCGGCCAGATAGTCGACGAGCGCCGGCTGGCGGACCTCGAGAGCGACCTGGCGGTCCTCCTGCGCCGGGATGATGGCCACGGTCCGGTCGAACAGCAGCAGCCGTTCGGGCAGCTCATCCAGGATCCTCGCCTCAGCCATGCCCTCGAGGGCGGTGAAGTACTCCACCAAGCCGCGGCCGTAGCGGGCGGAGGGCTGGTAGAGGGTGCGCATCTGAACCCCCCGCTCTGCCAGTTTGAGCGAGCGGGGCAGTGCGTCGGCCAGCGCGGACTCGGAACGGATTCCGCCGGGCTGAATGGCCAGCATCCGCTCCTGCGCGTTGTCCGCAGCCTCGTCGATGGCGGCCTTGATCCGGGGTGGGCCCTCCAGGATCGTGAACGGCCCGCCCTGAACGGACTGCGCCACGTCCAGGCGCATCATCGGGTTGAGGAGATCAGCCAGGCGGGCGCCGCGCTCGCGCTCGACCGCCACCCGGCGCTCCATCGTGTCCAGCAGCCGAGGCAGCACCACAGCGGCCTCCACAGCCAAGAAGACATCCTGCCGGTCGGGATCGGGGTGGAGCAGACCCAGGTCGATCAGGCACGGCGCCCGCTCGGCCTCGGCCCGGGGGACGGATCCTCCCGACCGCAGAGCGTGCTCGTAGATCTCGGCACCCTCTGCACAGACGTCCTCGTGCTCGGGGTGCTGGTGCGGCTCTACGCCCCCTGTCACTACTGCCCCTCTCACCTTGGTTGATCAGGCCGGATGCGGAATCCTACGGTCCGACAGAGTGTGCAATCGAACCAATTTTCGGTTCCGGGGTGCAGTGCGCCGCCTGCGCACTCCGCGGCTCGCGAAAGCCCGCGATCGCCCCGCGCCCCAGCGTCTGCACGCACGAAGATGCGCGCGCGGCCGTCCTCGATTTTCAGTTGTCCCGTGGAGGACTCTCCTTGCCTCCAACTCCGACTGCGGCGAGGAAATGCCCGCCAGGATGCCGACGCAGAGCGTCGGATAGGAATCCCCCGCGCATCTGCGGGTATACCGTATCGGTATACGTCTCGACGATCGGGGAGAGGGTCGTGTCCGTCCAAGATCCGATGACAGCCGTTCCGGCCGCATGGCTGCTGCAGCGGGCCCGCAAAGAACCTTCCACGCAGACAGCGCTGGCCCGGTTCCTCGGGGTGGCCCAGCCCTCGGTGCACCGCTATTTCACCGGGGAACGCGAGCCCACCTTCGCCGACTTGCAGCGGCTGATCGCAGGCATGGGCTGCAGGCTGGAACTGCTGGTACGGACAGAACCTCAGCCCACCTTCCCCTTCCAGGAAGACCGGCTCACCGCCCGCCAGCCCTACCGGGTCAAAGAACCCGTGCTGGCCCGCCTGCTGCCTCTCTGCCTGCAACGCGAGCACGGCGGCTTCCGGGCCGATGTCCCGGACGGACCCACCCCTGGCGAAGCACTGGGATGGCTCTACGAACTGCGTGTCCTGACCCGACAGGCCGCTGCCCCCCGACGCCGGCTGGAGACCGTCAGCGACCACCGACCCCACCCGCACGATGAGCAGCTCCTGCGCCGCCTCAAGCCGGTCGGCTCAGGCGCCCGCCAGGCGGTTACCGCGCTTGCCTGCGCCATCGACCTCGCGGCACAGCGATCGGCCCGCGAAGAACGCCGGCCGCGCCGCAGCCGCCGCGAGATCCCCGACCATCTGGGACGACAGACCTGGGCACACGCCGTGGCCTGCGTACGCGCTGAAGCAACGATCTGCGCGGACCTCGCCCGCAGCCTGCCCGACGAGGACCGCTACCTCGCCGCAGAACTCGATGAACTCGCTCAGAACAGCGCCGCCTTGTACCAGCAGGCCGCGGCAACTGCCGCGTTCACCGCCTGGCGCGCCGAACTGGACGACCCGCACTACCTCGAATGGCTCGACGGAGGCATCCCGGGCTGACCGCAGGGTCAGCCCGGGGCGGGAAACAGTCCGATCAGCCTCTCGCGCTGCCGCGGTCCCAGCCCCCGGACCTTGCGACGCGCCGGGACGTTCAGCTCGCTCATCAGCTGCTGTGCGCGCACCGTGCCGATTCCCGGAAGCGCGCGCAGCAGTTGCTGCACCGGCGTCTTGCCGACTACGTCGTCCGTACGCTCCAGCACGGCGGCAAGTGTCAGCTCACCGGACTTCAACGCGGCCAGCACGTCCGCGCGCTCACGTCGCGTCCGCAGAGCCTTCTGCAACGCCTCGGCACGCACCTCGGGACTCAACGCAGGAAGCGCCATAGAGCCTCACCCGTTCTCTCCGTCGATCAATTTCGGCCATCATGCCCTGACAACGAGCCCTGTGAACAGGCGATTTACGCCGCGGACGGTAGCCAGGCCCGAGCGGTCAGGCCGAGTCGTTCCGCAGCCCACTGGAGCGCCGGCTGCTCGGGGTCGGCGGCGATCCTCTCCGACAGCGCCTCCGAGATGTCCTGCAGCCCGCTCAAGCTCAGGTTGGCGATCTCCGCAGTGACCTCCTGGCCCCGGACCCGGTCCGCCGGCCCGGACCAGAACCCGCGCTGACCGGGGTAGCTGCGCGCCCAGCGCGCCGAGACCAGATGGGGAAGCCTGTCGCCGTCCCACCCGCTCAGCGCGGCCAGATACAGATGGACCCGGCCCGCGGTGTCCGGGTCCGCCCGCTGGGAGAGACTGCGCTCGAAGTGCACCCGGGCCGCGCCGGGGCGGCCCGCCAACAGCTGAGCGAGGGCGAACCCGTGACTGACCCGCGGGTCGTAGGGGTCCTTGTCCTGGGCGGCCTCGTACAAGGCCAACGCCAGCGCCGGGTGGCCGGTACGGACCAGCAACCAGGCCCAGTTGTGCAGGTGAAGGGCGCTGCACTCCAGATGCGCGGCCTCGCTCGCCGCGGCGAGCGCCCCGACCTGGTCACCCGCCTCCCACAGCGCGAGGGCGTGCAGGTTGTGAGCGCGCCCGGATGTGGGCCAGCGCGTCACGGCGTCCGCCGCGACCTGCAGCGCCTCGGCGCCGCGCCCCAGATCATGCAGCGCCGCGGCGAGTGCCTCGTACCCGCCCAGCCGCTCGGGGCCCAGCTCGAGGCAGCGCCGGGCGGCAGCCAGCCCTGCCCCTGCCGGGGCATCCGGACCCGCGACGCGCCACAGCTCGGCCAGGTCTTCCTGGATCACCGCGCTGTTCGGGTCCAGCCGGGCAGCTGCCTCCAGCGTCTCGCGCGCTCCGGCGACATCGGAACGTCCCAGCAGTATCCGCCCCAAAACCCCGGCCATCCAACCCTGTTCGGGTGCCAGCAGCACCGCTCGGCGGGCGGCCGCGATGGCCTCGTCGAAGCGCCGAAGCGCCTCCAGAGCCTCGGCCAGCGCGGTGTGCGCGGCGGCGTTCAGCGGGTCCAGCGTGATGGCCCGGCGCAGCACGACGGCGGCTGCCGCAGGCCGGGCCAGGCACAGCAGTACTTCCCCCAGCAGCCGGTGGCGGTGGCTGTCGTGCGGGTCCTGCGGCTGACTATGGGCGAGCGCGGCGCGCAATTGCTGCTCCGCGTCCGCATGGCGGCCCTGTGCCATGGCGGCGCCGGCCAGTTCGGTCAGCACCGCCGGATCGTCCGGATGCACGGCGAGCCCCCGGCGCAGCACATGCTCGGCCTGGCCCGGACGGTCACGGCGCACCAGGGAACGACCGAGGTCGACGTAGGGCTGCGAGGGCACACAGCCGTCGTGGCCCTCGGGCTCCCTCCACAGTGGCTGGTCCCACCACTCGGCAACCCCGAAGTAGGCACCTGTCCACTGCAACTGGTAGCTCAGCTCTCGGTACAGGTCCTCGGCGCACTCCAAGTCCGTGGGCGCGAACTCCAGCCAGGCCCGCAGCACCGCCTCGTGCTCGGCCACCCGCAGCGGATCCTGCTGCCACCACAGGGGGTGGACGTGTTCACTCCGCTGGACCCCCGCAGAGGCAAGCGCCGCGTCCGCCAGTTCCTCTCCGCCACTGTCCCGCAGGGCGAAGACCACCTGCTCGCGCAGGCAGTCGTGCCCCGGCTCCAGCCGGTCTGCCGCGCGGAAGGCTCCCAGGCGCTCCTGCCCTTGCGCGAACAGCCCCAGCCGTACCTGGTAGTGGGCACTGTCCGGAGCCAGCCGGACGGCGGCACGTAGCTGCTCCAGCCCGGCGTCACGATCGCCTTGATCGCACAGGAAGGTGCCCCACAGAGCGCGCAGGCCGGCGTCCTCGGATGCCCAGCGCACCGCGTGCTCCAACTCCTTGCGCGCCTGCTGAGTGTCTCCTTCCCGCCACAGGGCCAGCGCCAGTTCCTGCGGCACGACCCCGGCACTGCTCAGGGCACGGGTTTGCTCACGGCGCAGCGCCGCGCGCTCCTCCTCATCGAGCTCATCGGCAGGCGAGATGCCGGTGACTTCGAGGGGCCCATGGTTGAACAGGTCCCATGCGAGCAAGTCGTTGATGGAATTGGCCAGTTGCAGCCACGGCAGCCACCCGCTCGGGGCCTGGTGAGCGAGCGTACGAGCACGGGCCACGCGCCGCAGCCCGTCCTCCGCGCAGTGGACGCTGACGGCCTCTTCCTCTTCGAGCGGCTGACCCTGGCGGGCCGAGGGGTTCATGACGAGGTCCTGTTGGTCAGTAGGTGGGCGGCACCGTGAGCGAGGTAGGTGCTGCAGAACTGGGTCTCCGACGATTCCCATACGCCGTCCGCCAGGTCGTGCCATGTGCCGGTAGCGAGCAGCTCGACCAGCGTGGGCCGGAGCCATGCCACCGGCCCGTTCTGCAAATGCTCGTCCTCGTCGTCTTCGCCGTCGTCGACGAATGGTTCCTCGTGCCGGTCCACACCCAGCCATCCCTGGGGGGTGCGCAATACGGCGGTGAGGCAGAAGTCGCCGAGTTCCTCATCGCCCCGGCTGCGGTAGGCGTGCAGGATGACGGGCTGGCGGCGCAACTGCCGCACGGAACCGCCGTCGTTCTCGACGTAGTGGGCCGCATCCTCGATCTCGCTCTGGATGTTGCTCACCGCGAACGAGGCTTCGAGCCGCTGCCAGCCTGGACCAGGGCTGATCAGCCACTGGGTCCGGGTGCTGTCCTCCCACCCCTCAGCGGACCCGAAGAGGTCCATGCGCTCCCCCTCCATGGCGGGGTCAGGGCCCAGCCATCGTGGTGTCTCTTCGGGCATCGAACCTCCTGAGGGCTCCGGGCAGTCCGTCATCCGTCACGGCGGCACCGGTCACGCCGCTGCGGCCCCGGGCATCGATCCGGGACTGCGCCCACACTCACGGGCTGGAGCCTCGTCATCACGTGCGCTCCCGGCGTGCGCACACCAAAGTTCCTGCTCTCCCGCCTGGCGGGCACTCCGCCGACCAAGCGCTCCTGTGGCGGGCAGGTGTCCGCCCCGGCCCAACTGGCGGAACACCGGTTCCTGCCGATGTGGTTCGCCAGGCGGGCCGGGGCGGCTCGCAGCAGCCCGCGGGGCGGGAGCCCCGGTGCTGCGGTGACCGCCGGATAGGAAGCAAAGGCGTCGCGACCATCGACCGCACTAACTTCGCGCCAGGATCACCGCCAGGGAGGCCGCCCTCCGCAACTCTCCAGGCGACTGTCGACTCAAGGAGCCCTCTGCACATGCGCCTTCGCCCCGCTCGCGCCCTCTCGCGTCCGGCGTCCATTGCGGTCGCGGTCGCGGCCGCAGTCTCCGGCACCCTCGCCTGGGCCCCCTCGGTGTCGGCCGCACCCCAGGCTGATCGCTTCGGCCCCGGGTGGTCGATCCCTGATAGCGACGGCAACGCTGCGACCAGCCACATCGGCGCGTACGGACCGCCGGGGATGCGGGTTCACGGCGACTGGGAGACCTACTGCGCCGACCCGGAGAAGGCCGGTCCCCATGAAGGTGCCGGGTACGGCGAGCCCGCGGCCACCAGCCACTGGACCTCCTCGGTGACCGGCAAGCAGGTGCCCGACGCCCAGGTCGCGTACGCCAGTTACGTGATCGGCCGGTACGGACAGACCCAGAACGCGGCTCAGGCCGCGGCCGTGGACGCTGTCGTGTACGACATGCTGGCGGGTGGCACATACGGCATCGACGGAGCACGCGGCAAGCAGCGCCTGGCCTATCCGAACGTCTCCACCAGCTCACGCACGCTGGCCCTCGACTACATCGCCGAGGCCAAGAAGTACGCCGGTCCCTACACCCTGACTCTCGCCCCGAAGACGAAGCAGACTCCGGCCGGGCAGAAGGTCGAGGTCGGCGTTGCGGTCACCGCCACCCTCTCCGGCGCGAAGGTGCCCGGGGTCAAGGTCAAGCTCACCGAGGCGGGGGAGAAGGGCGAGAGCGGCCAGGTCGTCACCGGGGCGGACGGCACGGCCCGCTGGAGCTTCACCGCCGAGACCGAGGGCACGGCCGGTGTCGAGGCGAGTGCCGACCAGTTGCCCGGCACCCAGTTGAAGGTCCTCACCCCCCGCGACCCCAAGGCCCAGCGGATGCTGCTGGCCGGCGACACCACCACCGCCAAGGCCGCCGCCACGGTGGAAGTCACGGCCCCGCCCGGCGGTGTCCAGATCCGCAAGAAGGATCCCGAGGGCACGAAGATGGCCGGGGTCGCCTTCGAACTCCTCGACGCCGACGGCAAGACGGCCGCCCGCGGCACCACCGACCACGAGGGCATCCTCGCCTTCGACAACCTGCCCGCGGGCACCTACCTGCTGCGCGAGACCAACAGCAACAGCCCGCTGCACGCCCTGGTGCCCGACCAGAAGATCATCATCACCGAAGGCAAGACGGCGGCCGCCAACCCGATCGTCGTCATCGACCCGTTCAAGCCCGCCGACCTCACCCTCAAGAAGATCGACAAGGACAGCGGCAAAACCCTCCCCGGCGCGGTCATCAACATCACCGCCGACACCGTGGGCACGGACGGCCGACACGCCCCCGGCAAGAAGATCGCGACCCTGACCACCGGAGCGGACGGCACCGCCACGGCGAAGCTGGACGTCCTGCTCAAGGCGGGCACCACCTACTGGGCCACCGAGGTGAAGGCCCCCGCCGGCTACGAACTCAACGCCAAGCCGCAGCAGTTCACCGCCAAGCCCGCCGCCCGGGTCGAGATCACCGTCGCAGACACCAAGACCCCCACCACACCGCCGTCCACGCCGCCCGCCACCCCGGAGCGGTCGCAGCCCCCCGCCGTGCAGCCGCCCGCCCCCTCGGGACAGCTGGCCCACACCGGCGGCGGCAACATCACCTGGGCCCTGGGCGCCGGAGCTGTCCTCCTGGCCGGCGGCGGCGCGACGATCTGGGCCGCTCGGCGACGCAAGCGCCCCGAGACCCCCGCCTCCTGAGCCCGCCCACCCAACCCCGGTACCCGGCCGCCGCCACTGACGAACAGGAGCAGCATGCAGCAGCACCGCTTGGACCCCGCCCCGCCAGCACCGATCCGTCGACAGCGGGAGGCGGAGGTCTTCGGCAACCGGTTCGGCCGCCTGTTCAACGACGAGGTCGTCTTCCCCAACGGATCGCAGGGCCGCTACCTGCGATGGCAGTGGAAGCAGCAAGGCGTGGTCATTGTCCCCGTCGGCCCGGGCGGACTGGCCCTGGTCCCTACGTACCGTTACCCCATCGGGGCCGCCTCCCTGGAGTTTCCACGCGGCGGCTGCGAGCTCGGGGAAGACCCCCGTGAGGCCGCGGCGCGGGAACTGGAGGAGGAAACAGGGCTGAGAGCAGCCTCCGTGCGGACCATAGGTCAGCTCCACACCGACACCGGGCTCATCGAGACCGGCGCGAAGGTGTGCCTCGTAGTGGTACAGCCTGGCGCGGGGGAGGCCCGGCCCGAGGCGACGGAGTCGGTGGCCGAACCCCGCTGGATGTCGCAGGACGCGTTGCTGGAATCGATCCAGCACGGGCGTATCACCTGCGGGGTCACCCTGGCCGCATTCGCAGTGGCCCTGTCCGAACTGGGCAGGTCCGCTGCGACGCACGGGGACGCCGACCTGGCCCCGCCCCCCGGGCTCGCTGCCGCCCCGGTGGCGGCCTCCCTCCGGGTTCCGCAGGGGATTGGGCAGACGCAGACGTGAGCAGCGCACCCGTCGTGCGCCTTCCGGGACGGGAGATGGCCAAGGAGCCCTTTTCGGTGCGCCTGATCGACGCCACCGAGTCGTTCGTGCTGGCCAGGATCACGCCCTACGTGTCCCGCGAACCCGCCACCGACATCGAGCGGATGGGTTCGGGTCTGCTGCGCGGAGCACGGCTGCACGCCATGCATGCCCGCCTCGATGCGCGGGCGGTCGGGCTCCGGGAGGCATGGCTCTCCTGGCGCCATCTGGCCGATCTGGCACGGGCGTTCAGCGGTCACCCGGACTACGACGAGGACTTCGGACGCGCGATCTGGGAGTTCCCCCGCCCGAGCCCGGCCCGCGCCCAGATCCGGCTCGCCTGCGGGCACCGCCACACCCCTGTGCCCACAGGCCCGCACACCGCACTCACCCGTGACGCTCTCGAAGACGGACCCTTCAGGCGCCTGCTGACCGCTGGCCGGCTGAGGGCCACCGGTGACTTCACCGAGCACAGCGACGGCACCTACACCGAGCAATGGCACCTGCTGGCGATCTGTTCTGCATGCGTCTGCACCGCGCCGCTCGCGGCTGCCGTGCGCACCCTCGCCGCATCCGGCAGCCACGATCACGACCTCAAGGAAGCGACCGCGTGAAACCCATCAGCCGCCGCCTGGCCCGTCGCCGTCTGGCCCGCGCGGCCGTCGCCGCGCTCATCGCGAACGAACTGCAGTGGGGTGCCCTCAGGGACGAGATCCTCACGCAGCTTGGCCCCGTGCCTGTCCTGCGGGCCGACGCCGCCGCTGAGATGGACCGCCTGCGCCGCCGGGGGCTGAGCGCTCTGCGGCAGGGCATGTCCAGCGATCTCGCCCCGTTCTTCTCGAAGATCCAAGGTGCCGAGCGGTCGGCCGAGCGCGTGCTGAGCCCGCGCATCATCATGCCCACCCGGCGCGGACCGGGACGGCCCACCGGGTGGGGCAAGACGAGCGTGGCCGACCTGGCGGCAGTGCGGCTCACGGCGCTCGGCAACCGCGCCGGCGGGAAGCCGGGCAGACGCGGCAGGAGCCTGCTGAGCTGGCGCCGCAGGCAGCCGCACCCCGGCCCGGCCTGACCGCGATCGAGGGACACATTCTGCTTGTGTCCCTCGGCTGCCCCTGAAGGCAGGGATGGTATGCCCTGTTCTGCAGCTATTTAGGGCTAGGGAGAGGGACACACAGGGACGGATTTCTCGGTACTGCGTGCGAAACCCGCCCTGCGCGCGATCAGCGGACGGTGGGCGCCTGCGACGAGGCGGGGGGAAGGGCCGCCCGCTGGGCGGCATCGAGCCCCTGGTCCGCCCGCGCGGACGGCAGCGGCGACGGGCCGGACTGTGCCGGGGTGGAGCCGGCTCGCAGATCGCGCGCCCGAGACGTTGCCTGGCCCCGGGTGGCTTCGGCTGCGGCCTGGAGAAGGAAGGCTGCGGAGGCATCGTGGGCGGCGGACGCCGCCTCCTCCCGGACCGTGTCGGGATAGTCGGCATACAAGGGCTCCCGCGCCTGGCAGCCGACAGCCCGTTCCGCCGCCCGGAGCAGCCCGTGTGCGCTGGCGGGATGCTCCCGCAGCCGCTGCGGGAGCGCCGCGAGCGTGGAGGTGCTCACCCGCGGCGCGTTCTCGGGATCGGCGACCTGCCTGAAGGAGTTCAAGAGATTGCCGCGGCCCAGCTCCCTGGACAGGAACCACAACCGCGCCGCGTCCTGCCTCAGCCCCTGCCGGTCGCCGCCCGGCGCGCCCTGGTCGTCACTGATCAGCCGGTCCAGCGCGGCCCGGGCGTGCGGCCGGGCCTGCTCGATCTCCACCGAGGCCGCGGCCAGCACCCTGAAGTGCGCCTGCAGCGTCTCCGGTGAGCCGGTGCCCTCCGTGCCAGCGGCCTGCAGGGCGCGCAGCATCTCCACCTCACCGCTCACCACCGCGCGGGCCGCCGCCGGCTCCAGGAGGCCGGTCACCTGTGGCGGCAAACTCTCTCCGACCCGCACACGCCAGGCCCAGCCCGCCTGCCGCCAGGCCGCCGGGTCGGGCTCGTCCCCGGAACGCACGGCGACAGACCGACGTGCCTGGTCCAGCCAACCGGACAGGGCCTCCGCCAGCCGCGTCTCCTGGCCGTTCCCGCTCGGCAGGGCCTGCGTCAACAGTCCGCCGACCGGGATCTCGGTGCTCTCGGACGACTCTGCGATCCCGGTGAGGATCACGTACTGCTGCACCGGCCGGTCGCGCTGCGCCCACTGCACCACGGCCTCGAGCGGGTCCGCCGTCAACGTCCCCCACGCGGTGTCGTCACCGGCGACCCGAACCGAGTACCACCGGCGCAGGCCGCCCGCCTCAAGCGGGCCGCGCCCCTCCAGCAGCGGGAACAGCTCATCCCACACCTGGCCGGCCCGCTGCGCGTACACGGCCGGGCCCAGCTCACCGGTTCGCGCCTGCTCGACCAGCTCATACAGCTCCAGCTGACGATCGGCGCGCTCCTCGGACCGCCGTGCCACCTCCCATGCCCGCCCGGCGGTCTCCAGCGCCGCCCGCTGCGCGGTCCCGGTTCCCTCGGCCGCCGCCAGTGCCCGGCCGGCGGGCGAGGTCAGCTCCGCGAACAGCACGTCCGTGTCGGTGAGGCGGCTGCTGGCGAGTTGGTAGGGGGAGGGGAATCCGTCGTCGGAGTAGACGATGACCGCGCGCCGGGGCGGCCGGGTGAACTCCGCGTGCGCATAGCGGGTGTCACCGATCGTTGCTGAGGCCAGGATGGTGGCCCGCAGCGGGGGTACGGGCCGCGCCCCCAGTTCGTCGCCTGTCTGCCCGGGATAGGACGCCTCGAGCTCGGCGTCGTCCATCGCCGCCAGCGCGGCCGCCTCCTCCCGCTCGCCCTCAGGCCGGTAGACGGCCCGCCGCTGGCGGGTGAAGTCGAGCGCCCAGTCGATCATGGCCCGCTCCTCGGCGGCGCCCTGCTGGATCCGGGCCAGCACATCCGCGCTCGCATCCGTCCCGGAAAGCCGGAGCACCCAGGCCAGGACCGGGCCCCGCGGCGGCACCTCGCCCACGTACCTGCTCCAGCGCGCGCCCATCTCCTCCGGGTGCAGCCCCTCGGGTTCGTCGGCCAGCAGCCACAACGCCAGCTCCCGGTCCACCTCCCAGTGCTCATCAGGTCCCGATGCGGTGCTGCGGACCTGTTCGACCAGGCTGCGTGGGGTGCGCTCCCGCCACCGGCCGCCCGCCGTGCTCTCTTCGATCCGGGCCGGGTTCGCGGGGAACAGGGTGTCCGGCCCGGGCCGGTGCCGCTGCGTCCAGGCCGACAGGGCCTTCCGCGGATCGGCGGTCACCGCGTACGGGCCGCCGTCGGGCCCGACGCGCAGCAACGGCGGCTCCGGCGCCGGGGCCGTCCCGGGCTCCGGGTCGGGCTCCGTCTGGTTCCAGGTCAGGGCCCGCAACGCTTCCTCGACCCGGCCCAGCGCCATCCACACCTGCCCGTGCTGGCCCAGCTCGTAGGTCTGATCGGGCGCCTCCGGCACGTCGAGCAGCGCATCGAGCGCGCCGAGCTGGAGGGCCACGTCCCGGCGGGCCTGCTGTTCGCTGGGGAACGCCGCCCGCAGCAGGCGGCGGGCCTGGGCCACCACACCCTCGCCCGCACCTGCCGGGGCCCGGGCGGTGATCTCCTCATGGTGCTCGGCGAGGAACGCGAAGGCCGCGTACTGGGCGCTCTCCTGCTCCTCGGCGGCCGTCCAGTAGGCCTGGCTGTTCTGCCAGTACTCCCGCTGGGCCTCCTCGGCGTCCGGCAGGTAGTCGGCTGAGCGGGTGCGCTGCCGCTCGCGCGGCCAGCGCTCCGCCCAGGCCTGTTCCTCCTCGGTCAGCGGATCGGCATCCGGGGTGAAGCGGGCATACAGCCGGTCCGCCTCCGCGATGCCCGGGGCGCTGTTGGCGTAGGCGTTGTAGAGCCGGTCGGCTTCCTCGAAGTCGTCCCCCGCGGGGAAGTCGCGGTAGAGGGCGTACAGCCGGTCCGCCTCGGCGACCTGCTCGGGGGTGGACAGGTAGGCGACCCGTGCCCACTGTTCGAGGCCGGGGTGATTCGTGCCCAGGAAGCCGGCGACGCGGCCCGCCCGCGTATCCCGGTCCAGGGCCATACCGAGGAAGAAGTCTGCCGTGCTCCTCAGAGCGGGTGCCTGCCTGGCGGCCTCGTTCAGCTGCCGCCACGCCTGCTGGTAGTCCCAGGCCGTCCACTCCTGCCGGGAGGCCTGCTCCGGGGAACGCCACTGGCTTTCGTGCTCCAGCAGCGGCAGCAACTCGTTCACCCGTGAGCGCAGGCGCTCCCGGTCGGGTCCGGAGAGATCAGCGAGTTCCGGGTGTTCCTCGATGCCGTCCGGGAGCGGAGCGCGGAAGATCGCCGACCACTGGGCCGCAGCCCCCTGGGCGTCAGGCCCCCAGGGCGACTCGAGAGCGTTCGGAAGGTCCAGGTGGTAGCGCAGCCAGGATGCCTGGGCGTTGCGCCACATGTCGGCCACGAAGCCGGAGGAGGGCGCGGGAGCGGCGAGTTCGGCCAGCGACGCCGTGCGCGCCCCCTGCTCGTCGACCGTGAAGACCTGGAAGGCCTCTCCCCGTCGATCGGCCCGCAGGACGTGCAGGGCAGCGTCCAGGGGGTGCTGGCTGACGTACTCCGTGCTCTCCCCGCCCGGACCGGTGGTGATCACGAAGTAGATGGGATCGTTCGCCATTGCGCCTCCTCCAGATGCTGCTCGAAGGGCACAGCGTGCCCGCGCTAGAGCGCAGGCAGGGGCGCCGCGTGGGAACTTTGTGCACCGCTCCCGCCCCACGCAACACCATCGTGTTTTCCGTCCCGCCCCACGGTGCGCCCGTCCACCACCGATCTTGTGGCCAGCCTCTTCACGACCGGGCTGACCTCGGGGGCGCACGAGCCGCCGGGCCGCACGAGGGACGGCACGGCCGTGGGACACGGACGACAGCGGGCCCGCCCCGCGGGCCCCGTGCAGGGGTTTCCTCCCGCAGGGCGGGAGCGGGCAAAGCGCCTGGCCAGCGGGCATTGTCGCGGGCCGAACGTGCGTGATCAGGGTGGAGCGAGCCGCTTCCAGAACATGGACCAAGGAGCCCCCGATCATGCCAGCGCGCCCTTCTCCCACCCGACGTCTGCACATCGGGACGGCGGCTGCCGCAACCGGGCTCGTCCTGGTCCTGGGCGGCTGCACGTCACCGGCGCCCACTGACCGGAGGCGATCTCGATGACTCCCCCCGCCACCCTTACGCACCTTCACCGCACTCTGGCCGACTCCCTTGTCGACGCCGCTCGCGACACCGGACATCGAGCCGAGCCCGATGCTCCCCTGCCCGGGACGAACTGGACCGCCGACGTCCTGGTGACATCCTCGAACGGGCGCCGCACCGTCTTGCAGATCCCCCCGCTCGCGGCCCGCGGCCAGGAGATCCGCGAGCGGACCGCGCACGCGCACCAACGCGGGCTGAACATCGTGTGGTTCACCCCTGACGCGCAGGATCCGCCGTGGCTGACGATGGTGCCCGCAGTACGCGTTGCGCCCCCAACTCACCCGGGCGCCCCGTGGACCGCGCCCGCCGCCGTGCAGACACTGACGCGGCAGGCATGCCCCTGCGGACCGGACTGGGACCACGGCGTTCACTGCACCTGGGCGCCACCCGAACCGGTCCCCGTGCCCGCCCTGCTGGCGGACCTGCTGACCGGCCGCCTGGTCCACACCACCGTCCAGGCCGAACTGCCGGGCCACCGCTTCACCGGCTGGGCTCGCGGCCAAGACGTGCGCGCCGAAGCAGAACACCTGCGGACACTGGCCGCCACCGACGGCGCCCTCACCGAGGCCGCCCGCGCCTCGAACCCCTACACCCCGCGCCCGGACGGGCGGACCGCCGCCCCTCTGGGACGGCTGCTGGAGGCCGCCCGCCGCTGGGGCCACCAGCACACCGGCGTGGTCTGCCACATCGAGACGGCGAGCGCCGACTGGATGGCCGGCGGTCTCGTGGTCACCCCCAGCCGCCGCCCGCCCGGCCGCACGCTGCCCGAGGTCACCGCCGTGGTGCGCCCGCTACCCAGCAAGATCGACTGGAACAGTGCGCTGAGCACCGTCCCGGTGCTGGTCGGCTCGCCCGAGGAGTACTTCACCCTCCGGCGCACCGCCCCCAAGGCCGCCCAGCTCGTCATCCTGTGACCCGCCAGAGCCCTTTCCCCTCCCGCCTGTTCCCCCTGTCTGCGAAGGAGCCTCCGGGCGTGCCGACCGCGACCGCACCGAGCCAGTTCCCGGACAGAAGGACGCCACCGCGCTCGGCGGGCACGGACACTGAGGACCCCTCCGGGGGCGGGCGGCTGCGCCGCATGGGCCAGGGGCTGGCGCTGCCGATCGCCGCCATGCCCGCAGCCGGTCTGCTGCTGCGCCTGGGCCAGGACGACCTGCTCGGCCGTTTCGACTCCTGGCACCGGGTGGCGGCCATGCTCTCGGCGGCGGGCGGCGCGGTCATGGACTTCCTGCCGTTGCTGTTCGCCGCCGGCATTGCATTGGGCACCGCCCGCGGCCGGTCCGCCTCCGAAGCCGCGGGTCCGGTCCTCGCCGCTGTCATCAGCTACCTGGTGATCGCGCGCACCGTACTGGTGTGGCATCCGCTGGATGGCCCGGCGGCAGCGAGCATGGCCCCCGCCCGCTGGCCCTACGGCGCACTGACCGGCATCCTCGCCGGACTGCTGGCCGTTGCCGTGTGGAGGTGGGCGGTCGACCGACGCCGCCTGCCTGCCTTCGTCGGGTACGCAGTCATCCTCGCCGCAGCCCTGACCGGCGGGGCTCTGCTCGGCCTCGTCTACCCCTGGGTGGACCGCGGCCTGACCGGCTTCGCCGAGGCGATATCCGCCAACAGCGTCCTGGGCGGGGGCCTATTCGGGTTCGTCAACCGCGCACTTCTGCCGCTGGGCCTGCACCACATCCCCAACACCCTGGTCTATTACGTCGCCGGCCGGTGTCAGGGAGGGGTCACCGGCGACATCCCCTGCTTCTTCACGGCCCACGACCCACAGGCGGGCCTGTTCATGTCGGGCTTCTTCCCCGTAGCGATCTTCGGGCTACCCGCCGCCGCACTGGCGATGTGGCACTCGACTCCCCGTGACCGCAAAGCGACCGCCTCGCTGCTGCTGTCCGGCGCGCTGCTGTCGGCAGCCTTCGGGATCACCGAACCGTTGGAGCTGAGCTTCGCGTTCACCGCAGTGCGGCTCTACCTCGCCCACGCGATCCTGACCGGCCTGAGCCTGGCCATCACCAACTTCCTTGGCGTGCACGCCGGATTCCTGTTCTCCGCTGGTCTGCTCGACCTCGGCTTCAACTGGTCCATCTCCACCCGGCCCGTCCTGCTGCTGGTCGTGGGCGCCGTCTACGCCGTCATCTACTACTCCCTCTTCCGCTTCGCGATCACCCGATTCGACCTGGCCACGCCCGGCCGCACCCCCTCGGCCCCCGACCCGAAAGAACCAGCTCCCCATGCCACTCCTGCATAGGCCGGTCCAGGCCGCCCACTACGGGCTCGGCGCCATCTTCCCGGTCCTCGTGCTCGCCCCCGGCGGCTGGCACGCCCCCGGCCCCGGGCTGCCGCGCCGCACCCGAGGGGCGGGCGAGACGCTCTCGCTGCGCTGGTGCGGCCCAGCCGCCGACGAGAACATGGCACCGCACCGGCTGGCCGCCGCATCCCTCGACTGCCCGCCGGACATCACCGAGGAGCAGCTCGCCGCCTTCGCCGACCAGCTCCCCACCCACCTGCGGGTGATCGCGCTGCGGCCCTCGGCCCTCATCGGCGACTGGTCCACCCGCCCCGGCGCGCCCCGGCCGCCCCTGAAGACCGTCGTCCTCACCCCATCCCGCCCTCTGACCTGGAGCTGACCCCGCCGTGTCCCGCACCCCACAGATCAGCGTCATCACCCCCACCCGCCTGCTGCCCAACCGGCTGCCCTACCTGGAGCTCTTCCACGCGAGCCTCGCTGCCCAGACGGTCGAGTGGGAGCTCGTCCTGGCGCTCGACGGAGCAGATCCAGACCGGGTGCCCCGGTCCCTGGTCAGGGACCGGCGTGTGAAGATCCTGGAGCTGCCCAAGGTCGGTGCCGCCGGCGCCAGAAATCTTGCGCTCAACCTGGCCGAAGGCGACTGGATCCAGTACGCCGACGATGACGACGCCTTCACCGCAGAGGCCTTCGCGGTGCGCCACGACTACGCCCTCGAACACGACCTGGGCTGGGTGGCAGGTTGGTCGGCCGACCTTTTCCCCGACGGTTCGACCCGTGTTTGGCGATGCCCCACGCCGCCCGGCATCCACGAAGCCGGAGCGGTGTGGACGTACTGGCCGACCCCTCAGGACACCATCCCGCTCGGGCAGACCCAGATGATCGCCCGCCGTGAGCTCGTGCAGGCCGCCTGCGGACACGGCGGTCTGCCGCAGGGCGAGGACTTCATCTACGTCTGCGCGCTGACCGCGCTCAGCGCCGGCGCACTGCTGCCGGTGGTGACGTACCACTACCGCCAGCACGGAGAGCAGATGACTCGCTCCCCGCACCATGATCGATTGGAGGGAGCCGCACGGCAGTTCGCCTGGCAGAGCGGTCGGCAACTGCGCGCCCACCTGGAGGACCACCGGTTGGTGAGAGCCGGGGTTTCGTAAGCTTCCCGCGAGCTCGCCGCTGCTGAGGCGGAGCCGGATGAGGGCGCCGAACGGTCCCGTGCCTCCCGCCTGACGGGACCAAGGCCAACAAGTCCACCGCCAGGCGGGAGCAGAGAGCCCCCCTCGGCCAGATGCCTCGCCCCGGCCCGGGCCCGCTCCTCAGACTGGCTGCGCGCCCCGACCTGACGCGAGCGCACTGGCGGGTGGCCGGAGGAGACGGGCACCTCCTCCGGCCCACCCGCCCCACGCCCCATCGCCCGAGAGAGCTCTGATGACCGTCGCCTCGCCGTCCTCCCTCGTCCGCGCCCGTTGGCATCGCACTATCGCCTCGTTGCCCGAGGACCGGCCCGCCATCACCCCCTTCCACAGCCGACAGTGGGCAGCGGCCTGGCAGAGCCCACAGGTCGAATCAGTGTTGGCGCACCGGCACTTGCTGCTCTCTGACGGCCAGCGCACCCACCGGCTCTCCTACCAGCTCTCCGACAGCAGCCCGCTGTGGAAGGCCCTGGAGAGCGACACCCACCGCCGCACCCCCGTGTTCTCCGGCCCCGTGGTGTACGCGCCCAGCCTCTACAGCCAGTACGGCGGACTGCCCGGGGCCTCCGCCCTGGTCCTGGCCGAGGCCGTGGACCGAGGCCGCCAACTCGCCCAGGAATGCGAGGCCCAGGCCCTTCTTGTGCCCAACCTGGCACCCGTCGAGCTGGAGCAGTGGACACGGATCCGGCCCCCCGACGCCCAGGCACGCCTCTTCTACGCCCACCGCACCCCGATCGGCGCCGGTCTCGCGGAGTTCACCGCCCGCATCCCCACCAGCCAGGCCCGCGCCGAACTCCAGCGGCAGCACAGCCGCGGCACCGACGCCGGACTGGTCCTGCGCACGGTGACCGGTGCCGCGCTCCCACCGGTCCTGCCCGCCATCCACGCCCTGCACCAGGACGAGACCCGAAGGCAGAGCCGCCCCACCCTCTACAGCCTGGCGATGCTCACCGCCCTGCCCCGCATCCCCGGCGCCCTCGCCCTGCTGGCCGAGGAAGCCGACGGCACCCTCGCCGGCGCCTTCCTGGGATTCCGCCACGGCACCACGCTCTACCTGTGGGCCGAGACCGTCGCGCACGGCCGACGCGGGGACCACACCCTGGGATGGCTGCTGGCCGAGAGCATCCGCCACGCCGCCGCCACCGGCGCCCGCGTCCTGGACGCCGGACGCGGCCACTACCAGTTCAAGCGCCGGATGGGCTTCACCCCCGTCCCGCTGACCACGGCCGTCTACCTCACCACCCCCCACCCCCGGGTCATCAGCAGCCTGCGGGAACTGAACACCGCGCTCGACGCCTTCGGCCGCCCCTGACCCCGAGGAAGTGCACATGACCGCACACGAGGCCACCCCCGAGGCCACCCCCGAGGGCGCCCCCGAGGGCGCCCCGGCCCTGCTCCTGATCGGCACGGGGGAGAGGCACTACCGGCAGGACGCGCTCAAGTCCCTGGCCGCCCGCTACCGCATCCTCCTCATCGACGACACCGTCCCCACCTGGCAACAGCCCTTCCTGACCGACCACCAGGTGAGCGACCTCGGAGACACCGCCGCGCTGAACGCCGCCGCCAGCAGCCTGGCGGCCGCCCACGACATCGGGGGAGTGCTCACCTGGAACCCGGCTGCCACCGCCCCCGCCGCGGCCATAGCCCAGCTGCTCGGAACCGCAGGACTGGATCCGGCGGCCGTACGCGCCAGCCGCCACCAGGCGGCGGCCCACGCCGTGTTCGACGCCCATGGAGTGGCCTCGGCTCGCTGGGTCCCGGTCGGCGAGATCGGCCAGCTCCGGATCGCCGCAGAGCACCTCGGCTATCCCCTCGTCCTCAAGCCCGCCATCGCGGGAAGCGGCAGCGGCCGCGTGGGCGCGGTCCGGGTGGGCGGGCGCGAACAGCTCGATGCCGCCTACGCGTTCACCGCGCGGGTCGCCGCCCGCCACGGCACCGAGAGCGCGGGCCTGCTCGCCGAGGAGTACCACCACGGCCCCGAGGTCGGCGTCGAAGTGGTCTCCGTCCCCGGCCGCCATGTCGTGGCAGCCATCACTCACACCCAGCGGGGTGAGGCCTTCGAGGTCACCGACCGGCTCGTCGCGCCCGCCTTGCGCTCCCCGGTCACCGACGCAGCCGAGGCGACCGCGGTCGAGGCTCTTGAGGCGCTCGGCATCACCCACGGCGTCTCCCACGTCACGGTACGGCTGACCGCCTCCGGGCCGAAGGTCACCACCGTCACGCCATGCCTGGCCGACGACCTGATCCCGCACTTGGTCCGTCTCGCCACGGGCATCGATCTGGTGGCCGCCGCCGCCGACCTGGCCATGGGGCTCGTGCCCGACCTGCGCCCCGGCCATTTGCGCGCGGCCGCGATCGGCTTCCGTTACCCCCACACCGCCGGAGAGCTGGGGTCGTTGACCGTGGACCGCACTCTGCCCGCCCGCATCTGGTGCGATCGGGCCGTGCTCGAGCAGCAGCCCGGAGTCAGCCTCGCCGCCCCGGCCGACGGTGACACCGCCCGCCTGGCGCACGTGGTGGTGACCGCCGATACGCCGGCTCTGTGCCGCAGATACCTGGACCGGGCGCTCTCCACCGTCCACGCCACCATCGGCGAGGCAGACGGCCGGGCCGCCGCCTGATGCCCGTCCACCCGCCGCACGCCCCCGGCCGCGCGGCACTGGCGCTCGACGCCGCCTTCCGCGCTCGCGGCCCGCTGCTGGCCGCCTACCTTCCGGCCGGGTACCCCGACCGTGCCACCAGCTTGGATCTCCTGCACCAACTTGCCCTCGCGTCAGACGTCGTGGAGGTGGGTTGGCCTTACACCGATCCGATGATGGACGGTCCCGTCATCCAGGAGGCCGGGGCCCAGGCGCTGGCCGCCGGGTTCACCGTCCGCCACCTCATGGAGACCGTCCGCTCCCTCGCGCCCGTCACGCACGTGCTGGTGATGGGTTACTACCAGCCCCTGTACCGCTACGGCCTGCGGCGTGCGGCGGAGGAACTCGCCGCGGCCGGCGCGGCAGGAGTGATCCTGCCCGATCTGAACATCGACGAGGCCGCCCCCTGGCTCGCCGAAGCACGCCGGGTCGGACTGCACACGGTCTTCGTCGTCGCGCCAACGGCCAGTGACGAGCGGCTACGTCGCATCGCGGCGGCCGCAGGGGGCATGCTCTATGCCCCGGCCACTTCCGGAGTCACCGGCACAACTGGCTCCTTGAGCGCGTCACTGCCGTCCTTCGTCCACCGGCTACGGACACTGACCAGCCTGCCGGTTGGTGCCGGGATCGGTGTCTCACGGCCCGAGCAAGCCGCCCGTCTCCGACAGTTCGCAGACGCGGCCATCGTGGGCTCCGCGTTCATCCGGGCCGTACGGGACAACCCGGGACGTGCGGGCATTGCCGCAGCCGCCCAACTTGCGGGTGAACTCCGACAGGCTCTGCGTCTTCCGGCCGTGGCCGCGGCCTGACCGGCGCCCCTACGCGCAGCCGCCGTCCGCCGTCCCCCGCAGACCGTCGGTCATCGCGTGACAGCGCCCGCTCGTCCCTGCTGAGGGGAAGGATCAGCGTTGTGCCGCACGGTTGCTTGTTCCGGGATAAGCGGTCCGGCCACCGGGGACGCTGCGGCGGCCGGGGCCGGCCGGTCGGCGTCCATCGCCTTCACACGCTCAGCCGATTCGCGGGTAAGCCCCCACAGTGCTGCGGTCTGGGCGTGGTTCAGACGCACCGCCCCCTTCCCGAAGAGCTGACCCGCTTCGGGCAGCGCCTGCGCCCGCCCCGCCACCTCGGTGCTGTAGGCCTGGTGGTCGGCACGCAGGGGCGCCATGCGCCGGTGTGCCTGGGCCTCAAGCGTCTCCGGTCTGCCGCTGTACAGCCCGGCGGCGGCCGCCATCGTGTGGAGAAACTGCAGCGCGGGCTGCGAGACACCCTGACCTGAATCGAGGTCCGACTGCACCGTGGCCGCGACGTTCGCCACTGCCTGCAGCTGCCACAGCTGTGCGCTGTGGGGGGTCGTGATCCGCTGCTCCAACGGCCAGGTACTCAAGGCGTAGTACCCCTTCGCCGCCTGCAGGTCGCTGGTCAGCACGGGACACACGAAGTAGGGCCGCTGCGAGACCTGGTGGGAATTGCGCTCGCCCTCGCGCAGCGACCGCAGGCTGCCCACGGCCAGATCGTCATCATGGAACGCCCCGTAGGCCTGGGAGAGAAGGGTGGGGCTGGCCGGTGTACCGAGAACGAGCAGCGCGGCATACACCTTCTCCCGTACGGTGCGCGGTGCCTGACTGCCGGACTCGACGGCCCGCTCGGTGCGGGGGGCAGGTTGCTCGACAGTCCGGTGCAGTGCGAGGGACGTCTCGATCCTCCACTGGTTGAAGGCTCGCTCGGACTCGTCGCGCAGCGCCTGGACTTCTTTTTGCCCAGCTCCGTCGGCCACCGCACGGCGGGTGGCCGCCAGGAGCCGGACAAGCTCCTCTTCGCGGGCCTGGAGATCCTCGGACATGCGGGCACGCTGCCACGGGAGAGCGCAGCCGCCCGGGCGCTGCCCGCCGCCCGGGCGTGGCAGGCCGGGACGGCCCGCCGGGCAGGAAGGCCGGCAGATATCCGACCGTGGGACGGGAGGCCACGGCGGCGGCGTGCGCGCGCCTTTCATGCTCGGCAGGGATGGTCAGGTGCATCCCACAGGGGAGGGCGGGTGGACGGCAACACGGAACTGCTGGTGGTCGGCTTCGACCTGCACACCGGCCGCGAGGTCCACGTCTCAGAACAGCCGGCGCAGTACTGGCGCACCCGCGGCTATCCGTACGGCGACTCCACCCTCATCTGCTGCTACTGCTTCCGCGGCATCGACGCTCCCCATGGCACCCGGATCCCGCTCGTGGTCCGGGGCCGCCTTGGAGGGCAGGTCCGCACGCACTTCGCTCACCCGCCCGGTCAGGCCCCCGTCGCGGGACACCACCCCGAGAGCGTGTGGCATCTGAACTCCAAGCACGTCCTGGCACGGTGGGCCCACGACGTGCCCGGCGTCGAGGCCGTTCAGATCGAACAGTGGACGCCCCGGCGTGAACGTCGCGCCGACGTGCTGGTCACTCTCACCGACGGCAGCCGCATAGCCCTGGAAGTACAGAAGGAACTGCTCACGGACGGTCAGTTCCAGGCCCGGCATCACGACTACGCCGCCCAGAACATCCAAGACGCCTGGTTCTGGCGGCCCGGCCTCCAGGTGCCACATGCGGTCCTCGCCGAGGGGCTGCCCGTGTGGTTCCTCGACCCCTCCACCCCTCAGGTCACCACGCTGGTCGCCCGGCCCCATGTACGCCCCTACCAGTGGTGGCGCCTCCCCGACTTCGCGGTCTTCGCCCCGCACCATCCGCCCTGCGCGCTGGACGCCACGGAGAAGACGAGCTTCCCGCTGCAAGACCTTGGTCTTGACCGGCGCGGCGCCTCGCTGCCCCAGGCGCTCCAGGAGCAGCTACGCGAGGCTCACCGCAAGATCGGGGAACTCGCTCGCCAGCGTGCCAACGAAGCAGGCCGCGCTGCGCTGGAGCGCTTCGCTCGCCAAGGCCGGTCCGACCGTCAGGCACCACGTCTTCCCGGCCGGTCCGCGCAGCGCCGTCCTCGGCCCACAGCAACCACAGCTCCGACACCCAAGCCACCCAAGCCGCAATGCGAGGTCTGCGACAAGCCTCTCCACCCCAACCTCGTCCCCCACGGCCGCCACCTACTGTGCTGACGCCCCGTCCCTGGCCCGAGGGCTCCCGGGCGGCGGCGCGGCGCGGCCCGGGCCCGGGCACAGCAGTCGCCGGCCTGTCAGATCCCGCACCTAGGCTGTTGCAGAAATCGATCAAGGAGCCAGGCAGTGCGAATAGAACGTCACCAGGTGGGCGGGGCGGTTGTGTCGGCAGCGCGCGAGGACTTCACCAACCGCATCGGGGGCCAGGTGCGGTCCATGTCGCGGGGCGGCCGGATGACCACCTACGAGTGGCAGTCGATCGCCGACGAGTTCCTCGACTACCTGGGCGCCCTGTCCGTCGAGACGCCCGAACTCGACACCTCGGAGGCCAAGGCCGCCCTCAAGGACGCCTCCGAGGCCGCGGCCGGCGCCGTCGCGTACGCGGCGTACCACCCGCACTGCAGCTTCAACGTCTTCCTGGAGTACGTGAACTTCGGCATGAGCTACGACCCGGGTGACGACGCACCCGAGGAGAGCGTCACGCCCGGGGAGTGGATCGACGCGCTCTGCCTGTCGGTCCTCAGGGACAAGGCCAAGTGGCACGGCGAGGAATTCACCTTCGCCCGGCGGAAGTTCGCCGAACAGGCGAAAGGCACGCCCGTCGGTGAGCTCGCGACGGGGTTGACGGCCGTGGCCCTGGACGACGCCGGCGACGGCGAGTACCCGCCGAGCACGCAGGCCAAGCTGGCCGCCGTCGACGCGGCTCTGGACCGGATCCGTACCCGTGCGGCGGAGACGGGCGAGCCCCTCCTAGACCAGCCGAACAGCCTGGCACTGCGGACGCTACGGGCGCTGGCCGCCGAGGACCGCCCGGGCTTCGACGCCGCTCTGGCCGAGCTCCTGGTCAGGCACAGCGCCCTGCACGGCCCCTCAGCCTCCCCGAGCAGCCTTCTCCCGCTCGTGCCCCTCGCCCTTGCCGCGATCGCGTACCGGACGCTGGGCTGGGCACCGGCCGTTCACACCGACTACCTCCCGCACGCGCTGGTCACCGGCTTCGAGACCCGTGGCCCCCGGGTCGGAGGGCTCGGCCGCAACCGGCGTCCGGACGCGGTCGCCGCGCTCGCCGCCGGCCCGCTCGTGGTGGAGCGGCCCGCCTGTGAGCGCGAGGGGATCGCGCGGATCGAGGCCATGTACGAGGAACACCTCCACGAAGCATTCGCTCCCGTCGACGGCAAGCCCCTTGCTGTCTGGCATCTGGGCAGCGTGCTGGAGGACCAGCAGCGCCTGTTCCAGTGGCGGGCGGGAAACCCCGGCGACGTTGCGGACGCCCAGCTCGCCACTCTTCGGCTGGCCTCTCAGACGGGGGCAGCCCTGTTCCGCGTCGCGCTGGCGGAGCCGGACACCGAGGTTGAGGTGTCCATCGGCGGGCGCACCCTGCGCTACCCCGCCAAACGGGGCAGGGAAGCCGGTGCCGGGTACTGGCAGATGGCCGTCGCCTTCGCCCTGATCACCGGCGTGCGCGAGGACCTCGCGCCCCTGGTCCTCACCGGCCCCACCTTCGCCCGCCCGGACGGCTCCGCCTTCACCGCGTACCGCGAGGCCCTCCACGCCTACCTGAAGGGCACTGATCCCGAGGCGGCCGCGCAGCGGGCGCTTCAAGAGGCCGAGAAGGCCAAGGACTGGGGCTTCGCGATGCCGCCGACCGTGCTGCTCTCTCAGCTGGTGGAGGGCGACGAGGAGACCTTCAACCTCGCTCTGGCCGACGCGCTCGAAGCCCACCGCGCGTACTACGAGGTCGCCGACCGCTCCGACTCTCCCGAGGTCTCCGTCAACCTCGACGTCCTCGCGCTGGCCTGCCACGCCCGCCGCCGCGGCTGGGCCATCCGCGTGGAGTCCCCTTACCTGCCGCAGTACCTCCTGCGGGCGGCTGAACCCTTCTAGGGTGCGCCCCACGCTCCGCCCCGGAAGCCTTCGAAGTCGCCTGAGCGCCGCTCCTGGGGCTGCTAGCGTTTGTGTCGTGGAAGGCCGAGGCGCCGCCTTCCACTTAGACCCCTGAGTCAGGGGATGCGCCTCGGGGCGGCCTCGCGGCCCGGGGAGAGCAGCGAAAAGCCTCGCCTGCACGGCATTTCGGCTGCTGCAGCCCTTCGGCTCCCTCACCCCACGGTCCGGGAGCTGAGTTCTCCCGCGTGCGCGGGTGCGTACCACGCCCCGTACCGCCGCGAAGGGAACCACCACCATGGCCGACGTCCAGCACCGCGCCCATCTGACCTGGGTTGAGGGCCCGCAGATGTATCTCACTGTCCAGGCCGACGAACGGGTCGGCGAGGGCGACCCGTCCCCGGCCTCCGAGGCTTACTGGGAAGTCGACGTCACCGCGGACCTTGAGGTGGAGGAAACCCTCGACGTCCCGTCCGGAGGCGACCGCGACGAGGCGAAGGCCGCGGCCATCGCCGCCCTCCTGGCGGGCGGCTGGTACCCGCATGGCGACTGGGTCGACGAGCCGTACGAGACGACGGTCATCGTCAAGCAGGCCCCGGCCGACTACGACACCGACGACCCGATGGCCGGCGTCCCCCACCCGCAGGCCGAACTTGAGGCGAAGCTCACCGAGGTGTACGCGCAGCCAGAGGGTGCTGGCCCTCGGCCGTCATGGAGGGAGCAGCCGTACACGGGCCCGATGCGGACCGCCGAAGAGCGCGCCAGACTCCTCGCCAAGCTGGGCATGCCGAGCGCCGTCGACAACAGGCCGGATGAGGCGTAGCTCCAGCCCAGCTGCGGCCGCGTCAGCCCGGACCCGGCGCTGCTGGAGCCGGAAGCGCCACGCTCCGGCCGCCAGGCCTAGTCGGGCTGCCGGGGGCTGTAGGCGCTTGAAGAGACGCGCCGCGTACAGGGTGAGGTCCAGCGCGAGTTCGAGAAGGAGGACCGTCTGCGTCGCGGGCAGCCGGGTTCCGTCCAGGATGGCCGGCCGGTGACCTGACGTCCGACGCTCCTCCGTACCCACCTCGGACAGGCCTTCGTGAAGAACCTGGCCGCGGCCATGGCCCAGCGAGGCCTGACCAGCCTGTCCGACGTGCGGCTGTCCCGCCATGCCGGTCGGACAGCCTGTGCTGACGTCCGTCCCTGGCCCCGCGCGTCTTGCCGGGGCTGGCGTTCGTGAGCCGGGGCGGGGTGGCTGAGCAGGCTTCGCGTGCGGCGCCGTGGTCGCGTGCGGGCCGTGGACAGCACCAGCGGAGCTGCGTCCCGGGTGGCGCGGACCGTGACGGACAAAGACATGGAAGCGTGGCTGATGCCGGGACGGGGGCCGCCGTTCGGCCGTGGCCGGCCGCCCGGCTCCGTACCTCCGCACGCCGCCACGCCGCTGCGGCGCCGCAGGGGCTGGCGTTCGTCGGCTGAGCATTACAGGCCGGAGACAGCGGGGCTGGGTCGACACGCGCGCGACGCGCCGGGGCACGCGATGGAAATGCTGAACGGGTTGACGGATCAGCACCCCTGGCTCTGCAGCTCCTGTACAGCAAAGAGAGAGGGACACGCCCTCACCTGGCTTGACCTGCAGTTTTCGCTGGACGATACCGCTCCCAAGATCGGATATGCCGCTTTCGGAACCGCGTTATGCCGCTCCAGGGACCGTGTTATCCCGCTCCTGGAGTCCGGATATCCGGCTCCCCAGAACGGTAAGAATGAACCATGAGTACATGTCGTGGGAGTTCAGGGATCCTGACTCGGGCTAGGGTGTGCATGTACTCATAGTTCATGTAGCCCGAAGACCGGAGAGACGGTATGGCGCGCTCTGCGCAGCAACCGGGGGAGAGCGGCGCCCACGGCCGGGAACCGCATACGCGCTTCGGCTACATCGGCGGCTACAGCACGATCGACAACGAACGCCTGGAAGCACTGGCAGCCGTCCCCAAAGAGGAGGGAGGGCTGACCGACCGCGAGTTCCGCATCCTCATGTGGTTCGTCGGCGCCACGCCCTGCCCGGGGGAGCCGGTCATGAAGACCACCGCATACATCGGCCAACGGACGGGGACATCGCCCGACGCCCTGGGCCGCATCGTCCGCAAGCTGGTCAGCCGACGGCTCCTCTTCTTTGCGGATGAGTTCGGCCGACAGCGGTTCTACAAGGTCAGCCCGTATTTCGCGAGCCAGCTGACCTCAGTGGAGCAGCGCGAGGCGATCCGGGCCTACAACCCGCCGGACATTCCCGGGCTTCGGGAACTGCAGCGGCCCAGGTTCGTGAAGGGGGACCAGTGACGACCAACGGTGACCCGGTAGCGCGCGAAGTCCTGCGGCGCACCAAGGGCCTCAAGCCCAATCAGCGGCTCATCATGCAGCTCTACGCCGTCATGCCCAAGGAGTTCACCGGCGCCGTCAAACAGACCGCCACCAGCCTGGCCGGTGAGCTCGGGATGACACCGACCCTGTTCAGCCGGGTGCGAGGCCAACTCGCCAAGGAAGGCTGGCTCGAAGAAGTCGACCGGATCTCCAACAGCCCCATCTTCCGCCTGGGGGAGAAGGCCACCGGAGAACGCATCGTCATCCCGCTGCGCTCGGCCTGACCCGATCCGGCTGCCCGCCCGGCAGGGCGGGCAGCGACGGAAGCGACTGAAGAAGGCGCAACCTCGAACCGCCCTTCCCCTCAGCAGGACTGGGACGGGCGGGCCGGATGCGCCTGTCAGGCGGGAAGCCGCCCATCTGGCTGCCCGCCTGGTGGGAAGATCACGCCTCGACGCTCGAACTCGCTGGCTGCGGCCGCGCGGCACCGTGCAACGTGGACCTGGCCGGAAGGCCCCCTGTCCACGACCGGCGCCGGGCCCAGCCACGAGGAGACCGTCATTTCCGCCATACGCAAGACCCTGATCGCCACCGCCGTCGCCACCACGGTCCTTACGGGTGCCGTCGCATGCGGCACGGCGGAGAACCTGTCCGCCGGCCAGAAACTCGACCAGGCCTTCGACAAGCTCGGCAAGGAGCACTCGGCTTCCTTCGAGCTGGACCTGGACACCGACGCCACGACGCTCAAGGCCCTGGACAAGGGAGCCGCGCCCGGCGACGAGATGCCCGATCAGGTCGCCAAGCTCCTCGCCGACGCCAGGATCTCCCTCTCCGTGCAGTCCAAGAAGCCCCTGGACGAGTCCGGTGAGAAGGACATCACCGGAATGACGGTGAAGGTCAGCAGCACGGACGCTGACCTGATCGAGTACCGCATCGTCGGCGACTACGCCTACCTCCACGCCAACGCGAGCGCGCTGGCCGCGCAGACCGGCAGCCCCCTTCCGGCCGCCGAGGACCTGCCCGAGAGCGCGACCGCGTTCAAGCACCTCCTCGACGGCAAATGGATCAAGGTTCCCGCGAAGGACCTCAAGAGCGGCGTCACCGGCCCCCAGACGCCGCAGACCACGCCGGACGCCGACACCCAGAGCAAGCTCAGCAAGGCTCTGCGAGGCGTCATCACCCGCGAGGTCGAGCTGAAGGACGCGGGCGAGAGGGGCGGCGCCGACCACATCACCGCCACGGCCTCCGTGCGGACGCTGCTCAGCGAACTCCTCAAGGAAGTCCGCCCGTTCACCAAGGACCTCCCGCCGGGCGCCACGCTGCCCAGCGACAACGACCTCAAGAAGGTGCCGGACCAGAAGGTGACCGCCGACTTCGCCCTGAAGAACGGCAAGCTGAGCGAGGTATCCCTGGATTTCGCCAAGCTCACGCAGAACGCGAAGGTCACCAAGCTCGCCCTCGTGTTGCGGGTGGCCAAGGCCGAACCCACCACCGCCCCGACCGGAGCCGTCGAGGTGCCGATGGCCGAGCTGGTGCAGGGATTCACCGGCGCCCCCGCGCCCGACGGCCAGACCCCCGCGCTCTGACGCTCCAGCCGGTGCAGCGCGGAGGCCCCCTCCGGCGCTGCACCGCGGGCAGATCGGCCGACTGCCGCCCGCGACGTCGCGTGACCGAAGGCAGCCACCACCAGCGTTGTCCGGCAGCACTCCGCCGGACCTGAAGGAAAGCCCTCGTGATCCACCACACTCCCGAAGCCGTGCGCGCCGAGATGCAGGAACGGCTGCGGGTGGCCCGCAGACAGCGCGAGATCGCCGCCGCTGCCGCGGAGCGCCGCCGCATACGCCGCGCCGAGCGGGCGACCCGCCCCGGCCGGCTCCGCCGGACCATCGCCGTCCTGCGCCGCACGGCCCAGGTCCTTCGCCGCGCCGCAGCCCACAGCCTCCGTTCGAGCAACAGCAGGAAGGCATGACCCTCCGATGACCCAGATGCCCGGTGGCCCCGAGCGCGCGACCCCACCCGCTCCCTCGACTCGCTTCGGGCCGCCGCCGGGAGACGTCAAGCACCCCGCCCGCAGCCGCCGGATCGGCGCGGCGCTCGTCGGCGCGGCGCTCCTGGCCGTCGGCATCACCGCGTGGGCGATGAACAGGTCACCCGGCCCGGCCATCGCAGCCCCGTCCGCGAGCGCATCGAGTTCCGCAGCCAAGCCGTCCAAAGTCCCCAAGGCCCTGGCCTTCCCGCCCCGGCTCGCACCCTCATGGACGGCCCCGGCCGTCACCGGTGACATCCTGCGCGCCAAGCTGATGGGCACCTGGCGCGCGGGCAGTTCCTACTACGTAGGCCGGGGCACCGGGATCGCCGTATTCGACCAGGCCACCGGCAAGCAGACGGGTACGCTCGAACCGCCCAAGCCCGGGATGAGTCCCTGCGGCATGAGCGACGGGCTGAACAAGAACGGCCTCGGTGCCATCGCCTGGCTCGAGGGCGACCCCGAGAGCTACAAAGCCTCCTGCGACCACATCTCGCTCATCGACACCCGCAACGGCAACAAGACCGTGTGGACGACCACCGTCGCCGGCGTGCCGTTGGGTGGCAAGGCCCTCACCAACGACGCCACGCGGATGGGCTTCACCGGCGACGTCCTCGCTGTGATGACCCCCAACACCGTCGTGGGCCTCCGGACCGACCAGAGCGTCGCCTGGACCTGGCGAAACCCCGGCGCCGCGGCCGACACGTACGTCCTGAACTGGGACATGACCATCGCCGCCGACCGGCTCATGGTGCTCCTCGGCACTGAACACGGCGCGACCTGGACCTATGACGTCACGACGCTCGACCAGACCGGCCGGCAGCTTTCGCCCGCCGCCGTCCCGCTACCGGTACCCAAGGACGGGAGCGTCGACCTGCTCTCCGCCGCCCCCATGACCGCGCTCCTGCGTCCCGACCCTTTCGACGACAACACCCCGGCCGAGCTCGTGACCTTCACCCGGGACGGGAACATCGCCCGGCACATCAAACTGACGACCCCCGCCGGCCCCGCCGAACTCGGCCAGTTCTTCCTGCTGGGGCGAGCAGAGAAGTTCAACATCCAGCTCACCGACACCACCGCGTACGTGGTCGCCGGCGACACCATGAGCAGCGACCCCCCCACCCAGGTCACGGCGTTCGACCTGGCGACCGGGGCGGCGAGATGGACGCGGCCCGTCGACAAGGCGACCCAACCCAGGTTCGTCGGCGCCGACACCGACACGGTGTACGTCCTGGGCGGCAAGGGCGTCCTGGACATGGCGCTCTACGCCTACTCGGCAACGGACGGCAGCCGCACGCAGATCAGTACGGTCGAGTCCCCGGACGGCCTGCTGATGCTGTCATCGCTGCTCATTGACTACACCCCCGGCAGCCTCGCCATGGTCGATATCGGCCGGGGCCCCGCAGGCGCGTTCATGTGGCATGCCCCGGGCTCCTGACCTGGGCAGAGTCGCCACTGTCTGTCCTCAGCGCCAGCGCAGACCGCCCCGGGGCAAGAAGCGGCGTGCCCCCGTCCCGGGAACCCACCGGGCGGAAGATGACGCCTTCCCGGGGCATGCGGGCCACGCCGGCCCGCCCACGGACCGTGTCTCAGCCGCCCTGCCCGCCCTCCAGCCTCAGCACATCCAGGATGTGCACGAGCTGGCCGTCTTGCGTACGGGCGATCAGCATCACCTCGTGCGGTTCGGCATCCCCGAAGTCCCCGGAGGTGATCTCCTCCCGCAGCTGGCCCTCGAACCTTGCGCATGGCGGGCAGTTCTCCAGATGGATCAAGTACCGGGCCGGAGCCCGTACTGCAGCCCGGCCAGGCCGCTGCTCCGTCTCCAGGATGTGTGCCTGCTCCCCGGTGAGATGCCACGCCGTCTGTCCCATGACCCGGTACAGCATCAGCGGACGCCCGATGTGCTGGGCCTCGAGCAGCGAGCCGATGGCATGAACCACGTCCCCACGGCCGAAGTGGCCGGTGTCGATGATCCGCTGGTGAAGGACGCTGGTGCTCAGTTCGTCGTGGGACATGGCCGCGACCGTAGGCGGTGGCCGCACCTTGACACCGCTGGCTCCCACCCCACGGGCAGCGATCCCCACCCGGTGCGTCCGGCGGACAACTCCCGCCGGACACCGCCCGCCCCACGGGCCCGGGCCTGGCCGCACACCAGGCGACCGGGCACGGTCCAGCCCACCCCGCCCTTTGCCCGGAGGTCCCGTGAAGATCCGTCACCTGTTCCGCCGCCGCACGGCCACGCCCGCGCAGCGCCCCGTGCCCGCCTGGGAGCAGGACGGCCACTTCCAGGTCGGCGACCTGGTCCACATGCCGCCGGACCGCTTCCGCGAGCAGGTCGTGTGGGTGAAGGGCGACCGTGTCGGCGTGCTCACCAACCCCGTGCTCGACATCCGGGCCAACGCCTCCCGCTCCCAGATCCGCCACCTGCAGGGCTGCGAGCCGTGCAAGACCGATGCCGCCGCCCAGGCCGCCGCAGAGGAGGAGCGAGAGAGCGCCTACTGGGACAACTGGCCGGCCGACCACCGCGAGCTGCACGACACGGTGATGGAGGACCTGGTCCTCACCGACGCCGACCCGCACTACCGGTTCGGTGACCGCTCGCCTGTCCGCGAGTGGATGCGCACCGAGCTGGACGGACACCTGGTCGACGACGAGTCGCCCTCGCTGTCACTGGGACGCATCTGGGACCCGCTCGACTGGCCGCGCATCGAGGACGAGCACAGCGGCGACGGGCTGAACATCGACAACCCGTGGAAGTCCGTGCCATGGGCGACCATCCGGACCGCGTTCGAGATCCTGCGCGACGCGGAGTGCCAACCCGCCCTCGACGTCACGGTGGACATGGACCCGCTGGACGACGCAACGATCGGCGCCGAGATCATCGTCAGCGAGCTGTTCGTCGACAGGCCCATCGAGGATGTCACCTACGAGCAGGTCGCAGCCCTTCTCGGCGACGCCACCGAGCACCCGTACAGCCAGATCCACTACCCCATGAACAGCGACGGACCGGGCCTCGACCGCACCCAGCCGTACACGCGCAACCAGTACGGCGCGACACGCTGGAACTGGTCCGGCGGCGACTGGATGGCCCCCTTTGCCCCGCCCGCCGGCGCCCTCGAAACACCCTCGTCCTGACCGCTGTCCCGCAGCGTGCGAAGGCCTGACTTCACGTCCTCAAGCAGCGCGCACCGAGCCGAAGTTCACGGCACGGCCACTCTCCGCGAGCAGCTGGGCGGCAGCCCGTTTGACGTCGTCGGGGACGTCTCCGCGTTCACGAATGAGAGCCGCGTAGATCGGAGCATCGCCGGATGCCCGGCCGGCTGGGTCCTGCTGGTCCACTGAGCAAGTCCTCTCGCTTGTCGGGTAGCGAGTGTAGGCGCGCCGGTACGGAACCATCACGGGGGTTTCACTGCTCTGCGGGCAGGTGCACGTTGCTCGTGTGGAAGTAGGACAGGCGTGCCATCTGCGGGGTAGAACTGACTCGGGTGCTTTCCGGCGACGGACGCCCGTTCCAGACCAACCGGGATCTCCCGGCGATATCGAAGGACAGCAGTATGGCCAGCGGCACCGTGAAGTGGTTCAACTCCGAAAAGGGCTTCGGTTTCATCGCGCAGGAAGGCGGCGGACCGGACGTCTTCGCGCACTACTCCAACATCTCCGGCAACGGCTACCGCGAACTCGTCGAGGGGGAGTCGGTCACGTTCGAGGTGGGCCAGGGCCAGAAGGGCCCCCAGGCCGAGAACATCGTGCGCGGCTGACGGGACAACCCGCTCCAGCCCCCCGAAGACCGCTGTGTAGAGTGGTCCCAACGACGCGGGGTGGAGCAGCTCGGTAGCTCGCTGGGCTCATAACCCAGAGGTCGCAGGTTCAAATCCTGTCCCCGCTACTGAACGAAGGGCCCGGCGTGCAGTCGGGCCCTTCGCCGTTCGATGACCGAAGAGGGCGCGGGGCCCGCCGCCAGGTGCGCAGCCGCGAACTTCGTGCACCCGCAGGTCACTTCGCCGCAACCCCTGCTTGCCCAGGGCCTTCTCGGTGAGTTCCTGTCATCGACGGTGGTCGAACAGTCCGCCGATGCCCTCAACGTCATCTCACGCCGACGCACTCGGCTGCACGCTGCTGCCGCGGCCCTCGCCACGATGGGCAGCGCCGTCGGCGACGCTCGTCGGCGACTCGGGCTACGGCACATGAGGGACCGAAGGGACTGAAATATCCCACCCTTATCAGGGAGGCGGAGGCGGCCGGCTTCCGTCACGATGGGCATGGGCCCGACCGGCCGCCCCGGGTGGGAACACCCTTTCACTTCCGAAGCACGCACCAGTGCGCAACCCCACAACTGGCCCGGTCCTGCGCGGGCGCGCGTGGCCCATGGGCACTTGTGACCGGGCACGTTGTCCGTGGAGCCCTCTACAGTGGGCGCCACAGCAGCTGGCGCAGAGCCGGGAGCAGGGCGAGGACGGAGACACGAGTGCAGGACGCGAAGGGCCCCTACGCCTGGTGCTTCTCCCACGGCGTTCTCCACCACTTTCCGGCCCCCTTGCCGCCTTGGTGCACGGCCACCTGGGCGTGGCTGGCGGGCGAGAGCCGCGAGGAGGCCTTGGCCGCGAAGACCGCGCGCTTCGGCGAAGCACGCTTCCTCGACGCCCTCCCCGTGACCGACCAGCTCGCTCTCACCGGCGCAGGGCAAACAGCGGGGCCGCGCTGAGACGGCTGGAGCAAGGGGGACGGGGATGAGTACATCGCTGGGCTGGCGAGGCGAGGCCGCGTGCAGGGTCACAGATCCGGAGACCCTGTTCGAGACCGGGGCCGCACAGAACCGGGCCAAGACCGTGTGCACGGGCTGTCCGGTCCGGCTGGAATGCCTTGCCTACGCCCTCGATCACCGCGAGTGGTTCGGCGTGTGGGGTGGGATGACGGAGAGGGAACGCCGGGCCCTGCTGCGCCGCCGCCCCAACGTCACTTCGTGGCGTCACCTGCTGGAGAACGCCCAGACCGCAGCAGAATTCGAAGCGGACACCGGCGCACGGACAGCCACCGGCCGCACCCAGCCCAAGGCGAGCTGAATACCGGCACCGCCGCGCCGCTCAGGGACACAGGGGCGCCCAGGGACACATTTCCTAGCAAGTCTCCGGACCTAGGAGGCGCCACGGTACTTACCCAGGGCTGGCAAGTGAAGGAGAACTGAGGCCGCTTCCCAGCCTCGTCTGGGAGCCCTCCCGGGCGGCGAGCCCCTGTCCCTGCTCCAACAGCGTCGCGCCCTGCCACGACGGGACAGCCCGGACGAGGCGCCCAGTCAGTGACCAGGGCTGAGAGCGTCGGCTTCCGTGGGGTCAGCAGCGCACTGCTGCTTCCCGCCCCGCGGGAAGCCCCCGTACCGGCGTACCGCCCACCGGTACACGCCCAGAGCGGCGCGCTCTCATCTCCCGCTCGACTCGCCGTGACCGGCAGGATGAACAGCATCCGCTCCCAGGTACACGAGCCGAGCAGGCAGAAGGAGAACGCGGCGATGTCGATGGACATGGAGTTCCCGGACTTCGAAGGGGCCGCGCGGACTCGGGCCGTGCAGAACCAAGGCGTACGCCGGGCGGTGAGCCAGGGACACCTGGCCCCTGACATCGGGGCAGCGATGATCTCGGCGGAGGCCGGGGACTGGCTCGGCTCCCAGGGCTTCGAGGCGGTGGCCTCGCTTGATGACCTCGAGGGCCCCTCCAGCGGCTCAGTGGAGGTTCCTGCCCGTCTCGCGGATCGCGAGCTGTCCGGCCGCATCGATCTCGACCACGCCTGGCAGCGCCTCCAGCTCTACCGCAGGCTGCTGCTCACCGGTACCGCCGATCAGCAGCGTCAGCTCCTCAACCGGGAACTCCTGCAGCAGATGTGGCCCCAGAGGATCGGGCCGCCCGCCGTCTTGAGGGTCTGGGAGGACCGTTTCCCCGAGCTGCGCCAGAGCCCCCGCGCGTGAGAAACGAACAGCAGCTTGAGGTAGCCAGCCTGGCACTCGCCGCCTGCGGCAAACGCGGCTACAGCCTGGCAGGCAGCCTGGCCATGCAGGTTCACGGTGTCAGGGGTGCCCGCGACTCCGATGACGTGGACCTCTTTGTCAACCAGCTCCTGGACGACGCCGACACCGTCCGCCACGACGTCGCCCAGGCGCTGCAGGCGGCCGGCTACCACGTCGAGCAGGCCGCGACGTGGGGGGTCACCGACGGAATGGCGACCGCGCAGAACGGCGAGATGGTCGTCAGCCACCCTGACCACGGCACGGTCAACGTGCAGATGGTCTGCGTCACCCGCTACCTCAAGCCGGTCGACCGCGACGGGATGCCGGTGACCGCGATCGGCGAGTGCCTCTACCGCAAGCTCGAAGCGTTGCAGAATCGCCTGGGCGCCAAGGACTTCGTAGACCTGTCGCTGCTCGAAGCGCACATGGGACAGGCCAACGCCGACCGCTACATCAGCATGTACGTCACCGGCCTCGCCCAGCACCAAGGCCGCCCGGAGAACGAACTTCAGCAGGACCTCTACCAGGCGTTCGCACAGGTGGCTCAGGTCCCCGACGAGGCCTTCGCCGCCTACGGATACACCTCCGCCCAGGCCGTTGAGCTGCGCACAACCATCCTGGCCTGGGCCGACCGGCTGGCACCCGAGTCCAATCCGATGCGCCGCGACACGGCGATCGCCTCCGGACACCTGCCGATCACTTACCAGGATGCGCAGGCCGCGCTGAACCGCATGGCCTACAGCCCCTCGATGACGCGGCTCTCCGACCAGCAGCTCAGCTCCTGGCGGGCCGAGGTCACCTCCAGCCTCCTGCAGGCCATGTCGACTCGGCAGAGCACTCAGCCCGCCCAGCAGCAGCTCCACCCGATCTCCAGCGAGCTGGAACGCCGCGCCCAGATCACCCCGCACGAACGGGCTGCGGAGGACGCCGTACGCAGAGCGGAGGAAGCCGAACGGATGGCTGGCGGCGACCCCGGGCGCCTCGGTCCACTCGGCATCCTCGTCCGTCTCAGTTCGCCTCTGCCTTTACCCCCCGCCGCGGGCCCGGTGCCCCACCAGTCCCAGGCCTCGCCGGCCGAGGCGCTACGACATCAGCAGCACCTCAGTGCCCAGCAGTACGCCCAGCCCGGTACGGGCAGGTACGCGTAATCACGGACCGGCGACGTCCGGGGGGACACCGGCGCAGGGGCACACAGGGACACAGCTGACGGCAAATGCCCACCGCCGATGCACCGGGTTCACCCACCCAAGCTGGACGGCCCGCAGAGGGCAGGCAGGGACACAGAGGGACACATCTGCTGGCAACGCGGACCGATCCGACCGCTGGGCGGGCACACCGCTGCCCAGGCCCGCTCGCCGGACGGGAAAGTCGCAGGTACCTGCCCGCCCCACGGGCCTGGCGTTCGCCGTCGTCCGCCCCTTCGCGATTGTGAGATTCCTACGCCAGGTGCACGAAGACGCGCCAGCAGCACAGGGAGTTGATGGTGGGCAAGGCGAGCAGGAGCAAGAGACAGCGCAGCCGGGAGAACGCGACTCGTTGGACGACGCCCAGGGCTGCCGCAGCAGCACACCAGATGCGCGAAGAAGCGCTCCGGCTGCTCCCCGGCAACCAGGGGGTCGAGACCTGGCAGGCACTCACCATCCAAGGCCGCCTGCGCGAACTCTTCTCCTTGCTGCGCATGGGAGCGCCCAGCAAGGAAGAGGCGTGGGACCGGACCTGCTCCATGATGCTGGGCAAGACCGGGTACCGCCCGCCGTGGCCCACCACACCACACGAGGCAGCCGCGTGGAAGATCGCGCAGGTCACCCAGCTCCTAGAGCAGGCCGAGGTGATCGTCCTGTCGCCAGAGTCGCATGCCGCCGTGATGGCGGCAGCCTCCACCCTCGAACCCGCCGATGTGGACACGCTGCAGCGGGACCGGGACTTCACCGTCCTGCGCGGCCTGCTGGTTCTTCCCGAACCGGTGGTAACCGTCAACCGGGGCGGATCACTGTCCGACATCGCCGCCTTCGGGTGGCAACCCATCACTCAGCACCGAACCCACCCCACCACGGCTGAGCACCCCGGCGTGCAAATCGTCCCGCTCATGGACCGTGACGGCCCCGTCCAGCCAGACGGCTGGACGACGGTTCTGGCACAAGCACGGGCCCATAAGTCCCCCTTCCCGCGCCTACTCCCCGACGGCCTGTACTCCCTGCCTCTCGACGGCCCGATGGTGAAGGCCGGCGAAGCCCAACGCGCCCAGTTCGCCGAGATGCGACGCACCCTGCACGACGCCCTCAACGCCGTCGCGACCCCCGCCGATTCGTCGGACATCGGAACCTGGGACGGCGGCCGAGTCGACGACTCCCAGGACGACTTCGCCACGCGCTACATGTTCGCCTTCTGGCGGCTGACCGCCCAAGGCACCATCGTCGACCGGACGCCCCCCTCCCGCGGCCACCAGCGGCGCGACGGCGTACGCCCCACCCCCGAGGTGCGCGTACTGCAACTGGCAACACGGTTCTCTGCCTCCGCCGGGGAACCGGGCCCCGAGGGGCAGCACCGCTACCACCACCGCTGGCCGGTTCGGATGCACAAGGTCCGCCAGTGGTACCCCAACCGCCAGATACATGAGATCCGCTGGCGAGGTCCCTACATCAAAGGCCCAGCAGGAGCACCACTGCTGCCATCCAAGAAGGCATTCATCGCGGACTGCGCCGCATGACAGCCGTCCAACCCGCACGAATCCAATACCCGCACAGAGGAGAGCCCGTGACGCACGGCACCGTCTGGATCTACACCGAGGGCTACCGGGAAGGGAGCAGCGCCGCGCGTCTGCTCCGCGCGGACAAGGCCAATGAGATCTTCCAACTGGACGCCGCGGCCGTGCTCGTGAACGGGACCGACACCGTCTGGAACCCGCGTACGCCCCCGTCACGGCCCGAGGATCTCCCGCCGCAGTTCCTGATCGCCCTGGCCAAGGCCGTGCAGACGGCCCGACATGCATGCGGGGACGGATACGACCGGGTCGTGTCCGCCCGGCACAGCGGGAGCGACGGATGGCGATGGCACGTCTGCCGCCTGGAGGAGATTCCGGATCCGCCCCAGCCCGCCCCCCTGCCGCCGGCCCTCACCGCCGCGACACGGTCGGCTTGGGGGATCCGCCTGCCCGCAGAACCCGAAGCGGGCAGCCCCGCGGCCTAGGAGCGCCGCCCGGAGCCCGTAAACGACGAGTCCGCGAGAGCGGCATGTGATGGACTACCGGCTGAGTAGGGACTGCTCACGGTCGAGGGGGGAACGTGGACCGCTGCATTGTCCTGGTGGACGCCGGATATCTCCTGGGCGCGGCCGCGACCCTGTTGACGGGTGACGCGGCACGGTCGCGGCTGTCCGTCGATCACGGGCGGCTGATCGAACAGATACGCCAGCGCGCCGAGGCCGATACCGGGCAGCCACTCCTGCGTATCTACTGGTTCGACGGGGCCCCTGAACGGGTGCCCCAGCCCGAGCACCGTCGCCTGCGGGTGATGCCCCGGGTCACGGTGCGCCTGGGCCTGCTCACCCGGGTTGAAGGACGGTTCCAGCAGAAAGGCGTGGACGCGGCCATGCACGCCCAGCTGACCGAGCTCGCCCGCAACCACGCCTGCAGCGACATCGTCCTGATCACCGGTGACGGAGACCTCCTGCCTGGGGTGATGGCGGCCAAGGATCACGGTGTGGCCATCCACCTGTGGGCCGTCCAGGCCGCCGACGGCGAGTACAACCAGTCCGAGGACCTGGTGGCGGAGGCCGACGAGCGGCACCTGCTGGACCGCGCCTGGCTGACACAGGCCATCAAGGCCGCCGGTTCACCCGCGGCCCAGCAGGAGACCGACAGCCCAGCCCAGCCCGCGCGCGAGTGCGCCGGGCCGGACGACGAGCCCGAGTCTCCCCCGGCCGCGCCTCGGATCCCCACCCCGAGGGCGCTGGCCCACCGCCCAACACCGCCCCCGGCCGCTGCCTTGCGCTGGTCCTCGGACACCGGCTGGGTCGACCCCGATGTCGGGCTTCCGCTCCTGAGCGATCTCACCACCTCCGAACAGGAATGGGCGGACCGCGAGTACGACATGACCCAGGTCACCGGCGAGCCCAGAGAGGTCGGCCGCATCTTCGCCACTCGCTGGACCCAGCGACTGCCGCATGACCAGGCCACAGAGCTCATCGACAGGCTCGCCGAGGCCAACCCCCGCATCCCTCGCTCCCTCGACGGCGAACTCCTGCGCTACGCCGCCCGCTTCGGCATGATCGGCAACGAGGAGATCAGCGAAGAACACCGAGTCCACCTGCGCGCGGGATTCTGGGACGGCGTCGCGCCAGCCGACCGGCTGACTCCCGCCCGCTGAGAACCACCGAACCCGGGCGTGGGCGGCAGCGCATTCGATCACGACCGCTCTACTCGCGCAGCGTCACACCGGGGAAGTGCCGGATCCCGTTGCTCTTGACCAAGGCGCCTACTTCCAGCACCTCCAGGACCTGCCGGGTCATCACGCGGGGAGGCACGGGCCGCAGGCCGTTCTGCTCACACCAGTCGGCATACGCGGCGCGGAGCTGGGGCTGGCCTGTCCGGCCGGCGGTGTCCTTCACACAGCGCTCCTCCAGGAACTGGCCGACCGGGTCGGCGAGATATGAGGGCGCGGGAGCGGGCAGCGCCGCGAGAGGAGCGGGGCCGGCGGCCTGGTGGCGCTCGATGTAGCGGCGGGCCCCGGCCAGCATCCACTGAAGAACAGCCGGCCCCTCCTCGTGGACGACACGGAGTCTCAGCCCCGGGTCGAGCCGGCGAGGAGACTGGGTAAAGAGGATCGGCCGGAGCCGAGCCCGCAAGCTCGCAGGTTGCAGGCCGATGTCCCTTGTGACGAGACAGACATGATGATCAAGGCGGACCTGGAACGAAGCAGCCAACCCCCGTTGCCGCACCACGTGAGCACCGTCCGGCAGAATGGGCAACTGAGACGGCGGCTCCTCGACGCTGATCAGGCGAGCACCCCGCAGGGCGACCAGATCTGCTGCTCTGGAGCCGTCGAGCATCCCGCCGTGAACACGTTTGGCATAGGACCCCATGACCTCGTCCACGATGGCCAGCAAGGTCGACTTACCAAGGCCGGGCCCGGTCAGAAGAGGAACCACTCGGCTGCTGACGTCGCCGGTGAGGGAGTAGCCCAGCAGAATCTGCAGGTAGTCACGGCTCCGCTTACCGTCCAGGCCGTCACCGAAGGCGTCGAGGAGGAAGCGGTCCCAGAGCGGAGTCGGCCGGCTGTCGGGGACGACGCTGGTGCATCGGGCGGCGAAATCCCGGCGCGGATCAGCCGGGCGTCGGCTGCCGGATGCCAGATCGACCAGGCCGTCCGGGGTACACAGCACGAAGGGGTCCGAGTCGAGCGCCAGAGGGTCGATCGTGATCTCTTCCGTCGCAGCGGCCAGGGCCAGCAGCTCTCGCCATGCGGCCCCTGACCTGTCCCACCACTGGCCGTCAGACGATTCAGCGGCAACGTGCCCGGACAACTCATCGAGGAACTCGGCGGCCGCGAGCCGGGGCAGCTTGTCATCGGCGAGGACTACCCACTGGTGCCCATTGAAGGACAGCCACCCCAGCCCCGTCGCATGACGAAACCGGGTGCGGTAGCGCTCCGCGAACAACCGCGCAGTGCCGAAAGGCGTGAGGGGCTGCTCCACGCGTCCAACCGGCCCCACCGTACGGCCCGCAGGGTCGATAGCGGGAAGGCCGGAGGCCAGAGTCTGAGCTGCCTGCTTGATACCGGCCCGATCCAGAACGGCCGGGAGCAGGCCCGACTCATGGGCCTGCGTGACTCGCCGCAGGGCCTCCTGACGGCCGATCTGCGGGGCGAGATCCCTCAACTCGCGCGCGATGCGCTGCTGGTGGGTCAGGTTGGGCGTTCGGGGCTTCGACGGGGTCATGATCAGCTCCTGTACATCCCAGCGAGGCTGCCCCATCACAACCGACGCCAGGGCGTACGGAACCCACAGACCGCGCCGATGATCTCCCCGTCCTCCGAGCGGCGGCTCGGTTCACCTCCAGCGGGGGATGGGCCCTGCCGAGGCACGTATGACGGATACGCCAGGGCGAGGATAGCCGGACCCGCAGCATCCTCACGACCACCCAGACACGACACGCCGCCCCCGGCTGTGCCGTAGACCGACCGAAGAGCGGCGCGCGCAAATGGTCGCCGCCGGAGGACGTACTGCTACGGCCGCGCGGTGACAGCCCCAGGGGTCAGCGAAGGGCGAGCCAGACGCTCGATCGACAACTCGGCCTGCTGAGGGATGCGAACCACAGCACCGACCTGGCGTCGAATCTTCCGGATCCGCTCGTACGCCAGCGCCTTCTCCGCCTCGCTCGCGGCGCCCTGCACGACAGCAACCAGACCAACCGCCGTTGCCAACTGCCGGGCGACCACCGGCTCCAGATGCGAGGTGCCGAGGCGGCGTGCATGGTCCTGCGCCCCGAGCCAGGACACCTCCAGCTCGGTCACCGCCTGGTGGTAGCGCTCCAGATGCTCGTCATCCCTGCGGATCCGCAGCGCGATACGGGCATCGTCGGCATCGATCCGCGCCCGGTCGAACCGCGCGGTGGCCGCGAAGGACGAATCGAACAGCGCGGGACGCTCCAGCGCTGCCGCGAAGTCGACGAGTACCGAGCCGTACTCCTCCAGCACCGCGTCGTGCCGGGCCGCGACGGACTCAACGCGCCCCTGGACCGCCTCATGCGCACGCTGCGCCTTCCGCAGCCGCTCGCGGCGCCCGCGCCAGACTCGCAGGAGCACCAGGGCAGCGGCCAGGAGACCTGCAGCCACGATCAGCCCCCCACCTACCAGGGCAATGCCCCGCCACGGCATCGAAACCGCATCCCGGCGCGTGCCTGCACCCCTGGGCCCGTCCAGCCGCGTGCGGACCACCATGAGAACCACGTTGACGAGCACCGCGGCCACCCAGTGCGCCACCGCCTGCCGACGCAACTCGTACGCCTGGAACGAGGAGGCCTTGGCATGCAAGAACGCGCGCATCGTGCTGCCCACGGCGACCAGAATCGTGAAGGAGGAGAACAGCGAGAACGCAAGCGGCAGCCATCCCGGCGTAGTGCTCATCGTGGCATTCCTCCCGAAGATCGACGTCGCCCCAGCAGGGCAGGGCAGGTGTGCCATCGCCGCCCCGCGGTCGCAGTATGCGTTCCCCACCACGCCGTCCCGCCCCCGATCCCGCCTGGCGGGAAGCGAAGGCCACCGCTTCCCGCCAGGCGGGAAGCGGGCAGGTAGCACAGCCTCGGCCGCAAGGGCAAACGCCAGAACCCCGGACCCCACCAAGACCGGCCCGGTGCGCTTCGGCCGGCGCATCATCGTGATCGAGGCGCATCCTCAGCAGGTCGATCGCCGCCGGCGCGGCCAGGAGGGGCGGACCGTGCCGCAGCCGAAGGCAGGTAACCGGTCGTCTCCCTTCGCCGGGCCCGGGCCGCTACGCTGGCGGTAGGCACACCGCCGCCGAAGGGGAGTGAGGACATGACGTCGCACGCGAAGTGGACTGTCGACCGCCTCCACATCGCCCTGCCGCACAGCGCGCTGCGGCAGCAGCTCGTGACCGACGTCAACATGACCGGCCTGGAGGAGCTGCCCCGGCGCCTGGAGGGATGGGCCCAGGCCGCAGAGACCCTCGAAGCGGCACGCCCCCGCATCGAGGCAGCGCGCGCCTACGTCAGGGAGCACGGCGCCCTGCCGCCCGAGTACGACGGTGCCCCGGACATGAGCGACACCGTCATCGACGACGCCCAGGAGCGGCGAGGCGCCGCGTGACCTACCGGCTCCACCTCCCGGCCGACCAGCACGACATCTACAAGGCCCTGCCCGACGAGGCACGCCGTGACATCGCCGTCTGTCTCGTCGACGCCGTCCACGACCCTCTCAGAGCCAGCGAGCCGTACGGCGAGGACGACGGGATCATCCGTACGGTGGCCCGCGGCCGCGCCGCCGTCGTCCTCCTCATCGGCGAGCAGACGACCACGATCACCGTCCTGGCGATCGCCTACGCCGGCTGACCGAGAGCCGCCGAGCGACCGCCTTGGACGGCCATGAGGAGAACACCGTGAGCGGGCAGGCACGACGGCTCCTGGAACAGCTGCCCTGGGAGCGCGCCCACCAGGTGCTCTCCCATCCGGCCGTCGTGCAGGCCGCCGCTCGCGTCCAGGAGCAGGAGCTGCTGGACGGCGTCGAACTCGAGCCTCGCTTCCGCGCGTTCGCAGACCGGTACCGCCAGGCCGTCACCTCGGCCGACTACGAAGCCCTCAGCAGGACCTGCTCCGCCAAGCACGGGCAGTGGGGCCGGGTGTGCATGCTCGACGCCGATCACGAGGACACGACGGGCGGGCTGCACTGGGGGCTGACCGCCGACGGACGGCCCATCGCCTGGGTGGGCACCGCTCCCGACGACGACTGACCTTGCCGCAGCGCCGGACGAGGACCCTCGTCAGCGCGTCGCGGCGACGGCAGGCAGGTCCAAGCACTGACGCGCGCTTCGTTCGCAGTCAAGAGCGAGCCGGAGATGGTGGAGGCCGACGAGAGGCAGCAAGCCGCCCAGTCGTGCCACGGCCCGTAGGTGCTCGACGGATCTGCCCAAGGAGACCGCCGCCTCGGCGCGGGCCGGGAGGCCTTCCGGGAGACGACCGGCCACGTCAAGCAGTTGGTCGGCGAGTTCACCGACGCCCGGGTCGTCGAGTACCTCGCAACCCCACGCCGCTGCGGCGTCCGACAGTTCTTCGACCCGTCGGGCACGAGCGGCTGAAATGCGGGCTACCTGCGCGTTCATCGGGCCATCATCCCTCGATGTGGGCTACGAACGTGGCGAGTTGACCGCAATCCATTCCGGAAAGCGGTGCATCGCCTCCTGCGCTGCCCAACTCGGACGGGAGCCTCCACGATCCCCGCTCTCAGGCGGACGGCATCGGGCAGCTGAGGGCAAGGACTCGGTCGCACAGCCGGCCGCTGACGTGCGTGTCGGACACCGACACGTCCATCAGCCACTCGAGCGCCGTCAACTGCTCCACCAGGTCCCCGAGCTGGCTGGAGTCGACCGCGCACAACCCGGCCAGCGCCTCGATCCCAAGCCCCCGCCCGAACGGGCCCAAACGCCCGTCCGCGCTGCTGTGCGCGGCACAGGCGAGCGCGAGCAGCCGCACCGCGGCGGGTGCCTTCTTCTTCCGGAGCGTGCGCTCGCCGACAGCCTTCTGCGTCCACCCGGACAGCTTGGCCCGGGTCGCCTTGCCGAAGTCGAACGGGCCGTGACCCCCGCTGTGGGGGAGGAGCGAGGGCACGATGACGTGGGTGGGGTTCTCGGAGGTGGAGGCCAGGAGATCGGCTGTCGTCCCGGGCAGCCGCAGCCAGCCGGCGTCGACGAAGCCCTGGAGGAGCTGTTCGGCATCGCCCAGAGGAAGACCGTTCACATCCAGGCCGGTGACGTTGCCACTGCCCCTGGACGCGGTACGCAGCGTCAGCAGCAGCGTCAGCAGGCGCCCCTCCGGCCCCGGAACCGGCGCGTGATCACGGACGTAGGCGAGCACCGTCCGGGCGTGCGCCCACTGGTTCGGCCCGGTCAGTACCCGCGCAACGGCTCCCTCGGCGCCCTGGCCGGTGCGCTGCTCCTGCTGAAGACGAACGTTGGCCGCAGCCTGCCCGGCACGCCGTGCTTCGGCCCGCAGACTGCCGTCGCCCGTCACATCCGCCCACGAGGCGAAGGCGAGCGCCTTACGGTCGTGCAGGCTGGCCAACAACTCCAAGTCGGTCTCGCTGGACTGCTGGTAGGACCGATACGCGTCTCCGAGTTCGATGAGCTCGTCCCGCAGTACCACCGGCTGCAGATCATGCGGCACCACGCGCTGCGCGATCTTCCCCCACCGCTTGGCCCGGCGCGACCTCGGCGCGGCCGCAGCCACTCGAGGCGCGGGCAACCGCTCTCCACCGCCCCCCTCGCGCCCCGGATCCGACGGCGCAACGGCGGAGAAGACCGGCGCTGTCCCCCCGCTCCCGGCAGCACGGGCGTGAGCTTCAGCCACCCCGGCAGCAGGGGATGCGGCTGCGACGGGGGCAGTGGCCACCACGCGCGCCGCCGGGTGCGCCGCCGCACAGCGGGAACAGCACTCCCACGCCCGCCACCAGCGCCCGGTCGGATCGGTGACCACGGCCAGCGCCACGGCCCCTCCGCACCGCCAGCCAGCGGCCGAGGAGCTGTGACCGGGCTTCTCGATGTGCGCCTGGCACCCTTCAGCACGACACGCACACGACGCCTCGCGCCGCGGCTCTCCGGCTGCCCGCAGGTGAGCCTTCAGATGGGCGGTGGCGACGGCCCGCCCGTGAGCGGCAGAGGCCAGGCGCTGCGGGGCACAGGCCGGCCGGCTGCAGGTCACCTTCACCGCCGCCACACCGCGCCCCGCAGCATCCAGACGCACGGTCCACACTCGCCCCGTCACCCGCTCGCTCGCCACCTGGACCTGCGTCATGAACCGCAACCGCCCCTCACTCCACCGAAGCCCCGACACTCCTGGTCGACATCATCCGATATCCGCTGCTCTCACCGCAGGACACCCGCCACGCCGTGTCCGCTCGCCCTCTCCTCAGTTCCCCACTGCCTCGAAGGGCGGGACGTCGTCGGCGGTGAGGTCGGAGCGGACGCGGTGCCACCGCGCAGGATGCCGCCACCGTCCAGAGCTGTCCCGCGCGACGTCGACTCCGACCTCCACGACCAGATCCGGTCGGACAAGACTGACGTGCAGAGACTCACGGGACCCCCACCCCGCGGAGAACGTCCAGCCCGTCCAGGAGTGCTCGCCGCCGGCGGGAACCAGCAACGGGCCGACGTTCCGGGCCGCAGCCTGCGGGAGAGTCGTGCTGCGCCCTGTGTACTGAAGAAGCCCATCGGCGTCGTAGCGCCCGAGCAGCAGCGTGCGGGGTGCGGCCAAGGAGCCGGTGAACGCCGCGACGATCGCTTCTTCGGTCTCGCGCACCTTGTACTTGCGCCACCCGCGCGCCGACGGCGCGTAGAGACCGTCCAGCTTCTTGAAAACCACTCCCTCCAGCCCGGTAGAAGTCCAGGTCAGCCACTCACGGACGATGTCCGGATCGGTGGTCGACGGGCACAGCGTCCACGGCGCTGCCAACTGCTGCTCTGCGAACAGTTCGGTCAGCGCGGCCCGGCGCCGCCGGTACGGCCACCGGATCGTGTCCGTACCCGAGAGCCGCAGCAGATCGAACGCGACGAAGTGCGCCGGCCACTGCGCGGCGAGCCGGGCCGCCCCGGTTCCCCGCCGATGCAACCTCCCCTGCAGCCGCTCAAACGCCAGGCGACCGGACTCCCACACGACCAGCTCGCCGTCCAAGGCGGTCCCGTCCGGCAGCTGGGTGGTGGCGGACCGGATCTCAGGGAAGGCCGGGCCCAGATCGGTGCCCTTGCGTGAGCGGAGCACGATCTGCCCGGCGTCCACCGACAGCAGAGCCCTCCACCCGTCCCACTTAGGCTCTGCGGCCCACCCCTGCAGCAGGGCCGGATCGGGCACGGGGGCAGCGAGCATGGGTTCCGGCAGCGTCCAGGTCATGGACCCATGCCTTCCACCCCGACCGTGGTTCCTGGCGGCTTTACGCCTGAGGAGTGGCTCACCGCCACGGCGGCCGTGGTGGGCTGGCGACTGGACCCACCCACTACGCCACCGGTGGGGTGTGTCACCGGCGAGCGGCTCGTTTAGCCACCCCCGCCGGGCGAGATCTGCACAGAGTGCGACAGCCGGGCCATGATCTGCGGCGTGGCACCGTCGCTGCACCGGCCCTACTGGCTTCTGCTTTTACTGCGCCACCGTCCTTTCCTCACCTGTCGGGGCCGCTGGGCAGGGCTAACCTACGGCGCGGCATAGGGGGGTGGAGGTCGCGCACATCCGGCCCGGCGGCATCATGGGGCAATGGTGAGAGGAGAGCGCGACGCATGCCCGTGACACAACCGGAGTGGTTCAGTGATCTCGATGCCTGGTGGTCTCCTGCGGTCGGCGAGGATGTGGCCCGGCATGTGGAGCCGGTCGGCATCGATGACCACATCCGCCTGCACGTGCGATGTTCGAGCCCGGCCTGGCGCACCCAGGCCCGACTACTCGGCACCTCGCTGACCGCCCGCGTCAACGAGCTGCTCGCCCCGAAAACGAAAATCACAGGCATCGTCGTACAGGCCGCCTCCGGTGTCCTGCCCCAGATCATCCGGGATCGATGGCCGGACATCGTGGGCGAGGACCTCGCCGACCAGGTCGAGCCGACCATGCTCGGCGCCCAGGGGCAGGAACTGTGCACACTGGCGGTATCGGCGGAGGTCCGCGACGAGGCCGGTCGGCGCGCCCCCGAGATCCTGGCCCGGATTCGTGAACTGATCGGCGAGGGCTGCGCCATCATTCGCTGGTCGCCGAGCTCGCTGCTGCCGGTCGTGGTGCTCGTCACAGGCTCCCCCGAGGTCACCGACCGGCAGGCCGTCGAGGACGTGTTGCTGCAGATCTGGCATGACACAGTTCAGGATGTGGGGACCGAGCACACCCTGATCCTGGAGTACGGCTGCGAAACGGCAGTCGACCGCTTCGTGAGTGAATGGGCCGCACACCTGGAACTGCAGGACGATGCGGGCCTGATCTCCGCTCCGATGGCTACGGACACAGCACGCCGCCCTGATCTGTGCGTGGCGATCATCCGCCACGCCAGCGAAGTACTGCCGCTGGAGAAGCAGGCGAGTGCTGCCGGTATTCCCGTCCAGCGAGTTCTCCTTCCGTAGCGGCCGGTCCGCCCGAGCCCGGTCGTCCTCAGGAGGTGGCCGCTCCGCGCATGCCGGGGCGGCCTGGCCCGAAAGTCTGCCGGTGTCTCGGTGATGAGGCACTGCCCACCCGGACGACGTCGGGCAGGCTCACGGCCTCACCTGATACCAGCGCGTCCTGTCACCCCTCCTCGTCGACGCCGGGCAGGACGCGCATACGGCGCTCCACCGCGCCCGCGGAAGCGGCGCCAACAGCGCGCACCGGCTCGTACGGCTTTCACAGAGGAGCTTCCCGGTGCTGGTCCCGGTCCCAGTGGGGTGCGCCGACCAGCGCCACCACCCGGTTGAGAGGCACCCGGACCGGGTGGTGCTGGCCGCCGGGCTTCAACGCCAGCTCACCCTCGCCGACGTCGTCGAGGGTTCCGTACAGACTCGCCCAGACGCCTTCGCCACCCTCGGGCCCGCACCACGTGTCGACGCGCAGCACATGCCAGCCCAGCCAGGACTTCAGCTCCTTGAGGAACGCGGTCTCCTCGCTCCCGCCCGGGATCCAGCAGCCGTAGCCGTCGCTCAGTGCGGCCGCGGTCCGGTAGGCCCGCTCGTCGGCGTCGCCGCGCTCGAGCCGGTGGCCCGCCGCGGCACGGGCACGGCGCTGCTCCTCGACGGCCGCCAGCACCTCGGCCGGTCCGCTGTCGGCGTCCGCGGGCAACAGGGGGAAGGCGGTGCGCAGCAGCTTCAGGGCGGCGGTCTGGTCGGTGCGGCGGCGGCCGGTGACGGGCTTGCCGGCCACGAACCGGGGCGGGTAGTGGCTGCCCTGGGCGGCCTGCTCCTTCTCCAGCTTGGCGACGATGTGCCCGGGCGCGGCGATGACCGCCGAGTAGGAGGGCCCGGTGGCGTCTCCGATGTCGCTGAAGTAGTCGCGGCGCCGGAACCCGAAGGGGACCAGGCCGAGCACCGGGGAAGCGGCGAGGTAGGCGATGGGGGCGTCCCGGCCGTTCGTGAGCGGCCAGTCGTGGACGAGCAGCAGCCGCGCCGCCATGTGCGCCGACTCAGCCTCGAACTCGGCCTCCAGCTGCGCGCAGGCCTCGGCGATCGCGCGCGGCCACCACACCGCGAGCTCGTGATCCGCCCAGGCTGAGGGGCTGGCGTACCCCTCGCCCCGGGTCTGCGGCGGAGGGAGGCGGGTGACGTCCACGACGCGAGCCCCGGCCAACTCCTTGGACACCGCGTCATGGACCAGCCCGGCCGTGCGGGCGGCGCCGATCCCGCGCGAGCGGGCCGCCAGCCACACCCCGGACACCAGCGGCCACACATCGACTTCCGGCTGCGACTCGTATCGCTGCGGACGCCGGACGGACCTCCCGGCGACCGCAGCGGTCACCTCGGCCAAGACGCGCCGCTCCGGGCTGCCGGCCGTGCGGCGCACCGCATCACGGGCACCGTTGTAGGCGTCGACCTCCGGACAGTCCGCGGCGTACCCGGCCAGGAACTCGACGAAACCGGCCTCCAACTCTTTGCGGGCCTGCGCCAGCGCCCGGGCGTCCTTGGACAGCTTGCGGTCCCTGCGGGCCCGCTTGAGCCAGGCTTCGAACTGCTCCTCCTGCCCGGGCTGGGGCTGGGCCGCGTAGCGGGCGTAGCCGAGCCAGGTGCGCACCGTCCGGTCCGCGCGGGCGCGCTGGAGAGCCACCGCCTGCTCGGAGGTGAACGCGGCGGCCCGCCACAAGGTCTCCGGCGCGTCCGGAAGGGAGACAGCGCACTTCTTGCAGATCTCGCCGAACACCTCGAACAGCGGGTAGGTGGCCGCGTCCGCCGCTGGCCGGGCGTAGCGGCAGCCGCCGTAGGAGTAGCGCCGCAGGTCGGAGTGGGGGACGTGATACTTCCCGCCGCCACCGCCGGTCAGGGCGACTCGGATAGCGGCGAGTGCGGGCAACTCCACGCCCAGGACCTCAAGGCCCTTGGCGGAGATGGCAGGAAGGGACTGTGCCACGTCTCAGCCCTCCTGTCCGGCAGCGGAGGGGGAGGGAGCCGTGCCCGAAGCGTCAGCATCCGGGCCACCGCCGGCGGCGGCGATGTGGTGGCGGGCCAGGGCGTCAGCGAACTGGGCGGAGAACTCGACCAGCTCCGGCAGCGTGTAGCTCGACGTGAGGGCCCGCAGCATCATGGAGACCTGGATCTGCGCGAGGTCGGACGCGAACCGGTGCTCACGGGCCCGGTCGAATGCGACCAGCGCACGTCCCGCGTCCCCCACGGCCACGCTGCCACAGGCCCGGGCCCACGCCCGCAGCGTCGCGGGCAACGACGACTCCGGCAACCCGGCCAGAATCGTCATGGTGGGCAGGTCCCACACATCCCGCTGGAAGACCTCCTCAGCGGTGGTGAACCCGTCGGTGAAGTCGACCGCTCCCACCAAACCCCGCCAGTTCTCCTGGATCTGCTGCTCAAGCTGGTCCAGCGAAGTCCGCCACTCCCCGTGGGTCTGAAGACCCCGGCCCTGATTGAAGGACGCGATGCATCCGGCGCCCAGGTAGAGCCATGCCGCCGCGAGGTCCTCGCTCTCCGCCGCCTCGCAGTACGCCGCGAACTCGGCGCGCTCGTCGGCGTCCTCGTCCTGGGCGACCAGGTCGGCGACGAACAGGGCGGTGAACCGGCTGAGCACGGCCCGGGCACGCTCGGCCCAGGGGGCGAGTTCCGACAAGGGCACGGGCGCGCCGGGCGTCTCCAGCAGGGAGGCGTCGGCAGCGAGGAGGATCTCAACGGCCTGCTCCCGGCCGGCCTTGTCCAAGCCCGGCGGAAGCAAGCCCTTGCGCGCCGCCTCGGTGACCCGCCGCAACGCCTCCTGGTAGCCGCACCCGCAGGCCCGGTTCAACGCCCGGGCGATCTGCTGCTGGTGGCTGAGGTTGGTCTTCTTCGGTGCCATGACGAACTCCTGCACATCCCTCGCGATGCCGTCCCACCACAGCAGCCGCCAGGGAGCGTACGAGGCGTCAAGGACAAACCGGTACGACCAGTCACGTTCGCATCCGAGCGGCCGCTCGATTCACCCTCGACCAGAGGTGGGCCCGGCCGCGGCGCGCACCAGCGAAGTACGCCGCCACGACGATACAGGGCAACGATCGCACCGCGTGCGGTAACGGCCTACGCCCCACGGCACCCGTCAGCGGCGGGCCTCCGCGGCCGCCTTGCGCTTGGCCTCGACCTCGGGCGGAAGCGGGAGAACCGGCGCGGCGCCCGGATTGGTCGGCCCCTCGTCACGGACGCCGTCGGGCCCGGCGACGGCCGACCACCGGCTGACCTCACGGACCTGGTGCGCGGAGACCTCCCACAGCGAGTGACCCGCCCCCATCGAGTCCGCACCGCCCATGTCGAACCAGTTGATCCGCATCCAGCCGCCGTACAAGGCCAGCACAGTCGACATCCACTGCACCGACACCGGGTCGACGTCACAGGCCCACCCATCGTGGTGCGGGTGCGTCCGGTACTCGAAGTAGCCGAAGCCGTCGCGCCGGGCGAACGCGGGCAGCGGGCCGGACGCCGGCACACTGCCGCTGCCGTCACTCGTCAGATACATCTCCCGCGCCGCGCACCCCGGATCATCACAGAGCACCTCGGTGTCGGACAACCGCAGCCACAACGCCACCTGCGCGTCGTTCCCATTCTCGGTGGGCAGCGACCACACCCGCTCGCGGCACTGCGACGCCTCATGATCGCGTAGCCGCCACTGCTCGGGGAGGTCGTGCGACAGCCGGTGCAGGTAGTGGCCGACCAGCCGCCACGCCTCCTCCGACGACGGACTGATGGTGTGGGCGGTCTCGGCGCTCATGCCCGGAGTCTAGGGCTGCCGCGGGCGCTCCTTGCCCCGCATACCGAGGAGACCACGCGTGCGGAGGCGTCGCCCCGGAACCCGCTCGGGCGCGCCCGAGCCCTCGTGTCCATGCGCCCGTGCCCTGGGACGGTGGACACACGCCTTCCGATGACGCTGCCCGGGCATCACGGGTCTTCTCGATCCTCCGGTGGGGCGCTCCGGCCGCAGACACAATAGCGGCATGGATCTCATCGCCAAGGTGGCCTGCCGCCGGTGTCCCACGGCTGTCGAGCTCACCGTCCGCTCGGCCGAGCACGCCAAGAGCGAGGTGGAGGTGGCCGGTTGGACCGAGGACCCCAGCGGCGACGGCCACCTGTGCCCCACCTGCTCGAAGCCACCCGCCGAGCGCTCTGGTCCGTACGTGCCGGACCCGTCGAGCCATGGGTGGAGTGCATGGATGATCATGCCGGTGCTGCGGGCCGCCGGGTTCGCCCACGAAACCGGCGGCGCCATCTGGGCATCGGGCCCCGACTTCTGCTGGGAGGAGTCGGTGTGGCGGGATGGTGACGAGTGGGTCGACGGCGCCGAGTTGTGCGTCCGGGTCCACTACGCGGTGGGCCGGGCGAAGATGGAAGGCAGCGTCGGGACGTACACGGCCGCGGACCGGGCGCACCACCGCGCGGGTCTGGACCGTCTCACCCGATACCTCACCGACCAGGGGTACAGCGTCATCGAGGACGCGCGCGGTCGCGAGAAGACGCACCTGATCGTCTACCGGCTGTCCGGACACGAGAGCGATGTACCCGCAGCGACGTACGCCTGAGAGCGGCGGTGGTCCGTCGCGGACGGGAAGCGGGGTAGACGCTGCTGCGCCTCACCGGCCGTGCAGCCGCTCGGAGTTGAACCAGGCCACGCCGCTGCGGGGGCCAGGAAGATCAGGCGCTGGGCGAGGCGCCTTCGGCGGAGCTCTGGTAGACCGCCAACCGGGCGGCGTCCCGTTCGGGCGTCAGCCGCCTGATGGGGTCCACGAGCGGGTTCTGGCGGCGCTTGAGGGCCTGGCTCAGCAGGCCTGCCGCGCGGGCGGAGGCCGCGCGGGCCAGGAGCTGGTGGGCCGGATTGCCGAGGTCGGGCAGCGGCGCGGCGGCCGGCTGGGCCGACGGTGCGGGCAGGGGCGGCAGGCCAGGGGCGGCGTGCCATTGGCGCCGGTAGTAGAGGTTGCGGGCGTCGATGGTGGGGTCCGGAAGGCTGGTGGGCCGGTAGTAAGGCTGTGCGCTGGGGTGTTCGGGGTCGTCGAGGAGGGCGAAGAAGTCCGTGGGGGCGCGCCCGGCCAGCAGGAGCAGCGTGAGGGGCTCGCGTTCCAGGGTCCGGGCGTAGCACTCGATCAGGGCGGCGATGTGCTCGCATACGCTCTTGCGGCTGCGGCAGGGGCAGTCGGAGGTCTTGATCTCGCTGAGTGTGGGGAGCAGGGTCACACCAAGGGCATAGACGGCCAGGTCGAGGATGCGGAGCATCGCCTCGTCGCTGGATTCGGTGGCGAGCTGGTGGACGTGGGGGCGGGCATCAGTGGCGAGCAAGAGCCACTGCTCGCTGGTCAGGCGGGGCCAGAACACGTCAAGGGTGCGCGGGTAGCCGTGCGCGCGGCCGGGGTAAGCGGGCTCCGCATCCTCGTCGAGGAGGACGAGGCCGCTGAGACGGCCCGGCCACACCTCCAGCCCGCTGATGTCCCCGACATAAGGCATCCCGGCCTTCAGACGGTCCTCGTCGTGGCGCTGCTGCATCAGCTCCCCGTACCAGGCCTCGCGGACGGGCCCGGCATGCCCGTCGTCAGCGTCGGTGGGGGTGGCCGCGCGGTGCTCGTAGACGGTCCCGTAGAGCTCGTTGTAGGTGCGGAAGAAGGCCATCAGCGTCCGTTCCTCCGGAGTGCGACGAGGTCGGCGAGCTGGTCGTCGCCCAGTTCGGTCAGGCCGAGCTGTTCGGCGCCCAGGACCATGTCGGCAGTTTCGCGTTTGACTGCCAGGAGCTGGTGGACCTTCTCCTCCACGGTGCCCTCGGCGAGGAAGCGGTGGATCTGGACCGGCCGCGTCTGCCCGATGCGGTAGGCGCGGTCGGCGGCCTGGTCCATCACGGCCGGATTCCACCACTGGTCGACCTGGAAGACGTGCTCCGCCCGGGTCAGGGTCAGACCGGAGCCGGCCGCGCGCAGCGACAGCAGGAAGACAGGGAACTCGCCATCCTGAAAGCGCTGGACGAGCCGGTCGCGCTGCCCGGCCGACGTGCTCCCGGTCAGCACCTCGTACGGGATGCCGCGCCGCTTCAGGTGCGACGACAGCAGATCGAGCATCTGCGTGAACTGCGAGAACACCAGGCCCGCCTGCTCCTCGGCCAGAATCTGATCCAGGAGCGTGTCCAGCAGATCGATCTTGCCGGAGCGCCCGGCAACGGCCGGATCAGCCTCCTTGAGGTACTGCGCGGGGTGGTTGCAGATCTGCCGCAGCGAGGTGAGCAGCTTCAGGACCAGGCCCCGCCGGCTGATGCCGTCCGCCGCCCGGATCTGCTGCAGCGCCTCGCGGGTGACCGCCTCGTACAAGGACGCCTGCTCGCGGCTGAGCGGCACGACCTGGTCCGTGTCCGTCTTGGGCGGCAGCTCGGGGGCGATGCCGGGGTCGGTCTTCTTGCGCCGCAGCACCAGCGGGGAGATCAGCGCGGCGAGCCGCGCGGCGGCCGCCGTGTCACGGCCGGCCTCGATCGGCCGGGCGAAGGCCTCCCGGAACCCGGGCCATGTGCCGAGCAGGCCGTTGGTCGCCCAGTCCAGCAGCGCCCACAGGTCCGCGAGCGAGTTCTCCATCGGGGTGCCGGTCAGCGCGACCCGGCTCCGGGAGGGGATCTTGCGCAGTGCCGCGGCGGTGCCTGACAGAGCGTTCTTGACCGCCTGCGCTTCGTCGGCCGCCAGGAGCGACCACGGGGGCCTGGCGAGGCGGTCGGTGGAGCGGCGCAGCGTGCCGTAGGTGGTCAGGACGACCGCGTCGGCGGGCAGGAGATCGAGGGTGCGGGCCGGGCCGTGGAAGCGGTGCACGGGCACGGTGGGGGCGAAACGTCCGATCTCCCGCTCCCACGCGCCGAGCATGGTGGCCGGGCAGACCACCAACGTGGGCCCCGCCGTCGTCGAGTGCTCCTGGTTCAGCAGGTGCAGGGCGATCAGCGTGAGGGTCTTGCCCAGGCCCATGTCGTCGGCCAGGATTCCGCCGCCGACCGGCCCGGTCGTCAGGTGGTGGAGCCAGGCGAGCCCGCGGCGCTGGTATTGACGCAGCTCTGCCTTCAGCCCGGCCGGCACCATCACCTCGGTGTCCGCGGCCCGGGTCAAGGCCGTACGGAAGTCGGCCAGCCATCCGGTGGGATGGACCTCGACACGCTCTCCGGCGATCTGCGCGCTGCCACTGAGCGCGCACACCAGGGCCTGACCGGCACTGACCCGCCCGAGGTGCCGCTCGCGCACCCGGCGCAGCAGGGCCGCATCGACCCGCACCCAGCGGTCCCGCAGCCGCACGAACGGCCGGTGGCCTTCGGCGAGCCGGTCCATCTCGGCGTCCGTCAGGTCCTCGTCGTCCAGGGTGGCCCGCCACTGGAAATCCAGCAGCTGCTCCGCGCCGAGCAGGCGGGCGGGGGCGACTGCCTTCGGGCGCGGGGCGATGACGGTGCGCCCGATCAGGGCGCGGATCAGGGCGCGGGGCCAGTGGACGGCGCAGTCGACCCGGGCCAGTCGTGCGACCGCATCGCCGAGCAGTTCGTCGATCTCGTCCTCGTCCAGATCCAGCGCCCCACGGCCGCTCGGGTCATCGAGCAGGCGGGCGAGCGGTGGCCAGGCCCGGGCGGCGCGGCGCAGGGCGAGCAGGGATTCCATCTGCCGCGTGGCATCAGGGGTGTTGGGCGAGGGCACGGCACGCCACAGAGCCCCGGCATCCGCGACCCGGTGGTCGCCGGCGGTGTCGTGGACCTGGACGACCGCGCGGACCCCGGTCTCGGACCCTTCGGCATCCAGCTCCAGGCGCAGCGACAGCCGTACGCCCAGCGCGGGTTGGCCTGCCATGCGGGGGCTGGCCAGGCGCAGGTGTGGCACGTGCTGGGGAGCACGGTCGGCGAACGCCACCTGGCCGGTAGCCACCGCGGCGCCGGGGGAGCGGGGCAGGTAGTCGGCCATCGCATCGAGATACGCGGACAGCAGATGACCAGGGTCGCTCATGGACGGCCCCAACCCCGGGGAGGAATGCGAGAACCCGCGGGCGTGCGCTTCGGGAGGCATAGCCGCGAGCAGCGCGTCGAACTCTTCCTGCCACGGTCCGAGGCCGGTGGTCTTCCACGCGTCGTAGCCGTGCGCGGTGAGCGTCGGCTCCAGCCGGCCGTCGGCCACCAGCTGCAGTGCCAGCAGGGCTGCGGCCCCCCAGAACTGGTTGGCCTCGTGGCCGCGGTCGTGGGTGCGGCAGTGCACCAGCAGCGGCCAGGCGTCCTCCAAGGCGAGGGTGTAGTACGGGACGCTGCCGGTCTTGGCCTTGCCGCCGGACCAGCGCACAATCATGGTGGTGCCCTCGCCCAGGCGCGCCCCTTCCGGCACGGTGAGCTGGTCGGCCGGTCCCATCGTCGCGGCCGGACGCCAGAACCTGAAGCGACCGGTCCGCGGCGGATCCCCGGGCACGAAGAACGCCGGGTAGTCCATGAGCGTGTACCGACTCAACCGCCCGACCTCTCCATTCATGCTGCGCCACCAGGGCTCTTGTCCAGCCTGGCAGTGAATACCGGCACCCCCGTGCCCCTGGGTCGAATACACCCGATCGAGTGATGAGCTGACCGCGCGGCGGAGCGAGGGGCGGTGGCCAGCCAGATGCCTACAGGGTGGCCGACCACCGGCCGCGTGAGAGTGTGGTCTCGCCGTCGGGGGTGATGCCGACGCGGGCTCCGTTCACGGGCAGCTCGCCGCCGATGATGAGGCGGTCGAGGATGTCGGTCAGCAGGTCCCACAGGCGGCGGGGCCCGCCTTGGTGGACCGTGGGCAGGTCTCGGGACTTCTTGGCGCTGGCGCGGGCCCAGGAGCCATCGGGGTGGGCCATCCACACGGTGCGCCCGCCGTCTTCGTGCTGCTCGGTGCGGTGCTCGATGCCGGGCGTTTCCAGTTCCAGGGTGGCCTGTACGGCCCAGGAGTCCGGGACGTAGGTAAGCGGGTAGCGGCTGAGCGACCTTTCCCCGTCCTCGTCGGCGGCCTTCCACACCTCGGCGGACGGTGAGGCGGCCTCGTAGTCGTCGCCCTGGCGGGTGCGCATGAAGGTGGCCTGGTCGGAGGCGATGAAACCGCGGGCACCGCCGTCCGGCGTCTTGTCGGCGACGAGGATCATCGCGGTGCCGGTGATGGTGGTGACCAGCCGGCCCCCGGGGCGCAGCGCGGTCAGCCATGAGACGGGCACGGGCCGGACGGAGACGCTGGACACGATGCGGTCGACGTCGCCGGGTAGCGTCCCCGTCATGTCGCAGACGGCGGTGCGCGGGTGCAGGCCGATGCCGGCCAGCCGGTCGGTCGCGACTTCCACGAGGTAGGGGTCGACGTCCACGCTCGTCACGAGCTGGTCACCCAGGCGCCTGCAGGCGAGAGCGGTGCCGTATCCGGTACCGGTGGTCACCAGGGTGCGCGTGCCGTCTGCGAGCATCGCGTGCCGGTACATGGTGGCCATCAGGCTGGGCAGGGTCGAGGACGAGGTCGGCCACCTGCCGTACGGCACCACCGTGCCCGGCTCGACCTGGTCGGCGTGGTCGGTGCCGATCCGGGTGACGAGGGTCTGGTTGCGGTAGGCGGCCTTGAACCAGGCTTCGGGGTCGGCGGGCCCGTTGCGGGCCACCCGGCCGTTGATGTCCCGCTCCCACCAGTTCGGTACGAACAGGTGCCGGGGCGTGAAGGCGACCGGCTTCCACCACGGCGACTCCGGCCGGAGGTGCCCGTCGGCTAGACGGCGTGCGTGGCTCTCCCAGTCCAGGTCCAAGTCCCTGCGCGTCCTTCCGTGTCCGCTCGGTCGAAGCTCAGGAATCGTCGGCCGGGCCACACGGCCCGGAGTTGTCCGGTCCGCACGAGCTGTCGTCGTTCGGCGCGCAGTCGGGAGGGCACAGGGCTGCCCCGGCGCGGCGCGGGATGCTCGCTCTCACCTCGGCCCACCGGTCGCTGGCCAGCACCGACGCCAGGCTCGTGTCCTTGACGCTGCCCGCGGTCAGGAACCGGCCCATCTCGCATACCGACACGCTGCCGTTCGGGAGGACGGCCGCCTTCTGGTCCCCGCACCGCCCGCACAGCGATGCGGTGGAGGGGATCGTGGTGCCCGCGGCGTTGCCGACGGCCCGCACCTGGCTGACCTGGACCTCGTGGACGCCGAGGGCCTGCATCTCGGCGCGGGCACGCTCAGCGCGCTCATGGTCATCCTTGTCGAGGATGGCGACCTTCAGCCTGATGCCGCGCCTGACGGCCTCGGCGATGTTGGCGAGCGTCGCCTTGTGCGACCCGGTCCGGGCGGTGACCGCGTCGTGCTCGGCCGCGACGGTGCTGTGATACGTCGTGGCCAGCCTTACGTTGGGGTGCTCGAAGAGCCGCCAGTGCTCGCTGCGGATCTGGAGCAGGTTGCTGTAGACCCGGACTCGGAGGCCTGCGTCGACGGCCCGCTGCAGCATCCGGGCGAACGCCGGATGGAGGGTCGGTTCGCCGCCGATGAGCTGGATGTCCTTGACGCCGAGGGCGACGGCCTCGTCGATGGTCCGGTTCCAGTCGTCCTCGGTCATGCTGCCGTGGTCCTGGGTCGGTCCCGAGCCCGCGTAGCAGAGCGCGGGGCAGGTGAGTTGGCAGCGGCCGGTGATCTCCAGCGCCAGGAACCGCAGGGTGACGGAAGTGGGCGGGACCTCCAGCGCGATCGTCATGACGCGATCGTAGGCGGCGGACCGTCAACTTGCCTGCTGTTGGGACTACTTACTTCCGGACGATGTTGGCAGGCCCCTGCTCAGATGACCGGTTCCAGTCCCATGGAGCGGATGAAGGCCCGGTAGAGGACGATGTCCTCGTCCGGGTTGTCGTCCGTGGTCCGGAGACAGGCCAGAAATCTGCCGGGGTAGTCGGAGCGGGAGCCGCACCACTGGGCGGCGTCGCTCACCATGAGGTCGCGGGTACCGACGCGGGGCGTCTCGGCCGCGAGGTCGCTGAAGAGCACGCGGGCCTGCTCTTGGGCGGGCGCGACGATGACGAGCTTGTCGCCGTGCTCGGCGAGGGCCTGGTCCGCGTTCTCATCTCACGCCAGTGCGAGCGCCGGCCCGTCCAGGCCGATCACGATGAACGGCGGCTCCGTGCGGACCTCCGGACGCGGTCGGCGCGGCTTGCCCGCCTTGATGCGGCCCATCGGCGACTCCTTCTTGCTCGGGCGCAGGGACGGGTCCGGCCCCTGCTGCACAACGCCGACCGCGCCCCGCAGACACGGCCCCTCGCCGCTCAGTGCCAGTCCGCTCCTTGCTGTGGTGGAGCGCTCGGCGTAGCTTCCACCCACCGGGGTACTGCGGGGATGGCGAGCGCGGCGGCTCCGAGGCTCGTCAGGTTCCATAGCCGACCGTGGCCGCCCCGCAGGGAACCGGTTGCTTCGGCGTCAGGTTCGACCCACCCCCGGGCGCACAGCCGGTTCATCACGGCGGTCACCTTCCGGCCTTGGTCTCCGCCGGGGCTCCGGCTCTGCTCGCTGGTGTCCCGGATCTCGGGCACCTCGGTGTGCTCGACGGTGAACACGGCCCCGGCCTCGACTCTCTCGAGCTCCCGGCGCTCCCTCTTGGTCGGTGGTTCGGGCCCGTCGGCGGGCCGGGCCACCGCTGCGGCGTGGACGCAGCGGTGGCACGTCGCGTGGGTGTCCACCGGTTCACTCAGGGACATGAGGTGCGTGTGGATGATGCCTTCGCAGAGCGCCCGGCCAGCCGGGTGCTGCCGACGGCCGCCGGTGAGCAGGTCGATGGCTGCTGCAGCGTGCCGAAGAGGGGCGTCCACCACGCAGCGGGCGTCCGTCCGCACGGTTAAGGCGAACGGAGCCGCGGCGATGATCCGCTCCCAGAGCTCCTGTTCTCTCTCCTGCCGGCGGCGCCGCTCCTCGGCACGTTCCTGCTCATAGCGTGCGAGCGCTTCGCGCTGGTCGATCTGCGGCATGGGTTTCCTCCCCGGCGTGTCGTTGCCGACGAGCATGCAGGTGCGGCCCCCAGGCGGCCAGCGAGTCACGGTTTCCCGGAACAACAGCCCGTCGAATGCCCTGCTGCCAACCTCCAGTGTTGGCTGCGGCGCCTCCTCGCGGTACTGGAGGGCCTTACAGAATGGCGGCATGCCCTGACATGGGAATATGCACAAAACGAAGGAGCGCCTTACAAATCCTTACAGTTCAGTCCGGGTGCCTCTCCTGACGCCTCGGCCCACGGAAGGCCGAGGCCAGAGAACAGGGCCCGCAAGTCCGGCGGGTAGCTGGCGTACCTGTCGCGTGCGGCGTACAGCCGCTTCTTGAGCTGTACCTCGCGCCCGCTCACCTCCGGCCGGTAGTCGGCCGCCACCCGGATCTGTCCCGCCTCGTCGACCAGGGGACCGGCCTCGGCGATGTGCCGCTGCGCGGCGATCACGATCTCCATCAGCCGCTCCTTGCGGCCGCGCCGCGCCTGGGGCACTTCTGAAGCCATGCGCCCGTCCCCCGTCGCCGGCCCCATGCGCAGCCTGCCCAGCTCTACCCGCTGCTCCTCGTGCAACTCCTGCCACCGCACGTGCTGCTCGCGCAGCCACGTCCCGAGGTCCTCACCGCGGTAGACCCGCGTTCCGCGCAGGAGCTCGGCCCGCGTCCCACCCTCGCTCTTGAACCGCTCAAGGCGTACGAGCTGACGGTGCCAGGCGGCCGTCCACGGCCTGCCCTCGGGGACCCGCCACGCCCAGGTGGCCGGCCGCGGCATCCCTTCAGTAGCCGGTAGTGCCCCGATCCTGTCGAGCTCCGCGTCCTCGACGCCCGGTCGGCGCCGTTCGGCCAGCAGGGCGCCGAGAGCCACCTCCTCGCCGTCGACGTCGACGGTCTCGCCCCCACGGGGAAGCAGATGCCCGTGCGCCTGGACGTAGGACTGGGCGGCCGCCAGGAACAGGGCCCGCCCGTCCGCCCGCGGCTCCCACACAAAACCCCGCTCGGCCAGGTAGCGCACCAGGTCGGGATGGACACGCGGCCCGCGCTCCATCCACTCCTTGCGCGCGGCCTCCTCACTCCCCATCTCCCCGGCCAGACGCGTCAGATCATCGTTGTCCGCACGCGCCTTGCGTCGCAGCTTGTCCAGCTCCACCCCGAGCCGGACGCCGCCCTCCTCCCAGTCCGGCGGCACCTTCAGATGCCCGTTCTTGGCCTGGTAGGCGGTCGCGGCCTGCATCACCTGTTCGATGTCCCAGCTCGCCGGATCACCGACCACGGTGATCCTCAGCCAGTCCACCACGACCCGCTGCGAGCGCTGCCGCGTCAGCTTGAGCATCTGCTTCAGCTCCCGCGCGCGCTCCTCGCTCCGCCGCCGCTCCTCAGCGTCCGTGAGGACCGAGTGCGGCGACCGGCTGGTCGACTCCGCAGACTCCGCTCCGCCGTCGGGCTCGTAGGACTCCACCGCCCGCAGCACGTTGGTCACCGAGTCCCAGTCGGCCGTCGTCATCTCCTCGTCGGCAGGCCCCTCCAGGTGCAGCACCGGCACGATGATCGACGCCGTCTTGCCCGGATTGCCCCGGTCGAACCGCAGAGCCCGCCCGGCGATCTGCAACAGCTCGTGCTGCGCCCGGCGCGGCTCGACCAGGGCGACAGCGTCCACCGCAGGCACGTCGATGCCCTCGTTGAGCACCCGCACCGAGCAGACGACGACCAGGTCCACCTCGTTGCCGTCCAAGTCGGTGCCCGCCGCGAGCGCTTCGAGCACCTGTGCCCGCTCCCCGGCAGGGACGTCCTCGTGTAGCGCCACGGCGAACACCCGGCGTGGCGCCGTCGTGCCCTGATCGTGCAGCAGCCGCGACTGCTCGGGCATCACCTCGGCCGCCGCCACCGCCCCGGCCACCGTGCGGTGATAGGTCAACAGCCGACGGCACCCGTACTTCCCGGCCGCCCGCAGCGTCGCCCCCACCGCCGAGGCCAACAGCTCCGCCTGCACCTCCTCGTGCCCGCGGCCGCGCTCCGCGACCAGATCCCGAAGCCGCGCCTCGTCCACCTCCGCGACGACCACCTGGCTGCGGGCGAGCTTCCCCCGCCGCTGCCCCTCGGACAGCCCCATCCGGTAGGCGACCGGCCCGTGCAGCTTCTCCGACATCTGCACCGCCGGCGTGACCACCCGCCGACCGCGAGCATCCCGCTTGACCGCGCCCATGAGCCTCGGCGTCGCGGTCATCGCCAGCCGGTGCACAGCGGGCACCAGCCGGTTCGAGTTGATCCGCCCCCACTGCTTCGACGTCTCCGTATGGTGCGCCTCGTCCGCCACCAGCAGGTTCCACTCAGGCAACGGGGCGAGCCCGTCGCGGTCCTCGCGCAGCTTGTGCGCCGCGATGACCGTCTCGATGCTCGCGTACGTCGTCAGTACCGTGTACGGCTGACCGGCCGCCCGGAAGTGGTGCACGAGCTGCGCCAGGACCCGCGGACTCGTGGTCACACGCACCCCCGCGTGCTCCATCCCCACCAGCCCCGCGTCACGGTCCGCGTAGACGGCGATCACCGGCCCGCTACGCCCGGCGGCCCGGGCCGCCCAGTACGTCTGCTCCAGCAGCCCGCGCGTGGGAACGGCGAACAACATCCCGCCCTGCCGAGCCACCCGGTCCCCGACCATGAAGCCGATCCTGGTCTTGCCCAGCCCAGGGGCCAGATGGATCTGTGCGGCATGCCGCCTTCGACGGGACCCAGGACCCGGGGTGTACACCTTCAGGACAGCCTCGACCGCCTGCGGCTGATGGTCGTACAGCCACGACCAGTCGTCGCTCATCGCCGGAGCCAGCTCGCTGCGCATCGTCGTTCCCTCCTCGGCCCACCTTGGCCACCGATCCGGGCCCGGTGGCCAAGATCGGAACCCGAGGGCTCGAGACTGTAGGGGTGGGGGCGGAATTTGCCGATCACCCGTTTCTTCAATTCTGTGACAAGGCTAGCGGGTCAGAGTAGGGTGGCACCACCCAGTCCGACCCAGTCACCCGATCGAGGCCGGCGGGTGACCGTGACGTGGGACCCACCCCCACCCTTTTAGCCAGCCATCGTCGGAGGCCACGGAGTGGACTCTGGTGTGAGACCCCAACAACTAACCAGCCGTCAGTCGCTGAACTTGCTTGTTTTCCTGCGAGTTTGGGCGCGCTACCAGTACAATCGACTTGAAGAGGAGAGAGGGTTGGACCACGGAGTGGGCCGACACTCTCACCGCCACTTGAGAGGGGATGGATCGACCCAGTCACCTAGGGCCACGGAGTGGACCGGAGTCAGGACTCGGGACGAGTCCAGTGCCAGCGGGCCGTAGGTCCGCCGCGTCGTTCCTCCGGAGGAGGACGCGCGC